>CALHCF010000001.1 GCA_937930635.1 uncultured Rhizobiaceae group bacterium
AGGCAACTGCAGGCAGGGTGGGTATTTCAAGCAACCAAACTGAGCGACGCGTTCAGTTTCGACGATTACCTTGAAGCCCAGGGAGAAGATACGGCACTTCTATTCTGGAAAAAAGAAAATGGAGACTTCGTTTTCCAACAGCACCGGGCAGAAAACCTCCCCGCTCCGGGGCATATATTGATTGCCTTTGGCCCTCCATCCTCAGAAAACCGACAAACAGCGGGTGGTCCCGGCAAGGATTAAGTCACATGAACCAGGCACGCCTATTCCTCATGGCCCGCAAGCCAGAGGCACACCATATCGCGTCACTGCTCGACGACGGTTTTGAAGAAGACGGTGTGCCAACCGCCTTATTCGAGACGGAAGAGAACACGGGCATCTGGTGTTATTCAGTTTATGTTGAGGCCAGCGACAAGGAACGCTGGAAAGAGATCATACGCCAGCGGCTCGGCAGCGATGCTTTTGGTCTCGATCTTCAGGAGGAAACACTGGAGAACATCGACTGGGTCAGTTCAACATTGCATCGTCTATCCCCGGTTTCAGCCGGGCGTTTCTTCATTCATGGGTCGCATGACCGCACACAGGCTCGGCACAAACGCATACCTGTCGAGATTGATGCAGGTCAGGCATTTGGAACCGGCCATCATGGCACGACAGCCGGCTGTCTCGATATACTGGAACTTTGTCTGCGCTGTGAGAACAGTCGCCAACCCATTCGACGCGCACTTGATGTGGGTACCGGTTCCGGTGTGCTGGCAATTTCTCTTGCCAAAAGCCTGAACATTCCCATCCTCGCCACCGACATCGATCCGGTCGCTGTTAAAGTGGCGCGCGAAAACTCAATACTAAACGGCGTTGGAAGCCAGATCAGGGCTGTCACAGCAACCGGATTCCAAAATCCGGCTTTCGATGCCTTTGGAGAGGCAGACCTGGTTTTCGCAAATATTCTCGCGCGTCCGCTCGAGGGTCTGGCAGGCCCCATGCGACAGTATCTTGCACGAGGAGCGAAGGTCATTCTTTCCGGTCTTTTACCGCACCAGCGACCCCGAATCACGGCAGCTTATCGTCGACAAGGTCTTGTTCTTGAGCGCTGGCATATACGTGACGGCTGGCTGACAATCCTGATGCGCCTGCCCTGACCGGAAGCACCAGACAAAAAAAGGCGGGTCAATGCCCGCCTTCTTTTTGACTGATATCTGGAAAAATCAGAAAGGGTAGACGGCGGAACCCTGCATTTTCAGTTCATCGCGGTTATAGCCTGCCTGTGCCAGAACGTCGTCGTTCATGCTGAGCAAAGCACCATTGACGTAACGGCGGGCCTGTTTTTCACGAGCGGCGATCAGGCGGTCAAATGTATTGCGAAGTCCCATAATCCTATCCTCTTTTGTTCGGTTCATCTGTGTTCATCACTTACAGACCGAAGATAGGCTTTCAGCTTTGTTCTGGTAGAGGGGCAACCGCAAACTAGATATGCACTACCTGCATACCTGGATTCAGGAAGTTGTAACAAATAACTGGGCCCGGGCCGCTGATGCCGCTCGCATCAATGAAGTGGCGTGTGATAAGCTTGAGCAAAAGTGGTGATACGAGCGCTATTATGTTTCAGAATTTCGATCCACCTACAGACCCGGTCACTGGCGACGACCGCCTTAAGAAACTGCGCAAACACATGCAAAGTCAGGGGGTTCAGGCGGTCCTTGTTCCCCATGCGGATGAGCAGAGAAACGAATACCTGCCCGCTAACGCAGAGCGCCTTGCATGGCTGACCGGCTTTACCGGCTCTGCTGGCGAGGCGGTTGTCACGGATGACAGAGCCGTATTGTTTGTTGATGGCCGCTACACCTTGCAGGCCGCTGATCAGATCGATGGCGAACATTGGGAGATCGAGGACTATGTCTCCGCTCCCTCCAACACCTGGCTTGCGCGCAATGCCGGGGCAAATACCCAAATTGGTCTTGATCCATGGTTTCACACGGCAAACGAAGTCGCCAGAATTCGCGCTGCGGCAAAGGATGCCAATGCTTCGATAAAGTTTCTTACTGAAAACCCAGTCGATAAGATCTGGGTCGATCAGCCGGCAATTCCTGCCGAACCGGCACACATTCATGACTCCGCTTTTGCAGGGCGTACGACCCGCGAAAAAATGATAGAAATGGATGCAGCACTCCAAAAAAATAACGCCAAGGCCTGCGTGCTGACAGACCCCTCCTCTATCTGCTGGCTCTTCAATATCCGCGGCAGCGATGTGGCCCACACACCCATCACCCTTGCCCATGCCATCCTGCGGGCAGGAGAGTTGCCCCTGCTTTTTATCGACCAGAGCAAGCTGGATATTGAAACAAGGGCGTTTCTAACCCAGACGGCGGACCTGCACGCTCCAGATGATTTGGTGGAAGAACTCAAACACCTGTCACCGGATGCGCGCATCATGCTGGATCCGGATCTGGCCGCCTTCGCATTCACACAGATCATCACGGATGCAGGTGGAACCGTGGTGGAAGCCAAAGACCCGGCCCGCCTACCAAGAGCCGTCAAGAACGACGCCGAAATTGCCGGTGCAAGGGCCGCCCACAAAAGAGATGGGGTCGCCTTTGCCACTTTCCTGGCCTGGCTCGACAAACAACCACCAGGTACGATTGACGAAATCGAAGCCGCAAAAAAACTGGAAGCAACGCGCACCAACCTGGCCCAGATGGACACCCCTTCCCTTCCACTAAAGGATATCTCTTTCGACACCATTTCTGGTTCAGGCCCAAACGGAGCAATCGTACATTATCGTGTCACGCAGACCACCAATCGCATCCTCGGTGATGGCGAGCTCTATTTGTGTGATTCAGGCGGACAGTATGATGACGGTACGACCGACATCACACGCACAATTGCGATAGGTGAACCATCGCAGGAACAGCGGCACACATTTACTCTGGTATTGAAGGGACACATTGCCCTGTCTCTGGCTCGTTTTCCAAAGGGCACCAGAGGCATGGACCTTGACGTTCTGGCACGCAACGCGCTGTGGCAAAACGGATTTGACTACGCGCACGGCACCGGACATGGCGTGGGGTCTTATCTTTCAGTGCATGAAGGGCCGCAGAACATTTCGCGGCGGGGTACTCAGGAACTGTTGCCCGGCATGATTCTTTCCAACGAACCGGGCTATTACCGGGAGGGCGAGTTTGGCATTCGCATCGAAAATCTCGTTCTGGTGCGCAACGCAACCGAAATTCCCGATGGTGATATCGCAATGCTGGGTTTCGAAACCCTTACTCTTGCTCCAATTGATCAGCGCCTGATTGATACGTCCATATTGACCGACGCCGAGCTTCACTGGCTGAACGCGTATCATGGCTGGGTGCGGCGCGAAATCACACCTCTGGTAACAGAAGAGGTTGCCCTGTGGCTCAAACAGGCGACAGAGCCGGCAACCCGCGACCTGCCGGCAGCCTCCGCCTGAACTGAATCTCACAAGTTCAGATAGCGCATGACAACAACTGTACCGACACCTGTCGCCACTGTGGCCGTCATTGAAAACCGTGTTGCAACCAGCGCCGCTATGGCAACCGCCAGCATTTCAGGCACCCCGCGGGTAATGACCGAGGGAGCAACCAGCGCGGCCAGCACGGCCGTTGGCACAGCATCCAATGCGGCTTCGACCCTGGGATGGATTGCACCAAAGCGCGAAAGGATCAGATGGCCCGAAATTCGCGTAACATAGGTGGCAACAGCACCGGCCAATATGAGCAGAACCAGATCAGACATGACGCTCACCGTCAGGGGGTTCTTGCTGCCTGTCCGGGTTCACCAGCATTGCTGCGACCAACAAGCCGACCCCGCCACCTATCGAAATGTGCCATGGGCTGCCCACCGTCCAGAATGCCAGAAGTGATGCCAGAACACTGGCCAAAAGCACCCAAAAGAAATTCGGGCGGGTGCGAAACCCGACAATGAGCCCCGTGAAATAAAGCAGTAGAATGAAATCGAAGCCAAAGACTGCCGGGTCCTCGATCAGGTTGCCAAACAGGGCACCAATCACATTGCCCACCATCCAGACACCGTAAATGACAGCTGCGTATGAAAAATAATAGGCAGGCCGCAAACCGCTTGTGGCAGCTCGTTCTTCACCCGCCGCAGATTGGGGGTCAACAAGCAAAAATAAGGCCAGCGCCTTTTGCCAACCCGTAAAGGCCTGAAGGTGTCGGCCAATCGATGCCGAATACAGCACGTGACGAAAATTCACCGCAAAAATTGCCAGAACGATCAACCAGGCAGACGCTTGCTGCCCTCGCAGATCGAGCATGACATATTGGCTTGCCCCGGCATAAATCAGGCCGCTGGCCAACATCGTTTCAGACAACGAGAATCCCGAATCGTTCGCCAATGCCCCAAAAACAGCCGCAAATGGGAGAACCGCGAAGATAACCGGGAGAGCATCACGTATCCCATCCCGGACATCGCGGCGATGAGGTGTGATCATAGGCCGGTCAACTCAAACCAGCCGTCCTCGTCGATGGTCTCGACGCCAAGTTCAGATGCTTTCTTCAGCTTGGATCCCGCCCCCGGACCGGCAACCAGAAGATCAGTCTTGCCCGATACCGAACCGGCAACCTTTGCTCCCATCCGCTCCGCCATCGCCTTTGCCTCATCACGGGTCATTCGCTCCAAAGACCCGGTAAAGACGACGGTTTTGCCTGCAACCGGTGAATCGCTGGAAGTCTGTTCAGCAGGATTGACCGTGATGGCCTGCAACAGGGCATCAACCACGCGCCGGTTGTGAGCCTCTGCAAAAAACTGCACCAGTGCCCGCGCTGCCGTTTCACCGATTCCATCAATATTGACCAGATCCTCCCAGGCGGCACCCTCAAATCCACTGGCTTCTTCGACTGCTGTGAGAAAAGCCTCGACATTTTGATAGTGCCGCGCAAACAGTTTTGCATTGCCTTCCCCCACATGGCGAATTCCCAACGCAAATATGAAGCGGTGAAAATCAATCATGCGCCGGGCATCGATCGCATCAAAAAGGTTCGACGCGCTCAGATCACCGAACCCGTCGCGGTTCTTAAGCCGGGTTAAAGACCGTGAATCGCGTTCTTTTAGTGTGAAAATATCCGCAACGTTGGCAATGAGCCCCCATTTATAAAAGGCTTCCGCCTGCTTTTCACCAAACCCGTCAATGTCAAACGCGTTGCGTGACACAAAGTGTTTTATGCCCTCAACAGCCTGCGCCGGACATATCAGGCCGCCTGTACAACGGCGCACAGAATCGAGCCGGCCGGTCTTCACATTCTTCTCACGCACCGCAGCACTACCGCAGGCGGGACAGATATCAGGAAGAACATAGGGCACAGAATCCGAAGGACGCTTGCTCAGGTCAACATCCATAACTTTGGGAATAACGTCACCCGCACGATAGATTGTCACGGTATCGCCAATCTGGAGAGAACGCCCCTCGCGGATTGGTTCACCATTCGATCCGATACCGGCGATATAGTCTTCATTGTGGAGCGTCGCATTTGAAACCACCACGCCGCCCACCGTTACCGGTTCAAGCCGGGCAACGGGAGACAAAGCCCCCGTCCGGCCAACCTGAATTTCGATATCTGTGAGAATTGTCGTCGCCAGTTCAGCGGGGAATTTATGTGCGATGGCCCAGCGCGGCGACCGGGAGACAAAACCCAGCCGCGTTTGCAGTTTCAGATCATCGACTTTGTAGACAACACCATCGATATCATAGTCCAGAGAGGCACGCTGCTCTTCAATTTTACGATAATGCGCCAGCAGATCATCAACCTGATCAAAACGCCCCATCAACGGATTGATGACAAAACCCCAGTCCTGGAACAGCTCAACCATACCAAACTGACTGTCTAGAGGCATGTGGCTCATGGCTCCCCAGGCATAGGCAAAGAACCTGAGCGGCCGGCTGGCGGTTATATTCGCGTCCAGCTGGCGCAGTGATCCCGCAGCCGTGTTGCGCGGATTAACGTAAGTTGGTTTTCCTTCATCCTCCATACGCTGATTGAGTGCCTGAAAGTCTTTCTTGCCAAGAAACACCTCTCCGCGAACTTCCACCACATCGGGAATATCTTGCCCGGTCAGCTTTTGGGGAATATCGCTGATTGTGCACGCATTGGCTGTCACGTTCTCCCCGACCGCACCATCCCCCCGCGTTGCTGCCGATTGAAGGACACCCTTCTCATAACGCAAGGCAAGTGAGAGACCATCGATCTTCGGCTCCGCCGTCAGCAGAAGTGGAACATCTTCGGGCCATTTCAGAAAACGTTTAACGCGCCCCACGAAATCAAACACGTCAGAGTCGTCAAAGGCATTGTCCAGCGAAAGCATTGGCACTTCATGCGCAATTTTTTCAAACTTGCTTTGAACAGCCGTTCCAACGGATTTTGACGGCGAGTCCGGTCTAACAAGATCAGGAAACCGGTCTTCAATGGCCAGGTTGCGTTGCCGCAAAGCATCATATTCCGCATCAGAGACCTTTGGTGCATCATCCTGATAATAAAGGGCATCATGCGCGGCTATTTCAGCAGCCAGTGTTGCCAATTCGGCGGCGGCTTCCTCCGGCTCCAGTTTGTCGACATCCTTAGCCACCTTACTCACCCCGTCGCCAACAAGCGGGCCGCAGCCGCACGGGCTTCGGCTGTGACTTCAGCACCGGCCAGCATACGGGCAATTTCTTCCTGACGCTGTTCATCCTGAATGACCTGCACTTTCGTTTCGACAGCGGCCTCGCCACCCTTTGAAATCAGAAAATGGGCCTCCGCACGCGCAGCAACCTGCGGAGCGTGGGTTACTGAAAGAACCTGCACGTGCTTCGCCAGTTGGGCCAGCCGTGCGCCGATAGCATCCGCAACCGCCCCGCCCACTCCGGTATCAATTTCGTCAAACACCAATGTTGGCGCAGAGCCACGATCAGCCAGCGCGACTTTCAGCGCCAACAGAAAACGCGACAACTCCCCCCCTGAAGCGACCTTCATCATCGCGCCGGGTCGTGTTCCAGGGTTGGTTTGAACATGAAACTCAATGGTATCGATCCCATCGGCGGTGATCTCGTCTTCGCTGGTCACCTGTTCAACAATAAACTGCGCCTGCTCAAGCTTCAGAGCAGGCAGTTCCAGCATGACTTTCTGAGACAAAGCTTCCCCGGCCTGTTTGCGTTTTTGAGACAAAATAATGGCGGCATCCCTTAATATCGCGAATGCCGCAGTCGCCTTGTTTTTATATTCTTCCAGCTTTTCTTCACCCGCATTGAGATCGTGAAGCTGTTGCGTCAACTGTTGGGCATGGGCCTCCAGCCCTTCCACCGGAACGCCATATTTTCTGGAAGCGGCGCGCAGGGCAAACAACCGCTCCTCTGCCAATTCCAATTCCTGCGGATCAAACTCCGAAAGCCGTAACGCTCGTTCCAATTCGCTTTCTGCCTGCGCAAGAGCGTCCACCGCCGAACCAAACGCATCAATTGCCGTGTCCAGCAGGCCCGGAGCCGTATCAGCCTTGCGCTCCAGCGTGCGCATGGCACTTATCAGGGTGGGAGTGGGTGCAGCAGGTCCCGCCAGCACCTGATGGGCCTCACCGATATCTGAGGCAATCTTCTCTGCGGCCATCATGGTCTGGCGTCTGCCGGCAAGCTCCTCTTCCTCACCCTCGCGAGGCGAAAGCAAGGTCAGTTCATCAACGCTGGCGCGCAGATAATCCGCCTCCTCTGCAGCTTTGGCGACACGGGCTTCAAGTTGTTGCAGTGCCCTGGCCGCTTCCCGCCATAGTTCATGCTTGTCGCGGACAGACGAAACGTCATCCCCCAATCCTCCAAAAGCATCAACCAGCATGCGGTGGGCAACCGGGTCAATCATCGCACGTTCTTCATGCTGACCATGAATTTCCACCAGCCTTTGGCCAACGGCTTTCAGCAATGCCACGCTCACGGGACGGTCGTTGATATACGCCTTGGTACGACCATCACGTCCCTGAGTCCTTCGAAGGATAATACTCTGCTCCTGCTCGTCCTCAAGCAGTTCATTTTCCTGGAGAAATGCGAATACCGGGTGATCGGACATAACATCAAAAACCGCGCTGACCTGACCCTGGTTCTGTCCAACACGGACAAGGTCTCCATCGCCGCGCGACCCCAACGTGAGTGAAAGCGCGTCCAGCAAAATGGACTTGCCTGCTCCGGTTTCACCGGACAGAACAGCGAGGCCGGAATCAAATTCGATATCCAGCGAGCGGATTAGGACGATATCGCGAATGGAAAGGGCGGAAAGCATTGGTCAGCAATTGCCGTGAAAAACCCGAAATTCTCAAGCAATATAACAATAGACAATGCTGCGCCCACGAACCAGCGTGATTACGCCTTACGCCGGGTTTTATTGGAACAAAACGCCATTGCGCAAACCAGCGGCGGCAGATGCATCAATGAAAGCGTGAATTAGGCGCCCAGAATCGTCTTGGCAGCCCGGGAAATCCATGATCCCCGGTTTTCCTGTGGGCGCAATCCACCGGTTTGAAGCAGATTGTAGGAATCCTTATACCACTGGCTTTCGGGGAAGTTGTGGCCCAGCACGGCAGCCGCCGTCTGTGCCTCACTCTGCAAACCAAGCGCGTAGTAGGATTCCGTAAGCCGGGCGAGCGCCTCTTCCACATGGCGCGTGTCCTGATACTGCTCTACGACCGTGCGGAAACGATTGATCGACGCCAGATATTCCTTGCGCTCAAGATAGTAGCGCCCCACCAGCATTTCCTTGCCGGCCAGTTGATCCCTGGCAACACGTCTCTTGCGTTTGGCATCCTCGACATATTCGCTCTCGGGATACCGCTCAATCAGCTCGTTCATTGCCTTGATGGTATTTTTTGCAGCAGCCTGATCACGGGTCACATCGACGATCTGGCGGTAATAGGACATGCCGATCAGATATTGCGCGTAAGGTGCTTCGGAGTTCGAAGGATAAAGCGAAACAAAACGCTTTCCGTTTGCAACTGCCGTTGGATAATTGCCCTGACGATAGGCAATGAATGTCGACATCACACCGGATTTACGCGAATACGACGAATAAGGGTGCTGGCGGTCGAGTTTCTTGAACTTCAACTCAGCCTGGCGGAAATTGCCGTTGTCGATATTGGCAAGCGCTTCATTGTACAATTTGTCAGCAGGAACTGTTGGATCAACAAAGGCGCTTGTGGAGGTATCCTTCGCACAGGCACCAAGCATGATCGCTCCAGTCACAGCAGCTGCAACCGAAAGTCTCGGTTTGATCCTGTTTAATGACGCTCCCAACAAGGATATTCCCATGATCATCATGTTGGCACTTCCACACTATGTTCGACTGTTATCCCCACGATGACCATCGTACAACGTCACCACCAATCAGACAACTAACAACGACTTATCATCACGCTGAATTGCTGCATTTTTGAGGCAAATTCCCCAAAAAACCCATTGGGATTGCGGCTTTTGCCGCAGTAACCATCATTTTAGACTATGAGCGATTTCAGCTTTTATCTGCCGAATAGGCAGGACCGGATACCGCCATCAGCTCAACACGCGATGCAGGACGACCCACGACCGGGACATCTGTCCACTCATAATTGCTGCTGTCGGACAGGAGCGCCTGGAGGGCCAGCGCGTTTAGTTTGTGGCCACCACGATAGGACTTATAGCATCCAAGGATCTGCGATCCCGCAAGAGCCAGATCACCCACTGCATCGAGCGTCTTATGGCGAACAAACTCGTCCTTATAGCGCAAACCTTCAGGGTTGATGATGTTGTTGTCGTCACAAATGACAACCGAATTATCGAGGCTTGAACCCAGGGCAAAACCAGCTGCCCAATACCGTTCAACATCCTTCATGAACCCAAACGTACGGGCTCGGGAAAGCTCTTTGCGAAAAACATCCGGTGTCAGGTTGGAACTGAATTTCTGGCGTCCGATGATTTCTTCTTCAAAGTCGATTTCAACTTCGTAGCGGGTTGTCTCATGCGGCAGGAACATCCCCCAGCATGGACCCATATCAAACCGAACTTCCCGCAACACGCGAAGATAGCGGCGCGGACGGTTCTGCTGTTCAAGACCGGCCTGATCAATTGCCTCAACGAAAACCTCTGAAGAGCCATCCATGACTGGGATTTCGGCACTGTCGACTTCAACGATGACGTTATCGACATGTAATGCAACCAGAGCAGCCATCAGATGCTCAACTGTCATCACATGAACACCAGAAGGTTCGCCCAGAACCGTACACAGGTCCGTCGCGCCTATCGAAGTTACAAGGGCTGGAATATCGTGTTGCTGATCACTTGGAAGGTCGCAACGTTGGAACACAATTCCGGTATCAACGTCCGCAGGCAACAACGAGATTGAAACTGGTTTGCCGCTATGAACTCCCGTTCCCGAAAGATCTACTCGAGTGGCAAGCGTGTTCTGTACGCCTGAACTTTTCATTCCCATCAGTACCCCGATCCCGCGATTGCCATTGCTACACGGCTATTTTCGTTACGCCCCACGATTGCAGGAATTACAAACTCGAATCTTTTGTACATAATTAAGACACATTTCGTGACCAAAATCTAAGAGTACCTCTATCGAGTCATTGTCCCCAGCATCTTCGCCGGACATTACAGGTCGCAGGGGGTGCTTCCAAATCACGCTTTCTTACGCGGTGTTAACACGCCACCCTACATTTTTGCGCGTTCCGCTCTTTCCAAATTTACCTGAAAAAAGAAAAGGCTGACCGGGAAACACTGCCCAATCAGCCTTAACGATTCTTTAAGAGACCAGTTAAAACTGACCACTTTTTGTTACAGTCTGTTAAACTGCGCGATATCCGGATTAATTGGCCTGGCGGCGTAAAAACGCTGGAATATCAAGCTGATCGTCGTCTAAAGCCGTCTTGGAGGCGGTTGACTGACGACCATGAACATCGAGCGACCCGTTGCGTGGTGGCGCATAAGGGTTGTTGTCTTCTCGCGATGGCGATGACACCGGTGCCGGCTCCACAGGCTTGGTTGCCGCATCGCCGGATGAACCGCCCAGGCCACTGGCCAGGCGCTTCAGAAGGCCAATGGGACCATTTTCTTCCACAGGTTTTGTCTCAGCAGAGACCTCCTGTTGCACAACAGCAGGGAAATCAGAGACTTCCGGCATCTTTGGAACCGAATCATGCGAGGCAACGGCAGCGGTTGTTTCCTTTGCCGGAGCACTAATCTGCTCTTCAAGTGCCGACTGGAAAGCTTCATCAGAAATCGGATCGCTGAAGTCTGCAGCGTCCGGTTCAAACGCGACGGCAGACGCTTCAACGGGTGCAGGCGCGGCGCTTGCGGGCTCAATTGCACTTGGCATGACCGTTTCTGCCGCTTCTGACGATGCCGCAACCGGCGTGGTCAACGGTGCCGTACGAGCCGCATTGCGCAGCTGTGCCGACTGACGCAACCGTTCAGCGGCATCATTCATGCGCTGCGAATTGGGATTGGCGGCCGCGTTAAGTTCCCCATCAATGCCGGTGGCAACAACGGATACCCGGATAATTCCCTCAAGGCTCTCGTCAAAGGTCGCACCAAGAATAATGTTGGCTTCCTCGTCCACTTCCTCGCGAATGCGGGTTGCAGCTTCATCCACTTCAAACAGGGTCATGTCGCGGCCACCTGTGATCGAGATCAACAGGCCCTGAGCCCCCGACATGGAGGTTTCATCCAGCAATGGGTTGGAAATCGCCGCTTCAGCCGCCGCCATCGCGCGGCCCTCTCCGGATGCTTCGCCCGTACCCATCATGGCACGGCCCATCTCGTGCATGACAGACCGCACATCAGCGAAGTCGAGGTTGATAAGCCCCTCTTTCACCATCAGATCGGTAATACAGGCAACACCCGAATACAGCACCTGGTCGGCCATGGAGAAGGCATCGGCAAAGGTTGTCTTGTCATTGGCAACGCGGAACAGATTCTGGTTGGGAATAACAATCAGCGTATCGACATTTTTTTGAAGTTCGGAAATCCCCTCCTCGGCGAGCGTCATACGGCGCTTACCTTCAAACGAGAATGGCTTGGTAACCACACCAACCGTCAAAATGCCCATCTCACGGGCAGCGCGGGCAACCACAGGAGCAGCGCCGGTACCGGTGCCGCCGCCCATGCCGGCAGTCACAAAGGCCATATGGGTCCCAGAAAGATGGTCATTGATCTCGTCAATACACTCCTGGGCCGCCGCAGCACCGACCTCAGGCCGGGAACCGGCACCAAGCCCTTCTGTCACGGCAACACCCAACTGAATGAGGCGGTCCGACTTGGACATTGTCAGAGCCTGTGCATCTGTGTTGGCAACAACAAAATCCACACCATCCAGGCCGGATGTAATCATATTGTTGACTGCATTACCGCCACCACCACCGACGCCAAAGACGGTGATCCGCGGCTTCAGCTCGGTAATATCGGGCTTCTGTAGATTGATTGTCATAGGATTGATCCTCGTTTGGTATCGGCGGTCCGCTATTTGATTACGGCCTTTGTGTGGTCTGCCCGTTCTGCGCGGGCTGTGGTGTTAGAAACTTTCGCGCAACCAGCGACCCATTCTTGCGAATGCCCCACTGCCCTGCTGGTTGAAAGCTTTGGTGAAACCGCCAGATCGACCGACATACTCAATATCAGCAATCTGCGGGTAGATAAGAAGTCCGGCTGCGGCAGAAAACGCCGGGCCTTTTGCAGTTTTTGGAAGGCCGGCCACCCCCATGGGACGGCCAATGCGAATATTGGCACCCAGAACACGACCAGCAACTTCGCTAATTCCACCCAGCTGGCTTGCGCCACCGGTGATAACAACCCGTTTGCCAACCACACCGGCAAAACCGGAACGGTTGATGCGCTCACGAACCAATTCAAAGGTCTCTTCAATACGCGGGCGAATAATTTGAGCCATCTGCCCCACCGAGATCTGATGCGACAATGTTCGCGGGTCATCTCCAATGGGTGCAATGGAAACCATCTCCCCCTCACCCAGCTGGGTGGTGAGAGCCGTTCCGTGCAGAACCTTCATCCGTTCCGCATCCTCAACCGGCGTTGAAAGAACCCGCGCCAGATCCATGGTGACATGATTGCCACCCACCGTTATCGCATCGGCAAAAACAAGCCGGTTGTTAAAGAAAATCGACACCGTGGTGGTCCCACCGCCCATATCAATACAGGCACAACCCATGCGCGCTTCATCATCCACCAGAGCCGCAAGTCCGCTCGCATAAGATGTGGCAACCATCCCGTCGACTGAAAGGTGAGCCCGATTGACGCAATTCTCGAGATTGCGCAACGGTGCGACATCAGCACTGACAACATGCATGTCAACGCCAAGTTCTTCGCCGACCATGGACAGCGGATTTTCAATCCCATGCCTTGAATCAAGAGTATAGCCGATCGGCAGCGCATGCAGAGTTGCACGATCAGAACGGGCAACATGATCATTTCCCGCCATCATAACGGCCCGAATATCGCCAGCCGCAACCTCACCACCCCCCAGTGTGATACCTGAAGAAAACGTATCGCTGGACAAACGCCCTGCAGAAACGGCCAGCACCAGAGAATCCACCGTCACCCCGGCAGAGCGCTCGGCGCGATCCACCGCAAGACGCAACGCCTGCTCGGCTGCATCCATATCCACAACGACACCTGACTTGATGCCGCGGGAGCGCTGATGACCAAAGCCGATCACCTCAATCGCGTGCGACCTGCCCGGCAAAACAGAACTGTCACCACGGGGGCGCAGCTTGCCGATCAGGCAACAGATTTTTGTACTGCCAATGTCCAGCACCGACACAGTCGTCGTGCGGGAAGAAGACAACCTGCGCAGGCGGGGTAAATCAGAGGAGGAACCAAAAAAACTCAAAGTTTACGCTCCGCCTTTTTCATCGCCTTCAGACGATCTGCCACAAGTTCCGCCCGCGTTTTCGCCGCATCATCACCAAGACGCAGCACCACACGATCGGGGAGACGCACATCAACCACCGTCAAATCGCGTTCCAGCAAATTCTGGCTGGTGTTGAGACGTGCCACCCGGGCAAGAGCACGGTTTGTCTCGGCCTCGGGAAGCTTGATACGCGCACCATCGACCAGCCCGACATCCCAGCGCCGGTTGGCAATGCGGGTATAGGACTGCACATGGCTGGCAATATCGGGATATTGAGCGACCAGAGACAAAATCTCATGCGCCCGTTCGGCAGCGCCCTCACCAACAAGATGAGGCAGATGGGAAAATCGGTTGTTGATCAGATCAGCGATGCCAAATTTTGCAATCGGCTTGCCGGTCTTCTCAACGACGGTAAGCCGGTCACCCCGCTGCCAAACGGCAGCCGCCTTTTTTTCAGTCAGGACAATCTTGAGCTGACCGGGATAGAACTTGCGAATGGCAGCATCACGCACCCAGGGAAGCTCCAACAGCCGCAACCGTGCCATATCGACATCAAATCCAACCAGGGATTTACCGTCCTGAAGCCCCAGAACGGCAAGAACCTCACGCTCAGATGTCTCAACCTGCCCGGTGATAACAATGTCAGTCGCCTTGAGACCAACAGTTGCCGCCGCACCCGACAGAAAGGCCGAACCATGACCACCGGCCACAGCCCCAGCCAGCCAGCCTGAGATAATGATGGTTAAAGCTAGAGCACTGCCCACCCCGGCGCGCATTGGCGGGGTTTTGCTCAGAAAACGGATGAACTGCCGCCTGGCGGAGCGAACAAAACGCGGCGCCTGCGGTGCATCATCGACGCCGAAAGTCGACGCAGAATACGCCGGCACGGAACGACCGGCCAGAAGCCCTTTAATACCGCCTAGCGCCGACAACTGGCATCCTCCACAATCCAAGTCAGGAGTTCACCGAAACTATGCCCTGCATGCTGGGCCAGCTCCGGCAGCAACGATGTTGGCGTCATGCCCGGCTGAGTGTTTACCTCAAGCCAGATCAATTCGCCGGTTCCGTTTACGCGATCATCAAAACGGAAGTCAGAACGGGACACACCACGACAACCAATCGCCTGATGCGCCTTCAAAGACAGTGTCTGAATTTTTTGGTAAATATTTGGTAAAATATCGGCCGGTAGGACGTGTTTAGAACCACCTTCCTTGTATTTTGCATCATAGTCGTACCATCCGCCATCCGGCGACACGATTTCCGTCACGCCCAAAGCGACATTACCCATTACGGCGCACGTTAATTCCCGGCCATAAACGAATCGCTCAACCATAACCGTATCGTTGAACGCCCACTCATCAGAGTACAATTCCTGTGGCGGGTTTGAACGATCCTCACCCACAATCAAGACGCCAAAACTGGACCCTTCATTGACCGGCTTGACCACATAGGGTGGCTTCATCACATGCTTCTGGGCAGCCTCGATCCTATGCATGACTTTCGCATCGGCGACCGGCACACCAACCCGCCTTACAATTGTCTTGGCCCGCTCCTTGTCCATGGCAAGGGCCGAAGCCAGCACACCGGAATGGGTGTAAGCAATTTCCAGATATTCGAGGATGCCCTGAACCATGCCATCCTCGCCATAGGGACCATGCAAAGCGTTGAAGGCAACATCCGGCTTCAAAGCTGCCAGCCTCTCGCTGAGATTGCGGTCTACATCAACACGTGTGACAGAAAAGCCCTCATCTTCCAGCGCCTTGGCGCAAGCTTCTCCTGTCGAAAGACTGACCGGCCGTTCAGCCGACCAACCGCCCATAAGGACCGCTACGTGTTTCATACCAGAATCGCTCCTGATTCCCCTGAAACGGAGCAGAATCACAGGAGAGTCGGCGTTTCAAGCATTGTTAACGCAACAATTTACATGGGACTTGAATCAGCGTTTCAGGCATGGCCGGCAAACGATTCAAAAGGCTCAGAAAAATCAAATGAGCACACCTGTTAACTTTTTTTCACACGTGGAAACATCAAGGCACAAAACCCCGTACTGACTTACCTTTTTCGAATCGGCCCAGCCTTTTGATTTCCCATTCAAGCAGGGTCCCGGATTTCTCGAAGACCCGCTGGCGCACCGTTTCGCCGAGAGTTTCAAGATCATACGCCGTCGCAGTACCGGTGTTGATCATGAAATTGCAGTGCATCTCGCTCATCTGCGCACCACCGGTTTTAAAGCCCCGCAACCCCGCTTCATCAATCAGCTTCCAACTGGAAAGGGGCACGGGGTTTTTAAAGGTCGATCCACCGGTTTTCTCACGGATGGGTTGCACGGTTTCCCTGTGATGCTGAACCTCGTCCATCGCCTTTTGAATATCGGCCTTGTCGGCAGGAACACTCTCAAAAATGGCTGACGTAAAAATCAAACCGTCGTCTGCCTGGGAATGCCGATAGGAATATCCCATGTCGGCATGGCTGAGTATGTGGCGGTTGCCCTGCCGGTCCAGCGCCTGAACTTCCACAACGCAGTCTGTAGTTTCTGTGCCATTGGCACCGGCATTCATGCGCAGCGCCCCACCAATTGCGCCGGGAATACCGTGGTAAAAGGAAAATCCTCCAAGCCCGGCCTCCAGCGCTGCAGCAGCAAGCCGTTTATCAGGAACAGCAGCTCCCGCCTTCAGGCGGTTGCCGCCCAGATTTTCCACCTGCCCAAAGCCCCGGCCGGACAGTCGAATAACAACGCCATCGATACCGCCATCACGCACCAGAAGATTGGAGCCAATACCCACCACAAGAACCGGCACATCATCCGGCAGCCCCTTCAAAAATGTGGCAAGATCCTCCTCATCGGCAGGGCTAAAAAGCAGATCCGCCGGCCCGCCAACCTGAAACCACGTGATTTTCGACATCAAAGCGTCAGCCGTCAGCCGCCCGCGAATGGAGGTGGTGTCGATGCCTTGCAGCAGTGTTTCGCCGGACGTCACAGTTTTGCCAGCTCGTCAGGCAGGGCCTGAGCCCATGCAGTGATGTTACCGGCCCCAAGGAAGATTACATAATCCCCTTCCGCAGCAATCTGAGCAATCAGGGGTGCAACGTCTTCGGGGCCATCAATCAGACGTACGTCACGATGCCCCCCCGACTTCATGGCTGACGCAAGGGTTTGAGAGTTAATACCGTCGATGGGTTGTTCTCCCGCCTCATAGACCGGCGCAACAAGCACCGTATCCGCGTCGTTGAAACAGGCACTGAACTCATCAAACAAGGATTCAAGTCGCGTATAACGATGAGGTTGTTTGACAGCTATCACTCGTCCTTTTTTGGCGGACCGTACAGCGGTGCGCGCAGCCCGCAGCACGGCTGAAATTTCAACCGGATGGTGGGCGTAGTCATCAAACACCTCAATACCGTTCCACGATCCGGTATGGGTGAAGCGGCGGCGCACGCCTTTAAAGGCCATCAGACCTTCTCTTATGGCATCAGCGCCAACGCCCAGCTGATGGGCAACAGCAATTGCAGCCGTCGCATTGGAAACATTATGGATGCCGGGCATCGGCAGAACCAAATCAGCAACCTCAGTCACCGTATTGGTCTTGCGGTCACGGATGGTTACATCAAATCTCGAATTAGCCCCCTCTGCCACCACGTTGCAGAACCGCACATCCGATTGCGGATTGTTGCCGTATGTGACCAACCGCCTGTCTTCAATACGGCTTACCAGCGCCTGAACCTCAGGATGGTCAATGCACATCACCCCAAAACCATAGAAGGGGACATTCTCGACAAATGTCTTGAAGGCCTCTTTGGCATTATCAAAGGTCTGATAGTGATCAAGATGTTCAGGGTCGATATTGGTCACAATGGCAATATCTGCCGGTAACTTCAAAAATGTCCCGTCACTTTCGTCGGCCTCAACCACCATCCACGACCCGTCACCCATACGGGCATTGGTGCCAATTGCGTTTAGAATGCCACCATTGATGATGGTTGGATCCAGACCACCGGATTCCAGCAACTGACCGACCATCGACGTGGTTGTTGTCTTGCCATGGGTACCGCCCACCGCGATCGCCTGCTTGAAGCGCATAAGCTCTGCCAGCATTTCAGCCCGCCTGACGACCGGCAGCAGCCGTTCCTTGGCTTCCAGACGCTCGGGGTTGTCAGCCTTGATGGCGGAGGAGGCAACGACGACTTCGCAATTGCTGAGATTTTCGCCCCGGTGGCCAACATGGACCGTAATTCCCTTCTCGCGCAGCCGTTGCACATTGGCACCATCACTCTGGTCGGAACCCTGAACCGGATAACCAAGATTGTGCAGCACTTCAGCAATCGCACTCATGCCGATGCCGCCAATACCGATAAAATGGATCAGGCCGATGTCATCTGCCATGCGCATGGGAAAATTCCTTTTGTGGTGGTGCAGGCAACCTGCTCAGGCGTAAGCTTCAACCATATCGGCGAGCCGGGCCGCCGCGTCCGGTACGCCTGCCTTTTTGGCGCATTGCGCCTTATTTGCAAGGCTTTGTGGGTCTTCAAGGGCAGCATTCAACAATTCTGCCAGCCTTTCGGGGGTCAGATCCTTCTGTCGCACCAAAACACCCCCGCCAACGGCCTCAAGAACAGCAGCATTAGCCCCCTGATCATCATCCAGCGCACCGGGGAGCGGCACCAGAATGCCAGGGCGGCCAATCAGCGCGAGTTCAGAGACGGACGATGCTCCGGAGCGACAGATAACAAGGTGCGCCCCGGCAATCCGGTTCGGCATATCAGCAAAAAAATCCTCAACCGTGGCCGCGATGCGCAGTGTCGCCATTTTCGCACGAACCCCTTCGGCATCTTCCGGCCGGGCCTGCATGGTCACGTTGAGGCGTTTTTTCTTGTCGCCTGATAATCGAAACAGGGCCTCGGGAATACACTGTGAAAAGAAACGGGCCCCCTGACTGCCGCCAAAAACAACAAGATTGAACGGCCCACCCGCCACCGGCGGATCGTAAGCCAGTCTTGCTGCCTTATGGGCAATTTCACGCAGAGGATTGCCGGTCACGGTAACAGGTGCGCTGGAAAAACTGTCTTTGTTGGCAAGCTCAAAGCCGGTTGCGATAGCTTTCACCCGGCTGGCCAAAAACCGGTTGGCCCGGCCCATGATGGCATTTTGCTCATGCAGGATGGTTGGTACTTTTTTATGCGCGGCAGCCAGAAGCGGCGGCACAGTGGGATAGCCTCCAAAACCAACAGCAACATCCGGCCTGATTGCGGAAATCACCCGGCGGGCAGAAAGATATCCCGCAGCCAGACGCGCAAAGGTGCGCCCCAGTGCCAACGGGCTTTTCCCCGTAAAGGTGGCTGACTTGATGATATGAACCTGCTCGGCGGGAAACTGTGAGACGAACCGTTCAGCCCGCGGGTCGGTTGCCAGATGAATACGCCATCCGCGTGCCGCAAGTTCCTGCGCCAGAGCTTGCGCCGGAAACAAATGCCCGCCGGTACCTCCCGCGCTCAGAAGAACGGTGCCTGCCACATCAAACTCCGCTGACCGCAGGCAAAGCCATGGGGCCAATACGGGCATCGCGGCGACGATAGGACGCGGCACGTTTGCGCGTGAGGGCCAGCACAAATCCCATGCCAAGAGCCACCGCCATAAGTGACGATCCGCCATAAGAAACGAAAGGCAGCGTCATGCCTTTGGCAGGCATCAGCCGAAGGTTCACGCAGACATTGATCAGCGCCTGAAACCCAAACAACAGGACCAGCCCGGATACGGCCAGTTGCACAAACCGGTCGCTTTCATTCAGTCCGTGCCAAAGGCCACGCATAACCACAAAGGCAAAGATAGCGACCAGAACCATCACCAATACAATGCCGAACTCCTCGGCAGCGACCGAGAAAATGAAATCGGTATGACTGTCCGGCAAACCGAATTTTACCTGCCCCTCGCCAGGGCCGCGTCCCAGCCAGCCTCCGTTGGTGATCGCTTCAAGCGCCCGATTGACCTGAAAATTATCTCCCGTACCCGTCAAAAACCGATCAATACGGGTCGTGACATGGCTGATGGTCAGATAAGCAACACCCAGGCCGATTGTTCCCAAAACCCCCAGTATCGCAATCCATATCCAGGGCATACCCGCCATAAAGAACAGCGATCCCCAGACAAGCGACAACAAAACCGTCTGCCCGAAGTCAGGCTGGATGATCAGCAGCGAGGCACTCAGCCCAAACAGGCCAATGGCAATCAGATTGCAGGGAATATCAGGCCGTCTGGCACTTTCGGCAAATAACCAGGCCGTAATGACCACAAACACGGGTTTTAGAAATTCAGACGGTTGCAGAAGATAGGAACCAAGAGCCAGCCAGCGAACAGCACCTTTGGCGGAATAACCAATAGAAGGCAATGCGATCAGGACCAGCAAAGTGCCGATAAGCGCAAAAAATGATAGCCTTCGCACCTGACGCAGGTTCAAAAACGATGTCGCAATGAGAATCCCGACCGCCGGCAGCAAAAACATGGCGTGGCGCTCGACGAAGTAGAAACTGTCATCAATACCAAGCCGTGATGTCACAGAGGGACTGGCAGACAGCGATAAAAGAAAGCCGCATGCCAACAACAGCAAAGCCGCCGCCAGTAAAAAACGGTCAATCGTCCACCACCACTCGGAAACCACATCTTTGCGCGCGCGTGACATCATGATGAATTGCTTTCAAACTTCGAAAATCCGTCCAATGCCATCACCGCTTCCCTGAACGCATCACCCCGCTTTTCAAAATTGCGGAACTGATCAAAACTCGCCGCAGCCGGTGACAGAAGAACCACTTCTTCCTCCCCGGTGCGGGATGCATCCAGAGCCGCATGGTTAACGGCATCTTTCAATGTGCCGGAAATTTCATAAGGAATCGTATCCGCCAGCACAGAAGCAAAAGAACTTGCCGCCTCTCCGATGAGATAAGCTTTTGCAATCCGCGAAAAATGCGGGACAAGAGGCTCGATCCCGCCATCCTTGGCCAATCCACCAGCAATCCAGTGAATACGGTCAAAACTGGTGAGAGCGGTCGCTGCCGCATCAGCATTGGTTGCTTTGGAATCGTTGACGAACAGCGTTTTCCCAACACTCCCCACCTGTTCCAGCCGATGTACCAAACCGGGAAAAGTAGAAAATCCCGCTTGAATTTCTTCATCCGCCAAACCAACAGCCCGGCAGGCAGCATAGGCAGCAGCGGCATTTTGGCCGTTGTGGCGTCCACGCAACGTGCCGATGCCTGCAAGCGATACCGGGTTTTCGCCGGTATCCAGAACCAGCGCTTCGCCATTAAAACCAACTTCAGCATTGCCATCACTGCGGCCTGAGATCGTCACCAGCGGTTTGTCTGCCTCAGTCAGCCGCCCCGCGATGGCGGCGCAGTAACGGTCATCGATACCAACCACCGCTAAATCACTGTTGGCAACCAGTCTTTCCTTGATGGAGGCATAGTTTTCAATCGTCCCGTGCCGTTCCAGGTGGTCAGGGGTCACATTCAGCAAAACACCCACACTGGGATCAAGCGATGGTGATGTATCAATCTGGTAGGACGAACACTCAACCACATAGGCCTGCAGGGGCGCATTCTTGCCGGGAGGGTCGAGATCAAGCACCGCGCGCCCGATATTGCCGCCCATCTGCACATCACGTCCGGCGGCCTCCAGCACATGAGCGATCAATGCGGTTGTGGTGGATTTGCCGTTTGTCCCGGTAATCGCAACAAACGGAGCCTTGTGCTCGCTTGCTGCCATCTGACGCGCAAAAAGCTCAATATCGCCGATAATCTCAACACCAGCCGCCTTCGCCAGATCAACTGACCAGTGAGGCTGCGGGTGTGTGAGAGGCACACCGGGTGCAAGTACGAGTGCAGCAAAAAGCGACCAGTCCTCATCGCGCAGATTGGCGGTCGTAATGCCTTGTTTTGAAGCCTCGTCAACACTTGTGGGATTGTCATCGAAAGCAACAATGTCGGCACCACCGGCTTTCAGAGCCTGTGCCGTTACGAGACCTGACCCACCAAGCCCAAAAAGCGCCACACGCTGCCCCGCAAAAACCGAAACCGGGATCATATTGATGTCTAACGCAGTTTGAGGGTCGCAAGGCCCAGCAGAGCAAACATGATTGATATGATCCAGAAACGGATCACCACCTGGCTTTCAGTCCAACCCAATTGTTCAAAGTGGTGATGAATGGGCGCCATCTTGAAAACCCTCTTCCCGGTTAATTTAAAAGAGGCAACCTGAATAATGACTGACAGCGCCTCCATAACGAAAAGACCGCCGATAATAGCCAAAACGATTTCATGTTTGGCGGCCACAGCAATGGTGCCCAGCATCCCCCCCAGAGCCAGTGACCCCGTATCGCCCATGAAAATCGCAGCCGGTGGCGCGTTAAACCACAGGAACCCAAGCCCGGCCCCGATAACCGCACCGCAAATAATGGCCAGTTCCCCGGTGCCAAGTACAAAATGAATTTGCAGATAGTCGGCAAACACTTTGTTCCCAACCAGATAGGCAATCGCGCCAAACGACGCTGCCGCGATCATGACCGGCACAATCGCCAGACCGTCGAGACCGTCTGTCAGATTGACGGCATTGCCTGCAGAGACCACCACAAACGCACCAAAGACGACGAAGAACCATCCCAGTTCGATGACGAATTCCTTGAAGAATGGAAATGCCAGTGCGCTTGAAATGTCAGTTCCTGCGACATTGGAAGTCTGATTGCCCCATCGCATGATCACAAAACACGCAACCGCGGCGACAATAAACTCCAGCATCAGGCGCATCCGGCCTGAAAAGCCCTTTTCGGTCGATTTCGTGACCTTCAGATAATCATCGTAAAACCCAATGGCCCCAAAGCAGGTGGTAACAAACAGCACAGTCCAGACAAAGGCACTCGACAGATCAGCCCAAAGCAATGTCGCACCGATGATACCAATGAGAATCATCAGCCCACCCATCGTGGGCGTTCCAGCCTTTTTGAAATGAGTTGCAGGACCATCAGCCCGGATCGGCTGGCCCTTCTTCTGTCGCCCGCGCAACGCACGAATAATTGCCGGACCAAACAGAAAGACGATCAGCATCGATGTGAACATCGCGCCGCCGGTCCGAAATGTAATATAGCGAAATACATTGAGCAGCGGGAGAGTATCGCCCAACTCCGAGAGGTAGTGCAGCATTGTCGTCCCTTCCCGATTTGCCGGTCAAAAGCCGATCAAAATTCCAAAAATAACGTTCCGACGCGGTCGACGTGACCTCTATGATTCGGAAGAATACGCATTTAACAAATCGTCTATCAGGCGCGCAAACCTCATTCCAAGCGAAGACTTGGCCATCACCACGTCTCCGGCCTGTAAATCGGCACGAACCAGTGGAATAAGTTCGTCAATCGTTGCCCTATGGGTACATTCAACCTTGTCGCCAAGCGCATCATCAAGCGCTTTCATCTCGGATCCGGCAAGAAACACCCGGTCAATTCCATTGGCAACGACCGTATCCGCCAGCCCGGCATGCAGGCTCGCCGATGTTGGTCCAAGCTCAAGCATGTCACCCATGACCGCGATACGCCTGCCACGCCCCTGAACTTTCGCTGCAGCCAACAATTCAAGCGCAGCTCGCATACTTGTCGGATTGGCATTGTAACTCTCGTCAATCAGCACAAAACGTCCATCGGGATGTTTAAGTCGATGTTGTTGTCCCCGCCCCTTCACCGCTTCCATGTTGGCCAGCGCCAGTCCGGCGCGAGCCAGGTCCGCACCGACAATCCTGCAAACAGCCAGAACAGCGAGCACATTTTGAACGATATGACGCCCCGGCGCGCCGATTTTGACAACCATGGGTTTGCCAAGAACGGTTGCGGTCAGGCAGGAACAGGAACCGTGCAGAGCCAGCTTGTCCATATGAACCTGCGCGTCGTCGGCTTCGCCAAACAGGACAATCTCACTGACACCCTTTTGAGCCGCCAGTTCAGTCAGAATGGGCAGGCGTTCATCATCCGCATTCAAAACCGCCGTCCCGCCATCAAGCAAACCATCGAAGATTTCGGCTTTGGCATGGGCAATCTGATCAACGCTATCGAAAGCCCCCAGATGGACCGCAGCAACATTAACAATGATGGCGACGTGAGGTTGCGCCATTTTGACCAGCGGCGTGATCTCGCCGGGGTGGTTCATACCGATCTCGATGACACCATATTCAGTGTCGCCGGGCATCCGCGCCAGCGTCAGGGGAACACCCCAGTGATTGTTAAACGAAGCCACCGCCGCATGAACTTTGCCACATGCAGAAAGGGCCGTGCGCAGGGCCTCCTTGGTTGTGGTCTTGCCAACACTTCCCGTGACCGCAATGATCTTGGCCTGGGTGCGTGCCCGCGCTGCAATACCCAGTTTTTCTAGAGCATCGAGAACATCATCAACCACCAGCAGACAGCCGCATTCACCGTCGAGTGTTGGCAGTTTTTCCTGCGAAACAACGCTAAGCGCAGCCCCGGCAGAACAGGCATTGGCCACAAACTTGTGACCATCGTGAACATCACCAAGGATAGCAAAATAAGCTTCACCCTCCTTCAGGGTTCTTGTGTCAATGGACAGGCCGGTAACGCCTTTGGGCGCTTCACCAACGACGCGCGCGCCCATCGCGTCGCGCATGGCCTCAAGTGTCCACAAGAACGCGGTCAACGGGTTACCTCCAGTGCTGCCGCAACCACCTTGTGGTCAGAAAACGGCAATATTTGATCGCCAACGATCTGCCCCTCTTCGTGTCCCTTGCCTGCAACCACCAGCGTGTCTCCCTCCCCCAGCATGTCAATCGCGGTCTGGATGGCCACGGACCTGTCACCGATTTCCGTCGCATCAGATGCGGCCGCCATGATCTCACCGCGCACAGCAGCCGGATCTTCGCTGCGCGGATTGTCATCAGTCACGATCACCACATCGGCCAGTCGTTGCGCGATTTCTCCCATAATCGGGCGTTTACCGGCATCGCGATCACCGCCACAGCCAAAAACCAGAAAGAGCCTGCCGGTTGTATAGGGCCTGAGCGCAAGAAGAACATTTTCCAGCGCTTCGGGCTTGTGCGCATAATCGACATAGACGGGAGCGCCCTGCCCGGTCTTGCCCACAAGTTCCATCCTGCCCGGCGCGCCACGCAGATGTCCCATGGCTTTGAAAACTTCACCAGCATCGCTGCCCGAAGCAATCGCCATGCCCGCCGCGACAAGCGCATTGGCAAGTTGAAATTCTCCTGCCATCGGAAGTTCGATACGGTGAATCTCTCCACCACAATCAACTTCTGCTACCTGTGAATAACGGTGCTGTTCCACCCGCTTGAGAGAAAGATAGTCACCCTTGCTGCCGACGCTTCTTACCTGAAGGCCGGCCTTCGAGGCGGCTTTCATTGCCGCTGCGCTGAACACATCATCGCCATAGATGACAGCCGGACTTCCCGGCTCCATCAGCGTATCAAACAACCGCATTTTTGCAGCAAGGTAGTCTTCAACCGTTGGATGGTAGTCCATATGATCACGGCCCAGATTGGTGAAACCACCGACCGTCAGCCGAACCCCATCCAGCCGCCGCTGATCAAGGCCATGAGATGATGCTTCCATGGCGCAATGGGTAACCCCGTCCCCCGCCAGTTCATCGAGCAGTTTATGCAACAAAACAGGGTCAGGCGTTGTCAGCGAACCATAGTCTGTGCGCCCCGGAGCAAAGACACCTGTTGTCCCAATCATGGCACTTTTGGCGCCGCAGCTGTCCCAAATCTGTCTCAAAAAAGAAGCAACAGACGTCTTGCCCGCCGTGCCGGTAACTGCGGCCATGACAGCAGGCTGGCGCGCATGAAAACGCGCCGCCATTTTTGCAAGGGCATGACGCGGGTCCGCGCTGCGCAATACGGGTACCGGGCAATTCTGTGGCCTGGCTTGGGCGTCTGTCAAAACAGCAACAGCCCCTTTGGACAGCGCATCGGGCAGATAATCCAGCCCATTAGCGACCGTACCCGGCAACGCTGCGAAAAGGAAACCAGGCTCAACTGCTCTTGAATCAGCCGTTATGCCTGTAACATCCACATCAGCCGCCCCCTCAGGCAAAGGAGCTTCCAAACCGGAAAGTTGAGAGATTTTCATATCCGCCGTCACATCCGTTTTCAGCGTCTGTAAGACGACAATTGGGCAGTGTTACGAACGGAAAAATCCGGCTTCACCCCCAGAATTGGAGCAGAGCGGCGCACAATTTGTGCAACTGTCGGCGCTGCGTTCATACCAGCGGTTGCGTAAACCTGACCTTTTTCCGGTTTGGGCTCATCCACAATGACCAACACCACATACCGGGGAGCATCAACCGGGAAAGTTGATAGAAAGGCATTGAACCGCTTGCCGCGGGAATAACGCCCGTTCACCACCTTCTCAGCCGTACCGGTTTTGCCGCCAACCAGAAAACCGGGAACTTCCGCCCGTTTGCCTGAACCCTGCAAAACGTTAAGCCGCATCAGGTAACGCATCGCCTCAGATGTGGAGGGCTGTATTACCTGTTTGGCAATCTTGTCCGCCTCATCACGGCTGCGCGAGAAAAGCGTGGGCGGCACCAGTTTCCCGCCATTCACCAGCGCCGCAGCGGCCACCGCAGTTTGCAGCGGCGTTGTGGAAATGCCGTGGCCGTAGGAAATGGTAATGGAATTGACTTTCTTCCAGACTTTCGGCTCGGTCGGATTAGCAATTTCCGGCAGTTCCAGACCAGGGGTTCTGTCCAGCAAACCAATGCGTTTGAGGAACTCGCGATGCCCCTCAATTCCAACGACATCAGCCATTTTGGCGGTGCCGATATTTGACGAATAGATGAAAATTTCCGGCACGCTCAACACACGTTTCTTGCCGTGAAAATCTGTAATCCTGAAGCGGCCAATCTTCAGCGGCTTTCGCGCATCGAACCGGCTTTGCAAACCAACTTTGCCGGAATCCAGAGCCATCGCCGTTGTGAACGCCTTGAAGGTGGACCCCATTTCAAACAGGCCTGCAGACATCCGGTTCAGGGAATCGCGGGTCAGGGTTTCTCCGGCGCGATTGGGATCGTAATCGGGCAGAGACGACATCCCGATGATTTCCCCGGTATGAATATCGAGAACAACACCGGCAGCTGCAACAGCGCGGTATTTTTCCATGGCCTCAGCCAGGGCATCACGAATGAAATGTTGCACCCGCAGATCGATGGACAGCGACACAGGTTCGAGGTCTTTTTTCAATGCAAAACCCGCAGCATGCAGATCCCGCAACCATGTATCGTCAAGATGTTTCTCTATCCCGGCAATACCCTGATTATCGATATTGGTATGCCCCAGAATATGCGACGCTGTGCGCCCGGCAGGATAGTAGCGTTTACTCTCGGTACGAAACCCAATGCCCGGCAGACCAAGTTTGAGAATTTCCGATTGTTGGCGCGGTGTGATCTCGCGCTTGAGCCAGACAAATCCCTGCCCGCTCTTCAACCGCCTCATAGTCGTGTCAAAATCGAGATCAGGCAGCACGGTGATCAGCGCTTCATAGGTTTCGTCCGGGTTTTCGATCAGCTTTGCTTCAGCAAAAAGCGATTGCATCTCGATATCGAGGGCCAGTGTCTGACCGCCGCGATCCAGAATACGGGGACGCGTTGCAGCAAGCGCGATGTTCGCGCTCCTGCGGCTTTCAGGACCGTGATTATCCTGCATACCCAGATAAATCAGGCGCGCTTCAATGATCGCGAACATGGCCGCAATTCCGCAAATCACAACAACAATGCGGTCGCGGGTCTGCGAGGCCATATCGGCCTTCTCACCGCCGGATTGTGCGAAACTGGTCAGCACCTTCCAGGGAAAAGTGATCAGGCTGAAGAGGAAGTGTTTCATTGACTGGCACCTCCAGCCGGTTTTCTGGGTGCCGGTCGTCTGGTCGGCAGCGGCACCAGTTTTGGTGTCGTCTCCACGCTTCCGGTGATCGTGGTATCGATCTCACCAGCGATCATCTCCTGAAGCGGGTCTTCTTTCTGACGCATCGGCGGCAGTTCCGAAAGATCAATGATCTGTGTCGACTCGATGGGTTTCAAAGCCAGCTGCCCCTCAAACTGACGGGCAATCGCCTCAAGGCGCGCCGGTCCGGTGGTGATGGCAAAGTCAGCTTCCAGCAATGCAATTTTGCTGTTCTGGGCGGCGATCCGTTGGTTGAGTGATGCCAACCGCTTGGCTGAAAGATCAGCCTCATGTTTGATCTGGTAAGTCCAGACCGCGCCACTTATCACGGCAGCCACCAGCAGCATATCGCTAATGCGAACCATCACCTGGCTCCTTCTTGTTGAGCACTGTCCTGCCGGATACCGCTGTCAAATCCGGCAAGCCTGGGCAGGCCGAAAACATCGCGACTGGCGGCCCGCGCAGGGGCTTCTGTTCTGACAGCACTTCGAAGCTTTGCCGAACGGGCGCGAGGGTTCTTCTTAACCTCGTCATCTAAAGCCGATATCGCTCCGCGCTTTGTCAGCTTGAATGTCGGTGCCTTCGTTTCGACTTCCGGCAGGTGACGTGACCCGCCTGCGGTCCCGGCCCGGTCTTGGAGAAAACGTTTGACCAGCCTGTCTTCCAGAGAATGAAATGTGACCAGCACCAGACGCCCTCCTGGCTTCAGCACGCGTTCCGCGGCCAGCAGTGCAGAGGCAAGCTCTTCAAGCTCGCGATTGACGAAAATACGAAGTGCCTGAAATGTTCTTGTCGCCGGATGAATGCGGTCGCGGGGACTGCGCCCCAAAACATCTTCAATGCATTTTGCAAGTTCGGCAGTGGTCTCAAATGGCTTACCGGCCCGTCTCTGACAAATTTCAGCAGAAATGCGCGAAGCCTGCCGCTCATCCCCCAAAATACCAATAATACGCGTCAAATCCGCGCGTTCATAACCATTGACCACATCGGCCGCCGAAGCTCCCGCCTGTTCCATACGCATGTCCAGCGGTCCATTCTTCTGGAACGAAAAGCCCCGTTCGGGCTGATCAATCTGCATGGAGGAAACACCAATGTCAGCAACGACACCATCAACCTGCCGGAAACCATGCAGGTCCGTTATGGTCTCGAGATTGGAAAATCGTCCATGATGCAAAATCAACCGGCCATCATGAAGCCGCACCAGTTCCTGACCGGCAGCAATGGCATCCGGATCCCGGTCAACGGCAATAACCGTCGCCTCCATTTCAAGGAAAGCCCGCGAATATCCCCCGGCACCAAAGGTTGCATCAATTACAACGTCACCGGCCTGGGGCCGCAACGCACGAAGCACTTCGCGCAACATCACGGGAACATGCGCATCCGGGGCGGTCTCTTTGGTCGGCGGCACCATAGCGCTAATGCAGTCTCCAGAACGGTGGTTTGATAGACATTGCAGCGCTGCCGGAACCAGATGGCAGCCAGACAATGCAGAATTTGAATTTGCAGCGTTCATCACAGCTTTTGCAGCCCGTCAAAAAGTTCGGTTTATGGCGGGGTAAAAAATGCAAACCCCACAGCCCCGAACCAGTTAACCGAACATGAATCGAGAACGTTAAGGGTTCGTTTACAAAGCCCATCACAGCCGCTTATTTTCACAGCAACGAGTTTCGTCAGCCATTTACTGATTGGGGTGAAAGCCAGCTGGCCTGTAAGCCGGGTTCTGTGCTCCCTACAGTCGTGAGACTGTGGGGCGACGACCATTCATCTGGGACACCCATTGCTGGGCACCTCATTGCGACCTACCCGGACACTCCCACCTGGAAACAGGCTGGTTTCGCTTGCGCGAAACATGGTGTCCCTATTCGGTCTTGCTCCCGGTGGGGTTTACCATGCCACCTGCGTTGCCGCCGGTGCGGTGGGCTCTTACCCCACCCTTTCATCCTTACCTCAAACCAGGTTCGAGGCGGTCTGCTTTCTGTTGCACTTTCCCTGGGGTTGCCCCCGCCGGGCGTTACCCGGCACCGTTTTTCCGTGGAGCCCGGACTTTCCTCCCCAACCATCTTTCGACATTGGCAGGGGCGGCCGTCCGGCCAGCTGGCAGAGGGTTAGTGAACTGTTTGACAGATCACGTCAAAGAAAAACCCGACCGGAAATCAATCCGATCGGGTTTAACCAGTTTACAAGGCCGCGAACCTCAAAGCTGTGCGGCGGCGTCAATCCTATCCGCGGCGTAAGATACGCGCTACTTTTTTGCAGTAGTTGCGGCTGATGGGGTTCATCCGCTTGGCACCGTGCCCTGCATTATATTTCAAGATAGCGCCACAGGTTGAACGACCTCCAAGGCGATAAGCCTTGCCGAGATATTTCATTCCAAAGCGCAGATTAGTGGACGGCTTGTAGAGGTTACGAAGCGGACCACGGTAGCCGATGCCACGTGCCGTGCGGGGCATGATCTGCATCAGGCCGATTTCACCAGCGGCGCCCCGGGCGTTGGCCTTGTAGGAAGATTCAACCTGCACAACCGCATGAGCCAGCCGAACCGGCACGCCATTGGCCCGCGCATATTTGGTGATCAGCGCGTTATAGCGACCCCGGCTGGAACGTTTTCCCTTCTTGCGAGACGCCACTTTGGTATTGCGGCGTTTTGTTGCCTTACGCTTGACTGCGGTACGGCTGCGTTTCGCCACTGCCGTACGGCTGCGTTTCGCCTTTGTCGTCTTGCGGGCAGCTTTGAACTTGCGGGTCGTTGACCGGCGCGAACTGGCCGGACGGGAACGCAGGGCGGACTTGCGAGCTTTTCTTTTCAGCGTCTTTTTCGATTGAACCGTACGGGCACGGTTCTTGTTCGCTTCCGGTACACGTTTGTAGATAAAGGACTGCGTTGCCGTTGAACTGTCACTTGGCTCAAGCATGGCAACCCTGACAAACTCAATTTTCTTTTTCTGACGGGCCGACTGTCTTGTGCTGACACGTTTGGTCTGCACACGCTTGCTGACAGGCTTTTTCGACAATTCCTTGCCTGAATAGCTCGACACTGCAGAGTTCGACCCCTGACAAGCGGCGAGTACAAATGGCAGCAGAACAACTGCCAGAATTACTTTTAAAGATTTCATGAATTTACTCTCGAACTCATCGCAACGAAACTCTGCCGCTTATTTCTGCGATTGCCTCTCTCCAACGCCGGGACCATCCCGACTGAAAATCTATCAGCATCGAATGACCGGCTAAAATAAGGCGATCAAGGGGTGTCCCGTTCAGTTAGTGTTACAATATGTAACATCCAAAGCGCTGATCTTTCAGGCCTCTATGGTTTCCGGCAGGGCGGAAAGCAGGTTGTGCAATGTCTCAATTGTGGAAACATCGGCCACTCCATCAACCCTTTTTTGTCGAAAATGGCGCTGGAATGCGGTGAGAACTGTGGCCGTTCGTTCATCAAAAATTTCATTTATTTCAATATCATAACCATAAAGTGCCAGCATCGACTGTAGCGCCGCAACGGGTTGCCCGGCATCGCCTTGCTGCAAGAAACGGCCAGACCGCACCGGAACCGGTTCCACCCAATGGCCAACACCGTGTCCCGCCAGCCATTTCCAATCAAATTTCTCGCCCGGATCTTCTTTTCTGCCCGGTGCAATATCGGAATGAGCCAGCACATAACGTGCCGCAATGCCATTTCTTTCCACAATATCAAGGCTCAATCGGGCAACAGCATCCATCTGAATCTGTGGAAAGTCGGGAAGACCACCCGCATGGCCGGCATTGGCAATTTCCACGCCTATTGATCGCGAGTTAATGTCGTGATGCCCCTCCCAGGCTCCAACACCGGCATGATGCGCCCGCACCCTCTCCGGCAGCAATTGCACAATCCGGCCATCCTCATGAACAAAGTAGTGACACGAGACACCGCTCTCTTCGGCGCAGAGCCATCGAAGCGCGCCATCTTCGCTGTCCATGCCGGTGTAATGCAACAGTAGAATATCGGGACCTGAGACATCGCGCCTTTCGCCATAATTGACCGCGGGCGAAATGGTATCAACGCAGTTGGCGTCTGCCTCAAATTTCACAGGGCATCCGCCGTTTGGGACCGTTTGCTTTGGCCATGCAAAACCAGGATCGCATCCCAGGCGTTGTTGATCGCCGCCAGCCGGTCATTGGCAATGACCACAAATTCCTCAGGCACACCACGGGCAATCAAACGGTCCGGGTGGCTTTCAGAAACCCGCTTGCGGTACTGCGCCCGCAGCCTGTCAAAATCCCAATCCGGGTCGGCATCAAGAATAGTGAAGGGATTGGCTTTTTCCGGCAGCATGTGGCGGTTTTTGACAGATTCAAAATCACCGGCTGAAAAGCCAAACTGAACGGCAATATCTTCCAGAAACAGCAATTCATTCTCGTGAACAACACCATCGGCCTTGGCGATATGAAACAGTGCATCGATGACATCGTGCAGCACATCCTCGTCTGTTTCATCGTCTCCGGGAAAAAGCGTCCTCACCTGCGCTGCGTAATAATCATAGCCTGCAATATCCTGCTTGGCGAGATTGTAGAGGCGTGCCACGTTATCAAACTCTTCGGGCGGCACCTGAAAAATCTCCCGAAATGCCTTGATTTCATTGTTTGTAACAACACCATCCGCTTTTGCCATTTTGGCCGACAACGCGATAATCGCGATAGAGAATGATACTTTCTTGCGGGTCTCGGCATTGCCCTCAAAAAAAGTGCGCACGCCTTCGATCACTGCGGCGAATGCATCGGTCGCAATTGTTGAAAGGAATCGGCTGATATCGCTCCAGATCGACATCTTTGAACTTTACCAAAAACACCTGATTCTGGCGAGTTAAATTCCGTTCATGATGACAATGAGGCCAGATATACAAGCACTGGAAATTCGGCCTTGCACACAGATTTCCAGGGCCTATGAAAAGTCATGGGCAATTCCAAAGACGCTTCATCTCACAATCCTGGGCGCGACAGACTTCTGGGCTACCTTCTTGGGTTGGCCGGAGTGATCATTTTCAGCGGCACCCTGCCCGCCACCCGGCTCGCGGTTGCAAGCTATCACCCATGGTTCATTACGTTTGGACGGGCGGCCATCGCGGCAGCCGCCGCCGCAGTCTGTCTTGCGATCATGCGGCGGCGGTTTCCTCGCGACCATCTGGGTCAGTTGGTGATCGTCGGCCTGACCCTGATTTTTGGTTTTCCCGGATTCATGGCGCTGGCCATGCAGACCGTTCCCTCGTCCCATGGCGGCGTTGTTCTTGGCATTCTGCCGCTGGCCACAGCACTTTTTGCAGCCCTGCTGGCCGGGGAACGCCCCTCAGTCTTTTTCTGGATTTGTGGCCTTGTTGGAGCTGCGCTGATCACGGTCTTTGCCCTTCGCGACAGCGGCTGGGATTTTCAGGCAGGTGATCTCTGGCTGCTGGCGGCGGGCTTCACTGCGGCCTGGGGTTATGTCGTTTCCGGCAAACTCAGCCACCATATGCCGGGATGGGAAGTGATTTGTTGGGCGCTGCTGCTTTATTCACCGGCAATATTGGGAGGCACCTTGCTGCTTTGGCAGCCTGGCTTGCCGGCGGCTCCGCTGGCTCACAATATTGCCTTTGCTTATCTGGGGCTGTTTTCCATGTTTATTGGATTCTTTGCGTGGAACCGAGGGCTGAGGCTCGGCGGCATGGCCCGCATTGGCCAGCTACAATTGCTGCAGACCTTTTTCACACTGGCAATCGCCGCTGTGGTTCTTGGCGAAACCATAACCCTTGAGACTATTGCTTTTGCTGTTGCTGTGCTTGTCGTGGTGGTGGCAGGCCTCCGCGCCCGGGTGGGAACGAGCTGAGCATCACTACTGATGCCCCATAACGCTCCGTGGTTTATAGGCACTTTCCAGCCGTTTGATCTGCCCGGCAGACAGTGAGACATCCAGCGCCGCTATCGCCTCTTCCAGCTGAACAAGCCTGGTCGCTCCGACAATGGGCGCAGTCACATAGTCGTTTGACAACACCCAAGCATAGGCAACCTGTGCTGCACTGACGCCCAGCTCTTCGGCCACCTTCTGAACCCTGTCCAGTATGGCATAGTCCTGTTTGGTGCCGAACAGCCCGCTATTCTTGTCTGTCTGGGCACGGTTTGTGCCCTTTCCATCCTTTGGTTTGTTTCCGGCCAGAAACCCCCGGCCAATCGGACTCCAGGGAACAACCGCAACACCCTCCTCGGCGCAATAGGGCATCATTTCGCGCTCTTCTTCACGATAGGCGAGGTTGTAAAAATTCTGCATCGCGACAAATGGCGCAAAACCCGCTGCGATCTGCATCTCACGCAATTTGGCAAACTGCCACGCCCACATGGAGGAGGCCGCCGGATAAATCACCTTGCCCTGCCGAACCACAAAATCGAGCGCTTCCAGCATTTCTTCAAAAGATGTAAGCGGATCAAGCCGGTGCACATACAGCAGGTCCACGTGATCCATCTGTAGTCGCCTGAGCGATTCATCCACGCTTTCGATGATATGCTTTCGTGACAGACCGCGCCGGTTTACCCCCTCTCCCATCTTGAGGCCGACTTTGGTTGCCACCACAATTTCTTCGCGGCGCGCATATTTCTTCAGCATCCGCCCCGTGATCTCTTCATTCTCTCCATAGTTATAGTGATTGGCGGTATCGAAAAAATTGATCCCCTTCTCGACAGCCAGCCTGAAGAACGGTTCCGCTTCCTTTTCAGGAACAACCCAGGGGTGGGTCGGTCCACCCGGTGTGCCGTAAGACATACAGCCAAGGCAAAGGCGCGATACAGTAAGACCGGTATGGCCAAGCATGGTGGTTTGCATTTCAAAAACCCTTTCACCGGCCAAACCGGTGTTTTCTCTCTTGTGTCACACGAATCCAGTCAAACTTATGCGAGCCGCTTGTTTGTGCAAACCACACGATGTCAAATAGCATCAAACTTCTCAGCACGAGTACTCCCATGCATGTGAATCGCATTTTGATCGTCACCGCCCTCGTATCGTCGGCGCTGCTGGCATTTCCGGCACAGGCAAAGACGGGCTGCGCCGATACGGGCGGTGTGTGCAAAACCACCCTTGGTGAATACGCCATCAAAATGCCCGACAAGGAAACCGCAAAGCCCATGCCTGCCCTCCTGTACTTTCATGGAGCTGGAGGATCAGGCCCCGGCGCCATGAAGAACACCGGTATGATCAACGCATTCCTCAAACGGGGATACGCCGTCATTGCTCCCAGTGGGCTGAAACGTCCCAACTCCCGCTTTGGCCCTGGATGGTCGTTCCTGCCCTTCCGCGAAAAGCAGCGCGATGAGCTGGCCTTTGCCAGAGAAATCATCAGCGACGCGGCCAAAAATCACAATATTGATGCCAGCCGGATTTTAATGAGCGGCTTCTCAATTGGCGGGTCACTCGTCTGGTATCTTGCCTGTCAGGCCCCCGATGTCGCAAGCGCCTACGCTCCGGTAGCCGGGGCGTTTTGGCGACCGCATCCTGTCTCTGCCGACTGCAAGGGGCCTGTCAGAATGCTTCACACGCACGGCTGGCGCGATGGCACGGTACCCCTTGAAGGGCGGCCACTTGGCGGCGGACGCATCTACCAGGGTGATGTCTTCGAGGGCCTGCGCATTATGCGCGAGGTCAATGGCTGCGATCAGCTGCGCGGCGACACATTCAACACCAAAGGCAAGTTCTGGCGGCGGCAGTGGACCAAGTGCACCAAAGGCACCGCCCTCGAATTTGCCCTCCATACCGGCGGCCACTCTGTCCCAAAAGGCTGGTCCGAAATGGCGATCAAATGGTTTGAGAATTTGAAATAGACATTTCTAAAGGCTCGCGCCGCCCGTCCTAAAGGCTCGCAGCCGCCCGTGCCGCCTGATCATACTGGCCGCTAAAGGCACGAAGCAGCGCGGCGATACGGCTGACGTCCTTTTCTTCGACCCCCATTGCCTTGATGCTGGACACAAGAAGGGCTTCGCGCACTTCCTTGTAGCGCGCGGCGGCGGCGGCACCCTGTTTTGTAATGACCACCGTCTTCTCCTTGCCGCGCTTACCGCTTGTCACAAGTTTCAGCCTGACCAGCTTCTTGATTGCATAATTGACCAGATGAGTGTCTTCGATGTTCAGCATGGTACACAGATCAGCAAGTGTCTTTTGCCGTTCCCGGTGGTTGGCGGAGTGGAGAATCTGAACATCCAGCGGCGTCAACCCGGCCAGACCAGCAGCATCCATACAGCGCACCACCCAGCGCGAAAAGGCGTTGCTGGCAATCGTCAGCGCATATTCCATCTCCGATAATGCCGGCATTCCCCCATCGGCCAGTTGAGAAGACGAAACAATGGGACCAACTGCCATTTTTTTTGCATCGAGATTACCCGCCATCAACATTCTCCTGAACACCCATCAAAAAACATTGACAATTTATCGACAAAACGTTGATGTTTGTCCAGTCAACCTATCATAGTGGATTTTGAGCAATGTCAGGCAAATGGGATTTCTGGATTGATCGCGGCGGAACATTCACCGATCTCGTCGGTCGCGCGCCTGATGGGGCGCTGCACCCCTACAAGTTGCTGTCGGAAAATCCCGAAGCCTATACAGACGCAGCAATCGAAGGGATTCGCCAACTTTTGGGTCTGAAGACAGGCGATCCTATTCCCGCCGAGAAGGTGGGCGCCGTCAAGATGGGCACCACCGTTGCCACAAACGCGCTGCTTGAGCGCAAAGGCGACCCGACCGCATTGTTAATCACCCGTGGTTTCAAGGACGGTCTGCGCATCGGCTATCAGGCACGACCCGACATTTTCGCCAAGGAAGTCATCCTGCCGGAACAGCTATACAACGAGGTTCACGAGGTTGACGAACGCGTTCTCGCAGACGGAACCGTGGAAGCGACACCCGATATAGAAACCATCCGCACGGTGCTGGAAGGTGTGCAGGCAAACGGCATCAACGCCATTGCCATCGCTTTCATGCATTCATGGAAATATCCCGATCACGAGAAACAGGTTGCGGCCCTCGCCCGCGACATGGGCTTTGATCAGGTTTCCGTCAGCCATGAAGTCTCGGCGCTCGCCAAGCTTATTGGACGCGGGGATACGACTGTGGTGGATGCCTATCTCTCGCCAATTCTGAGCCGCTACGTCCAACAGGTAAGTTCGCAGCTCGGCGGTGATACCGACGGCAACACGCCGCAACTCATGTTCATGCAATCTTCGGGGGGCCTGACGGCGGCAAATCTGTTTCAGGGCAAGGACGCAATCCTTTCCGGTCCCGCAGGCGGTGTGGTCGGTGCGGTGGAAACATCCGCACTTGCCGGATTCGACAAGGTCATCGGTTTCGATATGGGCGGAACATCAACCGACGTGTCCCATTTTGATGGCGAGTACGAGCGCGCCTTTGAAACAGAAGTCGCCGGGGTGCGGATGCGCGCGCCGATGATGCGTATCCACACCGTCGCTGCAGGTGGCGGCTCGATCCTGTTCTACGAATCCGGTCGTTTTCGCGTTGGTCCGGAATCGGCAGGGGCGAACCCCGGCCCGGCAAGCTACCGACGCGGTGGCCCTCTCGCCGTTACCGATGCCAATGTGATGGTGGGCAAACTGAAGGCTGAAAACTTTCCGGCAATCTTCGGTCCAAACCAGAACGAATCGCTTGATGTCGATGTTGTACGGGAAAAATTCTCGTCCCTTGCTGAAGAGATAGGACAAGGCCAGACCCCCGAAGAAGTGGCAGACGGTTTCCTGCGTATCGCAGTCGAGAACATGGCCAATGCAATCAAAAAGATTTCTGTTCAGCGCGGCTATGATGTTACCGAATATGCCCTCACCTGTTTTGGTGGAGCAGGCGGGCAACATGCCTGTGCGGTGGCTGACAATCTGGGCATGGAAACCGTGATTATCCATCCGTTTTCGGGCATCCTTTCCGCCTATGGCATGGGGCTTGCCGATATTCGCGCTAGCCGGTCGCAGGCCATCATCAGACCGCTCGGCGCTGATACGTTGGGTGAACTCATTAAACTTGAATCAGAACTTGAAGAAGCTGTCCGCAACGAGGTTAAAGGACAGGGTGTAAGTGATTCAGATATCTCGACATTTGCTCGTCTGCATTTGCGCTACGATGGGACAGACACAGCCATCGCGGTCGCCAGAGACAATGAAGAGGCCATGCGGGCCGCTTTTGCCGATGCGCACAAAAAGCAGTTCGGTTTTGTTTTCGAAAAACCCCTCATCATCGAAGCGTTAGAGCTTGAGGCCGTTGGTGGTGGCGCAAAGGTTGAAGAACAAACGGCTGATCTTGATGAGATTGAGCGGGCAGCAAAATCACAGACTTCGGTCTTTACCAATGGCGTGCGCGTCGATGCCGGTGTGTTTGTCCGTGCTGATCTGGTACCCGGCAACCGCATCCTGGGGCCGGCCCTGATTATCGAGGACCACCAAACCATCGTGGTCGAACCCGGCTGGGAGGCGGCGATAAACGCGCTTGACCACATTATCCTGACCCGCATCACTCCCCTGCCCCGGCAGGTTGCCATCGGCACGGGGAAGGATGGCGTGGGCGCAGACCCGGTTATGCTGGAAGTCTTCAACAATCTGTTTATGTCGATTGCCGAACAGATGGGCGTCACGCTGCAAAACACAGCCTATTCGGTCAACATCAAGGAACGGCTGGACTTCTCCTGCGCGGTCTTCAATGCGCAAGGCCAGCTTGTCGCCAACGCCCCCCATATGCCCGTCCACCTGGGTTCGATGGACCGCTCCGTTGAAACCATCATCGAACTGAATCAGGGAACGATGAAGCCCGGCGACGTCTATGTGCTGAACGCCCCTTACAATGGCGGCACCCATCTGCCCGATATCACGGTCGTAACGCCTGTCTTTAGCAACGGGGAAGATGAGATCCTCTTTTACGTCGCTTCCCGTGGTCACCATGCCGATGTTGGCGGTATGGCACCGGGTTCTGCAACACCACTTGCCACACATGTTGAGCAGGAAGGTGTGTTGATCGATAATTTCAAACTCGTCGATCAGGGAAATCTGCGCGAAGAGGAAATGCTTCAGGTTCTGTCGAGCGGCAAATATCCCTGCCGCAATCCGGCGCAAAACATGGCTGATTTGCGTGCCCAGGTCGCCGCAAATGAAAAAGGCGTGGCCGAATTGCGCAAAATGGTCGCCCATTTCAGTCAGGATGTGGTGGATGCCTATATGATCCATGTCCAGGACAACGCCGAGGAAAGCGTGCGCCGTGTGATCGACCGTCTTTCGGATTGCGAGGCAACTTACCCAACCGACACAGGACAGGAGATCAAGGTCAGGATCACGGTGGACCGGGAGAAACGCCAGGCAACCGTCGACTTTACCGGCACGTCGGAAGTTCGCGAAAACAACTTTAACACTCCCCAGCCCGTCACCCGTGCCGCAGTGCTCTATGTTTTCCGCATCATGGTGGAGGCCAATATCCCCATGAATGCCGGGTGCCTCAAACCGATCAACATCGTCGTTCCGGAAGGCTGCATGTTGAAGCCCAACTACCCTGCCGCAGTCATCGCCGGCAATACAGAAACCAGTCAGATGGTCACCAACTGCCTGCTCATGGCGCTTGGAGCCTTTGCCAATGCCCCCGGCACAATGAACAATCTGACCTATGGCAATGACCGTTACCAGAACTACGAAACCATCTGCGGCGGTTCACCTGCCGGTATCGATAATCAGGGACGCCCTTTTGCGGGAACCAGCGGTGTGCATGTTCATATGACCAACACACGCATGACCGACCCTGAAATTCTGGAAATGCGGTACCCGGTGGTGCTTGAGGAATTCTCGATTCGTCGCGGCTCCGGTGGCAAGGGCGCCTATCCAGGCGGTGATGGCACAACACGGCGCATGCGGTTTCTGGAAGATATGACCTGCGCCATTATCGGCTCCAGCCGCTACAACCCGCCGCGCGGCATCGAAGGCGGTGGCGATGGTGAATGCGGCAAGACCGAGATTCGCCGCAAGGATGGTTCAATCGAACTTCTCAAACACGCCGATCAGACTGAAGTTGTGGCAGGTGAAGCGGTGATCGTCTCCACTCCGGCAGCCGGTGGCTATGGCGCGCCCTAGCGGCTTTACACAACTTTACAATCGCTACAAACGCTCGAAACAGGACGCTCCTAGATTGCAATCATCGAAAGGCACCCCCGCCTTTCGTGTTCACCGGCCACCTCCCGGGCCGGTGAACAAGCCTCGCAAATCAAGGAGTTTCCTCATGTCCGGTTCCGATAAAAACAAACCTGGTATTCTTGGCACAGATCGCCGCAAGGTCATTGCTGTCATCGCTGGTACGTCCGCCCTCATTGCAGCATCGTTCGGCGTTCAAGCCGTTGCCGACAGCAAGCCCTATCAGCATCTCAAACTCGTGGTCACGGAAGGCGACGTAAGCAACCCTTTCATGCACAAGGCCGGCTGGCGTCGCGGTGGCCATCATGGTGACTGGGCCAAGTTGAGCGATGAGCAAATCGAAAAGAAAGTCAGTCGCGTTGTCCGTCATGCCGCCATCGAAATTGATGCCAATGACGAACAGACCAGAAAGATCACAGCGCTGTTGACTGCTGTTGCAAAAGACATGCGCCCCTTGCGTGATGAGTTTCGCTCTGCCGGCATGGCAATGAAAGATCTTCTGCTTGCCGATAAGGTGGACCGCGAGGCGCTGGAAAAACTGCGTGCAGAACGTATCGCCAAGGCCGACGAGGTAAGCCGCGAACTGCTCAACGCCGCCGCCGATGTGGCTGACGTACTCACTCCCGAGCAACGCAAGGCCGTTGAAAAACGCGTTGAGGAGTTCCGCTCCTGGCGTGGACATAAGCGGGGCCGCTGGCATCGCGGGTAGTTCCCGCCTAGACTGGTCGCAAGACAGGTAAAGAACCACACAATGAACGATAGCATTCTGCTCATTGAAGACGACAACCGCCTCGCCGGGATGGTCCGCGACTATCTTGGCGAGAACGGTTTTGATGTCACCATCGCCGACACCGGCCTGGATGGCATCGACAAGCAATGCACAATTGGCTTCAACGCCATTGTTCTGGACCTCATGCTCCCGGACATCGATGGTCTTGAAGTCTGCCGCACCATACGAGCTCACGAAAATGTGCCAATCCTGATGCTCACAGCAAAGGGCGATCCGATGGACAGGGTTGTCGGCCTTGAGATTGGAGCGGACGACTATCTTCCCAAACCGTTTGAACCGCGAGAGCTTCTTGCCCGGCTGCGGGCGATCCTACGGCGCGGCCAGCCCGTTGCAGAAAAGAAACTGCAACAATTCGGCAGGCTTGAAATCGACAGCGACGCAATGGAAGCCCGGTTGGATGGCACCCGTTGCAATCTCACCACCCACCAGTTCGGGCTGCTGGAGATCATGGCCAATGCCGCTGGCCGGGTTCTTACGCGTGACTTTCTCATGGATCAGTTGAAAGGTGAAAATCTTGAAGCCTTTGACCGCTCAATCGATGTCCATATCTCTCGTATCCGCTCAGAAATAGAAGACGACCCCAAACAGCCCAGGCGCGTGATCACCGTGCGGGGCGCTGGTTATGTCTTCGCCAGAGTTCAGGACTAAGACCATGTTCAAGCGCCTGTATCTGCAAATCTACTTCACGATCATCACGACCCTGGTGCTGGTGGTCGTTGCCACGGCAACCCTCTTTGCACTCTTTGGCCCCACGGATTTTGACGAGCGCATTTTTGACATCACGACCAAGCTCACCATCAGAGCCCTGCCGTCAGCAAATGCGTCCAATGAACAACAGGCACAGGCAGTCAGGCAACTCGGCTCGGATCTGGGCATCCGTATCAGCCTGTTTGACAGCAACAGAAATATGATCTCAGCCCACGGTCGACCAAGCCCACCGCCACCGCAGCGCATGCGCAGAAACGGATGGCAACGTCATGGTCGGGGGCCAGGGTGGATCATCAAGCTACCCGATCAGCGTTGGCTTGCGGTCAATCTGGGCGGCCATTCAAAGCGACGCCCCTTCATCGGCCTTCTTATCCTTTTCGCCACGATTGCAGCCGTCGTTGGTCTGGCATCCTATCCCTTCGTACGCCGATTGACCGGCCGCATTGAACGACTTCAACAAGGCGTTCAACGTATCGGCGATGGCGATTTGTCAACGCGTGTGGAAGTCGAGGGCAAGGATGAAGTTGCAGGACTTGCCAACAGTTTCAACGAAACCGCAGAGAAGGTTGAAAACCTTGTCGATGCGCACAAGACCCTGCTTGCCAACGCCTCACATGAACTGCGCACCCCCCTGTCGCGTATTCGCCTAGGCATCGAAATGCTCAAGAAAACCGCTGACAAGAAACGCCACGAAGCCCTGCAACGCGATATTGCCGAGCTGGACACGCTGATTGATGAAATCCTGCTGATGAGCCGCCTCGATTCCGGTTCACTCACCCACAACAACGAAACGGTCGATATGTTGGCGCTCGTGGCCGAAGAATGCGCCCAGTATTCCGATTGCACGCTCGAAGGCTCTGCTCCTGAAATCATTGGTAATCCGCGCCTGCTGCGACGCGTGATCAGGAACCTGCTGGAAAATGCAAGCAAACACGGGAAACCGCCGGTCAGCGTCCACCTGTCGCGGGAAATGAACGAACTGGTGTTGCGCGTCACCGATTGCGGCCCGGGCATTGCGCCCCATGAACGGGAAAATGTCTTCCAGCGCTTCTATCGCGGTGCCGGACGGCAAAACGTTGAAGGGTATGGGCTGGGCTTGCCGCTGGTGCGCCAGATTGCGCAAGCCCATGGTGGAAGCGTGGTCATTGAAGATGAGCCGGAATTTACAATCTGCGTCAGACTGCCATTGCCGCAAGCCAAAGCTGATCAATAGCTGCAAGGCGCTGTCCGTCGACCTTCTCCGGGTGTTCCCAATAGTCGCCGGTTTCAACAAAAATCCCCGCATCGGCTTCGGCTTTCTGCGCCAAGGCTACGGCATGCGGATCAGCGGCATCGCGAACGGCCACCAAAGCCGTGATACGCTGTTCCCAAAGACCTGACGTAAGCGCCTGTGCATCAAGACGCGGAAACGTAAGGCGGCTTTGCTGCTTGGTGGAAAGGTTCATGCACAGGCATCCCTGCTCCAGCCCGGTGAGCAGCAGCCGGTTTGCCTTCGCCTCAAGGCTTTGCAATGACGGGTCATCACGCAGCGGGTCTGGTTCTCCTTTGCCGTAAAAATGTGTCTTTTCAGAACTTTGATCATAAATCATGTCGCAACCGACAAAGGCCAGTATGTCGGGCCTGAGGCTATGAAGCGCCCAGTATCCGGCGGTGAAAGCCATCGACCCCCCGGCATACACAATCCCGCCATACGCGTTATTGGCAAGGACATAATCTTCGAAGGTAACCACCTCGCGCCCGTCCCCATTGGTGGGCAAACGGTTGGGATCAAAATCACCGGGGTAGATCAAATGGGTCCAGTCCTTGCGGATCTGCCATGCATTATTCACAGCCACGATTGAGGAAACGTCGGACAGATCAAACTCTTTTGCACGGGTCGCATCCGGCGCGCTCCCGATAATGATCACAGTTTTCAAGTCGGCCAAAATCGTTCCTGCATAATCAAGTTTCGGGTGGCGCCGCATCTGTCGCGGGTGCATAAGCGAGTTTGTCATAATTTGGTATCGCCTCAATGTCCAAAAACCAGACAAGTGAGTCCCAAATCACCTCACAAATGGGTATGAGTGAATGGGCCATGTTGCTCCTTCTCTCACTTATTTGGGGCGCATCCTTTTTGTTTGCCCGCGTGGCGGTACTGGAGATTCCGCCCCTGACACTGGTATTGCTGCGCGTTGGCCTTGCTGCTGCAGCGCTAAACCTGATCCTGTTGTTCATGAACAACGGCAGCGCAGGTTCCCTGAAGCTGTGGGGGTCGTTCATGATCATGGGCCTGCTCAACAACATCATCCCCTTTTCACTGATCTTTCTGGGCCAAAAGGAAATTGGTGCCGGGTTGGCCGCCATCGTCAATGCGATGACACCCATCTGGACCCTGCTAATTGCTCATGTAATGACCAGCGATGAACGCCTGACGACAAACAAATCCTTTGGAATCGCACTCGCATTTATTGGCATTACCGTGTTGATTGGCTGGGCCGCATTCGAAGGTTTCAAGGGAGCGGTTTACGGCCAGATTGCCGTTCTGGGCGCAACCGTATCGTACGGCGTCGCATCGGTTTTCGGGCGCAGGTTCGCCGATGTCGCTCCCATCGAAACAGCTCGCGGCCAGTTGACCACCTCAACCGTTGTGATGCTGCCAATCTGCCTGCTAATCGATCAGCCCTGGACCCTGAGCTGGCCCTCAACGTCCGCCGTTTGGTCAGTTATACTGCTGGCACTTGTAAGCACGGCCTTTGCCTACATCCTGTTTTTTCAAATTCTCGCCCGCGCCGGAGCATTGAACATTGCACTGGTTACATTTCTTATTCCACCATCAGCAATTCTACTTGGTATTCTGATTCTGGGAGAAACTCTCGCGATACGCCACGGCGTTGGCCTGGTGTTGATCCTGGGTGGTTTGACATTCATTGATGGACGGTTAGTGAAGAGGTTCACAAACCGTAAGACGGCTGGAGATAACGCAATCAAATGACGCGCCAGTTTACTTTTCCCCCTGAGGTCTATCGGGCGGAATCGGAAAAAATCTCCAAATTCTGGACCGCATGGTTACCCGCGCTGTGCCTGCCCGTTTTTGTCATCCTGGTTCTGGTCGCACCCGAACCATTTTACAAATGGGCGATAAGCGAGCGCACCGGCATTATCGAATTTACCAATTTTCTGTTTCCGCTCATCGTTGCCATTCTTGCGATACGCATGTTGTTTTTCAGGTTCATTCAAAAGGACAAACTGCTTGTCCTGTGGTGCGCCGCTATGGCAATTGGCGGTATCTATCTGGGCGGCGAAGAAGCCAGCTGGGGGCAGCACTATGTTGGATGGACAACACCGGAATACTGGTCGGGCCTCAACGATCAGCAGGAAACCAACTTCCACAACATAAGCCACTGGATCGACCAGAAACCCCGCCTGTTGCTCACCATCGGCATCTGGGTCACGGGGCTGATTTATCCCTGGTTGCTGCTCAACAAACCGGGCCTTTTGCCCAGCCGTTTTGACTTCACCTACCCGGCTCTTGCCCTCATGCCACTGGCTCTGCTGGTGCTGATAAGCGAGGCCTATCTGCACGCCAAACTGGTTCTGATACCCCAATGGTTCACGGACATTCTGCGGCCCGGCGAATTGCAGGAACTCTACATCTGCTGGTTCCTGCTGGTCTATGCAATTGTCTTGTTTAGGCGAGCCCGTCAGGGCGAAAAGGACCTTGCATGACCGCTCCTCATAGAGCGCTGTCTGCGCAAAACATTGCGGCAGAAATTGCCGGCGGGCGAATGACAGCCCAGGAAGCACTTGACCAGTGCAAGGTCTCGATTGACCGCGATGAAAGCACAATTCAGGCATTCACCCATCAGCCGTCCAAACTCCTGCCCGGCAAAGGCTCCTTGGCTGGCATTGCGGTTGGCATCAAGGATGTTTTTGATACTTACGACATGCCGACGGGTTATGGATCGGCAATCTATGAAAACCACAAGCCAGTCGCCGATGCATCTGTGGTTTCCATGCTGCGGCGCGCCGGTGCCACGATAGCGGGAAAAACCGTCACCACGGAATTTGCCTGGTTCGCTCCCGGCCCGACGCGCAATCCGCACAATCCCGCCCACACACCAGGCGGCTCTTCGTCCGGATCCGCGGCCGGTGTTGCCGCAGGGTTTTTCCCCGCGGCAATTGGCACACAGACGGGCGGCTCCATCATTCGTCCCGCAGCGTTTTGCGGCGTTGCCGGCTACAAGCCGAGTTTTCGTCTGTTTCCCACAATTGGCATGAAACAATTTTCCTGGTCGCTGGATACAGTCGGCTTCTTTGCCGCCAGCGTGGCAGACGCAGCCTTTGTCGCGGCGGCCTGTTCGGGCCGCGACCTCGGTGTTGATCAGGCCGACCAGACCGTGCCGCGTTTTGGTATCTACCGCAGTCCAATCGACGACCAGATGGCGCCTGATATGGCTGACGCTCTCCAAAAAGCCACATCGATTGCCAAAGAAGCAGGTGCATCGGTCACAGATGTTGTGCCGCCCGAACCCCTGGAAAAAGCCCGTGATGCCCATGCACCTATTCAGGATTTTGAAGCGGCACTTTCGCTTGCCGATGAACATATGAGATCACCGGCGCTGCTATCAGCAAAACTGCGCGACCACCTTGATGCCGCCGCTCATATTACGCCAGAAACTTACGACAACGCACGGCGCACCGCCAATCACGCACGCAAGGCCAGCCGCGACCTGTTCAGCACATGCGATGCGCTGCTGCTGCCATCTGCTCCTGGAACGGCCCCTGAAACCCTCGCTTCAACGGGTGACTCGGTGTTCAACCGCCTCTGGACCCTGCTCGGTATGCCGTGTGTTAGCGTTGCCGGGCTTACAGGAGACAATGGATTGCCGCTTGGGCTTCAGATCATTGCTCCTTTTGGACAGGACAAACGCGCTCTGCAGGCTGCGCACTGGCTTGAAAAGCAGATTTGTCTCAACGCCTGAAGACAACGCCTGAAGACAGTGGCAATCAAGCGGGCTGTTCCAAAAGAGCCCAAACAGTCCGGGTCAGTTGAATTTCTGTGCCCTCAACATGCGCTAAATTTCTTCAAACCCTTCATCATCAGCATGTTCCGCGATCCACAGGGCCACCGTCAGGGCCAGTTCCGCTTCGGCTGGGGGTTCCAGCTTTTTTTCATCAAGCAGGCGCAAACCGGCAAGAGATAACCAGCGCTTCATTTGCGCCGTGGAGACCCCAAGCCTTCGGTGAGCGTGTTCCTCACGGAAAATCTCATGCTCGTGCGGGGCAAAGTCGACGATCATCAGTCGCCCTTCCCGCGTCAGCCTGTGTTTGGCACTTCGCAACGCCAGGGCCGGGTCTTCGAGAAAATGCAGCACCTGATGAAGAACAATGAGGTCATAGCGCCGCCCCTCGCCCAGCCGGTAAACATCACCAAACCGCACCTGCAGATGCTGATGTGCGGGACCTGCAAGGGTTGAACGCGCCACCGCCAGCATATCATGGCTGGTATCAACCCCCATTCCTGCTGCAACGTGAGGCGAAAACAATTCAAGAATACGCCCGGTTCCGGTCCCCAGATCGAAAATCGAATCCGGGTTTGCTGCAAGCCCCATATCCAGCATGGCCGCTTCAACCTGCTCTTCAGCAACATGAAAAGAACGGATTTTCCCCCAGTCTTCAGCATTTGCAGCGAAATAGTCCGCAGCCCGCTGAGCCCGGCGTTCGCGAACAATTTCAAGCTTCTCCATGTCAGTGGAAAGAGCTTCATCGCGCCCATCAAGCGGCTTAACCACACTATCGAGAAAGTGTCGCGCCGGACCGTGATCCACGGTTCGAAAATAAGCCCAGGCACCTTCCTGAAACCGCGTTGCCAACCCCGCTTCAACCAACAGTTTGAGATGGCGTGAAATACGCGGCTGACTCTGTTCCAGAATGAAAATCAGATCACTGACCGTCAGATCAACCTTTTCCAGCAGCGCAAGCAGCCGCAACCGCGTCGGCTCACCTGCCGCCCGCATCCAGACTACAACCTCTTCAACCGAATGATTTTTAGTTTCCAACACTGGCTCCCCGAACTCCAACGCTGCACTTGGCCGCTGGCTCGTGTTACACCACAAACGATAAGGAGCAAACCAAAGTCACAGGACCTTTTACCCGTGGTCAAAGCCAACACCCCCCGACAACGTGCCATTCACAAGGCCCTGCGCGCGCTGATCCCGCTTACCCCTTATGCGGATTTTGAACCCATCGCGATGGCTGCGCGAGCAAAGCACATGCGCAGCCTTGCGCCGGTGGATGGTGCATTTCTGGCCACGGTGGCGCATATCCGCCATGTTCACACCGACTACGATGATTTGCGCGACGAAGGGTATGACCACGATTCAGCACGCTTTTTTGTGGCCGAGGCGATTGAGGAAAAACTACGTGACTGGGGGTGTTCGCGCGGTCTGATTGAAGAGGAAGAGAAAGCCGGGCGGATCTGAAGCGGTTCCAATCTGACGCTGAAGCCCCGTGCTGGCGTGCGCCAGTGTGCCCCCTGTCGTTGCAGGTGGGTCCAACGGACGAGCCTGAGTTCAGTCATTGTCGGCTTCGTAAATCCATTGCGGCGGAATCCGGGCCTGAAAATTCTCATTCAGTGAAATCACACCAGGTTTTTCCACCCAGCCAACAAGACCACGGAGATTGCGGGACTGCTGCGCAAACGCAATTTCAATATCATCACGCCCCTCAAAATTTGAGGCAATCGAGCGTCCGGAATAACGACAGGGAGCATTATCACCATCCACCTTGAGCGTGACGCCGTTTTCAAAAAACAGCAATGTGCGGGGCGGCAGCATGGTCAGATTGGGTATGCCGTCCAACAGCAGATTTCCGCCAATCCAATCCATTTTCAACTCAGGAATCGACAACCGCCTTGCGATTGTTCGCAATTCATCCGGCGCAAGAATTGAAATCTGCCGCTCGTTGCGCATTTCCGTTCCACGCGGATACCATGGCTCTCGACCACCAGACTTGCGGGTGGGACCGGCATGAAAATCTCCGGGAATACCATCAAAGGTGAGGGCCAGTTGGCTGACGGGCGTGGTGACGAAATCGCGCCCCTCGGCTTTGCCAAGACCAATCACTGTTCCTTTGACACGCTGTCCTGCGCGGACCTCAAATTCGGGTTCGCTGCGCGCAAATGGGTCAAGCATGATCGAAGGCTTCCATCCGGAATTTTTAGTTCCAGATGACAATCGACCGTTACCGACAATTTGTCGAGACAGTTCACTTTATTGTTGATGTGCAAACCATCGTGACAATGCCCATATTGTGACAGGTTTAGAGCCAATATTGACGACAAGACTTGCCGACCAACAAAACCGGATGCCACCCATGCGCCTCTCTGCCCTTCTTCTTTCAGCCACCTTTCTTAGCACCGCCGCCTTGTCCAATCTGGCCGATGCGGCATCTTTCAAGATTACGGGAACTGCCGGTTCCAAAGTGACAGCTGATATCGTTGCCGATTTCGACCGGCCCTGGGCCATGACGTTCATCGATAACGACACGCTCATCGTCACAACAAAGCTTGGGAAGATGTGGCTGGTCACAACTGACGGCAATAAAACTCCGGTTCGCAATCTGCCCAAGGTCGATGTGGGTGGGCAGGGCGGACTGGGTGATGTGGTTCTCCACCCCGGTTTTGCCAGCAATCAGCTCGTCTATTTCAGCTATGTCGAAGCGGGTCCAAACAACACGCGCGGTGCCGTGGTGGCACGGGCAAAACTGACCCGCAAGGCGACAGTTGCCCGGCTGGACCAGATTGAGACCATCTGGCGCCAGTTCCCCAAAACCCGCGGCAAGGGGCATTACTCCCACCGCATAGCCTTTGGGCCAGCAGGCACCGATCAGGCTGGCAAACTGTTTATCACATCAGGAGACCGTCAGCAGAAGACCCCTGCACAACGCTGGGACATGGCACTTGGCAAAATCATCCGCCTTAATGACGACGGGTCGGTTCCCAAAGATAATCCATGGCAAAATCAGGGAAAGCTGGCGAAAACATTCTGGAGCACCGGCCACCGAAATCTCCTCGGCATCGCTTTCGACGCATCGGGCAAATTGTGGGCACATGAAATGGGCCCTCGCCATGGTGATGAACTGAACCTGATCGTTCCGGGTTCAAATTATGGCTGGCCGGTCGTTTCAAACGGCACCAACTATAGTGGAATCCCGATCCCCAGTCACAATACGCGCCCGGAGTTCAACCCGCCGAAGGCTTATTGGGTACCATCAATCGCCCCCTCCGGCCTGATCCATTATTCCGGCAAAGATTTCCCGCAGTGGAAAGGCAATGCCTTTATCGGCGGGCTGGTCAGTCAGGCGCTCATTCGCGTGGATATCAAAGGCAACAGTGCCAATGAGGCTGAACGCTTCAAATGGCGCAAGCGTATCCGCGAAGTCGAACAGGCACCGGATGGCAGCCTCTGGGTTCTGGAGGACCGGTCCGGCGGACGGCTGCTGAAGCTGCAACCCTGAACGGCTTACGGTCCAATTGAAGCCGACACCGGACGACTGTCCTGCTTTGCGCAATCAGTCCGGTTGATTGTCGCCCGTGGCAATGCGCCGCTCTCGCGCTTTAGTCAAAAGCTGCTGCAACGGCATTGACCAGATTTGCCGGCTTGTATTTTTTGTTCCTTGGGGTCAGCCCGAGGCGTACGACCACAAGGTTCTTTTGCGCAACGACCGCAACCGACTGTCCGTCATGCCCGGAAAACCATGTTGTCTTGTGTGACATCGTGGGGTTTTCCCCCTCGTCATCAAAGCCCGGTTGCCTGACCCACACATGGCCTTGCCCGTACTTATCCTTTGAAGCTGGATGATCTGCAGCCATCCAGTCGGTAAAGCCCTCCGGCAACATTCTGGTGCCGTTCCAGACGCCTTTTTGAAGGAAAAACTGGCCAAACCGCGCCCAGTCCCGCCCTGTGGCATAGAGATAAGAGCCACCGGCAAATGTTCCCCGGGCGTCCGTCTCAAGGATTGCGGAACTCATGCCAAGAGGATCAAACAGGCCCTGTCTTGGAAACAGCAGGGCCTCTTCCGCCAAATCAAAATGCCCCTGCCAATAGGCAGACAGGAAAACCGTTATCCCCGTTGAATAGGTAAATTTCTGCCCAATCTCAGTCCCATCGGGTTTGCTCAACGGCAAACCGGCCACAAACCTTGCCATATCGGGTTCAAGATAAAGCATCCGCGTAACATCACTGACGCCCCCATAGCCTTCGTTCCAGTCCAGTCCGCTGGCCATGCCAAGCATGTCAGCCAGTGAAATTTCTGCACGCTTGTCTGCTCCCCAGTCCGGAGAAAGAAATTGCGACTCCAGCTGCATCCGGCCTTCTTCGATCAACAGGCCGATAAGGGTTGCCGTCAATGATTTGGTCATCGACCAGCCGATCAGCGGTGTTTCCATGTCAAAGCCCTCACCGTAGCGTTCCGCAACGATCCTGCCATCCTTGACCACCACAATGGCGCGCATTCCAGGGCCAGCCAGTTCAGCATCATCAAGCACCTGATTGAGAGCCGCATTATCAAGAGGTAAAACCTTGTTCCCTGCAGGCCACAACTGATCATCATCCGGCTTTGCGACCGCATCAACGGCGGGAACAGGCGGCAAGGCATCAGGGCGACCATCCGGCACGGTTGAACATCCAAACCCGGCCTGATGAACCGCCAGGCCCTTACCAAACAGGCCCAGGAGGTCAGCACGCACAGTGCCTGCCTCACTATCCACATCGACATGCATAAAGCGCAACAGGGGATGACCGGGCGCCTGGACATCAATCTCCAGCACAGTCTCAGCATCGCGCCCGGCAACAAACACGTTGGAGCAGACAATCTTCGCCGTATAACCAGCCGCCACCCGAACAAGATCAGGTGGAGCAATAGCAAGCCAACCGGCCAGACCGCACAGGGTCAAAACCACGATACCGGCCAACCCCAGGGCCACTCCTTTGATCTTGCGCATACGGTGTCGCCCCAATGTTTTATTTCGCGAGATAATGCTCTACGTTTCTCAAGGTCAAGTGTTCCACCTTACAGCGTTCAACCAACTGTTACTTTGCAACGGTTCATCCGGGTTATTACACTCATAGATGACTGCCACCCCTCGCGACCCATTAACGCAAGAAAGAAATTTCATGAGAGCTTCCAAAATTAAGACCGCTGTTCTGGCCGGGGCTGCTGCCTTGCTGGCGCTGACGCCATCATCGAAAGCTGCCACAGGCGGCGATATTATCGAGATCAAAGGCGAGGTTATCGATACCTGGTGCTATTTCTCTGGCGTCATGGGTGGAACAGATGCCGTGGTAGGAACAGCCCATCACACCTGCGCCCTGTGGTGTGCTGCCGGTGGCATTCCCGTTGGCGTTCGCACAGAAGACGGCGAAGTCTACATGGTGCTGAAATATCAGGGAGAGGAACCTCTTTCCCAGTCTGATACCATCATGGAAGTTCAAAGCGACACCATTACAGCCAAAGGCAAGCACTTTCTGCGCGATGGTTTGAATTACATCATCGTTGAAAATGTCGTCGCTAATGAAGGCATTTTGAACCTCAATCACGAGGATTTCGGTGCTGTACCGCCTTTCTCGGCTCCCAAGAAACCAAAGAAGTGAGGATGATGACAATGTTGAAAGCTACCAGATCATCTGTGCGCGCGGCCCTGGTTGGCGCCGCATTTGCGCTTGCACTTCCCGCATCAGCTCTTGCGCAAGATTTTAGTGAAGGCAGCAATGCCAAGGAATGGGGACTGGCCGGTGAAGAAAAAGCCATGTTCTCCGGCAAGGTTGTCGATTTTCTTTGCGAACTTGCTGGCGACTGCGCTGACAATTGCGGAGGCGGCAACCGCAATCTCGGCATTCTGCGCGCCAAGGACAACAAACTGATTGCGGTTCTCAAGAACCGTCAGCCGGCTTTTAACGGGGCCGCTGAGGACCTGCTGCCCTACTGCAACAAAGACGTTGATGTCGACGGTGTGCTTATTGGCGACGATGAAGTTGTAAAAGCCAAATTTTACATGGTTCAGTTCATCCGTGAAGCGGGTCAGAGCGAATGGAAAAAGACGACCTTGTGGACCAAGCAATGGGCTAAAAAGAACCCGGAATTTGCCAAAGGCAAAGGCCCCTGGTTCCGCCGCGACCCGCGCGTTGCCAAGCAGATCGCAGCAACCGGTAATTTTGGGATCGGCAAGGAAGCCGATGAGAAATTCATCAAGGACAATGAATAATCGTGGGTATTTCCTGGTCTCCTAAAATTGGACTTGGGCTGGCGCTGCTGATGGGTCTTTCGGCTGGTGGCGCTGCTCATATCTTTGGCAGCAATGCTCTGGCCGACAGGTCCGACAAGGCTCCCCGTGCTTCGGTGGATGCTTCACATTTTGCTGTCAGCAAAAGTAATACGGATGGCTTCCCCGTCATTAAGAAAGGTGATTTCACGCTCATTGATCACCACGGGGATGCCCGCACATCCAAGGATCCCGAAGGCCGGTATCAGTTGCTTTTCTTTGGCTATGCCAAATGCAAGGCCATCTGCTCAATGGCCTTGCCCAATATGGCCGAAGCGATCGATGTTCTCGACAGCTTTGGCCTGCCGGTGACCCCTATCCTGGTCACCGTAGATCCGATGCGAGACACACCGGATGCATTGAAGCTGGCAACCGCAAAGATACACAAACGCCTTGTAGGGCTTACCGGGACAGAAGAAGAACTGGACAAGGCCTATAAGACGTTTCAGTTGAAAAAGAAGCTTCTGTTTCACCATGCGGAAGAAGGGCCAATCTACTCGCATGGCTCGTTTATCTATCTGCTGGATCCGGAAGGCAATTTCAAAACTCTGTTTGCACCCGTTGTAAGCCCAGTGCGCATTGCTGAAATTTCAGCCGGTTACATCAATGATGCAAAGAAAATGGTTGTGAACTAGCGGCAAAATTTGCCGCCGTTGAAACCAAATTGTATTTTGGGCGTTCATCTGGCAGATGACCCTTACCCTCAAAGGCCAGGAGCCAGCCTTCGCGCTTCTCCGGTCAATAAAGAACAGGATCAAAAACTATTATGTCGAATACACTTATCGCAAAAATTGCAGCTGTTTCAGTACTTTTGACCGCGCCATCGGCATTTGCCGCTGACGGTGATGCCGCTAACGGCGAAAAATTGTTCAAGCGCTGCGCCGCATGCCACAAAATTGGCCCGGACGCGAAGAACGGTGTTGGACCTGCGCTTACAGGCGTTGTTGGCCGGGCAGCCGGTTCTTATGAGGGCTATAAATACAGCAAAAGCGTCGTTGCCGCTAACGAGAAGGGGCTGATCTGGACCGAGGAAGAACTCGACAAATATCTGACCCACCCCACCAAATATCTGCGCACCTATCTCGACGACAAGAAAGCCAGAAGCAAAATGTCGTTCCGCCTGAAGAAGGAAGAGGAACGCGCCGATATGATCGCTTACCTCAAATCGGTCACCGAGTAGGTCCCGACCCCAGGCGGACGATCAATCATCGCCGCCTAAAAAGCCTGTGTTTTGATCGAATAGTCGACGGCGATCCCGTATTCGGGGTCGTCATCGGAATCGACCATAAGCTGTCCGGCTCGATTAAGCAGGCGATGGCAATCCCGTGACAGATGACGCAATTGCATTGTCTTGCCCTGTTTCTCATATTTTGTCGCCACCGCCTCAATCGCCTGTAGCGCCGACTGGTCGACAACCCGACTGTTTACAAAGTCGACGACCACAAGGTCGGGATCGCCTTTGGGATCAAACAATTCGGCAAACCCTTCCGCCGATCCAAAAAACAACGGCCCTTCAATCTGGTAGACCCGCGTCCCGTCCTCCATCGTGCGCGAGACAGAATGAATGCGTGTTGCATTGTTCCAGGCATAAGCCAGCGCTGAAACGATAACACCCACCACAACCGCAATGGCAAGGTCGGTCATCACGGTCACGACAGTTACCAGCGCAATAACGAAAGCGTCCGTCAGGGGAATGCGGCGCAGAATGGTCAGGCTTTGCCAGGCAAATGTGCCAATCACCACCATGAACATGACGCCCACAAGTGCAGCAAGTGGAATTTGCTCAATCAGGCCTGAGGCAAACAGAATAAAGATCAGAAGAAACAAAGCCGCCGCAATACCCGAAAGGCGTGTTCGCCCCCCGGATTTAACGTTGATCATGGATTGACCAATCATCGCGCAGCCACCCATGCCGCCAAAAAAGCCGGTCACGGTATTGGCCGCACCCTGTGCCAGACATTCCTGTGATGCGCCGCCGCGTTTGCCCGTGATCTCCCCAACAAGGTTGAGCGTCAGCAGGCTTTCAATCAGACCGATGGCAGCAAGGATCAGCGCATAAGGAAAGACAATTTTCAATGTCTCCAGATCGAACGGCACTGTGGGAATATGAAATGTCGGCAACCCGCCTTTGATCGACGCCAGATCACCGACCCGCGGCACATCCAGATTGAACGCCAGCACCAGTCCGGCAACGATGGCAATACCGGCCAGCGGTGCCGGGATAAGGTTCGTCATTTTGGGAAAAAAATGAATGATGCCCATCGTCAGCAGAACCAGCCACAGCATCATGACCAAAGGCCATCCTGTCATCCAAACCTGACTGCCATCGACACCAGCCACTTTGAATTGCGTCAGCTGCGCCATGAAAATGACGATGGCAAGACCGTTAACAAACCCAAGCATCACCGGATGAGGCACCAGGCGGATAAATTTTCCCAACCGGAACAACCCGGCCAATATTTGCAGGATCCCCATCAAGACCACGGTCGCGAACAGATATTCCACACCGTGGGTCGCAACCAACGACACCATGACCACCGCCAAAGCTCCGGTCGCCCCGGAGATCATTCCGGGCCGACCACCAAAAACAGCCGTGATCAACCCCACAATAAACGCCGCATAAAGCCCCACCAACGGATGAACGCCAGCCACAAAGGCAAAGGCCACAGCTTCCGGCACAAGAGCCAGTGCAACCGTAAGTCCAGACAAAACCTCTGTCTTGATGCTGTCTGGCGTTAGAA
>CALHCF010000002.1 GCA_937930635.1 uncultured Rhizobiaceae group bacterium
GCAATCGCCCAAAACCTCAGAAAACTCGCCAAACTCATCGAAGCACCAAGCCCAATCAACAAAACCTCTTAGGCAGACACGCAGAACCAAAGCGGTCAGCAATGAGCGATGCTCGAAGCAATGACTTTTTCAACGGAATAAGCCCGAGCCGGACATTTGTTGAACGTCGCAAACAAGCCATGTTGAGGCAACCAGTTTCACTACCCTGAATTTGCAAACAAATGAGACGGCAGCCTTGGGGAGAGGAACTATGTCAATCAAACCTCCATTCACCGATCTGGAGATCAAGACGCAGGAGGCGGGTTTCTATCAGGATAACAGCCTGCCGATCGCTCTGATAAGTAAAGGAATTATGGTCGCTCTAGTGCTCTGGGCACTGGTGTTCCCGGTTAATGCGAATGGTGCGCTTGGCAGTCTGAATGGCCAGTTGCTCGCGCTTTTCAACCAGTTCTACATCGTTATCGTCGGTGCTTTCTTTTTTTTTCTGATGGTTGTCGCCATTATTCCATCCACCGGACGTCGCATAATGGGCACCCCCGGGGAAAAACCGGAATTTTCCAATTTCTCGTGGTTTTCAATGATGTTTGGCGCAGGTCTGGGTGTTGGCCTGATGGTGTTTGCTACCGCCGAACCACTTGGCCTCTGGGCTTCAAACCCTCTGACTGTATCCGGCGAAATCGCACCCAAGACGCCGGAAGCCGTCGAATCAGCATATCGCTACACATTCGCGCATTACGGTTTTCATGCCTGGTCGATTTATGTCGTGACAGGTCTCAGCCTGGCCTATTACGCCTATACCCGTAACATGCCGCTGACCATTCGTTCCGCGCTCACTCCGCTGTTCGGTAAATTGATGAACGGCTTTCTGGGCCATGTCGTAGATGTGCTGGGTGTCGTTGCTACGATCCTTGGTGTCTCTGTAACAATCGGTTTCGGCGTCAGCCAGTTCATCGACGGTGTCTACGCGATCACCGGTATGGAATGGATCATGAACCTGACCGGCGATGTACCGACACCGAGCAAGGTTGGCCTGATTGCCGGTCTTGTCGTCATCATGGGATTGTCCATTATCTCGGCTGTCTCCGGTGTAGGTCGGGGAGTGAAATACCTCTCCAACCTCAACCTGGTGCTGTCGCTGATCTTGTTGCTGACATTCGTCATATTCGGTTCATTCCTGTTCGCCCTGTCGACCTATGTGTCAGCGATGATCGACTACATCCTGCACTTCTTGTCGATCAGCTTCGGTGCCTACGGCCCCCAAGGCGCTGCGGAATTCAGTGCCGCCTTGCCGGAAGCCGCCAAACCGTTGGCCGGTGAGCTTATGGCTGGTGCGACCAATCCATGGGGCAGTTTCGACGGCTTCAAGGAGGGGCTGAAAGGCGCCGCTACTGAACTGGATGATGCTACCCTGATGGCTGCCTATGCAGCTGGCAATGAAGGCCGGCAGTTTGCCTGGCAGTCCGGCTGGACAACGTTCTACTGGGCCTGGTGGATCGCGTTCTCGCCCTTTGTGGGTCTGTTCCTTGCGCGCATCTCGAAAGGCCGTTCGGTGCGTGAGTTCATCATCGGCTGCGTCATTGCACCCGCTCTGGTGTGCTTTGCGTGGATGACCATTCTTGGCGGAACCGCGATCGACCTGGAAATCAACGGTGCTGCCAATGGGGCCATCGTCGGCGCTTCGCAGACCAACCAGCTCTTTGCGACGCTGGGTCAGATGATCAGTGGCGGCTTGTTGTCTGCACTGACTATCATGTGCGTGGTGCTGATCATGACCTTCCTGGTCACCTCAGCAGACTCCGGCATTCTCGTGATGAACACGATTATGTCCGGCGGCAGTCAGGAAACCGGCATCAAACACCGTATCGTTTGGGGTATTGTGCTGACCTCCGTTATCGGTGCGCTGATATTGGCCGCCGGTGAAAACAATCCCATGAATGCACTGAGGAATGCGATGATCATCGGCGCGCTGCCATTCACGATGGTCATGGGGCTGATGTGTGTGGCCTTAGCAAAAGCGCTCCACCGCGACGGGATGCGTGACAAGCATGATCTATCGGACGTGGCAGCAGCTCCGACAGAGTGAAGATTATTAATATAATGAGAATTGCCCCCAGTGTCAGCACTGGGGGTTTTCTGGAACAATTTGCGCTGTCGTATTGTCGATGGTAGGCGAACAACGTGAAGGCGGCTTCGTCCACACCTCGGCCATTGGTGAAGCGCTATCTGTCGCACCAAAAGTTCCACCAAAAAATTGCACGATAAAGACGTTCTGCAAGGTGTGGTCTAATCAAATTGCCAACTTCGACCGCGGCTGAATGTCCCGACGCGCCTTGCCGCCGGCGTTCATGCTGCCCGCAGGTTTTCTTTTTCGACCCAGGCTTCGGCGTCGTTGAGAGACTGTTCCAGCCGGTCAAAGAGGGCGTTCAATTCATCTTCCTGGATCACCATGGGGGGACAAAGCGCCATGGTGTCGCCGATGGCTCTGGTTATCAGGCCATGGTTTTGTGCGAAGATGGATGTCTGCATTCCAACCGTCTGCTTGGGGTCGAAGGGTCGCTTTGTCGCTTTGTCGGCGACAAGTTCAACACCGCCCATGAGGCCGGAACTGCGAACTTCACCGACAAGGGGATGATCAGCCAGTTGGGCAAGACGTTGTTCAAACTGTGGAATCAGTGAGCGCACATGGCCTAGAATATCGCGGCGTTCATAGATTTCCAGCGCCTTGACGCCAAGCGCGCAACCAAGCGGGTGGCCGCCATAGGTATAACCGTGCCCGAAAACCCCGATTTTTTCCGACTGAGCCTCCAGCGCATCCATCATGAAATCCGGGATCATCACGGCACCAAGTGGTGCATAGGCGGAGGTGAGTTGTTTGGCGACCGATATTGTGTCGGGCTTCATGCCGTGAGACTGGGCGCCCCACCATGCTCCGGTGCGACCGAAACCGTTGATCACCTCATCGTCGATGAGCAGAATATCATGCTGTTTCAAAATCGGCTGAATGGCTTCAAAATAGCCCGACGGCGGCACAATGACACCACCGGCACCCATCACGGGTTCGGCGATCATGGCCGCGATGGTGTCACCACCCTCGCGTTCAATCATGGCTTCAAGGGATTTCGCCAGCCGGGCAACAAATTCACCTTCGCTCTCACCATCGGTGCCAAAACGGTAGTGATGCGGGCAGTCGGTATGTAAAATCCCATCAAAGGGCAGGTCGAAATCCATGTGATTGGCGGGAAGGCCCGTTAGCGACGCCGCCATCAGCGTCACACCATGATAGGCCTTGATCCGTGAGATTATCTTTTTCTTCTTGGGGCGCCCCATGGCGTTGTTGTAATACCAGACCAGCTTGATCTGCGTGTCGTTCGCCTCTGAACCGCTGGAAGTATAGAAGACCTTTGAAATGGGAACCGGCGCGAGCTCCTTGAGCTTTTCCGCCAGTTCGATGGCAGGCTCTGTGCCACGTCCGCCAAACTGATGATAGTAGGGCAGGGAGCGCATCTGCGCATCGGCGGCCTCTATCATTTCTTCGTCGCCGAATCCAAGACCGGTGCACCACAGACCGGCCATGCCTTCTATGTATTCATTGCCCTGGGTGTCATAGATAAACACACCCTTGCCGTGTGACATGATGGTCGGGCCGATGGACCGTAGTTTGTGCAACGGAGAATAAGGATGCAGGACAGCATCCAGATCGCGCGCCTGAAGGTTTGTCAAAGGTGTAGTCATGGCGTGGCCCTTAGAAAGTTTTGTCAACACTAGGGCCAAAGCCGGAGGAGCATCAAGTGGCTGCATTTACGCACTTCGCATAGTCTTTGGAACCGTCAGTGCAGTTCCTGCTGCTGCCGAATGGCCGTGATGCTGGGACCCAATGCGCTGAGAATATTGGCAAACGACGTGGCAAAATCCAGATATTCAGTGTCCAGCGCGTCGCCGTGAGCGACAAGCATGTCACCATTCTCGGGTTCCCGATAAACATATGCGACACATGTATCGTCATCACCGCACAGACGAATCGCGGCTACATGGGTGGTATCAATGGGAAACCTTTCGGCTGGAAAGGTGAAAAGAAAATCGTTTCCGGTTGAACCAAGCGCGCTGCGGACTGCGGTATCGAATTTGAGCTTCTCATCCTTTTTCCAGGCAAGAACCATTTCCAACTCCGCCACTTCAAGCGAAAAGTCCCTTGAACATTTGGCGGGTGGCGGCGTTGCTCCGGCAAGCTTGCGAGTTTTTCTTTTGTTTTTTCCGATTCGCAAATCTTTTGAGGATCCCATACTAAACACACCTATTAAAATCCCAACGCCCTCTCTTAAGCTGGGCAGCAAGAATGGCCAGAATACGGCGTTTGTGAAATTGCTCACTTATGGATGGATGGGCTCTTTACCCAAAAGGTGACTTCCCTCAGTATCCCATTATAAAATTTGGAGGAAACATGCTCGGATTGATGCAGGAATGGCCACTTTTGTGCCACAAGATTATTGACTACGCGGCGCAACAACATGGAAATCGCGATGTCGTGAGCCGTTCAATCGAAGGGCCGATCACACGGACCAATTATGGCCAGATCCGGGATCGCGCTCTGCGCTGCGCTCAGGCTCTTGACCGGGACGGATTCAAGCTTGGCGACCGGATTGCCACCCTGGCATGGAACACGGCGCGCCACACTGAAGTCTGGTACGGCATCATGGGTAATGGTGGTGTCTATCATACACTCAATCCCCGGCTGTTTCCCGAACAGATCGCCTGGATCATGAACCATGCGGGTGATTCTGCGATCTTTGTGGACCTGACATTCCTGCCCATCGTGGAAGCAATAGCGGATCAGGTTAAGAGCCTGCGCAAGATCATTGTTTTGACCGACGAAGCTCATATGCCAAAGGACAGCAAGCTCGATCTGGTTTGCTATGAAAGTTGGCTTGCTGCCGCTGACGGTGATTTTACCTGGAAAGAGTTTGACGAAAACACCGCAGCAGGCATGTGCTACACATCGGGCACGACCGGCGACCCCAAAGGCGTTGTCTATTCTCACCGTTCAAACGTCCTCCACGCGTTGATATCGTGTCAGCCCGATGCGCTTGGTATTGCCGCCAATGAGTCGATTATGCCGGTCGTTCCCATGTTTCATGCAAACGCCTGGGGCATTGCTTTCACAGCCCCTATGGTGGGCGCGAAAGTTGTCAATCCGGGGGCTCAGATGGATGGTGAATCCATTTATGAGCTTCTGGATACGGAAAAAGTGACCTTTACCGCAGCGGTGCCAACAGTATGGCTAATGTTGCTCGCCTATCTGGAAGAGAGCGGCAAGATGCTTCCCCATCTTAATCGCGTGGTGATCGGTGGATCTGCCTGTCCGCGGGCCATGACACAGAAGTTCCAGGATGTTTATGGAGTCGATGTCGTTCATGCGTGGGGTATGACCGAGATGAGTCCGCTTGGCACGCTTGGAGCGCTGAAACCGGAATATGCGGATCTGAGTGGCGACGCCAAACTGGATATTCAGGAGAAACAGGGATACGCGCCCTTCGGTGTGGAGATGAAAGTCACCGACGATGAAAACATTGAACTTCCCTGGGATGGCGAGAAGTTTGGCCGGCTGAAGGTGCGCGGTCCTGCGGTGGCTTCTGCCTATTATGGCGGGGCGGGAGAGGAGCAGTTTGATGATGAAAACTGGTTCGACACAGGCGATGTCGCCCATATCAACGAAAACGGCTATATGCAGATTACTGACCGCGCCAAGGATGTGATCAAGTCAGGCGGCGAATGGATATCAACCATCGATCTGGAAAATCTTGCCGTTGGTCATCCTGATGTGCAGGAAGCGGCAGTAATCGGTGTGGTACACCCCAAATGGGATGAAAGGCCTTTGCTGATTATAATTCGCAAGGAAGGCAAAGACCCCTCAAAGGATGATATTCTGTCATTCATGGATGGTAAGATCGCAAAATGGTGGATGCCGGATGATGTGGCCTTTGTCGATGAAATTCCCCATACCGCGACTGGCAAGATCCAGAAAACCGAATTGCGAAAACAGTTTGCCGACTACACGTTGCCCACTGCCTGAAACAAGAGCGTTTGAGGCTGATGCCATTCAGCCTCAATCGGGATTGAGATGACAACTTACGCCGAACGTCTGGCTCAGATCGAAAGGCCTCGATCCCGCGCGGCTCTATGGTGTCAACGTCTGGCCGTTTTTGCTGTTCCTTTCCTGATCATCGTCATTGGTGGGCATCGCTATGGCATTGTCGAGACGCAGGCTACTTTTTGGTTGCTGGGGCTTGGCGGCCTTATTGCGATGTCGTCAATTATCGCCGGGGTTCGTGGTTTCTACGAGCTGTGGACCTACGGACATGAAGCTGGACTGACAGCAACACGGGGCGTGTTGCTTGCGACAGTTCTGCTGGTCCCCTTCATGTACCAGGGGGTAAAGGCATTCAGCCTCCCACCGCTTTATGACATATCAACCGATCTTGACGATGCGCCTGAGTTTGACAGTGCTCTGGATGATCGCACAGATGAAATGAACCCCATCGTTGAGCCTGTCGAGGCTATCAAACGGATTCAGCTGCAGGCTTATCCCAAAGTTGCCGCTCGCCGCTACCCGCTGGATTCCGGGCGGGTTTTCCGGGAGGTTGTGGGACTGGTTGGTGAACGTGACTGGACCATTTTGACGGAGGATACCAAGCAGGGCGCTGCGCCGATTGATGACGAAGGCTCTGGCCTGGTTGCCAAACCCAATACCGATGCAAACGGGCTTCCTCTGCGCACACCACTTCCGGTGCGGCGTCCGTTGAGATCGACCAGCGCCGCACCGGGTGATCAGCCACCGATTGAGGCCGTACAGGTGTCGCCCGTTGGCCGAGCCGGGATTGCCAGTGATGATGTCAACGAGACTTCAAATGAACGCTATGTCGAGGCGGTAGCCACCTCATTTCTGTTCGCTTTTGAAAGCGATGTAGTAATCCGCATCATTGAAGAAGAAGAGGGAACACTTGTTGATATGCGTTCGTCGTCTCGTTGGGGTCCTCATGATCTTGGTTCAAACGCTCAACGCATTCTGTCCTTCATGGCAGATCTCGATCTCGCTCTGCAAGGATTGGGTCAGGGGTCTTAGGCCGGATAATAGGTGCCATCGATGGATGGGGAACCATCCGTCGTAACGACGCCACGTGCAACCAGATCTTCAATATGAGCCAGAACGGACAAACCTGCAGCGCCATGCAACCGTTTGTCAGTCGTGTGGTAGATCACAGCAACCATGGCCTGAATACTGGTTTGGCCGTTGCGGATCTGCTCCAGCACTGCCGTTTCCCGCATTTTGCGATGGGTGCGCAGTGCACGCACAAAGGCGGGAGCGTTTTCAAGCCGGCCGCCATGGCCCGGAAAATAGGTCGTCTGCGGCTGTTTCATGAGTATCTCAAGCGAAGCCATATAATCCGCCATCGCGCCATCCGGTGGCGCAACGATGCTGGTTGCCCACGCCATCACGTGGTCCCCTGGGATCAGATAGTCCGTATTGCACCATTCAAAGGCCATATGGTTGGCAGTATGACCCGGCGTAAAAAGCGCTTTGAGAGCCCAACCATCACCATCAACCACCTCGCCATGTGACAATTTATGATCAGGGTTGAAATCAAGATCTGCACTTGCATCCAGAGTATTGGTCTCGCCGATGTTGAGAGATCGTGCGGGCCGGTGCGGGCCCTCTGCAAGAATTGGCGCACCGGTTTTGGCTTGCAACAACCGAGCAAGCGGTGAGTGGTCCATATGTGTATGAGTGACCAGAATGTGGCTGACAGGACGCCCTCCCACGGCATTGAGTATCGCACTCAAATGCTCATCGTCATGTGGTCCGGGGTCGATAACAGCCACTCTTTCCTCACCAAGAATGTAGGTGTTGGTGCCGTGAAACGTGAAAGGAGAAGGATTGTTGGCCGTGATACGCATTAAGCTGGGCACCATTTCCACCGCCTCGCCATATCGCGGGTCGAACTCAGTGCGGAAATTCGGGCTGGTCATTGATTGCAGGGCTTCATGAAATGAGTGGCAAGAACGGCAACTGTCTTGTGGCGTTCTGATCAAGTCAATATACCCGATTCAATGAAGTCGCGGTCTGTCCGCAAATATCGGTGGTTATGTGGATCTTGCGGTAGAGAAAAAGGTGTCACTTCGCTCTGGGGACGCCCCCCGGATTTCGGCTACCGGGCTGGCGGCGGATTTGGCGCGACGGGCGGACGAAAATCGGCCTGTGCGAATTTGTGTTATCGGCGCTGGAGAGATGGGCACCGATTTGGTGGTTGCGATAAGCCAAATGCGCGGCGTCGAACTCGCGGCTATTGTCGACCGGCGTTTGGCAAGCGCTCCAGCTGCAATCGCCATGGCCGGGTATGATCTGCAGACCGGAGTTGTTTGCGATAACTCCGCTGCGATGACAGCGGCTATCGAGCAGAGCCGCATTCCCATTGTGCAGGATGCTCATCAGGCTCTGTCTCACGATCTGATTGATGTGGTGATTGATGCGACAGGGCGTCCTGAGGCTGGAGCTGAATTTGGCATCGCAACGCTGGAAGCAGGCAAGCATCTTGTAATGATGAATGTTGAGGCGGATGTGACGGTTGGTGCCATTCTGCAGGATATGGCTGATCGCAAAGGTCTCGTTTACACGGTTGGTGCCGGGGATGAACCGAGCTCCGTGATGGAGCTTTATGACTTTGTTACTGCTCTTGGGTATCCGGTTGTCGCAGCGGGGAAGGGCAAGAACAACGCTTTCAATATTGACGCTGTGCCGGACGACTACCGCGCGGAAGCCGAACGGCGTAACATGAATCCACGGATGCTGGTTGAGTTTGTTGATGGCTCCAAGACCATGGTGGAAATGTCCTGCATCGCCAACGCTACCGGGCTTGTTCCCGATATTTCGGGAATGCATGGCCCTGATTGCGGACTGGACGATTTGCACCAAACGCTTTGCCCCAAAGAGGATGGCGGTATTCTAAGCCAAAAAGGTTGCGTTGATTTTACGGTCGGCAAGGGGGTGGCGCCGGGTATCTTTGTGGTGGCTGAAATGGCCCATCCGCGCATTCGCGAACGGATGAACGACCTTCATCTTGGAGAAGGTCCCTATTATACGTTTTACAGACCCTACCACCTCACCAGCCTGGAGGTTCCATTGTCTGCCGCCCGGGCGGTGCTTTATGGAACAAGTGACATGAAACCCCTGCCACGGCCGGTTGCCGAGGTCGGTGCCTTGGCCAAACGAGACCTGAAGGCCGGTGAAATGCTCGATTCAATTGGAGAAACCTGCTATCGCTCCTGGGCAATGAAGGCCCAGGATGCGCGCGCTGACGGTGCGTTACCGGTTGGCCTGCTAGACGGCGGACAAGTCGTCAATGATATTCCCAAAGGCAGCTTGATTACCCGCCATGACGTGCAGGTGAGAACCGATACAGCCCTTTACAAATTGCGGCTGCAACAGGATGCCTGGCTTGGTTATGAGGCTTGCGCATGACGCGTTTTGATGCCCAAGGCTACCCCCGCGACATGGTGGGTTATGGCGCAAATCCGCCGGACCCGGACTGGCCAAACGGCGCGAAGGTCGCGGTTCAGTTTGTCATAAACTACGAAGAAGGTGGTGAGAACAACATCCTGCATGGGGATGCCGCCAGTGAGGCATTTCTAAGCGAGATCGTCGGCGCGGAGGCGTGGCCTGGCCAGCGCCATATGAACATGGAATCGATCTATGAGTTTGGTTCGCGAGTCGGGTTTTGGCGTCTTCATCGCCTGTTCACACAGCGCTCAATGCCGGTCACTGTGTTTGGTGTCGCCACGGCTCTGGAAAAGAATTCCCAGGCGGTTGAAGCCATGAAAGCGGCGGGATGGGAGATTGCAAGCCACGGCTTAAAGTGGATCGATTATCGCCATCATTCTTATGATGATGAGAAAGCTGATATCGAAAGAGCCATACGCATCCACGAACGGGTGACGGGAGCTTTGCCTGCGGGTCTGTATCAGGGCCGCACCTCGGTCAACACACTCGATATCGCCATGGATATGGGCTGTTTCGACTGGCTGGCAGACGTTTACAGCGATGAATTGCCTTATTGGGTCAAACGGGGTGAGAAGCATCATCTGCTGGTGCCCTATACATTGGATGCCAACGACATGCGTTTTGCGACTCCGCAGGGGTTTAACAGCGGCGATCAGTTTTTTACCTACCTGCGCGATACGTTTGACATGTTGTTGGAAGAAGGCAGGGGCGGTGCGCCCAGGATGATGTCGGTCGGACTGCATTGCCGACTGGTTGGCAGACCAGGCAGGGCAAAAGCACTCGCCCGTTTTCTAGACCATGTGGCGCTCCATGACGATGCATGGGTTTGCACACGTGGCGACATTGCCGAACATTGGCGCAGAAATCATCCGGCTGAATGATGACGACTCTTGACGCCTTGAACGAACCGGCCAAACTGTGATCATGAAAAGATCAATTCAATTCGTTCTCAACGGCAAGGCCACCAAGGCGGATTGCCGTCCCGACATGACTGTTCTGGAGTGGCTGCGTGGAGAAGCTTTGCTGCGGGGAACAAAGGAAGGTTGTGCAGAGGGCGATTGCGGTGCCTGTTCCGTTCTTTTGATGCGACGCAACGTCGAACAGCAAGGTGAGTGGCTGCCCGCCAATTCCTGTATTCTGCTGATGGGTCAGCTTGAAGGCACCGCGCTGATGACTGTCGAAGGTCTTGCCGCAGAGGCTGAGGACGGCCATGCAGTGCAACGGCAGATGGCGGAAAATGGATCATCCCAGTGCGGGTTTTGTACGCCGGGTATTGCGGTTTCACTCGCAGGGTTGTTGCAGCGTAAAGAACAGCCGAACGAAGCACAGATACATGATGCACTGGCGGGAAACCTTTGCCGGTGCACCGGGTACCGGCCAATCGTGGAGGCTGCACAGTCTGCGGCAAACTCAGCGGCTCAAATTCCCTTGCCGACCCCGGAAGGTCCGGCAGCTGAAATTGGCGACACGGATTGCAGTTTTTACCTGCCCGGGACGCTTGATGAGCTTCTGTCGCTGCTGGCTGACCATCCTGAAGCGACATTGCTGGCAGGTGGGACAGACATTGTTCTGGATGTCGCCCATGCCCGCGCGCGCTGGCCGAAAACCATTTTGACGCGTCATGTGGCAGAACTACGCAAAATTGAAGCATCGGCGACCACTCTCACCTTTGGGGGGGCGGTCACATGGGAGGAAGCTCTGCCGCATCTTGAAAGGCATTGGCCGAGCTTTGCAACACTTGTGCGCCGGTTTGGCTCAACCCAGATTCGTTCCATGGGCACCATTGCCGGAAATCTGGGAACTGCCAGTCCTATTGGCGACGGTGCACCGGCGCTGCTCGTTCTGGGTGCATACCTGATACTTGCGGGTCCATCCGGTGAACGCGAGATGCCGCTGGATGAGTTTTTCCTCGACTATCGGAAATCTGCTCTCGACAAGGGAGAGATCATCCGCGCCATCTGTGTGCCATTGCCTACCCCGGACCTGACATTTCGCGTCTACAAGGTATCCAAACGCTATGATCAGGATATTTCTACCGTGTGCGGCGCTTTCGCGCTCAAGGTGGATGGTGAGACGATCGTCAACGCCCGTGTCGCTTATGGTGGCATGGCCGCTATCCCCAAACGATGCATAAAGGCGGAAGCCGCTCTGGAGGGTGAAAGACTTGATGGTCCGTCATTAACAGCGGCCAAAAAGGCCATCGAAGAGGCCTTCTCGCCCATGTCGGATATGCGTGGTTCGGCGACTTATCGTTCGCTTGCCGCGGCAAATCTTCTGGAAAGATTCGCGCTCGATATTGATGGCGAGACGGTGGAGGTGATGGCGCTTTGAACAAACAGCAATTGCCTTCCGATTTGCAAATTCAACGTCAGGTTGTTGGCAAGGGATATGCCCATGACAGTGCGCGCCGCCATGTTCATGGAGAGGCGGTTTACATCGATGACATGCCCGACCTGCCGGGCACCCTCCACATTGCGCCCATTCTCTCTCCGGTCGCCAATGGCGAGCTTAAAGGTGTTGATACAGGCAAGGCTGAAGCACATCCCGGAGTCACCTGCATTCTTCTTGCCGGAGATATTCCCGGAAAGAATGAGGCCGCTCCAATCCTGCGCGATGAACCTTTTTTGGTGGAACGGCACGTTGAGCATGTCGGTCAGATCGTTGGTGCGGTAGTCGCCGATACGTTCGCCCATGCATTGCAGGCTGCTGCATTGGTATCGTTGGATATTGAGGAGACGGAACCCTGTTTCGATGTTGAGCAGGCCTTTGAAAGAGACAGCTACACCCATCCTACTCAAAGATTGACAAGCGGAGATGCCAGAGCGGCAATTGAAACGGCACCCCGCCGGTTTTCGGGCCGCATTGAGATGGGCGGGCAGGATCATTTCTACCTCGAAGGACAGATAGCCTATGCCATTCCAGGCGAGGGCAACGATATGCTGGTCTGGTCTTCCACCCAGCACCCAACGGAAGTTCAGATCCACGTCGCATTGGCATTGGGGCTAAAAAGTCACGATGTTGATGTCAAAGTCCGACGAATGGGGGGTGCCTTTGGGGGTAAGGAAAGTCAGGCAACTATTGTTGCCGGAATTGCCGCGCTGGCCGCACAGAAGACCGGCAAGCCCTGCCGTTTTCGTCTGCGTCGCGGTGATGACATGGCTGCGACCGGCAAACGTCATGGCTTTGTGGTGAATTATGAAGTGGGCGTTGATAGCAGAGGCCGGATATTGGGAATGCAGGCAGATGCCCTGGCCAATTCCGGCCATGTGGCCGACCTCTCCGGGCCTGTGGTCACTCGAGCGCTGACTCATTTCGACAATTGCTATCATCTGCCTGCGGTGGACTTTACCGGGTTCTCGGCCAAAACCAATACAGTGTCCAACACCGCCTTTCGCGGGTTTGGCGGGCCGCAGGGTATGTTGGCAACGGAAGCTATTATCGACCGGGTGTCGCGCGAACTCGGCATCGATCCCAACGCCATGCGTGCGGAGAATTACTACGGCCCCAACACCGGCGAAGTGACACCCTATGATCAACTGGTTGAGGACAATCGCATTGTCGATGTCGTTGACCGGGTTCTCGCCAATGCCAACTGGAATGAACGTCGCACGCAGATCGACACATTTAACCGCAACAATAAGGTGCTGAAACGCGGACTGGCGATGCTGCCTGTCAAGTTTGGCATTTCGTTCAACTTGCCGACCCTCAATCAGGCGGGGAGCCTCGTGCATGTTTATGCAGATGGTTCCGTTCATCTCAATCACGGTGGAACGGAGATGGGGCAGGGCCTGTATACAAAAGTGGCTCAAGTGGTCGCTGAGGTTTTTGGCATCCCGCTTGAAGACATAAAAATCTCAGCCACGGCTACTGACAAGGTTCCCAACACATCTGCCACGGCGGCATCATCGGGTTCTGATCTTAACGGAGCTGCAGCTTTCCGCGCCGCCGATGAAATCCGCACACGGATGGCCGCCGTTGCAGCGGAGCGTCTGGGGGTGTCCTCTACGGTCGTGCGTTTTGCGCAGGGCATGGTGACGAGTGGTCGTGATTCAATTTCGTTTGGCAGGCTCGCCAAACTCTGTTGGGAAAAGCGCGTGTCGCTCTCAGCAACCGGGTTTTACGCCACGCCAAAAATCCATTGGGATAGTTCAACCCTGAAAGGTCGACCGTTTTTCTATTTCACCTATGGAGCCGCTGTTTCAGAAGTGGTGATTGATACGCTGACCGGGGAAAATCGCTGTTTGCGCACCGACATCGTTCAGGATTGTGGTAAGCCGCTTAACCCGACCCTCGATCTTGGCCAGATCGAAGGTGCGTTTGTGCAGGGGATGGGCTGGCTGACTTGCGAGGAATTGTGGTGGGATGAAACCGGCCGACTGCGGACCACCGGCCCCTCGACTTACAAGATTCCGGGTTCGCGTGATGTACCCCCGCAGTTCAATGTCGAAATTCTTGATGACAAGCCGAACTGCGAAGAAACAGTTTTCCGATCAAAGGCGATTGGTGAACCACCGCTAATGCTGGCGATCTCGGTATGGCTTGCGCTGCGCGATGCCGTTTCATCCCTGTCTGGTGGCCGACTTGCTGCAAACCTTGACGCACCCGCCACGCCGGAACGCGTGTTAATGGCCGTCGAAGAGATGAAAACGCAATTGGCGGGAACGTCGTAATGAGCCTTTCTATTACTGAGCTGAACGGCCTGAGCGCCGATGATTTTGTTGCGCATCTCAAAGATATTTTTGAACATTCGCCATGGGTTGGTGAACGGGTGTTGCCAGAACGTCCGTTTAAATCCGTACGTCGTCTGCATTCGGCCATGTGCGCCCAAGTGGCTGCGGCCAGCGCACGGGAACAACTGGCATTGATCCGGGCTCACCCGGATCTGGCTGGTAAGGCAGCTTTGGCTGGAGATCTGACGGAAGCTTCAACCAACGAACAGGCGGGAGCTGGCCTCAATACACTCACAGAGACTGAATACGCACGGTTCCATGAACTCAATGATGCCTACAAGGCTCGGTTTGATTTTCCGTTCATTCTGGCCGTCAAGGGCCATGACAAACACTCTATTTTGGCTGAATTCGAGAGGCGGTTGGACAACGATTTGAAGGCGGAAAACATAGAAGCGCTTCGCCAGATCAGTGAAATAGCTCGTTTCCGTCTGGACGGGCTTTTGAGCCATGATGATTGAGTGTCGGGCCGAACATGCCTTTGGGGTCGATTGCGAATAACACCGGGATGGACCGGCAAGTTAGCATCCACCGACACCAGATTTAATTTCGCCATCGCCGCTAAAATTGCTTGGAGTGAGGGTACACAGACGCTTGCGGCCCTGTTTGCCTTCGCCTATAGAAACGCTCGTGAAATGTGCTGGTCAACGCAGCATTTCACCGCGCTGGGGCGTGGCCAAGTGGTAAGGCAGCGGCTTTTGGTGTCGCCATTCGCAGGTTCGAATCCTGCCGCCCCAGCCAAATATGCTCAATCCTGATAGTGGGCCTGATAACGAGCCTGACACGGTTTTGTGGTACAAGGATTATGGCAATCGTATTGTGCCGGTTCGAAGGGAGAAGAAGGGCAAACCGGAAACAGTAAGTGCTGCCATTTTTTCACTGATCAGATGCGATTGTCCACGACGCTGGGTTTGATACAGAGCCTTTGGCGCACCTCTCCTTAAAACGATGAGCAATCCTTAGAGTTTTTTGCCCATCGCAACCGCTGTATCGAGCATCCGGTTGGAAAAACCCCATTCATTGTCATACCAGGAGAAGACACGCACCAGATTGCCACCGGTTACCTGAGTTTCCTCCGCCGAAATGTTTGATGAATGGGCGTCGTGATTGAAATCCGCTGAGACGAGCGGTTCATCGACATAATCCAGAATACCTTTTAGCGGACCACGGGTCGCCTTTTTGAGAAGAGCATTTACTTCTTCGGCAGTGGTTTTTTTGCGCGATATGAACTTCAGGTCGATGCAGGAGACGTTTGGCGTGGGCACGCGGACAGCAGAGCCATTGAGCTTGCCGGCAAGCTCCGGCAACACAAGACCGACTGCACGGGCGGCGCCGGTTGATGTCGGGATCATCGACATTGCGGCAGCGCGTGCGCGGTGCAGGTCTTTGTGAGCGGTGTCCAGCGTGGGCTGATCGCCGGTATAGGCGTGAATGGTGGTCATATATCCGCTCTTGATACCCAGCGTATCGTTCAGCACCTTGGCTACAGGTGCCAGACAGTTGGTCGTGCATGATGCGTTGGATACGACAATGTCCTTCTTCGTCAGCGTTTTGTGATTGACGCCATAGACGATTGTCTTGTCAGCATTGGCCCCAGGGGCGGAGATAAGGACACGTTTGGAACCGTTTTCCAGATGCATGGAAGCCTTTTCGCGCGAGGTGAAGATGCCAGTACATTCCATGGCGATGTCTACATCGTCCCACGGCAGTTCCTTTGGATCACGGATAGCCGTAACGCGGATGGGACCGCGCCCCACATCAATTGTGTTCTTCTTGACTTTGACCACACCGGGAAAACGCTGGTGGACACTGTCATATTTCAGCAGATGTGCATTGGTGGCGACTGGTGCGAGGTCGTTGATGGCGACCACTTCCAGATCAGTACGACCTGATTCGATAAGCGCTCGAAGGATGTTGCGGCCAATACGACCAAAACCATTGATAGCGACCTTGAGTGCCATGATGTCTCCAATGCGGCTGTAAGCGAGGATTTTTAATCGATTAGAATTTCGGTCAATACAGGGCTGGAACATAAGAATCAACGGCCTGTTGACGAAACTGTCCGTATCGCCCTGCGCGCTGGAGTGGTGTCTGTCGTTGTCAGTTTACCAGCGGAAGGTGCCGAATGCGGGAACCTTGATTTCACCAGCCAACGGATTGATGCCAGCCACCAGTCCGAGAAAATTGAGTTCCAGCCCTTCTGACGAGCCGATAACAAGGCCGGCATAGCCGCCAAGTGTGGCCCGCCATGCGCCTTTGCTACTGGCCAGCCATCGCCCGTCTTCAGGAAAATCCCGACCAACGGCCGTTGACGGTGTTTGTGCATCGAAACCGGGAACCGCACGGATAATGCTTGCAACGAAAGTGTTGGAGTTTGGCCCCGGCCATAAAGTATAGTCACCGCGTTGACGCCAACGATAGTTGGCAATGGCTTTCTCGATTTTCGGGATGAGTTGGGCAGCCTCTTGGCCGCTTGCAGTGTATTGAATGACAGGCAGATTGGAATACCAGCGTCCATCAGCGTCATAGGCGTTGTGCCTTACCGGCGTTCCCCATCCCACCACATCATAGCGGTCGTAACCGCGCGCGCCCGGTTTTTTCAGCACAATCCAGGAATGTGTGGCGAAAGCACCTTTCAGGCCACCGGTTCGCGCCGACATGACATAGACGCGGGCGTCATTGACGGGAGGCTTCCTGGAAATAATCCCTGCGCTTGACCAGTCAGCGACATTCCATCGTGCGGGCTGGTCCTTAAGGCTCCAAAGCCCCAGATGAACAAGGCCGGGAAGGACAAAAAGAATAAGGACAAAAAGGATGATCCGGATGAAAAATCGAAACATTTAGTATCTGACAACCAGCATTGAGAAGCGTGCAGCCTGTTCTGTTTATTCCCTGTCCTGTTTATTCAATGTGAAACAGTTTTCAACTCACGATATTCTGTTCAACGGTCAAATGCGGGTAGGGTTTGCGCTCTCCATTGGCCATATCGCCGGTAACAACCTTTGCCCACTCATGGCCAAGGATCGCGCCTTTGGAGGCCTTGTCGATCATGTTGCCAGTTATGGAGGCATTGCCTGCACCTTTGACGACCGAGACGGCGATACCTTCGCCGCATTCACGGATAATGTTGTTGGCAGCAACAACGTTGCGCAGATATGGCCCCCAGCCAAGACCGATGCCGAAGCGCGGCGCGCCCTCTATCACGTTGCCGGTGACGCTGGTTTCTGCTTCAGCAAAAATTCCGATGCCAAAGCCGGCAACTTCCGCAGGGTAGGGGCCTTCGGTAACGAGGTTGCGGATGAGGTTGTTGGAACAAATGGCGAGACGGCCACCTTCGTTAAAATTGGCGATTGAGACACCCATGGTGCCGCCGTCGACGATGTTGTTGGAAACAAGAGAGCCTTGAAATGCAAATTCGGCGTAAATCGCTGTTTCGCCTGAGCGAAGACAGGTGTTGCCCGCAATTTGTGCGTTGCTGGCGCTGTTTGCCCGAATGGCCGAGAAAGCGCAGTCCGAGATATGGTTATTTGAAACGATCACGCCATTGGCCCGATAAAGATTGATGCCGTTGCCGCGCTGCCCGGTGCCGCCACCGCGTGCTGCAATCCGGTTGATACGGTTGCCGGAGACAATTGTGTTGTCGTCACCCACCTGCCAGCGGTGTATGAGAATTCCCCCATTGGCACAGTCGGCGACTTCATTGTTCTGGATTGCAAGGCCGGTCCCGTTGACGCAGAAAACAGCAGCCACACCCGAAGCACCGGAGATGCGCGAGCGTTCCAGGCGTCCGCCACAGGTATCGAGCGTCAGACCACTTCCCCGGCTGCCGATGAAATCGCAATTGTCGATGAGCACCCGCGGGCAGGCGCGCGCATGCAGAAGTCCGCCAAAGTCGTCATCAAGCGGTCGGTTGGCACCGTCCAGCGTGATCCCGGACATTTCAATCAGCTCATTGCCGGTGCCGGTCAGGAACGTGCCGCCACCGCCGTAAATAAGCCGCGAGGTGCTGGAAATACCCATCAGACGTGTGCGGGCAGGCAGTTTGATGTTGGACACCACGTAAACACCGGGTGGAAGAAAGACTGGCCGGTCTTCTCTTGCAGCCTTGTTGAGAACCTGTTGCAGCAATTGGCTCTGGTCATCATAGGAGCCGGGGCGAATGCCAAACTCGGATACGTCGAGGCTGCCCCGTAGTCCCGCAATTTCCAGGGGTTCGCGCTTGGCCGCCTCTGCCGGCATTGTTGCCCACAGGGTTGTCGGTAACATCAGGCCCGAAGCCCCAACCGATTTGAGAAAGGAGCGCTTGTCGATCGAATTTTGCATGGCACGAAGCACCGGCTGAAATGATTACTATCTTCTCATCAGCATGAATCGTGCCAAAACTGGTGCACCAGACTGTTCCACTATGGGACATATCAAGCGTTTGCGCGGTGCCGATAGCCTCTTTATAAGCAAGTGACGACATCGACAATTTCGGGAAGAACCCATGCTTGAAGACGGCAAAATCTATCTTGGCACCAGCCGCAAACCTGACGACAGTCTTCAGGGGCCCGAATATCTGGACCTGAAGCTTGCTAACCGCCACGGGTTGATCACCGGCGCGACAGGAACGGGTAAGACCGTTTCACTGCAGATCCTCACGGAAGGTTTTTCCAACGCCGGGGTTCCGGTGTTCTGTGCCGATGTGAAAGGTGATTTGTCAGGCTTGGCAATGGCCGGGGAAGGCAAGGATTTCCTTGAAAAGAGGGCACAGGACATAGGCCTTGAAGATTACGAATATCAGGATTTTCCGGCCATTTTCTGGGATCTGTTTGGTGAACAGGGGCACCCCATTCGCACAACCATATCGGAAATGGGGCCTTTGCTGCTTTCACGATTGATGGACCTGACTGATGCGCAGGAAGGTGTGCTCAATATCGCATTCCGCATTGCGGACGATGAAGGAATGCTGCTGCTAGATATGAAAGACCTGCAGGCTCTGCTGGCCCATATAGCAGAGCGCGCTGATGAGATTTCGGCCCGTCTTGGCAATGTCTCAAAACAATCGGTTGCCGCGATCCAGCGTTCGCTGCTGGTACTTGAAGAACAGGGTGGCGAGCATTTTTTCGGAGAACCGGCGCTGGAGATTGGCGATATTATGCGTACAACGCGCGACGGGCGTGGGTCGATCAATATTTTGGCGGCGGACAAACTGATGATGTCGCCGCGTCTTTATGCGACCTTCCTGCTTTGGCTGTTGTCGGAACTCTTTGAAGAATTACCTGAAGTGGGCGACCCGGATCGCCCCCGGCTTGTGTTCTTCTTTGACGAGGCTCATCTGCTTTTTGATGATGCTCCCAAAATTCTGGTTGAACGCGTCGAGCAGGTGGTCAAGCTTATTCGTTCGAAGGGTGTCGGTGTCTATTTCGTTACGCAAAACCCCCTGGATGTGCCGGACGGGGTTCTGGCTCAGCTTGGCAATCGGGTGCAGCATGCGTTGCGTGCTTATACACCACGTGAGCAAAAAGCGGTGAAAACCGCCGCTGAAACCTTCCGGCCAAATCCTGACTTCAATGCGATGGAAACCATCACAAACCTTGGTGTGGGCGAAGCACTGGTATCGACCCTTCAGAAGAAGGGGGTTCCTTCAATTGTGCAGCGGACACTGATGCGACCACCCCAGTCACGGCTCGGGCCACTCACGCCCGCTGAACGTAAAAAGCTGGTCGCCATGAGCCCTGTTGCCGGGCAGTATGATGAAGCAGTGGATCGGGAATCAGCATTTGAGATTCTATCAAAACGAGCTGACGAACGGGCCCGCAAGGAAGAAGAACAGCAAAAGCTTGAGGAAGAGCAGGAGCAGTTAGAAAAAGAAGAGCGCGAACGGGCCCGCAAGGAGCGGGCCAACCGTCCGCGACGCTCCAATCGCCAGTCTGTAGGAGAGGCGGCGCTCAAATCCGTTACACGCACGATTGCAAGCTCTCTGGGACGCGCCTTGGTGCGCGGTATTCTCGGCAGCCTGAAACGCGGCTTCTAGACGGGATTGCCGTCGCTGCCGATCAGTCCGTTCAGATCGGCCAGCAACAAATCCGGGGGCAGGTCTGAATATTCATCAGGCTGGCCGCCGCGGTTGCACCATACCGTGCGGAAACCAAAGGCCTTTGCCGCGGCAATATCCCAGCGATTGGACGATTGGAATGACACGGCATCAGGATAGATACGAAAGTCATCGACCACCATCTGATAGACTGCGGGTACGGCTTTGAAGCGGTTGATACGGTCGACCGAGATAACATCATCAATGAGCGGTTCCAGTCCCGCAGACTTGACCGCTGCCTCCAGCATTCCGGTTGAACCATTGGATAAAATACCGGTTCGAACGCCACTATCTTTCAGTGCTTTCAAAACCGTTGGGACTTCTGCAAAACAGTCCAGGGTCCAATAGGCTTCCAAAAGATCCTTGCGCGCATCCTGGTTCGCGGAAGCCACTTTGGAAAATGCATAATCGAGGGCCTGTTCTGTCAAGTCCCAGAAATCTACGTATCGGTCCATCAAAGTCCGGGTCCAGGAGTATTCCAGCTGTTTCTGACGCCATATCTCAGATAATTGAGCATGATCAGGACCAATCTTGTCGGCATGAGCACGCACGGCAGCGTGGACATCAAACAGCGTACCGTAGGCGTCGAATACATAGGCGCTGTACATAAAAAAAACTCCCTTTGGCGCAATGCGTATCGTCTTAGTCATTGCGTCAATTTCATGTTCGCGCAACAGTGATTTGGTCAATGAGAATAGCAATTTTTGGGTGATCTATGACGGATTGGTCGCAAACCTGGACCTATTTTGATGAAGAATGGCATGAGGGGAATGTTCCCTTCGTGGGCGCACGAGACCATGCTTTCTGGCTTGGTTCCAGCGTGTTTGATGGGGCGCGTGCTTTTGAAGGGGTAACGCCGGATCTTGATCTGCATTGCGAGCGGGTCAACAACTCGGCACGGGCTTTGGGATTAAATCCGACAAAATCGGCCAGTGAAATCGAAGCCCTGTGCCGCGAAGGTGTCGCAAAATTTGCACCTGATGCGGCGCTCTATATTCGTCCGATGTATTATGCGGAACGCGGCAGTCCGCTTGCGGTTGCCCCGGAAGCGGACTCTACGAAATTCATGCTTTGCATTTATGTAACGCCGATGTCTCCTCCCAAGGGTTTCAGTGTATGCGTGTCTCCTTTCCGCAGGCCGACACAGGAATGTATGCCGCTGGATGCCAAAGCCGGATGTCTTTATCCAAACAATGCGCGCGCACTGACGGATGCCAACAAACGGGGCTATGACAATGCGCTGTTGATGGACATGCTGGGCAATGTGGCTGAGCTGGCGACCGCCAATATATTCATGGTGCGCGACGGAATTGTTTATACGCCAGCACCCAATGGCACTTTTTTGTCCGGTATCACCCGCCGCCGTGTAATCCTGCTGCTGCGCGATGCTGGCATCGAGGTGAATGAAACGACGTTGTCGCTGGATGATTTCCAAAGCGCGGATGAGTTGTTTGCATCGGGCAATATGTCGAAAGTGATGCCGATCACCCGTTTTTGTGAGCGTGATCTGCAACCAGGCCCTATTGCGAAAAAGGCCCGCGACCTCTATTGGCAGTTCGCGCACGGGCAGCTTTCGTGATACCAATTTCGAACCCCGGTCATTTATCGGATAAACTTGCAGATCATCTGGGCTATTGCTGAAATTTGATCGCTAAAAACACAAATCAGGAGACCAAATAATGGCGTTTTCCCTCCCCGACCTTCCTTATGCCTACGATGCACTTGGCGACTATATGTCTGCAGAAACTCTGGAGTTTCACCATGACAAGCATCACCTCGCTTATGTTGACAACGGCAACAAACTGGCTGCGGAAGCCGGTATGGGCGACAAATCGGTTGAAGAGGTGGTGATGGCCAGCCACGGTTCGAATGCCGGTCTGTTTAACAACGCAGCCCAACACTATAATCACATTCATTTCTGGAACTGGATGGCACCCAATGGCGGTGGAACGTCACTTCCCGGCAAGCTGCAGGCAGCCATCGATTCCGATCTGGGCGGTTATGACAAATTCAAGGCCGATTTCATCGCCGCAGGCATGACCCAGTTTGGTTCTGGCTGGTGCTGGGTTTCGGTGAAGGACGGAAAGCTTGAGATTTCCAAGACGCCGAATGGTGAAAACCCACTGGTCCACGGCGCCCAACCTATTCTTGGGTGCGACGTTTGGGAGCACTCCTATTATATCGATTATCGCAATGCCCGGCCAAAATATCTCGAAGCATTCGTCGACAATCTGATCAACTGGGATTACGTCGCTCAAATGCACGATGCGGCGATGTCCTGATCACCAGGATTCAATACAACTTCTTGAAAAGGCGGCTCGGTGGGTCGCCTTTTTTAATGCCGGTCCCTGTGAGACAATCAGATCGAACCCGCCTTTAACGCAAAGGCGTAGACCAATGCCACTTCTTCCAGATAAGCGAAGCGTCCGGTCTTGCCGAAATGGCCTGAACCCATATTGGTTTTTAGCAGGATTGGCGACGAACCGTTTGTAACATCACGCAGCTTTGCAACCCATTTGGAGGGTTCCCAATACTGCACGCGGGGGTCGGTCAATCCTGACAGGGCAAAGATGGGCGGATAGGCCTGTTCACGTACATTGTCGTAGGGTGAATAGGCCGCGATGATCCTGTATTCCTCTTCGCTTTCGATTGGATTGCCCCACTGGCTCCATTCTCCCGGCGTCAACGGCAGGGAAGCGTCGAGCATGGTGTTGAGCACGTCGACAAACGGCACCTGCGCTATAACCCCGGCAAACAGGGAGGGAGCCATGTTGGCCACGGCACCCATGAGTAGACCACCTGCGGAGCCGCCCATTGCGACGATTTTTCCCTGTGCGGTGAAATTCTGCGAAGCCAGATAGTTTCCGCTGGCGATGAAATCTTCGAAAGTTTTCGTTTTGCCGGCTTTCTTGGTCTGCTCGTACCAGTTGCGCCCCTTCTCATCACCACCCCGGATATGAGCTGTGCAATAGACAAAACCCCGGTCAACCAGACTGAGCCGGTTGGTCGAGAAACTGGCGGGCATGCCCATGCCATAAGACCCGTAGCCATAAAGCAGGCACGGAGCAGAGCCATCAATGGGGGTGTCCTTGTGATGCAGCACAGTGAGAGGAATTTCTTCACCATCACCGGTGGGTGCATGAAGACGCCGCACCACATAATCGGATGCATCATGTCCGCTTGGAATTTCCTGCTCCTTTCGCAGGGTCCGCTCGCGCGTCTCCAGATCGTAGTCCCAAACCTGGGCAAGGGTGGAAGGTGAGGAATAGGTAAATCGCAGATTGGTGGTGTCGAACTCATAGCCGGAGCTTATGCCCAGCGAATAGGCCTCCTCATCAAAAGCTACTGTGTGTTCCTCACCGCTTGTCAGCTCTCGCACAACGATGCGCGGCAGGGCATTTTCGCGCTCCAGACGGATAAGGTGATTTTTCAGTACAAAGGAATGGTCAAGCAGGACGGTGGTGCGGTGCGCAATAAGCTCACGCCAGTTCTCCTCCTGAGGCGCGCCCACTTCCGCCGTCATCATCCGAAAATTCTGGGCGTCCTGCGAATTGGTTGTGATATAAAGCGTGTCGCCCTGCATATCGACGCTGTATTCGTGACCCGCCCGGCGCGGGGCGACCAAAATCGGGGCAGCTGACGGATCGTCGGCGGGAAGCAGACGTACTTCATCCTCGTCGTTTTGCCCGGTGTGAATAATCAGCCATTTGCCATCCAGTGATCTGCCAACACTGACGTAGAAACGCGGATCAGTTTCCTCATAAATCAAATGAGCATCAGCGCCGGGGCGCTTAACGAATACCTGGTTGGGCCGATGATTTTCATCCACCCGCACATAGACAAACGTTTGGTTGTCGGCGCACCACGCGAAGCTGCCGACATCTCTGGTCAGTTCGTCACCATCCTGGCCCGTCTCCAAATTGCGGATGCGCATGTGGTGAAATTCGGATCCATTGTTGTCCAGGCTCCAGGCCAACTGCTTGTGGTCTGGTGAATGGGACATCAGACCAAGAGCGAAATATTCATGCCCTTCGGCTTCCCTGGGGCCGTCAAACAAAATCGTTTCATCACCACCATCACGTGGGGAGCGGGTAAAAAGAGGATATTCCTGACCTTCTTCGTACCGGCTTGCATAGGCGTAAGGGCCGTGCGGTGAGGGAACTGAAGACTCGTCCTGTTTGATGCGCCCTTTCATTTCATCAAACAGCGTATCCTGCAGACCCTGCGTATCGGCCATCAGACTTTCATAATAGGCGTTTTCGGCATCCAGATAGGCGCGAATATCGTCTGGCAGGAGGCCAGGGTCGCGCATAACATCCTGCCAGTTATCGGCACGCAGCCAGGCATAATTGTCCACCTTCTCAATGCCGTGAAAGGTGGATGTTTCTGGTTTTTTATCGGCGGTTGGCGCGGTGGCCCGGGTCAGATCAAAAGCCACTCAGGCATCCTCATTGGGTTTGAAATTCATAGCGATACCGTTCATGCAGTAACGTTGGCCCGTGGGGGCAGGGCCGTCAGGAAACACGTGGCCCAAATGTCCACCACAATCTGCGCAACGTATTTCGGTACGCTTCATGAAGAGCTTGCGGTCAGTATGCTCGGTGACGGAATCAGGGTCCAGCGGCGCATAAAAGCTGGGCCAACCGGTGCCGGAATCAAATTTCGTTCCCGCGTCAAAGAGTTCCTTGCCACAACCGGCGCAGGTAAATTTCCCGTTGCGCTTTTCATTGTTCAGCGGGCTGGTGAACGCACGCTCAGTGCCTTCCTGGCGCAGAACGTAATACTGTTCAGATGTCAGTTCCTGCTGCCACTGTGCGTCAGACTTGTCGATTTTTGGCATGGAGACCTCCTTGAATCACACACCCTCAAATAGGGCGAAGGGGACCTGTCAACAAGGTTGCTTGAGTGCGATTGCTCAGCTGATGTCCAGCAGGTTGATTGCAAGCGTTGCTCCAAGGAGGATGGCAAGCCACAGGACCATGGTTCCGGTCGGCTGAACCTGCGCGACACGCCCTTCAGGGCCGTAGATCTGTGCGAGTTTGGTTTGCCCTGCACGCAACAGAAATCCGGCTCCACGAGCCATCTCGCTCCAGACCACCGAAACCAGTCGCGTGCAAAAACCAACCACCGCCGGTGCAAATTTGCGGTAAACCCAGTCAGTATCGACATTGATACCCCGCTTCTCATCGGGGAAGAACCCGTATCGCATGAGCAGCGCGAAGGCGAACAGTGCGAATACGAGCAATTGCAGCTGGGCCAGAACATGAGCCCAGGTATAGGGCTGATACTCGACTTCATAAGGCAGCAATGCATAAAGCAGTTCCGGGAAAACACCGATAAAGATGCAGGCAAAGGCTGTCAGCCCCATGGCAATGAGCATATGGCGGGGCGCTTCTTTCGGGCGTTTGCCACTGTCATGAGCAAAGAATGCAAAATAGGGGATCTTGATACCGGAATGGCTTAAAACGCCAGCTGAGGCAAAAACCAGCGCTGCCCAGACAATCGGATATTTGTTGTCGGCAGCTGCATCGAGGATGAGCGATTTGGAGACAAAGCCGGAAAATAACGGGAAGGCGGAAATCGACGCCGCACCCACGATACAGAAAATCATCGTCCACGGCATGGTGCGGTAAAGGCCACCCAGTTCGGACGCCTTCGATGTCCCGGTGCGATAGAGGACAGCGCCCACGCTCATGAACAGCAGTGCCTTGTAGAGAATGTGACAGAAGGCGTGGGCGGCAGTGCCATTTAACGACATCTCTGTTCCCACACCAACACCGACCACCATGAAGCCAAGCTGGTTATTCAGCGAATAGGCGAGCACCCGGCGCAAATCGTTTTCAATCTCAGCAAAAAAGATAGGAAACAGGGTCATGACCGCGCCGACATAAATCAGAAATTCGGTGCCGGGAAAGGCGCGTGCCAGGCAGTAGACAGCCATCTTGGTTGTGAAAGCAGAGAGTGTGACCGTGCCGGTAACCGTGGCTGCGGGATAGGAATCCTGCAGCCAGTTGTGCAGCAGCGGGAAAGCACATTTGATACCGAAGGCGAGCAGGATCAGCCATATGCCGATATTCCAGCTTTGAGGGCCTTCGCCGGTCAACCGATCAAATGCGATCGAACCGCTTGCCTGATAATGTAGGGCAATCCCCGCAATCAGAACCACGCCTGATCCGATCTGAATGACCAGATATCGCATGCCGGTCTGATAGGCGCCCTCTGTTTTTCGGGCCCAGATCAAGAAGACAGAGGCAATCGCTGTTCCCTCCCAATAGACAAACAGCGAAATCAGGTCACCTGCAAAGACCGCGCCGATAGCGGTTCCGGCGTATAACAGGGTCGCGATTTGCTGCACCGGGTCTTTGACATGCCACGCATAGAGTGCGGCAAGAAAAGCAGCCAGTGAAAAGATCAGGCCGAATATGGTGGAGAGCTTGTCGACACGCATGAGGGTGATGTCGAGGCCGCCAAGGCTCGCTGTTGCATAGACTCCCGGTGTTGCGTTCCAGATAATCCAGGCGCTGACAATCGGAATGACCAGCGTAATTGCCGCCCGTAAAGGGCCTTTGGGCACTATGGGTAATGCAAGTGCGCCCAGGATAAACCAGAAGACCGGCGTAACGGAGAAGGCGTTGAGCATCTCAAACATCAGAGTGCTCCTTCACGTCCAATTCGCCTTCGGGATAGTCTTCCGCATCAACAGAAGATGGCGCGTAGTAGCTTTCGGTGCGGCCAATCAGCATCCGCAGATATTTGGTTGAGATGATAATGAAGGTGAAGGCCAAAAACCCGTAAATTCCATAGAAGCCCAACAGGTCTTCCGCCGAGAACTTGCCGTGCCGGATATGCAGGAGGTCGGCGAGAAACAGGAATGCGCAGAAAACGCCAAGGCCGAGAATCATCTTTTTGATGATGTCCGGTCTTTCCAGTGCGGTCAGCTTTTCACCAAGCGGGGTGATGGGAGCCGTTTTCTTTTTTGATTGTTTGGCCATGCCGCTCTCCTATTGCTCTGCTGAAGTGGCAGCCGGAACCGCTTCGACCAATGGTGACAGGAAAGCCTGGATTTCGCCTGAATAGAAAAACAATACCAGGCATCCAAGTGCGGTTATGCAGGGAGGTAGCACGCAAAACAGCGGAGCTTCAGCCAATTTTTGACGCCAGGGGCCAGGCGCGTTGAGGGCGCGGGAGCCGGTCCCTGTTGCCGGACTGAAAAACCCACGCGCAAATATCGGCAGAAGGTAAGCAACGTTCAGAACCGAACTCAGCATCAACACACCAATCATGATTGTTTGACCAGCGTCTGCCGCTCCCACCATCAAGGCCCATTTGCTCCATGAACCTGCCAGGGGTGGCAGGCCGATGATAGAAAGAGCACCAATGCCGAATGCGGCGAAAGTGAAGGGCATGGCCCGACCCAAACCGCGCATCTGGCTGATTTCCGTCTTATGTGTCGCGACATAAATGGCCCCGGCGCACATGAACAATGTGACCTTGCCAAAGGCGTGGGTCACAATGTGAAGGCCGCCACCCAGCACGCCCATATTGGTCGCCAATGCAACGCCGAGTGTGATGTAGGAGAGCTGACTAACGGTTGAATAGGCCAGCCGGCGTTTCAGATTATCCTGCGCCATGGCGATGATCGACGCCGACAGAATTGAAAAGGCTGCCAGCCACATCAGCCATTGTGAAGCGCCAGATACGGACAGGTTTTCGATGCCAAAAACATAGACCCCGACTTTGAGTATGGAGAAGACACCGGCCTTTACCACCGCCACCGCATGCAGCAACGCACTGACGGGGGTAGGAGCAACCATGGCAGCAGGCAGCCAGCGATGAAACGGCATCAAAGCTGCCTTGCCGATCCCAAACGCGAACAAGGCGAGAAGAATTGCCAGAAAAATACCGTCGGCCTTGCCAGCGAGAATTCCGCCTTTTTCGAAATCCAGCGTGCCTGTCAGGACAAAGGTCCAGATGACCGCCGTTAACAGGAACATGATGCTGGTGCTCATCAGGATGCCCAAATAGGTGCGCGCGCCCGTTTTGGCTTCTTCAGTCTCTTTGTGAGCTACCAGTGGATAGGTAGAGATGGTGAGCAGCTCATAAAAAAGGAAGAGTGTCAGCAGGTTGGCGGAGAAGGCAATACCCATTGTTGCAAAGATCGCAAAGGCAAAGCACGCAAAGAAACGTCCATGGTTCTTCTCGTTATTCCCACGCATATAGCCGATGCCGTATATATGGGTGACGATCCACAGTGATGAAGCGACAAGCGCAAACACCATGCCGAGTGGTTCAACATTGAGCGCCAGTGAAAGGCCAGGCTGGAAGGTGATCAGGTCGACTGCCAGCGTGGCGCCGGTGTTGAATGTGTTGAGTATGGCAACAACAACAGCCAGCAATGCGAGGCTGGCAAGGAACGTAAGCCCATCGCGTAAATTTTCTGCGTGTTTGAAGATCACGCAGGCAAGACAGGCGGCGAGGGGAATGGCGAGGCTGGCCAGCAGCAGGGCATGCGCACTCATTTGCGACCCTCCACACCCATAATGATCGCAGCATCTCCGCCAAACCCGCCATTGAGCAGAGCTTCGGCTGCGGTTCGGGATACGCTCACAGTCAAATCTGCGTCCAATCCGAACCAGATTGAGGCCAGAGCCAGGATCCATGTCGGGATAAGCAGGCCCAGTGGGGCCTCTGTCGCCGTTGAATTTGCCGGAGCGGGTTGCAGATAGAGAACTTCCAGCACACGCCAGACATAGACCACCGCAATCAGTGACGAAGCGACAATCAGCACCGCCACCGGCCATGCGTCTCTTTCAAAGGCGCCAGCTATCAGGACCCATTTTGATACAAAACCGGCTGTCGAGGGAATGCCAATCAGGCTCAACCCACCAATCACAATGGCGGCGCTGGTCCACGGCATCTTGCGGCCAAGACCCGCCATATGCGGTAGCAGCGCCGACCCGGTACGGTAGACAATCGCTCCCACGGCGAGAAACAGCGCACCCTTGGTTACCGCGTGGTTGAACAGGTGAACCAGGGTTGCGCTTAACCCGGTCACGTTGAGCATTGAAACGCCAAGCAGCATATAGCCGATCTGGGCGATACTGGAATAGGCCAGCATCCGTTTCAGGTTGATCTGATAGCAAGCCACGATTGATGCCGCGAACATGGCAATAATCGCAAACGGAAAAATGATCAGTTGCAGCGTGTCACGTTCAAACCCGAATTTGGCCGAATAGACCGAGAACATGAAGCGCAACACCACGTAGATAGCCACCTTGGTTGCGGTTGCCGCAAGAAAGGCGGAAACGGCTGAGGGGGCGTAGGTATAGGCGCTTGGTAACCAGCGATGCAGAGGGTAGATCGCCATCTTCAGACCCATGCCCACCACAATGAAGGCGAATCCGGAACGCAGGGTGCGGTTGCTTTCAAGCCCTGTAAGCCTCTGGGCAAGGTCAGCCATGTTGAGGGTGCCGGTCGTCATGTAAATGAGACCAAGGCCAATCACGAAAAAGGTGGCCCCGATAGTGCCGAGGATCAGATAGTCATAAGCCGCCGACAAGGCCCGTCGGTCTTTTTCTGCTCCCAACGCTACCAGCACATAGGTGGACAGGGAGGAGACCTCAAGGAAGACGAAAACATTGAACGCATCGCCTGTGATCGCCACTCCCATAAGGCCCGTAAAACACAGCATGTAGCAGGCGTAGAAGAGTGTGTGATGACGCTCGGCAATCTCGGTTTCGATGCTGGTGCGGGCAAAGGGCAGCACGACAGCGCTGATTGCCGAAACGATAAGCAGGACCAGGGCATTTGCTGCATCCACGCGGTATTCGATACCCAGAGGCGGTGCCCAGCCGCCCAGATGATAGGACAGCACACTGCCATCCATCACACGTGCCAGCAGAAACATTGAAAAGATAAATGAAGCCACCGACGCAGCGAAGGAAATGCCGTAGGCAAATGCTCTGTTACCAAACAGCATGGCAAGAGGTGCCGCCAGAAGCGGCACAAGAACAGCCAGCATAGGGGCGTGGTCAGCGAGTGCTTCAGGCAGCAATAACGGCATGGCTATTTAACATCCCCGCCGTCAGAACCAAGCTTTGCAACAGCGTCAATCTCTTTTTGTGCCGTGGCGTGGTCGAGCGCCAATATCTCGTCTTCTTCAATGGTATCGTAGGTTTCGTTGATGCGCACAATAAGCGCGAGACCCAGTGCCGTTGTCGCGATGCCGACAACAATAGCCGTCAGTATCAGAACATGGGGCAGTGGGTTGGAATAGGTTTCCGCCGGATTGTTTGTGAAGATGGGCGCCGTACCGCCAGCCACCTTGCCCATGGAAATATAGAGCATGAAAACGGCGGCTTGAAAAAGATTGAGCCCGACAACCTTTTTCAGCAGATTTCCCCGTGCCACGACGATGTAAAGCCCTGTCATCATCAGCACGACGAACAGCCAGTAGTTCATATGGCCAAGAACGAATGTCAGAGTGGTCATCTGTTCCATGACGCCCTACCAATCCGCATCGTCGAGAGCAGGGGGGCGACCGGCAAAGGCATAATAAATCGCCAGCATCACGGCAAAGACCGTGATTCCCACGCCAAGTTCAATGATCAGGATACCCCAGTGCTGCCCGGCGACCGGATCTTTGGAGAGAACATTATAGTCAAGAAACGCCCCGCCCAGGAACATCGAGACAACGCCGGTACCGGCATACAGCAGAAGGCCAACCGCGATCAGGCGGTGAACAAGCCAGTCGGGCACAGTTTTGCATAACCGTTTCAGGCTGAAGACCAGGCCATAGAGGATAAAGGCAACAGCAAAGATCACACCCGCCTGAAAGCCACCACCCGGTCCAAAATCACCGTGAAACTGGACATAGAGGCCAAACAGCAGAATGGGCGCGACAAGCAGCTTGGTAACAACCCGCAAGATGAGGTGATGATCCATCATCTACCCCGCTTTCTGCGTTGACGTTTGCCCAGACCGCTGATCAGCAGGATGACGCCCAGACCAGCGGTGAAAACCACCGTAACTTCGCCCAAAGTATCGAAGCCGCGATAGCTGGCCAGCACAGCAGTGACGATGTTTGGCACATCGATATCTGTTGGAGTTTTGGCAATATAGTCAGGGCCGACATGCATTTGGACCGGGGCATCGGGCGTGCCAAAGTTTGGCATATCAAGCGTGCCGTAGATGAGTACCGCGCCTGTTAAAACAACAACAGCAAGAGGTGTGAGCGAAAACTTTGCCGGTGGCAGTTCTGAACGTGCTGTCAAAGCGATTGTACCAAGCATTAAAACGGTCGAAATACCCGCGCCAACAGCGGCCTCCGTAAAAGCAACATCAACCGCGTCCATGACAATAAAAAGCAGTGCTGCCAGCAAACTGAACACACCGGACAACATGACCACCGAAAACAGATGCCGCATCACGACGATCGCAATTGCTGTTGTGACCAACGCAACAAACAAAATGAGGGTAATCGCAAGTTCCATCAGGCTCCGCTCTTCTTTTTAGCTGAGGACGTGGTGGCCTTCGGTTTGGTTTTTCGGCTTTTGCGCTTCGTGACTTTCGGCTTGGCCTTGGGAGCTGTGATGTCTTCCACCATGTCGGTCGGGCGCGACCCGGAAACGAAGGCCGCATTGGCAACAGCATGAGATGCTGTCGGCCCGGTGATAAACAGAAACAGGACGATGATAGCAATCTTTACGGTCACCAAAGTCAGTCCTGCCTGCAGCATCATGCCGAACAAAATCAGCCCAACGCCGGCAGAATCAACAATGGACGCTGCGTGAAGTCGTGCCCAGAAATCCCCCAGGCGAACCATTCCAAGTGATCCGATGAACAGGAACAAGGCCCCGCCAACAAAACTGGCCCAGGAAAGAATATCAATCAGCATCTCCATCATGGGGCGGTCCGATCTTCTTCATTCTCCTGCACCATGATTATTTCGGCATCATGGGGCGCATCGCCGAGGCGGCGATAGCGGAAGAATTTCAGAACAGCGATGGTGCCGACAAAGTTGATCAGCGCATAAAGCAGGGCGATATCGAGGAAGTCCGGGCGGGCAAACAGAAAGCCCATAGAGCCGATAAGCAAGACGGTGCAGGTGCCGAATACATTCAAGGCAAGAACCCGGTCGTACAATGTCGGACCCGAAAAAAGGCGCACCATGACGACACCCATGCAAACCAGGATCACGATGGTAACAAAAGCAAACATCATGACGTGCCAGCCTCTGTTTCACGCACCCTGGTACCCATATCAGCCAGGGCATCAGGATCAGCCGCTTCATCTGTCAGCGCATGGACGATAAAGTGACCGGGCTCTGTCTCAACAGTAACCGTTCCGGGGGTGATGGTGATCGAGTTGGCAAAGAGCATTTTCCCAAAATCCGATTGCTGGGTGCAGGGGACCGCAATCAGGCGCTGTCGACGCGGCAGATCAGGGGATAAAATCACTTTGGCGATAGCCCAGTCGGCCTTGCCAATTTCGACCGTCAGCCACAGCACATATCTGACCAGCTTCGTTATTCTGACATCATGCTGAAAGCCTTTTTCGCCAAGGATTTCCAAGCGGCTGACGATCCAGACACACAGCAGGCATGATATCACACCAAGACCAACAACCAGCGGTTTGTAGATGCCCGACATAAGCAGCCACAGCACAAACAGCACCACAAAAAGCATAAATGCGCGGATAACGTGTCTCCAGGCAGAATGGATGAAACAGTCAAATCAGGTTGGCTGATGAACGGCACCAGCCTCCCGTTTTCTTAAGCAAGGTGACAATAAATTCAATATGCAATCACCTCTTTACCGCTTTTTACCACGCCGTCGTTTGGCCGGTTTTCACACTTCGGTGTGCAGCCGTTTTTTTGAGTTTACTGCATTGGTAAACAAAATATTGCCATATACATGTGAAAGTTTGGATTTAGTCGAATAATTACAATAAGTATTGATTGAAACCTGCGTTGACACGCAAAAATCAGCGGCGTATTGGGTTTGATAGTGGGCAAATCATCTCATTCTGACAGATAAGGAATGTCGATCTTTGCTTCCACGGCCAAGAATAAGAACAATAATCTTAAAGAATCTCACGGGGCAAATGTGATGGAAAATATAATAAATAATGACGATGATGTGCTTCTGGAACTCACTTCCGAAGTCGTTTCCGCTTATGTAAGCAATAATCCCATTGCTGTGGGTGATCTGCCCGCACTTTTGAAGGATGTGCACACTACGCTTGGTGGTTTGAGCGGACCGGCAGCTCAGCCGGAGGCTGAAAAGCCCAAGCCAGCTGTCTCAATCCGCAAGTCTCTGGGTGATGAATATCTGATTTGTCTGGAAGATGGTAAATCGTTTAAGTCTTTGAAAAGACATTTGAAAACTCACTACAATCTGACCCCGGAGGAATACAGGGAAAGATGGGATCTTCCAGCGGACTATCCCATGGTTGCGCCCGCCTATGCTAAAGAGCGTTCCCGCCTGGCAAAAGAAATGGGCCTGGGCCAAAAGCGCAAACGCAAAAACAAGTAAGGCTGATTTCGGGAATAGCAAAGGCGTTTGATGTAAGCGCCTTTTCTGTTTCCCGCCTTTTTGATTTTGACGGCCAGGAAAATCAATGCATTTATCCCCGCGACTCAAAATAGGATTATATTCCTATTATTGATCATTTTGGGAGTCGCAGGTGGCATGCGGGATATGAGGTTTGACAAAAAACGGGGTGAGGCCGGCAATCGGCTTGTCCACGTAACGAAACAAAAGACAGGGCTTGAAAAGGCAGAGGCCGGTTTCGGTCTTTCAATCTGCGATGACATGCTTGTGCGAGGAACTGTCAAGGCAACACCCGGAGGGGGTGCTGCCTCAGCTCAGGCGATTTCCAGGACTTCAACAAGCCACGACAGCCGGGTCGGTTACCGTGATGCCGTTTGCGGTCTTTGCGAAAAGACGGTGTCTTTGGTGCTTAATGTACCGCTTGCCGGTTTGCAGGCCCGAAACCGATGCAAGGCTGACGTGGCGTTGGCCCGGCAGGTCGCCATGTATCTTTGCCACACGACGTTTAGTCTCCTGATGACGGAGGTCGGCCTGCATTTTCGTCGGGACCGTACAACCGTTGCACATGCCTGCGCACTTGTTGAGGACAAGCGCGATGATTTTGCCTTTGATGTGCTGATATGCCAGCTGGAAGCGTTATTGAACGATGCCCGTTGCGCCATTGAAATGCAGAGCGAGTTGAACCATCAGTGTGCACCATCGACAGCCGGTAATGAAAGCCTCCTGGCAACCCGGGAAAGGGTGACGGCATGAGCGCCCGCAAATCCCAAAAAATGGGGCTGCGAATATTACGGTTTCTCTATGAACGAGACAGTGCACAGATCTCCCTGTTCAACGAGGACGGAAACAGCCGCCTTATCCTCACCGCGGGTAGCCAGGGGAAATTGCTCTGCAACCAGGATGACCTCGACATACTTCACCGCGCAGGCCTGATCGGACGCGAGGAGCAGCGGTGTTGGATCGTTGATACCGGAAAGCAGCGCATGAAACGGGCGCTCGCGGCAGATGACCCCTTTCTTGCCCAACATCGCAAGCACGTGAAACGAAGCATGACGGTGGATGGCCAGAGGCAAACGGTTACCATCAATGCCAATGAGTCGCCCCTTGCGCGGTTGCGCAACCGTCGTGACAAAGCTGGTAATCCCTGGCTCAGCGAAGCAGCATTTCAGGCCGGTGAGCGCTTTCGTGCCGATTTCACCCGTGGCCAGCTGATGCAAAAAGTAACGGCAAGCTGGGATTCGGCCATAGGCTCGGCCGGAAAGAAATCAGGTGCGGGTGACCGCGCACAACTCAATGACAGCGCCCTTGATGCGCGCAGACGTTTGGAGAAAGCGGCGGATGCTCTGGGGCCGGATCTTGCCGGTGTTCTGACCGATATCGTTTGTTTTCTTAAAGGTCTGGAGGCAGTTGAACGCGAACGGCGATGGCCCCCGCGTTCTGCCAAGCTCATGTTACGAACCGGACTTGACCTCCTGGCGCGTCACTATGGAACAGCAACAGGGAATAGAAGGTCTGGCCGGGTCGAGACCTGGACAGGTGAGGGATACCGGCCTGAGCTGACAATACGGTGATCAGCCTATTTCCTCACGGGCAATATCCTTGATCCGCCGCACCATGGACCGCAGACCATTAGCCCTCTGGGGTGTCAGGTGCTCTTCAAGACCAATCGCCTTGAAGGTTTCTCGCTCGTCCCTTGCGATAATTTCGTCTGGCTTGTGGCCGGAAAAGATCGAAAGTGTTATCGCAACCAGCCCCCTCACGATATGGGCATCTGATGCCCCTTCAAAGTGAAGCCGCCCATCATCGTCGCGCGAACTTGTCAGCCAAACCTGACTCACGCATCCCTGAACCTTATTTTTGTCACTCATCGCGTCTTCCGACAGCGGACGCAGGGCTTTGCCCAGTTCGATCAAATATCCGTATCGGTCCTCCCAGTCATCAAGAAAGGAGAAATTTTCGACAATCTCATCGAGGTCGGTGTCGAGGGTCAGCGGGTTGGGCATCAACTGGTTTCGGTTTTTGGACGGTTTGTGTGCGCAAGACTTATCTATTGTCGTGTCCGCTTCCAAGTCTGTGGGCACAATATGACCCCACAATCTGCAATATCGCCTGAAAAATTAACGGAGCGTTGGCGTTTGCCTGCGCTCGCCCGGCTGTTTCTCATCTTGAGGCCCATAATGAGACAGCGCTTAATGACCCGTTCACCAAACTTCTTAAAAGCCCCTGCTGAAAGGGTTTTTCGCTCTGCTAACGGACGTTTTTGGATGCCGGGTTAGGCTTCCATTAAAAGCCATGTGCAAATTTGATCGCAAGAAAAATGCACATTTGTGCATTGAGGATTTGTTTTGCGTTTCTCATTGTCAAACTGGTCTTTGGAAGATTTTGCCCACCAATGGGTACACCCCTGCGTGGAAGCAGGAAGCGCAAATTCTTTGCGTCATGCACGCTATATCGGTTCGCATATGCTGGCTGGTGGTTTGTCATTAGCGTTTGCACCTGTATTTGCCGCATTGAACGCCGGTCTGGTCTCCATGCCGGTGGCTGTCCTGTTTGTCAGTTTGGGTGCCTTGCTGCTGCTTGCCTTGTTTGTCGCACGAACGGGCAGACTGGACTGGGCTGAAAAGGGCAGTCTGGCGCTTTTGGCAACCGCTGCGGGTATGGCTTGCCTGGCCTCCGGTGGTCTGGGATCGGCATTGCTGGTTTCGTTTTGCGCCTTGCCCGTCATTGCTTCTCTGTTCGGGCAGCGTTTCTCACTATCGTTTAGCGTTTGTGCCGTGTTTGCCGGAATTGGTGGCATCGGTTTTGCGGCGCATAGTGGTGACGCTATTGCGGCCGTGGATTTGTCTTATCCGGCTGGCGTGATCTCTACAGCAATAGCGATTGCGACACTCCTGGGCTGGATGACCCGTCAACAGCGTGCTCTTGGCAAAGAACTGTTGGTCGAACGGGAACGGTACCGTTTGCTTGCTGACAACGCCACGGATCTGATAACCCGCCACGACAGCAACGGCACAACGCTCTTTGCCTCTGACGCGGCGCGTGCGCTGTTTGGTCTTCCGGCGGACGGTCTTCTTGAAGCCGGAATGGTCGAAAAGATCCACCTGCAGGACCGTATTGTCTTTCTAAAGGCAATTTCTGATGCGGCTCACACCAACACTGAGCAGGTCTGTGAACTTCGGGTTCTTTGTAAAGGCCGCGATTCCACAATTTGGAAACAAATCGAAATGCAGGCCCGTCCTGTGCGGGATCCCGAGTCCGGCATTATCGATGTTGTCTCTACGTCCCGCGATATTACAAAAGTAAAACGCGAAGAGATCGACGCCCGCAAAGCTGCCGAAATCGTCGAAGATGTTCAAGCTGCGCAAAAGCGCTTCCTTGCCATCATGAGTCATGAATTGCGCACACCCCTCAACGCGATCATCGGTTTCTCCCAAATTCTTCATCACGAACCGATCACCAATCTGTCTCAAGAGAAGCGCCGTGAATATGCCGGATTGATTGAGCAATCGGGCGAGCTTTTGCTGAGTGTGGTCAACGATATGCTCGATATGTCGCGGATTGAGGCCGGCAAATACGAAATCAACGTAGCAGAGTTTCCGCTGCATGAAGTCGCTGAATCGACACTGCAGATGCTGCAGCCAATGGCGCAAAAGAGCAATATCGCGGTGAAGTGCGATGTTCCCGAAAGTCTGCCTGCAATCAATGGCGACCGCAGGGCCTGTCAGCAAATCCTGATCAACCTCGCATCCAACGCGATCAAGTTCACGCCTGAACGTGGAGAGGTCCGCATTGTTGCCAAACAGCATGGCCCATCGGTCAAGCTGCGTGTCAAAGACACCGGCGTCGGTATCGATGCTGAATTCCTGCCATCTATCGGGCAGCCTTTCGCGCAGTTCAACACCGGGCATGATCGGGAGTACGGGGGCAGTGGGTTGGGGCTGTCGGTGGTCCGCGGTCTTGTTGAATTGCATGGTGGTGAGTTCGAAATCACCAGCACCAAGGGTGAGGGCACAACCGTCACGATCACACTTCCGGTGAAACCGCGAGTATCCCGACCACTCCCTGCAGACGAATTGGCACAGCTTGTTCAGCTCAAACGTCCGGTTGGTAACTCAAAAATAACCAAGTTGAGCCACGATGAGAAACAGAGTGAAGGAGTTAGTTGTGCACGCGTATCAGCCTGAACGTCTTAAGGCTCACCAAGCCTCTGGAAATCCCATAACCTCATTTGTCTCGGAAAACCGTGCCTTGTGCGTGGGTGCCGGACTGTCTGTCTGTCTCATGTCCGCGATCTTTGTGAATGCAATCTGGTATCAGCCAGGATTGCATCCCTCGCCGATGTTTGCGACGCGCAATGTGGACACCGCAACATCCGCCAGCCAGAAGGCCGTAGCGACCGTTGGGAACAAGGATAACAAAACCAAGCAGGTTGCAGCTGTCGAAAAAGCGTCGCCTGACCTGGTGCGTGAAGTGCAATCCGCATTGTCGGTTCGTGGATATTATTCCGGAGAACTTGACGGATTGTACGGTAAGCAGACTGAAAATGCGATCAAGACCTTTCAAAGAGATCATTCCGCCAAACAGGACGGTATTGCTACCGTGCGTTTGCTGACCACAATTTTGCTTTCTGCATCGGCTCGTCCGCAGGAAGTCCCGGTCCCTAAGGCCCGGGAAGTGGCAAGTGCTCCGGTAAAGGTAAAGACCATTTCGGTCTCGGCACAGGAACCAAGAGATGTGGCGGATGGACTAGTGGCCCGTATCCAAACGGGGCTGCGCGCCTTTGGCTATGACGAGGTGGTTGTTGATGGAAAAATGGGTCAGCAAACAGCAACGGCTATTCAGCGTTTCCAATTGAACTTCGGCATGAAGATCACCGGAGAGCCTTCAAAAGGTGTGTTGGATAAACTCAGCGAAATCGGCGCTTACAAACAGGGCTGACCTCTTTGCGGGTAACTTCTGAATTCTGGGTAGGCGCGCTCTTGCGGCGCGCTTCACAACAGGGCGCGTTTGCAACAATCATCCACAAGGGCGCGGCTGAAGCCGGTGCAATTTTCATAATCGTCAATGACCTGTCGGGCCATGTTTCCCTATTGGGCCCTGCACCGCAGATGAGCTATGGCTCAGGACGGTCCGTTGACCGCCTGTTCGAGCAGGTTGCCGAAAATCTGACGGACAATGAACTTGCAGAAAAGGTCGCGCGCGAACGCTCTTTCGACCCCGATGTCTGGGTGATCGAAATCGAAGACAAGCAAGGCCGCTCTTTCATCCAGGCGGATGAAAACTAGCGCAGTTTCTGACCTACCTGCTGATTTTTGAAACTAGCTGGCAGCGCGTCTTGTGGTGGATATCTGATCTTCCGCCGGTCTGCCGGTGTCTGATTGAGGTGCTCCGCGTACCGGACTTCCTTCTTCCAGATAAGGCTGATGGGCTGGAGCCAGCATCTCTTCTTTTGGCCATTGTGCAACAGCTTCCTGACAGGAACCTGTTTGCAGAGTTTTGTAAAACTCGATTGCCCGCATGGCGTTTTGAACGCTGAGGCCGATGGAGGGGAATGTGAGCATCTGTATGCGGTTGGCCAGGGCAGGATCGATATCGGATGCCTTCAGGAGAACGGCCAGCGTATCGCCGGTATCGTCTTCCAGAACCTGATAAGCTGTTTCCAGGCTGAGGGAGGCGTGCTTTTGCATCAGGATTGCCATGCCCTGCCCACTACCGGCCGTTGCAGCAGTCAGCAAAGCCGAGCCAAAATCTGCAATCCTGACATAGCCTTCGTCATTTGATGAAGGTGCCTGTTGAGTGGTAGTTTGTTCGAGCCGTCCACCACGCGCAGCCGCTTCCATCAGCTTTTCACGCGCTGAGAATGTGGATTCTTCTCCGGTGTGTTCTTGTGGCTGCTGGATAGGTTTTTGATCTTGCATGGTTGGAACTCCGGTTGTTTGGGGAGCGATGGCTTCATTGCGATCAAGTCTCTGATTGACCATTTCATCGTCCAGTTGACGCAGCCGCGTTACAAGACTCTGACCAATGTCTGGACGTGATGAGAGAATGCGGGCATACGCCACGCCTTTTTTGTTGATCACCTGCTGCATGTCCAACTGCCCAAGGGCCGTGCTTCTCGTCAGCATTGGTGTGCTGATCAGGAGTGGCTCCATAGCCAGATGCAACGCAATTGATTGCGGCGTGAAGGAACTGTCTGCCAGTGAGCGGCAGATAATCTGCTTGGTTGCTCCCGACACCTTTTCAACTAGACCAAAGAACGCTTCCTTATATTCTTCAAGCGTCAACCGGTTGTACGTTCCCGCGTGGCAGAAACGATCAGTGGCGACTAACAGAAGCTCGTCAGCAGAATTGAGACTGCTTTGTCTGTCGGGCAACAGGGAATTGGTGTTGCGCTCGGCGTCATCAAAAAAGCCGGACTGAGGACGGGTGGCGGCCGCTGACATGGATAGAATTCCTGTGGTTCATTTTCTATCCGCACAATGCGCCAATACCCTTAGCAAGCTGTTAACTATAAACCGTCATTTTGTCGGTACCCGAGCTGATCACGGTCGGCTCCCCAATCAAGATGCCATTTGTAGAGCGCAGGTGAATCGTGGCCAAAATTGTGTCCATAGAAGGCGGCAGCGCCAAATCGCGCGCTTCATCGGCAGCCCGATTGCCAAAGGGACAGGGCAGCGCTGAGATCGTTTTCTTTCCAGGGGTTCGCTATGAGCGAAGCGGCTCTGCTGCTTGCGACAAAGAGGCAACCTGTGCAGGATTATCCAAGAGTTTGGCGGTTGTTGCTGAAGGCGCCTGCTAACTTCATTCGATCCAATCTGATCAGGAATCGGCATCACTGCCGGAAAGATCAAATTTCTCGCATTTTGCATCGCTTAGAAATTTACTGACGGTTGATTCCCAACTTGGATCTTCCTGCAGCGCACGGATCAAAATGAAACCCTGTTTCAATTCAGCTTCCACAACCACGGCTTTTTCAGCCTCTTCCGGAGGGTTTTTACGCAGCTGTGCCATTTGCACCGGATCGACGACGATCAGGAATAACTTGCGCTCAATTGCTGTGCGATCATTGAAGCTGTAAATATTGCGGCCGCGGCGGTCGAAGATGGCGACAGACCAAAAGGGTAGAATGCCTTCTGCTTCCACCGAAAGTGGAGCTTCGCCCAGATCGTAACGACAGGCAGCAACGCCGAAGGACGGATCCACCAGAGGCAGAGGGCCTTCCGTAAGTCCCGGTTTGGCGATAATCTCAAAATTCCAGGGTTTGCCGACCTTTTCCAGATTGGCCCAGGCATCCTTGGCTGCATAGGAGGGGATCAGCAGGATTATCAGAATGTGGACGATCCCCGCCAACAGCAGCGTGATCGCAACTGGATAAAGCAACCGCATCATGATCCACACCCCAAAAGGAGGATGTTTGGCATTCGCGGCTCAACAATTCCCCGCGCACTGGTTACCTGACTGTCATAAAGACGAAGAATAATCTTGAAGGGTCCTTCGCCCTGTGTCTCCAGCCAGTTGCCGCCTGGAGGGATGGCGCCAACGCCGATATCGAAGGAACCATCGCCACTGCGTACAAGCTGCCGCGAGACAAGGACCGCCGGTGTTCCGTTGGAGCTTGAAACCGGGCGCCCATCCAGCCGGTGAGCCGTAAGCGTCCAGAGCCGTGCAGGGGGAGTGATGCCTGAAATCTTGTAGGAACAATCCTGCCGCAGCGGTTGGCCGGTCGCGTCTTTGTCGGCATGAAAGGCGATGCCCTCGGCGATGCCCAATGGTACTTCACCATCGGCGGCCACCTTTGCCTTTGTGTAGGGGTCGGAATCCTGACTGCCGGCCAGGGGCCAGGCAGTCCACTCACCAATCGACAACGCACCAAACCCGTGATTGGTGCGAATGGAATACCAGGAGAAAACTCCGCCAAGCGCCAGGCCTGTTATCACCACAAGAACAAGTGAGAGAAAGGTTCGCATCGTCTATAATCTAGCCAGGAAGACAGGCGATAGAATGAGGCAGCATCAGCGGGTCTGCTTAGATTGGCTCGAAACAGAAACAGCGGCTTTGCGCACCCCATTTTGACGTGACGCCACTGGCCGGCTTTTCAAAGTTGGTGCTTCCTTGAACTCCTGCTCAAGGCGACGCAACAACCGGGCCGTATCGAGCGGCAGGGGCTGCTGACGAACAACCGAAACAGGAATATCAACCGGACGATTGGACGCAACAGGAGCCGCATTTTGATTGTCTTTCGGTACCTCCGCTTCAACAAACGGGAGGGGGCGCAGCTCGATATCCTTGTGCGCATAGGTCATGAACTTCTTCCAGGTCATTGCAGGAAGATTGCCGCCGGTGAGACGGTTGGTCGGGCTGTAATTGTCGTTGCCAAACCAGACCGCAGCTACATAATTGCCGGTATATCCAACAAACCAGGCGTCGCGATAGGCCTGGGTTGTGCCCGTTTTTCCGGCTGTTTTGATACCGGCTAGCTTCGAACGGCGTCCGGTTCCCCATTCGGGCACCTGAGACAACATAACGTTCATCGCTTCAGTCGCCTCGTCAGAGATAACACGTTCTGCTTTGCGGCCTGATTTTTTGAAATCGTAGAGGGTCTCGCCTGCTGCGTCGGATATCTGGACGATAGAATGACGGTTGGTTGAGTATCCGCCCGACATGAAGACCCCATAGCCAGTTGCCTGTTCAATGACGGTCATTTCATTTGTACCAAGGGGCATGGCCGGCTCAGCGGTGAGAGGTGAGTCCACTCCCATCCTGTTGGCCAGTTCGACAATGGGCCCACGGCCAAGTTCACTGGCGATGCGAACCGGGACGGTGTTGATGGATTTCACCAGTGCGCGGGTGAGATTAACGCGGCCAAACCGAGCGCCATTATAGTTTTGCGGGCTCCAGCCACGAATAACAACCGGGCCGCCGTTCACGACGGAATTGGGCTTATACCCTTTTTGGACAGCGTAGGTGTAGACATAGGGTTTGAACGTTGACCCGGGTTGTCTGCGGGCACGGGTTGCCCGGTTGTACTGGCTTTCACCATAGTCTTTTCCGCCGACTATTGCGCGAACAGCGCCACCGTTCTCGATAACTGCCATGGCCGCCTGACTGGCCCGCTTTTCCTTACCAAACTGACGCAAATGAGAAAGAACGGCGTCGTCCGCCGCCTTTTGCAAGCTGGGGTCGAGTGTTGTCTTTGCGATCAGTGTGTTGGTGCGGAAACCAACGGCCAGTTCCTTGACCCTCTCAAATGCATGATCGAGGAAATAGTCGGGCGAGTCAGTTTTTTCGCGCTCCACCACGCTTGCCGGTTTTCGTCGGGCGGTGATCACCTGTCCTTCGGTCATGAAATTGGCCTGCACCATGTTGGTCAACACATCGTTGGCGCGGGCGCGTGCTGCCGGAAGATTTAGATGAGGGGCATATTTGGAAGGAGCTTTATACAAGCCAGCCAGAATGGCGGCTTCCGCCAAAGTGACATCACGAATGTTCTTGTCGAAATAAAATTCTGACGCCGCCGCCGCCCCAATCGCACCGCCACCCATATAGGCGCGATCGAGGTAAAGCTTCAAAATCTCCTTCTTGGGGAGATTATATTCCAGCCACAGTGACAGGAAAGCTTCCTTGATCTTTCGTTCTAGCGTTCGTTCGTTGGTCAGGAACAGGTTCTTTGCCAATTGCTGGGTTATCGTGGACCCGCCCTGCACAACGGAATTGGCACGGGCGTTTTCGACCATGGCGCGAACAAGCCCCAGGAAATCGATGCCAAAATGCTCGAAGAAACGGCGGTCTTCCGTCGCCAGCACCGCCTTGATGAAATGATCCGGCAGCGTGTCGATAGGTTCTGCATCGTTGTGCAAAACACCGCGGCGGCCAATCTCATTTCCAAACCGGTCGAGGAAGGTAACAGCAAAATCCTGCTGTGCCCGCCAGTTCTTTTCTGTCTCTTCAAACGCCGGTTTTGCCAGCGCCAGCATAAGAACCGCTCCTGCTGTTCCCAGTGTCAGTCCTTCGCAAAGAAATTCGATCACAGACTTCTTGAAACCCTGCACTCGAAAACGCCGGAAGAAAACGGTCAAAGACTCCCACGTCGCTCCACCGCTCGACTTGAAACGGTACATCGCGTCGTCGACCCAGGAGTCGAAACTCATCAGGCTGTTCCAGCCTTTCCATTTCTTTTTTGTTTCAAAAGGGTCGCGCATCGGCTTTACGCAGGCTCCGCTTCGTGGTTGTGATCGCAAACATCATCGGGAAACTAGGTTATATTGTCCGACATTTCCGCCCAAGGAGCAAGCTGGTGGTCTATAAATCACGATTCAAGGTGAAGGGCGCTGAAAACCCGTTCTGGGAGGACAAGAAGCTCGACGAAATGAACGTGCAGGAATGGGAATCACTTTGCGATGGTTGCGGCAGATGTTGTCTCAACAAACTTGAAGACTGGGACACGGGCGAAGTTCACTTCACGAACATTGCCTGCACGCTTTTCGACGATCATTCATGCCGGTGCCGCGACTATGAAAACCGGTTCAGGACCGTGCCTGACTGCGTTAAGTTGGCCCCGGCTGACATCAAGACCTACTCTTGGCTGCCGCCAAGCTGCGCTTACCGGCTTCTCGATGAAGGCAAAACATTGCCCTCATGGCATCCGCTGATCACCGGCGACCCGGACTCGGTTCATGAAGCGGGCATCAGCGTGCGAGGTCGCACGATCAGCGAAGACGGTCTGACCCCCGCTGACTACGAGGATCATCTGGTTGATTGGGTAGACAAATTTCCAAAATAGGAAAATAATCAAGAAATAGGAAAAAAGTCATTGACACCGTGACGCTGTTGGTGTAGCTTAAGCGCACAATCGGAGAAGTGGGCAAAAACAGCCCTGACTGTCGCAGTCAGCGTCGTTTGTTGATCCTGCAGCATCTCTCTATCCACAAACATATTGACTAAGAAACGGTGTTTTCATGGGCGAACGCGCATTGAAGAAGTGGGAAGCTGTGCGCGCACTTTACGAAGTGTGGGGCGCGCCGATCGATCTGCTGTGTGACGCCTGCGGCGTTCGTCTGGAAACACTTCAGGAGCGGAAGGTTCATGGACAGTGGAAACAGCGAGACCCTGCTGCTGCCGTCTATAGCCGTCTGTCTCAGGTTTTGTTGCACCAGATCGAGCAACTCAATGAAATGAACGAGCCTGAAAACTCAGACAAACACGCGCGTGCACTTTCGCTCATGTCGAAATCTCTGGAATCGCTGGCGACTCTGGGAGTTCGATACGGCATCAACATTGGGGAAGAGAATTCAAACCATCATGCCGGATCAAGCCAGCCTTCAACAATTGCCGGACCCCAGCGAACATTTGCACTCGATCAGAAGTTGGCACGCTTCCTTGAAGAATTTGGAGAGGAGGGGGCTTGTTGAACGTTTTTTGAAACAGCTCCCCGAAGAGCTTGCCGTTCATCTTTTCTGGCGGTGGATTTTCTGGGCGCGACCGGCTCAAATTCCGGCGTTTTCCAACTGGACAAACTGGCTGGTCCTGGGCGGAAGAGGTTCCGGCAAGACCCGCGCAGGTGCAGAATGGGTGCGTTGCATTGCACTGGGAGACCCGGCTCTGGTTCAACAACCTGTCGGGCGTATCGCACTGGTTGGTGAAACCTACGCAGATGTTCGCGAAGTGATGATCGAAGGAGACTCCGGATTGCTGCGCCTGCATCCGCCAGATGAACGGCCGGTCTGGACCAGTTCACGCCGTAGACTGGAGTGGCCCAACGGGGCCATCGCTCAGGTCTTTTCTTCCGAGGACCCGGAAGCGTTGCGCGGTCCGCAGTTCGGAGCTGCATGGTGTGATGAACTTGCAAAATGGAAATACGGTCAGGAGACATGGAACATGCTGCAATTCGGGTTGCGGCTTGGTTCATTTCCACGGCAAACGATTACAACGACCCCGCGTGCAGTGCCTTTGATCAAGCAGATCATGGCCGACACCAGAACTGCGATTTCTCGGATGTCGACAGATGAGAACCGAAGCAATCTGGCTGCTGGTTTCTTTGAACGGATTGTCGGCACCTATCGGGGTACGCGGTTGGGAAGACAGGAACTTGACGGAGAAATCATTGAGGACCGGCCGGATGCGTTATGGCAACGAGATCTCCTGGAGAGGCACCGGTGCAGCACCCATCCGACATTGACCCGTGTTGTCGTTGCCGTCGATCCGCCGGTTACGGCCAACAAAAACTCAGATGCTTGCGGTCTCATCGTCGCCGGACTGGCTGAGGATGGACGTGCTTATATTTTGGAAGATCGAACGATGGCAGCCGTCTCGCCTGCACTTTGGTCCTCTATGACGTTGCAGTTGTATACAAGTTACCAGGCGGACCGTGTCGTGATCGAAACCAATCAAGGTGGAGATATGGCGGAGAGTGTGTTGCGCTCTGCCGACGCAAACATGGCAATCCGGCAGGTAAAGGCCAGCCGGGGTAAATGGTTGCGGGCAGAACCGGTGGCCCATCTTTATGAGAGGGGCCTGGTTTCGCATGTCGGCTTTCACAGCGACCTTGAAAACGAAATGTGTGATTTTGGTCTGGGAGGATTGTCGTCTGGACGGTCGCCGGACCGGGTGGACGCTCTGGTTTGGGCATTGACTGATCTGATGCTGACAAACACCGACAGGCCGCGGGCGCGTTCACTTTAGACCTGCGCAAATCAAAAAGACCAAATGGGATTGATATGAAAAATTATTTCCGCTGGCTGACGCCGGCGCGCTCAAATGCTGCCGAGTCAAGTTTGCAAAAGACACCGTCAGGTCAGGCAGCTCCAACAGATACAAAATCTGTTTCAGGCCCCTTGTTCGCGTTTGCTGAAAACATTCAGGCGGGATGGTCCCGCACCGACTACAATTCACTGGCACGCGCAGGTTTCATGCGCAATCCGATTGTGTATCGGTGCGTGCGGCTGATCAGTGAGACGGCGGCCAACATTCCCCTGCTTTTGTACGATGGCGTGCAGGAACACAGTTCGCATCCTTTGCTTTCTTTGTTCAATCGTCCAAATGCCAGACAAGGTGGCCGCGAGTTTCGTGAAACTCTTGTGGGTCACCTTCTGGTTTCGGGCAACGCTTATGTCGAGATGGTCAGTGTGGATGACCACCCCCGCGAAATGCATGTGCTGCGGCCGGACCGGGTTCGCGTACTGACCGATGCCGATGGTTGGGTGAGTGGTTACGAATATTCTGCTGGCAAAGGTCGGGTGACCCATCGGGTTGACGCAAGCGGTGCATCGCCTGTCCTTCATCTGAGCCTGTTTCATCCCCTGGATGAGCTGCATGGCTTTCCTCCCTTGCAGGCCGCTCTGATGGCGCTTGATGTGCACAATACCGCCAATCGGTGGAACAAGGCCCTGCTTGATAATTCGGCACGGCCCTCAGGCGCTCTTGTTTACTCGTCCAGCAATGGCGCCAATCTATCGGACGATCAGTATCAAAGGCTGAAACAGGAGCTGGAAGAAGGGTATACGGGTGCGTCTCGTGCAGGACGGCCACTTTTGTTGGAGGGAGGGCTGGACTGGAAAGCCATGGGATACAGCCCCCGCGATATGGACTTTGTTGATGGTCGAAACAGCGCCGCCCGCGACATCGCCTTGACCTTCGGTGTTCCTCCCATGTTGCTGGGCATTCCTGGTGACAATACCTATTCCAATTATCAGGAAGCGAACCGGGCATTTGCCCGTCAGACGCTTCTTCCGATGATCAATCGCACGCTGGACTCGTTTAACCACTGGTTGGCTCCACATTTTGGCGAAGACATTCGTATTGCGATTGACGAAGATCGTGTGGAGGGCCTCGCCGCTGAGAGGGAGCTGGTTTGGAAGCGACTGTCGCGCGCCGAATTTCTCAGTGATGACGAAAAGCGAGAGGCCGTAGGATATTCGCCACGGGGCACATCTTCGGGACTTGAAGATGTTTAAGGCACCTGGTGATTTCCATGCCAACGTCTCCATGGGAGAGGTTGCCCCAACCCTTTTGTTTGCAAAGTTTATCGGGGCGCTGGCCGGCTCATTTATTTCGATTGCCTACGTGCTTCCCAAAGGGCGCCGGGAAGCTTTCCTGCGTTTGAGCGTCGGCATGGTAACCGGCATCGTCTTTGGTGGGCCGGCGGGTATGAAAGCTGCCGATGCCCTGGGTCTTCTGGATAAGATTTCTGTTGTCGAAATGAGCCTGATGGGCGCGACACTGGCCAGCCTGTGTGCGTGGTGGGTGCTTGGCGTTGCGCAGCGGCTTGCCGAGCGCTGGCCTGACCGATTGCGGGCAATACCGCCCAGAGACCCAAATCAGACCGGACACCAACAGTCGAAAGAGAAAACGGGTGAGCAATAACATGGCGCATTATTCTGCAGAGCTGGAACACAAAAGGCTTTCAATACCGCTCGACAGGGTGGATGCCGATGGAACATTTAGCGGCTATGCAAGCCTGTTTGGCAAAGTCGATCTGGGCAAGGATCAGGTACAGGCCGGGGCATTCAGACAGGCTCTTTTGAAGCGTCCGGCTGCAGATATACGAATGCTGTTTCAACACGACCCTGCCGAACCAATTGGCACCTGGATTGAAGTTTGTGAGGACCACAAAGGGCTGTTTGTCCGGGGCCGTATCGTCCAGGAATCCAGAAAAGCAAAAGAGGTGCTCGCCCTGATGCGGGGCGGAGCGGTTGATGGATTGTCGATCGGCTTTCGAACGAAAAGAAGCCGCACAGACCGCAAGACCGGCATTCGCACCATTCTCGAGGCAGACCTTTGGGAAATTTCGGTCGTAACGTTTCCCATGCTGCCACAGGCACGGGTGACACAGATCAAAGCTGCATCCGGCAAAACAGCCGCAAGGCGGCTTCCAAGTATTCGACAATTTGAACGATGGCTCACGCAGGACGCTGGGCTTACCCGCAGCGAGGCCCGTACCATAATTGGTAAGGGTTTTGCCGCACTTGCAAGCAGGCGGGACGCTGCTGGCACAAGCACTGCAAACTTTGCTGATCGCATACGCAGTGCTGCTCAAACCCTAAAAGCCAACAGAACCTGAACGGAGCATAAAATGACACTCAACAACCCTGAACCGGCACCTGAAACCAAAATGGGCACCGGCGGAGAAATCGCAGAAGCCTTTGATGACTTCATGCATGCCTTTGAATCTTTCAAAGACGCAAACGAAGAGCGTCTTGGTCAGATTGAATCCCGCATGGCAGCAGATGTTGTTACCGAAGAAAAAATGAACCGCATCAACCGCGCTGTCGACGAACAAAAGCGACATATCGATACTTTGATCCTGAAAAATCAGCGTCCCGCACTTGGCGGTTCGACAACCAATGGTATCGCGCAGATTGAGCACAAACAGGGGTTCGATTCCTATTTGCGCGGTGGACAGGAAAACGGCCTGCGCCAGCTGGAAGGAAAGGCGTTGTCGGCAGGGTCGGACCCTGATGGCGGATACCTTGTGCCGGAAGACCTGGCTGATGAAATTGGGAAACGCCTGTCAGCTGTTTCTCCCATACGCTCCATAGCATCCGTGCGACAGGTTTCGGCATCAATATATAAGAAGCCATTTGCGTCGACAGGTCCGGCTGTTGGCTGGGTGGGTGAAACAGAAGTGCGTCCTGAGACCGCAACCCCGTCACTTGCCGAACTGCAGTTCCCGACAATGGAACTCTACGCCATGCCAGCTGCCACGCCGACATTGCTTGAAGATGCAGCGGTCGACCTCGACAGTTGGATTGTGGAAGAGGTTGAAACAGCCTTTGCAGAACAGGAAGGCGCCGCCTTCGTAAATGGTGATGGTGTCAATAAACCAACCGGGTTTCTTTCAGCACCAATCGTGGATGAGAGTTCCTGGTCATGGGGGAATTTGGGTTATGTCGCTACGGGGGCTGATGGAGCTTTGGCAGCCTCTGACGGTGCTGATGTCCTGATTGACACGATCTATGCTCTCAAAGCCGGTTACAGGCAGAATGCAAATTTTGTGATGAACCGCAAAACTCAGGCTGAGCTGCGTAAACTGAAAGATGCGGACGGAAACTATCTGTGGCAGGCACCGGCCAGCGCGGGCATGAACGCCATGCTGATGGGTTTTCCAGTGGTCGAAGCGGAAGATATGCCGGACATTTCGACGGACTCCACGGCGATTGCTTTTGGTGATTTCCGTCGCAGTTACCTGGTCGTTGACCGGTCAGGCGTTCGTATCCTGAGAGATCCTTATTCGGCCAAGCCTTATGTCCTGTTTTACATCACCAAGCGTGTGGGCGGCGGCATCCAGGATTTTGATGGCATCAAACTTGTAAAATTCGGCACGGCGTAGGCGTCCTCCCTTGTGCAGGCTGATGAGTCATCATCGGTCTGTATGAGCCTTCGCGTGACGATTAGACGGCCTCGTTCTTTTTTGAACGGGGCCGTTTTGATTTCTACCAACAATTATTGAGGGGTCGCGATGACCGTTGCTCTAATCTCAGCTCCACAATTGGAGCCGATAAACCTGGCTGAAGCCAAGGCCCATTTGCGGATCGACCATAGTCACGAAGACCCATTGATCTCCAGTACGATGACTGCTGCGCGGTACTATGCCGAAACGGCGAGTGGTCAGAAATTTATTACGCAAAGCTGGCGGCAATACGAAACCTGCATGGCAGACAATCGACGCATTGCACTGCGCTTGCGTCCCGTACAGTCAATTTCGGCGGTGACGATTTACGATCAGGAAGGCAATCCTTCAATTCTGTCCTCAAACGACTTCGAGCTTGTGCGCGGCAGTGAGCCGGCATTGCTTCAATTCTCTTCGTCCATTTCTACCGCTCAGGCCGCAAATGGCGTGGAGATCGATATGGTGGTTGGTATGGGGGATTTTGGAATTGATGTCCCCGATACAATCAAGCGGGCCATTTTGATGCTCACCGCCCACTGGTACGAGTTCCGGGGTGCAGTGGATCCCCGCGATCAACCGGTCTCCATCCCATCGGGATTTGATGCACTTGTCTCGCCTTTTAGGGAGATGCGCCTGTGAACCGCAAAATTGCCTTTGACCCTGGTGCGCTGAACCATCGTTTCGTTTTGGAAAGTTTGACCGAGACCCCAAATGGCTTGGGCGAGATGAATCAAAGCTGGCAAGTGGTTGCCGATGTCTGGGGCACCTTGGGTCCGGCCAAACCGACATCAAACCAACTTGCCCAACAGCGCCAGGAGATGCTGACGCACGAGATCGTGCTGCGCTTTCGGCCCGACATCATGAGTGGCTGGCGGTTGCGCGAAGGGGTGCGCACATTTGAAATCATCACGGTCCACGACCCCGATGAATGCAGCCAATATCTGGTCTGCATGACGCGTGAGGAGGGGCGGTGATGGACGCTTTGCATATCGCAATTAGCCGCCGACGCAGTCTGCTAAACGATGTCGAACTGAAATCTGCTTTGGAACGGCGTGCCGGCGAACTGCTTGATGCCTCAGCAATCGTGGAGATCGTATCAGGGCCTGCGACTGAAGAACGTCAGGACACAAATGACGTTCGGTTTGTGTTCGATGATCAGACAAGCCAGTCCGGTAGCCGGACCGGCATGTTGGATTTCGATGCCGAGTTTGATCAGGGAGGTGAATAGCTGTGGGCGATGCAACAATAGATCTGCGGCATGCGCTCTTCACTGCTCTGTCTGCAGATACAGAACTTGTGGCGCAACTTGGTGGTCCAAAAGTCTTCGACAAGGTGCCGGAACGTGTTTCTCCACCTTATGTGGTCGTTGGACGGTCAGCGTCGTCAGACTGGAGTACGGCAACTGAGGATGGAGAAGCCATCGTCTTTTTTGTCCACACTTGGTCGAAGTCGGCAAACCGGAACGAAAGTCACGACTTGCAGGCCCATGTCAAACGCATCATGGCGGCGAATCTGCCTGCGCTGGATGACCACCATCTTGTCAATCTTTGCTTTCAACTAGCTGAAACGAGGCGGGATCGGGCGGAAGGATATCTGCATGGCGTTCTGCGCTTTCGCGCCGTGACAGAGCCTCGCGCCCAATAAGGCACGAACAAAACATCGTTTATCAATCGAAGGGAACCGTTCAATGGTTGCTCAAAAAGGAAAAGACCTGCTTCTCAAAGTCGAGGATGAATCAACAGGGAGTTTTGTCACGGTCGCAGGAATGCGGTCACGTCGCATCGCCTTCAACACCGAGCCGGTTGATGCCACTGATTTTGAAAGTGTTGGGCGTTGGCGCCAACTGCTTGCCGGTGCCGGTGTGCAACGTGCGTCAGTTTCCGGTTCAGGAATTTTCAAGGACGCAGCAACCGATGCTCAGGTTCGTTCCCTGTTCTTCGGCGGATCCATCGTTAACTGGCAGATTGTCATTCCAGATTTCGGTGCTGTGCAGGGTCTGTTTCAATTGTCCGCCCTGGAATATGCGGGTGAGCATAGCGGGGAAGTGACATTTGAATTGAGCCTGGAATCAGCTGGTCCGCTGACTTTCGTGGAGGCATCCCAATGACCAATCGGCATCGCGGTGAAATATCTGCAAAGCTGGATGGTCGTGATTGGACTTTGTGCCTCACACTGGGCGCTCTGGCGGAACTGGAAAACGCATTTGAGGCGGAGAACCTTACCGCACTGACAGAACGTTTTTCAAAGGGACAACTCTCAGCCCGCGACATGCTGCGCGTTATTGCTGCAGGCCTTCGCGGAGCAGGCCATCTGGTTGAAGATAATGAGGTGGCTGAGATGCAGGTCGATGGGGGTGCGATTGGCTATGCCACCATCGTTTCCAACCTGCTTACCGCGACATTTATTGATGATCGAGTCAACGTCAATGGCGCTGCCACATGAACAAATCCCCGGAGCCTTTTCCCTGGGACAGGGCAATGGAGTTCGGGTTCGGTGTTCTCAGATTGTCTCCGCAGGCGTTTTGGGCATTGAGCGTGCCGGAACTGGCAGCAGCCATGCGCGCGCATTTCGGCACAACCATTAACCGCAGATTTGTCAGGATTTTCATTGGCAATGGCAGATCTGGAAAAGCAGTCGCGCCGGTTTGGGTCTGCGTTCTCCAGCACCATTAAGTCTGCCATCATCGGTAGCCGTTCATTTGAAGACACATTGCGAACACTGGCCTTGCGGCTGTCGGGCATTGCGCTTTCAGCCGGTCTCAAACCACTTGAAAATCTGGCATCAAATTTCTTTCAAAACCTCTTTTCCGGTTTTTCCGGCTCGTTTGGATCATCGGCTATCGGCCCGGCCAGCCCCAGCAGTGTTATCCCGTTCGCGCGTGGTGGCGTTGTAGCCGCACCAACCTTCTTTGCTGCTGGTCAGTCTCTGGGGGTGATGGGAGAAGCGGGAGCTGAGGCTGTGCTGCCTCTGGCCCGTGGTGGGGATGGCAGACTTGGTGTGCGAACGCAGGGCAATGGCGGTGCCATCAATGTTGTCTTCAATGTGAGCACTCCCGATGTGCAGGGTTTTCGACAGTCTGAAGGGCAGATCTCGACGATGTTGGCCCGAACCGTCAGTCGGGGGCGTCGCGGTCTGTGACGCCTTCGTAAAGGACATGAAGTGGAATCAATTATGCCTCAATTATCCGATTTCAACGAAGTGCGGTTCCCGGTTGATATTGCATTTGGTTCGTCTGGTGGGCCGGAGCGCAGTACAGAAATCGTAACCCTGGGCTCTGGACGCGAAAAGCGCAATCAGCGCTGGATGCAATCCCGACGCCGTTATGAAGCGGGGTACGGTGTCAAGGATCTGGACGCGCTTCAGGAAGTCGTCGCGTTCTATGAAGCTCAACGCGGACCTTTGATCGGATTTCGTTTCCGTGATCCGCTGGACTGGAAGTCATGTGCTGCGGGACAAACAATATCTGCAGATGACCAGGTGCTGGGCGAGGGAGATGGAACGACGACACAGTTTCGCCTGCGCAAGTCTTATGGCCACGGGCAGGAAGCTTACAGTCGAGAAATCGTAAAGCCTCATTCCGGATCCGTACGGATTGCAGTGGATGGCGTAGCGCTTGAGATTGGCACGCAGATCATGGTGGATGATACTACAGGACTTGTTGATTTTCAGCCCGACATAGTTCCGGCACCGGGGACACTGGTGACAGCCGGCTACGCTTTTGATGTTCCGGTTCGCTTCGCATCCGACCAATTTACCGTCAATATCGCGGCCTTTCAGGCAGGTGATGTCCCCTCGATACCTTTGGTGGAGATCCGCTTATGAGAGTTCTTCCTGAAGGTCTTCAGTCTCATCTGGAAGCCGGGTCGACCACATTGTGTACCTGCTGGATTGTCCGGCGAACTGATGACGTTGTGCTGGGTTTCACAGACCATGAAAAACCTCTTGTCATAGAAGATGTTGAGTGCCGGGCATCGTCCGGTTTTCAGCCAACTGAGGCAGTAAGTAGTTTGGGACTGGCTTCCGACAATCAGGAGATTGAAGGCGCCATCAGCAGCGAAGCCATTTCTGAGCAGGATCTTCTTGCCGGTCGTTTTGACAATGCAACTGTTGAGATTTGGATGGTCAACTGGCAGGCCCTGGACCAACGGGTGCATCTGCGAACAGCCCTGTTGGGTGAAGTGACCCGCGATGATCATGCTTTCCGTTCAGAACTGCGCGGCCTGACTTCTCAACTTGAACAGCAGCGGGGACGGGTCTTCTCCAGAAGCTGTGATGCAGTGCTGGGTGACGCCCGATGTGGTGTCGGTCTGGCCAATGAGACCTTCTCGACAACCGGGTCGGTTGTCGAAGTAATCGACCGCCGCCGACTAAGATGTTCGGGACTTGCTGGGTTCGATAAGGGTTGGTTCGCCCACGGCAACCTGGAGTGGACATCCGGGAACAATATGGGACTGAGCATGGAAATAAGCGGCAGCGCACCAACAGAAATCGACATCCTTTTGCTATGGCAAGCCATGCCTCATGCGCCGGCAATCGGTGATGCGTTTACCGTGACAGCGGGATGCGACAAGTCTTTCGCCACCTGCAAGGCCAAGTTTTCCAACTCTGTCAATTTCAGAGGCTTCCCGCACATGCCGGGTAGTGATTTTGCACTGGGTTATCCCGATGCCGCCACTGATCATGATGGCGGTCCTCTCATCGTCTGACCAAACCGGAAATTCAAAATATGAAAAATGAGAATGCTGCTGCGCGTGTTTTGCACGTCGCACGGTCGTGGCTGGGCACACCCTATCGCCACCAGGCATCACTTAAGGGTGTGGGCTGCGATTGTCTTGGGCTGGTGCGGGGCGTTTGGCGCGAAGTTCAGGGAGAAGAACCGGAATCCGTCCCGCTCTATTCCAGCGCGTGGGCAGAGTGTGGCGGGCAGGAGAGCCTGCTTGATGCGGCGGCCCGAAACTTCCTTCCCATCAACATCAAACATGCCGATGCGGGTGATGTGGTGGTTTTTCGCATGAGGCGCGCTTGCCCGGCAAAACACGTGGGCATTCTCGACACCCAGCACAGTTTTTTACATGCCTATGAGGGGAACTGCGTCGTGGAAAGCACGCTTGATAATTTCTGGCTCGCACGGGTGGTAGCGGCATTTCGCTTCCCTGTCGTTGGAGAAGGGGAGAAAAGTTAGTGGCGACACTGGTTCTGCAAACCGCAGGTGCAGCGATTGGCGGTTTCCTGGGCGGTCCTGTTGGCGCGCTGATTGGCCGTGCAGCCGGGGCTATTGGCGGGGCGTATGTCGACCAGCAGCTCTTTGGTCCCGGTGACAGGTCCATAATTGGGCCACGTTTGGAGACTGCGAAGATACAGAATTCGCGTGAGGGTGCTCCGATATCGCGGGTTTTTGGAAGGGCACGACTGTCGGGTCAGATTATCTGGGCGACGCGCTTTCTTGAGGTGCAGACCTCCGAGACAGAATCGCAGGGTGGAAAAGGGGGAGGGCCTAAGACAACCACCACCACCTTCAGTTATTTCGCCAACTTTGCGATCGGTATCTGCGAGGGACCAACGGCAGGAATCAGGCGAATCTGGGCTGATGGGAAACTGATTGACCAGACACAACTGACCATTCGCAGCTTCAATGGTGATGAAGAACAATCCCCTGATTCCCTCATCGAGGCCAAGCAGACTGCTGGCAATACACCAGCCTATCGTGGGCTGGCCTACGTTGTTTTTGAAAATTTTCCGCTGGAAGACTACGGCAACCGGATTCCGCAAATTTCCGTTGAGGTTGTTCGGCCTGTAGGGCAACTCGAACAATATGTTCGGGCTGTCAATATCATACCTGGAGCAACCGAATCTGGATATGACACCGTCCCGGTGGTTGAGCAGATTGATGCGGTAAGCGTTCGAAAACTAAACGTTCACCAAACCCTTGCCCAGACTGATTTCATTGCTTCGCTTGATGACCTGATCGCAACCTGCCCCAACCTTGAGCAGATTGCTCTTGTGGTTGCCTGGTTTGGTGATGATTTGCGGGCCGGTGAGTGCACCATCCGTCCCAAAGTTGAAACGGCGTCGCGCAATCTACAGAACGCCGACCAGTCCCAGGACTGGCAGGTAGCAGGTCTTGGCAGAAATGAAGCTCTTCTGGTTTCCCGCTCGGGAGAGTCCGCAGCTTTTGGCGGAACTCCCAGTGACCAGAGTGTTGTTCGTGCCATTCAGGAGATCAGAGCCAGGGGGCTTCGAGTGTGTTTGAACCCCTTTATCATGATGGACATCCCGTCTGATAATGAGTTGCCCAGCCCCTATGGAGGCTCCAGTCAGCCGGTCTACCCCTGGCGTGGACGCATTACCTGCAACCCGGCAAGAGGTATTCCGGGCTCCGTCGATGGCACGCCACAGGCAGCCTCTCAGGTGGCATCATTTTTGGGAAGCGCTTCACCCAATGATGTTGTGATTGATGGTGGAATTGTCAGCCACAGTGCCCTGAGCGAATGGTCTTTCCGGCGTATGATGCTGCACTACGCACGCCTTGCCGAGCTGGCAGGGGGCGTGGAGATGTTCATTATCGGATCGGAAATGCGCGGTCTTACTTCGGTTCAGGATGAAAGTGGCTTTCCTTTTGTAGACGGACTGATTTCTCTTGCACAGGACATCCGTGCAATCGTTGGCCCGAATTGTCGGCTGACCTATGGAGCCGACTGGAGCGAGTATTTCGGTTTTCAACCCAACGATGGGTCCAACGACGTATTCTATAATCTCGATCCACTATGGTCTCACTCAGCCATCGATGCGATTGGGATTGATGCCTACATGCCTGCTAGTGACTGGCGCCCGGGTGGTGATCCGCAGGGTGTTGGCCGGGCATCGGCTGATCCGCAGATGATGCAAGCCCAGGTCGCGGCCGGGGAGGGGTATGACTGGTATTATCTCTCGGATGCCGATCGCCAGTCCGGCACCAGAACCCCAATTACCGACGGTTTGGGGAAGCCATGGGTATTCCGTTACAAGGACCTTCTTAGCTGGTGGTCAAACCCCCATTTCGAACGTATCGATGGTGTTGAAAAGTCAACATCAACCAGTTGGCAAGCACAAAGCAAACCCATCGTATTTACCGAGCTGGGTTGTCCCGCCATCAACAATGGTGCGGTTCAGCCCAATGTCTTTTTTGATGCCAAATCGTCAGAGAGTTTTGTTCCCTATTTCTCCAACGGGGGACGCGATGACCAGGTGCAGGCAACTTACATCGAGACGCATCAGGCTCACTGGGACCCGCAGCATCCCAGGTTCAAAAGCAGCCAAAACCCGGTGTCAGATGTCTTCGGTGCACCGATGGTCGATATGTCCGCCTGTCAGCTGTGGGCATGGGACGCCCGGCCTTACCCCGAGTTTCCGGGGCGTAGCGACATCTGGTCAGATGCTGAGAACTGGCACACCGGCCACTGGTTAAACGGTCGTCTTGGTTCAGTTCGTCTGGCGGATATGATCGGTCATCTGTTGAAGTCCAGCGGTATTGACCTCTTTGATGTCACGCAGGTCTACGGTGTTTTGACAGGTTATGTGGTTGGAACCTCTGGCTCGGTTCGTGATGAAATTGAAGTCCTGATCAATTTGTACCGGCTCTCGGTTTGGGAAGCCGAGGGCAGATTGCACTTCGCTTCTCCGGGATCTGATGAACCTGTTGTCATTGCCCAGGACGCATTGGTCTTCGCCAATAATCGCCCCGTATTGTCGGTTCAACGGGAGCAGGAAAACGAACTGCCCACGGCTGCCCATCTGCAATTCATTGATGCCGATGATGACTATCGTGACACTGAAGCACAGGTGCGCCGTATCAATCGTACAGGCCTTGAGGAACAAACTCTGGCTGCGCCGTTGGTGACAACGAGAGAGGTCGTCGAGCCTGTACTTGAAGCATGGCTCCATGCTCGCTGGCTTGGGCGAGAAACCATAACCTTTGGGCTGGATCGGTCTGCAATCAGGCTGAATGTGGGTGATAATATTGTCTTCGAAAACGCACCGCAGGCTCAAAACTGGAGGATAGTATCGATCGAGGAAGGCGAGCATCTTCAGATGGTCGCGCAAGCTGTTGAACCCGGTGAAGTGGTCCCAATCGAACGGAGGCCACAAAGCCGGGCTTTGCGGAGGCTGGATACTGGCGCTCCTCCATTGGTCAAGTTTCTCGATCTCCCGATACTGGGCGCAGATGGCACAAAAGAAAGCAATGTAATTGCTGTTGCGTCGCGGCCCTGGCCCGGACCCATGGCGGTTTATGCGTCGCCATCGGATGATGGATTTGCCCTAAGACAGACGATTCCCAATACAGCATCAATTGGTGAGCTTAACGCTCCGCTGGCTCCAAGTGACGTTGTTGGGCGATGGTGCTATGCGCAAACGTTGGAGGTCCGTCTTCATACGGGCGCTCTGTCATCTTCCCAGGCCACAAGAGTTTTGAACGGTTCCAACGCTTTGGCTGTAAAAACTCCACTTGGAAGCTGGGAGGTTCTTCAGTTCCAGGTTGCTGATCTCATAGATGACCGGACCTGGAGGCTGAACCGTATTTTGCGCGGACAGGCTGGAACTGAAGTCGAAGCCCGTGCCGGCGCAGATGCCGGGGCTGACGTTGTGGTTTTAAATGGCGCTGTTTTCCCTCTCGAGGGTGTGTCTTCCCAGCGCGGGCTTGAACTAAACTGGTTGATTGGGCCCACCGGAACCGTATTGGGCGGACCGGAATTTACCCGTGATGTTTTCGCAACCGGGTACAGGGGGCTAACGCCGTATAGCCCGGTCCATTTGGACGCCTGGTTAGCACAATCCGGTGGCCTGGAAATCCGCTGGATACGTCGCGACAGGATCAACGCGGACGATTGGACACCGGTTGAGATTGCCATGAGTGAGGCAAGCGAAAACTATGAAGTCAACATCGCCGACAACCAAGCCAATACACTCGTCTTGCAAACACCAACAACGGGCCTCTCGATTGATGCAGCAGAGCTGCATGCTGTGTTTGGCATCAATCCCGTCGGGCTGAATGTGTTCGTAAGGCAGTTGAGTGCAACCGTCGGTACCGGACCCGCTGCAACAGCCTTTGTTTCCTCTAACTGATTTTCAAACCAAACAAATGGAGAAACCCATGCAAACTTTGAAACCCTGGTACGCCTCGAAAACGATTTGGGGGTCGCTGATCGCTGTCGCAGCTGCGATTGCCTCAGCTCTCGGCTTTGATATTGATCCAGATTCTCAAAAGGACCTTGCCAATGTGGCTTTGCAAATCGTGACTGTGGCTGGCTCCATTTTTGCGGTATTTGGTCGTCTTTCGGCAACAAGTCAGATCGATTGAAGGTCGCGGTGGCGATATTCCTTCAAATCATTGAACTGTTCAATAACCTGCTGCGTCTCCTTGTGAGGCGCAGCAGCAAAGCGCGCTGGCAGAGGGCTGCACAAGCAAAACAAAGGGCGAGGACAGATGTCCAGATCAAGAAAGCTGAGACTGCGCGTATTAACAGCCGCCTGCGTGACAATGATCCTGACCTCATGCAAACTAATGACGGATACCGGCGCGACTGATATCGGCTGTGTCGCGTTTATTCCGATCTCGTGGTCGAAGAAAGATACGCGGACAACGGTTCGTGAGGTGAAGGAACATAATGCGGTTTGGAAAAGCCTTTGTGGACCTGAAAGAAAGGGTTAACCCCACACAAGCATTGTTCATGCCGCGTTCAGGCGATGTATGGTATCGAAGGTCCATGAAATGTTCTGGTATCAAATTTCGCGTTAAAACGCTGGTGGCGATTGCCACCTTCGCTGTTGGGCTATCGCTGCCGGCTGCACCTGCCTATGCGGGTGTTTGCGATGCCAAGGCAGCGCAGCTGGCGGCTTCGCAGGGGGGCATTGTATTGAGTGCAGTGTCTGCCGGGAATTCCTGCCGCATCAAGATATTAATCAAACCCGCGAAGGGACCGCCTCGCCGCAAAACCTTCGTGGTTCGCAAGTAGGGCGCCGACCGTGCGGATTCTTGTTGTTGAAGATGACATTGATCTTAATCGGCAGCTCGTCGAGTCGCTGACCAATGCAGGTTATGTGGTCGACAAAGCATTGGACGGGGAAGAGGGGCATTTTCTGGGCGATACGGAACCCTACGATGCTGTGATTCTCGATATTGGCTTGCCAAGTATGGATGGCATCAGCGTTCTGGAAAGCTGGCGTCGTGAAGGCCGCAACATGCCGGTTCTCATGCTTACCGCAAGAGACCGCTGGAGCGACAAAGTCGCCGGCATTGATGCCGGTGCTGATGATTATGTCGCAAAACCCTTTCACACCGAAGAAGTGCTGGCCCGGTTGCGGGCGCTTATTCGACGCGCTGCCGGACATGCCAGCGCGGAAATTGAGGTCGGTCCCGTGCGCCTCGACACCAAACAATCCCGCGTCTCGATGGATGGTAAGCCCATCAAGCTGACCTCCCACGAATTTCGTCTTCTTTCCTATCTCATGCACCATGAGGGCGAGATTGTTTCACGAACGGAGCTGATTGAGCATCTCTATGATCAGGATTTTGATCGCGATTCCAATACAATAGAAGTCTTTGTTGGTCGGTTACGCAAAAAACTTCATGCTGACGTGATTGAGACGGTCAGGGGTTTGGGATACCGGGTGTGAATGTCGCAATCGCGCGCCACAAAAAAGTTCTCCAACTCTCTCGCCTTTCGCCTTCTGGCCGTTACGGCAGCCTGGACCAGCGTTGCGCTTATCGCGACGGGGTTGCTTCTTTCAACGCTGTTTAGACAAAACGCGGAGAGCAATTTTGAAGGTCTCCTTCTGGCGCACGCCTACAATCTCATGGGTGCCATTGATGTCGGGCAGGATGGTAAGCTGACGGGTGCGCCCGATCTCGGCGATCCACGGTTTCTGCAACCTCTCTCTGGCTGGTACTGGGCCGTTTCAACAGCCCAAAAACCGGACAAACCCCTGCTAAGGTCGATTTCCCTGGGCGGTGCAGATTTGGCAATGCCGGATGAGGCGGAACAGCCGTTCGATGATCTTTTTCGTCGATCCTACACCGTTCCTTTGAACGACAATGAAGATGTGCAACGCCTTGAAGCGCAACTGCTTGTCGGGGAGGGAGACACCCTCTACCAGGTGCTAGTTGCCGGAAGCCGGGCCGGGCTTGAAGAAACGGTTTCATCGTTCAATCGCATCGTTTCCATATTCTTTCTTGTTTTCGGCTTGGGCACAATTCTGGCCACCTATTTTGTGATCCGTTTCGGGCTCAGACCTTTGGAGCGCGCGACCTCGGCTCTGTCTGACGTAAGAGAAGGGAAAACCGACAATCTCGCAGGCGACTATCCGCATGAGGTTGCGCCGCTTGTCTTTGAGATCAACAAGCTGATTGATGCCAATCGTTCGGTTGTTGAAAGGGCCAGGACGCAGGTTGGCAATCTTGCTCATGCTTTGAAAACCCCTCTGGCCGTCATACAAAATGAAACGCGATCACCCTCTCGCAATACTGGGTCTTTGGTGAGTGAGCAGACCGTTTTGATGCAATCACAGATACAAAATTATCTGGATCGGGCTCGCATCGCGGCTCAGCGTGGAGCTTTGACATCACGTTGCAACGTGATGCCGGTTGTTGAACGGCTTATACGGGTTATGAGCAAACTGTCTCCCGACCTGGAGTTTCAAGTGAAGTCAGAGGATCAGAAAGTCCTGTTTCAGGGCGAGGAACAGGATCTGGAGGAAATTCTGGGCAACTTGCTGGAGAACGCCTCGCGATTTGCCCGGAAAAAGGTGGTTGTGAATGTTAGTGTCAGTGGTCCGATGTTGCACATCACCGTTGAAGACGATGGTCCCGGTCTGGGAGCTCAAGAGAAGGAACTGGCGATAAAGCGTGGCCAACGGCTCGACGAAACCAAACCCGGTTCCGGGCTTGGACTTTCCATCGTGAAGGACATAATAGAGGAATATGAAGGTCGTTTCGAACTTCACGATGCCAAAGCAAAAGGGTTGATAGCTGCCGTCTTTTTGCCAAGGATAGAAACCAGAAACGAAAAACGCCCCTAAAACCGATTTGCCCCTATGAAAATTACTTCGTCAGTATGTGTTGTTTTATGTGCATTGTTGCTCGCTGGATGCGAAACCCTTCGCGGCGCGCGCAACCCGGATTCAATTGGGCTGGCGACTTCCAAAACCGACGCCCTGGCATTCCAGGCAGATCAGAGGTTCGGTTCGACGTTGACAGGAAAGGAGCGCCAGCGCCTTTCGGTCGCTGAACGCAAGGCGCTGGACTACGGCACAAACGGCCAGCAGGTGGGTTGGAAGGGAGATAGCGACAAGGTTTCCGGTGTTATCGTTGCGTTCCAGCCATTTCAGGTGGGTACGGCCAATTGCCGTCGTTTTGAACACCGGCTAAATGCAAAAAAGGGTCAGGAAAAGGCAATTGGAACGGCGTGCAAAAGGGCTGATGGCCAGTGGCGTCTCGTGAAATAAGTTCAATATTCGCACGGATGTGATATTTTGCCCATTGTTTTGCGCCCTTGAAGCGCTATTGAAGCTGTATGCTTTTTTGGATTTTTGCCTTGCTCATGACGGTCGCCGCTATTTTGTGCGTGCTGATTCCGCTTGGGCGCCGCTCGGCTGACCAGAATGAGTCGGCCAACGCCATCACTTTTTACAAAGATCAGTTGGCTGAGGCCGATAAGGGCTCCGAAGCGGTCTCCGAAAACGAACGCGCTGAGATCGCCCGCCGTTTGTTAAAAGAGGCGCGCCAGGCGCAACTTACAGGGGCGGCCAAACCATCCAAAAAACAGGAACGCATCGCCGCAGCTGCCGCTCTTGTCTTTCTCCCCGCAATAGCTTTCCCGATGTATTTGTCTCTCGGTTCGCCCAGCATGCCTGATGCCCCGTTGTCAGGTCGCGAAACCGTTTCACTCACAGACAGATCAGTTGATGAGATGGTTCAGATGGCCGAGAAACATCTTGCCAAAAATCGTGATGATGTTCGCGGATGGAGTGTGCTGGCCGATGTCTATGGTCGCATGAACCGGCCGCGGGACAGAGCCCAGGCACTTCAAAATCTCATTCGTATTCAGGGAGAGGACGCAAACCGTCTGGCCGATTTGGGCGAGGCGCTTGCGGTTGCCGATGGCAATATTGTTTCAGCGGAAGCACGTCAGCATTTTGAAAAGGCTGTGGAGCGCGACCCAAAACAAACAAAGGCTCGGGTTTATCTGACAATTGCCATGGAGCAGGACGGGCTTTTTGAAAAAGCACTCGCCAACTGGAATGCGCTGGCCAAAGAACGCAAGAGTGATCAAAGCTGGCAGAATATGGTGTCGGAACGCATTGCCTTGTTGCAAAAGAAGGCCGGAGAAAGCGGACCTCTCAAAACTGATTTGAAGGGTCCCGATGAAAAAGATATCGAAGCGGCCTCCGAACTCTCTGCCGAAGACAGGCAGACCATGATCCGGTCTATGGTCTCGTCGCTGGCAGATCGACTCGAAACAGATCCCAAAAACCTCGAAGGCTGGAAGCGCCTTATTAAATCCTATTCAGTGTTGGATGATAAACCCGCAGCATTGGCAGCCTTGAAAAAGGCGAAGGGTCACTTTCAGCAAGTAGCCGAATCTGTTGCCGAACTCGATGCGCTGCAAAAAGAACTTGGATTGACCAAGGGAGAGAAAGAATGAACCGCCGCACTAACCGTCTTGTCTGGATTGCCGCCATAGGCTGTGTGTTAAGCCTCGCCGTAGGCCTTTCCCTTTTTGCGCTGCAATCTGGCATTTCATTTGCCATGAGCCCCTCAGAACTGACGGCAGCAAAAATTGAGCCGGGACAGCGGGTCAGGCTTTTTGGACTGGTTACGGAAGGATCGGTGGTTCGCGGCGAAGGTCTGAATGTTCGTTTCGATCTGACCGACAATGACAAGACCGTCCGCGTTAATTTCGGCAAGATCCTGCCCGACCTGTTTCGCGAGAACCAGGGCATTATTACCGAAGGCATTCTCAATGCTGATGGTGTGTTTATCGCTGATACAGTGCTCGCCAAACACGATGAGAACTATATGCCTGCCGATATGGCGGAGAAGTTGAAAGACAAAGGTCTCTGGCAGGGCGCAGAGGCGGCTTCAAAATGATCGTTGAACTGGGTCATGTCGCCTTAATTCTTGCGCTTTCACTGGCGCTTATCCAAAGCATCTTGCCTGTTTGGGGCGCTGCCACAAACCAGTCTCGCTTGATGGCGACCAGTGATGTAAGCAGTGTGGGCATTTTGTTTTTCATCTCTGTTTCGTTCCTCGCCCTGATGTGGGCTTATGCGACTTCGGATTTTTCCGTGGTGAATGTCTGGCAAAATTCTCACTCGGATATGCCCTTCATTTTCAAACTGTCCGGTACATGGGGAAATCATGAGGGATCCATGCTGCTGTGGGTCTTTATTCTGGCGCTGTTTGCAGCGGCAGTGAGCCTGTTTGGTGGTAATTTGCCGGATAAGTTGCGGGCCAATGTCCAGGGCGTCCAGGCCTGGATGCTTGCCACTTTTCTTCTTTTCATTTTGCTCACATCGAACCCGTTCAAACGTCAGGCCGCCGCTGTCGAAGGGCAGGATTTGAACCCCATCCTGCAGGACATCGGCTTGGCTATTCACCCGCCCATGCTCTATCTGGGCTATGTCGGCTTCTCGATCACCTTCGCCTTTGCAATAGCGGCGCTGATGGAAGGCCGGATAGACTCGGCATGGGCTCGTTGGGTGCGTCCGTGGGCCATGGGTGCCTGGGTGTTTCTTACCGCCGGGATATCCATGGGCTCCTACTGGGCCTATTATGAATTGGGCTGGGGCGGCTGGTGGTTCTGGGATCCGGTCGAGAATGCGTCTTTCCTGCCCTGGCTGTCCGGAACAGCGTTGCTTCACTCCGCGCTGGTCATGGAAAAACGAGACGCCTTGAAGATCTGGACAGTGCTACTCGCCATCCTGACTTTCTCATTGTCTCTGCTTGGAACCTTTTTGGTGCGTTCCGGTGTTTTGACGTCGGTGCATACATTTGCCAGCGACCCGACCCGCGGCCTGTTTATTCTGGCAATTCTGTCGGCTTTTGTCGGCGGCGCATTCGTGTTGTTTGCCCTGCGTTCTTCCTCTCTTCAGCAAGGGGGGCTGTTTTCTCCGATCTCGAGGGAAGGCGCCCTCGTATTCAACAACCTTTTGCTGTCCACGGCGGCGGCCACTGTTTTGTTGGGAACGCTTTATCCGGTGGTTTACGAGGCCATTACCGAAGATAAGATTTCGGTTGGCGCGCCGTTCTTCAACCTGACTTTTGGTCCTTTGATGATCCCCTTGCTGATCGCTATCCCCTTTGGTCCGTTGTTGGCCTGGAAACGGGGAGATTTGCTGGGAGTCTCACAAAGGCTTTTGTTTGCGCTTGGGTGTGCAGTTGTCACCACAGTTGTGGTGGGCGGCTTTGTTCAAAAAGGGCAATGGCTGGCTCCGCTGGGTATCGGGCTGGCCGTCTGGTTGATGGTGGGATCATTTGCCGAACTTGCTCAACGCGCCGCATTTCGCAAGGTTCCTGTTGCGACCTCACTGGCACGCTTGAAAGGCCTGCCGCGTTCGGTCTGGTCTACCGCATTCGCCCATTTTGGCGTTGGGGTTACATTGCTTGGCGTGGTCATGGTGACAGCTTACGAGACCGAGACGATCGTCGTGCTGAAGCCCAAGGGAGAAGTCGTCACCGGTGAATACACGGTGCGTCATGATGGCTACATAAATCGTACGGGTCCAAATTATACCGAACAGAGCGTTCGCCTGTCCGTGTTTCGCGATGGTAAGCTGGTATCCGTTGGTGAGCCTTCAAAACGCTTCTATCCCGCCAGGCAGATGCCAACCAGTGAGGCGGCCATTCATACTTTTGGCTTCTCGCAACTCTATGTCGCGCTTGGTGACATACAAAATGACGGTGGTGTTGCCCTGCGAGTTTGGTGGAAACCACTTGTTACGCTTATCTGGCTGGGTACGATCATAATGGTCTTGGCTGGTTTTCTATCCCTGTCCGACCGGCGATTGCGTGTTGGGGTTCCCAAACGCGCGAAAGGCAAGAAAGGGAAGGCCGTACATGCTGGCTAAACTTCAAAAGCCTATAGCCGGTATCTTGTTGATCCTCATATGGGTGACCGCTGCAGGGGCGCAATCCAACACTGCGCAATTGCCTGCTGAGATGGAACAACGCGCCAAGGCGTTGTTCACCGAACTGCGCTGCGTCGTATGTCAAAATCAGTCAATTGCCGATTCAGATGCTGATGTCGCCAAGGACTTGCGCCAGATCGTTCGCGAGCAAATAGTTGTCGGCAAGACGAATGAGGAAATCCGCACTTTTTTAACAGACCGCTATGGTGAATTCATATTGCTTAAACCGAGTTTGGGTTGGCACACGATTCTGTTGTGGGGTTCGCCGATTTTGGTTCTTTTGCTGGGTGCTTTTGCCGCATTGAGCGCTGGACGGTCGCGTGGGGATGCCCAAGCCCAGCCGCTCTCGACTGATGAAGAACTGGAACTGAAAAAGATACTTGGTCAATCAAAAGACTAGGACGCGGATCCCTTAACCTGTATAGGCGTTAAAGGCAGCTTCGAGCTCAGCTCTGCGCGATGCCTGAACGGCGGATGTCCATCAGGCTCCTGCCGCAATGCCGAAAGGGACATTGAAATGAGTATCGAAGTTTGGATTGCGTATGTAGCAGCTTGTACAATCCTTTCTCTCATTCCCGGACCGAGTGTCTTTATGGTGATCGGTCAATCCCTTTCCAAAGGTCTAAACGCTGCCTGTTACTGCATTGCTGGTGACCTGCTTGGCGGTGTCGTAATAATGACGGTCGCTTATGTTGGGCTGGGAACAATTCTCGCCGCGTCCAGCGAGGTATATCTCGTCGTCAAGTGGGTAGGTGCCGCGTATATGGCCTGGCTTGGAGTGTCTCAGATACTGGCTGCAAAACAGTTGTCGGAAAAGGACTTGAGACTATCGGCAACGAAAACTGCCCGTTCAGGCAGCTTGAGAGCGGGTTTTTTGACAGGCATCCTCAACCCAAAAGCGATCTTTTTCCATGTTGCGTTTCTTGCGCAATTCATGAACCCCGCACACCCCATGACGCCGCAATTCCTGATCCTCATGGCTACGTCTACTGCAGTCGTTTTGGGCGTACTGGGTGCCTATGCACTTCTCGCGGCCCAGGCTCGGCGAATTTTTCAGAGCCTGCGGGCCCGAAAACGCCTGGGATACACTGGAGGTTCATTTCTCCTGGGTGGATCCGCCTTGATGGCTTCCAACTGACGCCAGATATTTGTCTTAGACCCGTAAATGGCAGCGCGATCCCCGTAAACCCAAAGGCTCATTGGTCGGCACGTTGCAGCGGCAACATTACCAACAATTAATTTGGGTGCCCTGTAACAACCTCATTTATTGAACCATATGTCCTCTCAGTGGCCCTGGTTGGGATTTCCGGCTGCGCTGAAAAAATCGACACCCGTATGAGGACAAAAATGATTAGAAATATTTCTATAAATCGCCACTTCGCCGGGACCATCGCCGTTGCTGGCCTCGCCGGTGCTCTGGCCTTTGGGGGCGCGCAAAGCGTCATTACCCCGGTTTTCGCTGAGGCTGTGCGTGTTGAGGCTCCTCAGGCCCCAAGCTTTGCAGACGTGGTAGAGGCGGTCTCGCCCGCGGTGGTAAGTGTGCGCGTCAAGTCGGATGTGCGTCCCACCAGCAGTCGCAGCGGTGCTTTGCCCTTTGGATTTGAAGACCTCCCAAGAAACCATCCATTCCGCCGGTTCTTTGATAATGGCCCGCGAGGCGACCGTGAGTTTGGTCAACGTCGTCGTCGGGGGGAAGGGCGACGGGCACCTCGCCGGTTTGGTACCTCACAAGGGTCTGGTTTTTTTGTTTCTCAAGACGGTTACATTGTGACCAACAACCATGTTGTTGAAGGTGGAAACGCCTACACCGTCATCACCAATGAAGGCAAAGAGCTGGACGCCAAACTTATCGGCACCGATCCGAAAACTGATCTGGCTGTTTTGAAAGTCGATAAAAAGGAGAAGTTTACTTATGTCTCCTTCTCAAAGGCCAAGAGCCGCGTCGGCGAATGGGTGGTTGCAGTAGGGAACCCCTTTGGTCTTGGTGGTACTGTTACAGCAGGGATCGTTTCGGCCTCCAATCGTGATATTGGATCGGGTCCCTATGATGATTTCATTCAGATCGATGCCGCCGTTAACAAAGGAAACTCCGGCGGACCTGCTTTCAACCTGAACGGTGAAGTTATCGGCGTGAACACCGCAATTTTCTCGCCTTCGGGTGGCAATGTCGGGATCGCCTTTGCGATCTCCGCCAAGAGTGCCAGCGTCGTGGTGGATGATCTTATCAAAAACGGATCTGTTACCCGTGGTTGGCTTGGCGTTCAAATTCAACCCGTGACGGCAGATATCGCCCAGTCACTTGGACTGGATGAACCCTCCGGGACAATCGTGGCTGAAACCCAGACGGATAGTCCCGCAGCCAAGTCAGGTATCAAGGCTGGCGATGTCATTCTTGAAGTTGACGGTGGTGAAGTCAGCAGCCCCAAGGCATTGGCGAAAACCATCGCCGGTTATGCGCCAAATGATATCGCAAAGCTTACCGTCTTCCGCGATGGAAAACGTCAGAAGATTGATGTGAAACTGGGGGCTTTGCCTTCGAAAGACAAAAAAGTTGCGGCTGTTGAACCTAAAAAACCTGAAAAGGTTGCCAAAATCGACCTCGAAGGTCTTGGACTGGCGATTTCCAAATCGGACAAAGGCGTTGTCGTCGCCAGTGTCGATGACGCCAGCTCAGCTGCTGAAAAGGGCTTGCGGAAAGGCGATGTGATCGTATCGGTTAACGGTCGCGATACGGCCAGTGTCAATGATGTCGGTTTGGCTGTCGCCCAAGCTATGGAGGAAGAGCGAAAAGCTATTCTGTTTCAGGTGAAATCGGGAAGCCGCAATCGATTTGTCGCCCTACCGTTTTCTAAGGGCTGACTTATCCCAAGAAGGAGAGCTGCGTTCAATCTTCTTGATCAATCCCAATGAGCGCGGCAATCCTGAGCAGCAGGCCTTTCATGGACCTGCTGCTCTTTTGTTTTTGCCGTGATAAAACCGGAATGGATTGACGGAGGCGGGGAAAGTATTTGAACATTTTATTGGTTGAAGATGATGACGCATTGGCCGATCATCTGGTGTCGTCGCTTCAGGAAAGCGGGCATGAAGCCAGTCGCGCTGGTGATGGAGAGGCCGGCCTTCTCAGGGCCAGAGAAATGGCGTTCGACGTGTTGATCGTGGATCGTATGCTTCCCAGGCTGGATGGTCTTTCCATGATCAGCCAGTTGCGAAGCGAGGGTATTCAGACCCCTGCGCTTATATTGTCTGCGCTTGATCAGGTGGACGACAGAGTGACTGGGCTTCGGGCAGGCGGAGATGATTATCTGCCCAAGCCCTACGCCTATCTGGAGTTACTCGCTCGCATTGAGGTTCTCGCCCGCCGTAATGAGAACGCTGGTGCTGATACCAAACTCATGGTCGCGGATCTGGTGCTGGACCGCATCAGCCATCAGGCACAACGGGGCGGTGAAAAAATTGTGCTGCAACCGCGTGAATATCGACTGCTCGAATATCTGATGCGCAACGTGGACAAATTGGTTACCCGCTCCATGTTGCTGGAAAACGTATGGAACCTGCATTTTGATCCGCAGACCAATGTAATCGACGTTCATATATCTCGCCTCAGAAGCAAGATAGACAAGGGTTTTGACCAGCCTCTTCTGCACACTGTGCGCGGCCGCGGATACAGACTTGCCGCACCAGATGGTTCAGAAACGGCCTGAGCATGGGGCGTTTTCGTCAACTCCTGAAAACAACAGCAGTTCGGCTGACGCTGATCTATACGCTTCTCTTTGGGGTGCTGGCAGTCGGTGTGGTCGCCTATGTCAGCTATAACACCGGGCAGTTGCTGATTTCTCAAATCAAGTCGGCGGTTGATGATGAAGTTCAACGTTTGTCTATCATCACGCGCCAGGGTGGGGTGCGCCGCCTGATCGACATTATCGAGCAACGTTCACGACAACCCGGAGCCAATCTTTATCTGGTGGCGGACGCAACGGGACGTATCATTGCCGGCAATGTGCGCGATATGGATCGCGCATTGCTGGTCGAAAACGGATGGCGCAGTCCACCCTTTGTTTATTACAGCTTTGATGAAGAGGTTGATCGTCCCCTCCGCGCCCTGGCGCGCGTGTTCACACTGCCTGGAGACCTTCGTTTGCTGGTGGGGCGTGATATTGGCGATGCTGAGCGGTTTCGCGGTGTCGTAACCCAGGCGCTTGTGCTGGCGTTAACGGCCATTGTTCTGACCGGCCTGATCCTGTGGTTTCTGGTTGGGCGACGGGCGTTGAAACACATTGATTCTGTTTCACACGCCAGCCAGCGCATCATCGCCGGTAATCTTGACGAGCGGTTGCCTCTGTCCGGTTCTGGGGATGAGTTTGACCGGCTTTCTTCAAGTTTGAATCATCTTATTGCGCGTGTTGAAACTCTCAATAGAGGCGTACGGGAGATGTCTGACAACATCGCTCATGACCTTAAAACACCGCTGACGCGTCTGCGTGGCCGGGCCGAGGCGGCGCTTGAGGGAACCCGTGCAAGAAAACAAAGCGAAGCGTTTCAGGACATAATTGATGAAGCTGACGGTCTTATCCGAACATTCAATGCTTTGCTGATGATTTCGCAGGTCGAAAGCGGGGCAAGGCCGGTGGAACTCGACAGTCTTGCGATAGAGCCTGTCCTGCAGGATGTTTTTGAACTCTTTGAACCATCGGCCGAGGAGGCGGGTGCAGACTTGCAACTGGAAATAGGGACTATCGGCTCCATCAGGGGCAATCGGGAGCTTATTGCCCAGGCACTTACCAACCTGCTCGACAATGCTCTCAAATACGGGTGCGGTGGAGATGACAAAGTCATTGCGGTATCTGCAAGGAAGGACATATCCCATGTCGAAATCAGCGTGGCCGACAGGGGGGCAGGGATAGAAGAAGAAGAGCGCGAGCGGGTACTGGGGCGGTTTGTGCGTCTGGATAGCAGTCGCACTCAACGCGGGTCGGGTCTGGGGCTGGCCCTTGCCGATGCTGTGGTGAAGCTTCATGCCGGTCAGTTGTTTCTTGAAGACAATAATCCCGGTCTCATGGTTCGAATTCGGTTGCCTCTCGATCTGTGACTGGCATCATGGCGATATGCCTGAAAGCCACTCTCCACCGACTATAAAGTCGATTAGCTTGTCTGAGCGATCCAGCGGGTCTCTGCGTCTCAGCGATCCTCTCATAGCTCTCAGACCCAAAGATGCGGACACCGCGCAGTCGTCGCTGGACGAGTTTCTTGAACTCATTGACTCAGCAGATTTCAACTCGTTGCGCGCCGGGATAGAATCTGAACCTGCGCTTCGTGAGTTTCTGGCAGCGGTGTTCGATCTTTCCCCCTACCTGCGTCAGCTGTCATTTCGATTTCCCGGATATGTTTGTGTTGCCCATGTGGAGGGGTTTGACGCGGCCTTGAAACAGGCACTGGACCACGCCTTTTTGGCAGGCGACGATCTCATCGACGAGGCGCAGGTTATGACGCGATTGCGTCAGGCCAAGCAGCAGGTCGCCTTGGTCAGTGGTTTGGCAGATCTTGGTGGTTGGTGGAGCGCGCAGAAAGTCAGCCAGGCAATCTCAGATATTGCAGATGCGACGTTGCAAACAGCGGTGCGTCATCTGGTTTTGAATGCACACCGTTCTGGAAAGATGGAACTTCCAGACCCGGACAACCCTGAAACCGGCTGTGGTTATTCAGTTCTTGCGATGGGCAAACACGGTGCGCGAGAGCTCAATTATTCCAGCGATATCGATCTGATCGTCTTTTTTGATCCCGGCGTGCCAGCCGTTCTCGATCCCGACGAAAGCGGAAAACTGTTCACCCGCATGACCCGCAGCCTGGTCAAGATCATGCAGGAGCGTACGGCTGACGGTTATGTGTTCCGCACCGATTTGCGCTTGCGCCCGGACCCTGGGTCCATGCCGCTGGCTATCCCTCTCAATGTCGCGCTGAACTACTATGAATCCAGGGGCCAGAACTGGGAAAGAGCCGCTTTGATCAAAGCGCGGCATGTGGCGGGCGACAGGCAGACCGGCGAGATTGTGGAGCGCGAACTGGTGCCGTTCATCTGGCGCCGCTACCTGGATTACGCCGCCATTGCCGATATTCATTCCATTAAGCGACAGATACAGGCACACAAGGGCTTCACAAAAATGGCTGCGGCTGGCCACAACGTGAAACTCGGCCGTGGCGGCATTCGTGAAATCGAATTTTTTGTCCAGACCCAGCAATTAATTGCGGGGGGAAGGGTGCCCCGATTGCGAGGGCGCAGAACCCTCGAAATGCTCGCAATGCTTGTCGAAGAAGGATGGATTGATGCTCAGGTATGCGATGAACTGAGCGAGAGTTATTATGTGCTGCGCGACGTCGAACACCGGTTGCAGATGATTGATGATGCTCAAACCCACACAATCCCTGAGGATAATAATGAACAGGCACGCCTGGCGAATCTGTGTGGTTTTGGGTCGTTTGATGCCTTTGCCTCAATGCTTCTGCCTCATCTGGAACGCGTGGAAGCTCACTATGCGGCCTTGTTTTCACAGGCACCTGATCTTTCCACCACCGATGGAAATCTCTCATTCACGGGCGACGATGATGACCCGGGAACGGTGGATACGCTTTCCACTCTTGGCTATCAGCGCCCTTCCTTGATGATAACCATCGTGCGCAGTTGGCATTTTGGCCGCTACAGGGCCATGCAGTCTGCGGAAGCGCGTGAACAGCTGACTGAGATCACTCCGGCTTTGCTGGAAGTTCTGGCGGAAACAGGGCGGCCGGACGAGACGCTTATTGCGTTTGACGAATTCCTCAAGGGTTTGCCTGCCGGCTTCCAGCTTTTCTCGCTTCTCAAGGCAAATCCACGTCTTCTTTCACTTCTGGTTCTCGTTCTTGGTATCGCGCCGCGGCTGGCTGGTATCATTACCCGCAAGCCGCATGTGTTTGACGGTCTTTTGGAACCTGGATTTTTTGACACTCTGCCGACACAGGCGATGCTTGATGAAATGCTTGCCCGAAGCCTCGCCCAGGCTCGCAGTTATGAAGACGGACTGGACCGCGCCCGGGTTTTCGCCACCGAACAGAAATTCCTGATCGGGATACGTGTGCTGGGTGGGTCGCTTGATCCCCTCGAAGCGGCACGTGCTTTCACTGTGCTGGCGCAGGTGATGCTGTCAGCGATGGCACGCTGGGTTGAAACTGAGTTTTTCAAGACGCATGGCTGCGTGCCGGGCGGCAGCTTTGCCGTTGTGGGTATGGGAAACTTTGGAACCTGTGAGCTTACGGCAGGGTCAGACCTCGATTTGATTATGCTTTATGAGTACAGCCCCCAGGCGGGTGAATCCGACGGAACAAAACCCCTCCATGCTTCCCAGTATTTTGGGCGACTTACTCAACGGCTCATTGCGGCCATGAGTGCGGCGACAGCGGAGGGGACAATCTACGAGTTGGACTTTCGACTGCGCCCATCAGGGAAATCGGGTCCGATTGCGACCTCCCTTGATGCCTTTATCAAATATCAGCGAGAGACGGCCTGGACCTGGGAGCATATGGCACTCACGCGTGCACGCGCTGTTGCAGGCAATCCCGACTTTGTTGCCAGGGTGCAAAAGGAAATCGATACCCTGGTTGCCGGTACCCGGGAAGAAAAGACTGTCACCAAAGATGTGCTTGAGATGCGCCTTTTGATGGACGAGCAGCGTCCCACTGACGCCATATGGGATGTCAAGCTGGCCAAAGGCGGACTGGTAGATATCGAGTTTATTGTCCAGTGGGCTGTTCTGACGGGTAGGGTGTCTCGCAAGGAAACGACCCTGGCCACGCTTGATGAACTTTCTGAACAAGAGGGAGGACTGGTAACGGGTGATTTCGTGAACGCCTATCGGACGCTGTCAAACATCATCCAGCTGTTGCGGCTTTGTTTGGAGCGGCTCGTGCCTCCGCAGGAATGGCCGCCCGGCCTGGTTGATCTGCTTTTGCGGGTGCTCGACGCACCGGACCTCGCCCAGGCGGAAAATCAAATCAAAGATATGCAAACCGATATACGAAAGAAGATGCTGGCTCTGCTATCCTGAACTGGTTCTGCCTTTTGTCTGAATCAGCCCGGTTGGTTTTTGCCAGCAGCAATTCAGTTGTAGCGAATGTCAGAACAGGCATGTCAGTCATGAAGTTGAGACGCTCTGGCCCGTCGTTTGCAGTTCAGGCGGCTTTTGCAGCTTCGTCATTGATCTCGTCACATTCAGCCGTCTTGCACTCAAACGGCAGTCTCACAGCAACCAGCGTTCCCTCTCCTGGAGCGGAACGGATCTTTAGAGTTCCACCATGCAACATCGTGAGCGAACGGGCTATGGCCAGACCAAGGCCGCTGCCTTTGTGGTTCTTGGTGAACTGGTCCTGAACCTGTTCAAAAGGCTGGCCGATGCGCTGGATAGCTTCACGAGAGATGCCTATTCCGTTGTCGCGAATGACGATATTGACAGAATGTTTCAGCGCCTTAGCAGTCACGTCGATGCGGCCATCCTCCGGCGTGAACTTCACGGCATTTGAAAGCAGATTGAGCAGGATCTGTTTCACCGCCCGGCGATCAGCGTCCAGAACCAGACTGTCGGGAATTTTGTGGTTGACGGTGATCTTCGATTCCTCTGCCTGCATGCTGATAATGCGCATGGTCTCGTCCAGCAATTCGTCAAGGTGAACTGTCTCTGGTGAAAGCTGGAAACGTCCGGCTTCGATTTTCGACATGTCCAGCACATCGTTGATAACACCCAGCAGGAAGCTTCCCGAATGGTGAATATCGTCTGCATACTCATCGTATTTCTCCGAACCCATAGGGCCGAACATATTGGAGCGCATGATGTCGGAAAATCCGATAATGGCGTTGAGCGGAGTTCGAAGTTCGTGAGAAATATTGGCAAGGAATTCTGACTTGGAACGGTTTCCAGCTTCCGCCTTTTTCTTTTGATCGTTGTACTCTTCGGCGAGTTCAACCAGTTGTTGCGCCTGATATTCCAGCTTGTGTTGGGAGGAGCGCAGGTCTTTGATGGTTGCCATTAGCCGCTGTTCGGAATCCATCAGTTTTTCTTCGTTGCGCTTGATCTGGGTAATGTCGGTACCGATGGAAACAAAACCACCATCGCGGGTACGCCGTTCACTTACCTGCAGCCAGCGCCCGTCCTCTATCTGAGCTTCGTAGGTTTTGGTGCCTTTCTCAAAACGGCGGTCGGTTGGAATCTTCGAGCGCATCTTTGGTTTGCGGCTGTTTTGCATGACCTCTTCATGTGGTGTTCCACTGACAATCGAACTGGAGGGCAGATTATAGAGCTGTTGATATTTGCTGTTGCACATGACCAGCTGTTTCTTGGAGTCCCACAAGACGAACGCTTCCGAGATGTTCTCGATGGCGTCACGCAGTCTGATATCAGCGTCGCGGTTCTTCTGTTTGAGTGCTTCCTGCTCACTGATATCAACGGCGATACCAATGAGGTGTGGTTCGAGACCCTTGTAGTTCACAAGCTCCGCCCGAATGCGCATCCAGATCCATGCGCCATTGGAATGCATCATGCGGAAACGATGATCAAACTGTAGCTTGGGATTGGTGAGCAGGTCGTCCGCGAGCTGTTTCAGGTCTTCATCTTCCGGGTGCATCAGGCTGGAGAGTTCGCCAAATCCCATAACCCGGTCACGCGGGTCCATCCCCAGCATTTCATACATGGAGCGAGACCAGACTATCCGCCCGCGAGCAAGGTCCCAATCCCACAACCCGCAGTGACCCCGAGACATGGCAGTGTCAAAACGGGCATTAATTTCCAGGAAAAGCTGGTCTGCCACACGCGCCCGCTCACCCTGCTTGAAATAGGCATAGACAATAACAAGCATTACAGAGCCAAGAGCCAGGAACAGGACAATATTGAGCCGGACTGCCTGCCACCAGTTTGCAAAGGCGTGTGTCTTGTCCTGAACCATCAGCAGGCCACCCAAAGGAATGCCGTTTTGATTGCCCAGCGCGCGGTAGGTAGCCAGAGAGCGAATATTACCATCAAGCAGAATGTCGCGGACCCCGGCCTCCGACCCTTTGGTGGTGAGGGCAACATCGCCACCGGTAAGGCGATTCAGGTTGATCCCTTTGAAAGAGTGATTGCTTTGTGATTGCGCAACAACCCGCCCAACGGCGCTCAACAGGAATGCCGAGCGGCCATCATCTTCTGCGCCTGTAGGCAGAGCATCCTGAAGAAGGACACCGGAAAGTGTCGGGCTGACAAGGGAGGATTCAAGCGACGGGTTTAAGTTCAGCCGCAGGCTTGTGATCTCGGCGATGTGCGCGAGGGTATCACGAGATTTTTGATCGATTTCAACACTGTCGTTGAGCAGCGAGGATGTTCTGGCCCCGGCCACCAGCAACAACAGCGTCACAATGAGAACTGGGATGGTTCGGCGTAACAGGACTTCAGACTGGTAGAAACGTTGCTTTACAGGTTGCGACGCAGCTTTCATGTGACCGTGCAGGGCACGGAACTGGGAAACATGTGTTGCGGTTGTTGGAAGGCTTGCGAAACTCTTCTTGATAGAATCCAACAAGCCAACACGTCCGCCTTGCGCGTCCGCGTGCTGCATAGATGTTCCCCCGTAAATAGCAACGACCGATGATCAGCGCTGTACTGCTGCACCCCAGCACCTGAACGAATCACTGCCATTTGAATCGAGGGGAATCGGCTTGTCCACCCCCTATTTGTCGAAAAAGAGCAAGAAGTGAATCAAGGTTGCAAAAAACGATCCACAATTTCTTGAACATCACGCGACAGGGCCGGTGTTGCGGCTATTCGGCGCAATTCCAGCTTGGCTTTCTGACGGCGGTTTTTCTCCATGCTCTTCCAGTTTCCCATCAGCGTCAGCAGCCGGGCCGCGACCTGCGGATTGATCGTATCAAGCTTGATGATCATATCGGCATAGAATTTGTAGCCGGCTCCATCAGCGCTATGAAAACCGGTGAGATTGCCGGAAGCAAATGCACCCAGCAACGAACGCGCCCGGTTGGGATTGTCAAAGGTGAAGACGTCGCTGGTCACGAGTTTACGAACCTTTTGCAATCCGCGTTTCCCGGCGATGATTCCCTGAACCACCAGCCATTTATCAATCACCAGTGGTATCTTCTTGTAACGAGACTGGAACTTCTCAAGTGCTGCGTTGGTGATTTTGGAATTGGACTGTGAGTGAACCAGAATGTTGAGGGCGGCGATATGGTCGGTCATGTTGGCGGCTTTAGAGAACTGGCTTTGAGCCTGCTTTAGTGAGCCGTCCACGCCACCACGAACCAGCAAAGGCAGAATGGCATTCTTCAGGGCGCGCTGACCTGCGGCCTCAAGCTGGGACGATGCCGCTTCAGCTTTCTGAAGGGACTTGACCAGTTTCAGACCCCCAGCGCCAAGACAAGAACCGAGCCTGCTCTGAATCTGATCACGAACCCTGGCTACAGCATCAGGATCGACATTAGTGCCTATCTGTCGGGCAATATCATGATTGCTGGGAAGGGTCAGAAGCTGTGAACGAAACTCCGGTTCAAGGGTGTCGTCAAGCGCAAGTGCTGTCACAAGCTCATTGAAATCGGTGTGCTTCTCATCAATCCGGCGACCTGACTTTCCCTTCGCGGCATCGGTTAGAATCTGCATGGCAAACCGGTTGCAGGCTTCCCATCGGTTATACAAATCGCTGTCGTAGCGCGCCCGCAACATCAGCGCCTTTTCAGACTCGCGAAAGTTCAGCACAACAGGTGCCGAAAACCCCCGCAAGAGAGATGGATGCGGCCTGGCCGCAACCTCATCGAAAACGACCTTCGTCTTGCGTTTTGTGAGTATGATCAGGTCATCGCGGACAGCCAAACTGCGCGTCTTGATCTGCATGTCGGCCCCGGTCTTGTCGAGCAGACCGAAACGGATCGGTATCGGCACGGTCTGCTTGCGCAGCTGATTTGGTGTGGGAGGAACAGATTGCGTGAAGGTCAGACTGTAGCGTTGTTTCTTTGCGTCATAGCTTTCGGCCACGTCGACAACCGGCGTACCCGCCTGAGCGTACCAGCGTGCAAATTGTGAAAGATCCATCTTTGCCGCATCGGCAAAACATTTAAGGAAATCCTCGACCACCGCTGCTTCGCCGTCATGGCGTTTGAAGTATAAATCAGTGGCCTTGCGGTAGGTTTTTGGACCAACCAGAGTTGCCAGCATCCGCACCAGTTCAGCGCCCTTTTGATAGACCGTCGCCGTATAGAAATTATTGATTTCCTTATACGCCCCAGGCCTCACCGGATGCGCCAGAGGCCCGGCATCCTCGGCAAACTGAGCCGCTTTCAATGTGCGAACCTGCTGAATGCGCTGGACTGCCCGTGATCGCTGATCGGCAGAAAATTCCTGATCGCGATAAACCGTCAGACCTTCTTTCAGGCAAAGCTGAAACCAGTCACGACAGGTAATTCGGTTGCCCGTCCAGTTGTGGAAGTACTCATGCGCGATGATGGCTTCGATATGCATTGTATCGGTATCTGTCGCGAGCTGGGAACTGGCGAGCACATATTTATCGTTGAAGATATTGAGCCCCTTGTTCTCCATGGCACCCATGTTGAAATCTGACACGGCGACAATGTTGAAAACATCAAGGTCATATTCGCAGCCATAGACTTCCTCATCCCAGGTCATGCTGCGTTTCAAAGCATCCATGGCAAATGTCGCGAGACCTGCCTTGCCCGGTTCCACATAAATGTTGAGGTCGACCTTGCTGCCGGAAGAAGTTTTAAACTTGCTTGAGACGACATCGAGTGTGCCGCCAACAAGCGCAAACAGATAACAGGGCTTGGGATGCGGGTCGTGCCACACCGCAAAGTGGCGGTCTCCCTTCAGCTTGCCTTTTTTGACCGGATTGCCGTTAGACATCAGTCGGGGGCAGGCGGCCCGGTCAGCCTCAAGTCGAACGGTGTAAACCGACAAAACATCAGGCCGGTCGAGGAAATATGTAATGCGCCGAAATCCCTCCGCCTCGCACTGGGTGCAATAAACACCACTGGAGAGATAAAGCCCCATAAGCTTGCGGTTATTTTGCGGAGCAAGGCGGGTGATAATTTCTACTGTAAACTCACGCGCGCGGGGTGTTGTGATAATCTCCAGCTTTTGTGGTGAAGATCGAATACCGGATTTTTCGAGTTCGATGCCATCGAGCGCAACAGACACCAGTGACAGTTCGTCTCCATCAAGAACCAGCGGCGTTCCGGCCCTGGTTTTACGCCCCCGCACAACCTTCAAGGTGGCCCGCACGATCGTATTGAGTGGGTCCAGAGAAATGTTGAGGTCTACAGTGGTGATCTGAAATGCGGGAGGGGTGTAGTTTTTCAACCGGGTGGTTGGAGCTGTCTGTGTGCGCATAGTGAAATTTCCTGCCGAACGGGTCGGCCGACACTATGCCTGCACCGTTTGCGCAAGTCATCCGTTGCACGGGACAAACATGTTTCTATTTATTGGACGTCTCAGCCTGCCCGGAATTGGGTGCCAGTTTTGGAAAACGCGACTTCGTATAGTCGAGAACAGCTGTTGATTTGACTTCAACCCTGTCTTTCCCGGGGTCGCCAACATTGGCGAACAGGCTGTAGCGCTTTGCTTTGGCTGTGTAGGTGAGGACCAGTTTGCGACGGGTGCGATAGCCGTGCAAACGGGTTTTATATTTTCCAGAACCTGCCTTTGAACCTACATTTTGATGAAAAAGCGCATCGACACGGGCCTTGCGTTTGCCCCATCGCTGGCGCGGGTTGTTAAAAGCTGCCAGCACGGCGGCATCGGCAGCGTTTTGCATGCGGCTGCTGGCAGACGTATAGAATCCCAGATCGACTGATGCGCCAATGATCAACAGCAGCGGTGCACTCATCAGCGCTGACATGATGGCGATGTTGCCGCGGGTGTCACCCGCGAAAGCCTGCAGTCTTGAAATCATGGCAAACGCACCTCTAGTTACCTTTGAAAAGTGCGCCCAAACGGTGAAATCCCGGCTAAGGAAAAGCCTTAACAATGTCCTAATGACGGACTTGGTTAAGATCGATTTGCGGGGTATCAGATGGCTTCAACATTGCTCTGGAGTTCGTAAATGAAACCCGCTGCCCATCTGATCCTCGACCAGCTCAAGAAAAGTCATGTTGAACAGGAGGGTTTGCGCATTGCCGATCTCTTCGAACAGGATTCGGGTCGCTTTGACAGGTTTTCCGCCAACTGCGGTGATATTCTCTTCGACTACTCAAAGACGGGCATCGACGCAGAGACGCGCGGTCTTCTGTTTGAACTTGCCGCTGCCGCAGGGTTGAATGAAAAGCGCAAGGCATTGTTCGACGGCGAGATCGTCAATGTTACCGAAGGGCGGGCGGTCCAGCATATGGCGTTGCGCAGTTCGGTTGATCAATCCGTCATGCTGGAAGGTGAAGACGTTGTGCCGGCCGTATTGGGTGTGAGAGACCGGATGGTCCGGTTTGCCACGGATGTTCGCAGTGGCCGGATAGCAGGGAAGGGGGGCGCATTCACCGATATAGTCAATATCGGTATCGGCGGATCAGATCTTGGTCCGGTGATGGCCACAGCCGCTTTGGCTCCCGATCATGACGGCCCACGGACTCATTTTGTCTCCAATGTGGATGGGGCGGATATTCTGGATGTTCTAAAACGCGTCGATCCAGCAAAAACACTGTTTCTCGTTGCATCCAAGACTTTCACCACCCAGGAAACCATGACCAATGCTGCCACGGCTCGCGCGTGGCTGGTCGCGGCTCTGGGGGAAGATGCTGTGGGTGATCATTTTGCAGCCCTCTCCACGGCGCTCGACAAAACGGGCGCCTTTGGCATTGCCGATGACCGGACCTTTGGTTTCTGGGACTGGGTAGGGGGGCGTTATTCGGTATGGTCGGCCATCGGCCTTTCATTGATGATCGCTGTCGGGCCGGAAAAATTTGAACGCTTTCTCGCCGGTGCGCGGGCGGTTGATGAGCATTTCCAGACTTCGCAAATGGAAAGCAATGTGCCTGTTCTCATGGCGCTTGTTGGCATCTGGCACCGTAATATATGCGGTTATGATACCCATGCGGTCCTTCCTTATGATCAGCACCTGCACAGATTCCCGGCCTATCTGCAACAGCTTGATATGGAATCAAATGGCAAGCGTATCGATCTCAATGGCGATGAGGTTTCCACCGCTACAGGCCCCATTGTTTGGGGGGAGCCGGGAACCAATGGGCAACATGCTTTTTATCAGCTGATCCATCAGGGCACTTCAGTCATTCCTGCAGATTTCCTCATCGCCGCCCATCCGGCTGAACCTGTCGGTGACCATCACGAGAAGCTGGCGGCCAATGCCTTTGCCCAGACCGAGGCTTTGATGTTTGGAAAGACTGTCAAACAGGTTGAGGAAACCCTGCGCGAACAGGGGTTGGCCGCTGACGAGATTGCCCGTCTTGCCCCGCATAAGGTTTTTCCCGGTAATCGACCCACCTGTACGTTTCTGTATCCGCGCCTCACGCCCTTTATATTGGGACAGCTGATCGCGCTTTATGAACACAAGGTCTTTGTTCAGGGTGCGATCTGGAACATCAACTCGTTCGACCAATGGGGGGTTGAACTGGGCAAGGAACTGGCCGGTGAGTTGTTGCCAATGGTGAAGGGAGAAAAGGATGCAGAAGGTCGGAGCGGGTCTACACAAGGTCTGCTCGCAGCCTATCACGCCATGCGCAATACAGCCTGATGGTCAGGTGTTGGTATAGCCCCGCCCGTCAGGTGAGCGGGCAAGATTTCGGTTTCTCTGGCGCTCCCGATGCACCGTATAAAGCGATGCTGCAACAATGACGGCGGAGCCAAGCCAGGTGTAGGGGCCTGGAATGGTCGAGAATATCAGGTAACCGAAAAGCGTTGCATAGAGCAGGCGCACATAGTCCAGCGATGCGAGAACCGAAGCTTCGCCCCAGGTGTACGAATAAATGTTCAGCATCTGGGCGCCGTAGGAAACAATCCCGATTGCGATGAGAATAATCCATTCGTTCACAGTGGGCATCTGCCAGAAATACAGCGCTGGAACAGCAACGCAGATAGCAACCAGAAATGCCTGATAGCTGAGAGTGGTAATGGGTTTGTCGGTCTCCGACAGTTTTCGGATGATCACCATGACCAGGCCGGCGCAGGCCGCCGAAATAAGGGCCAGCAGGGATATGGGATTGAACCCCTCCATCCCCGGCTGCATCATGACAATCACACCAAGGAAGCCGATTGCGACCGCCGCCCAACGCCGGAAGCCAACAATTTCGTGTAGGATAAAGATCGCAAAGATTGTAACAAAAAAGCTCTTGGCAAATCCAATCGCCATGGCATCTGCAAGAGGCATGTGAATGACAGCGTAGAAACCGCACAGCATGGCAATGAGTGCAAAGAACACGCGGATGATCTGCAAATCCAGTCTTTGCGTTCGAAGGCAACCGGGAAAATGAGAAATCACGTTGGGGATAATGATCAGCACCATGACCAATTGCCGCACCAAGAGAATCTGAGTTACATGCAGCCGCTCCCCGGCCAGCTTGATCAGCGCCGTCATGAGCGCAAACCCAAAAGCGGCTACAAGAATTGTAAGAGACCCCTTCACATTTCCCGGCAGCATATTGAATCGTCGCGAAAGCTGCGCATATTTCATGGAAGGGTTCTATGTCCGCTTTTGCAATTACCGCCGATCATGACAGCCGCGTGTTGTGCCCGCAACACAATCGGGTAAAAACTATCACGTGATGAGCCTGCCCGACGGGTTGCAATTGTCTCATGAATCACAAATTCTGCCGCTCGTCAGTGGGTTCTTTTCCCATTGTGTTTTCTTATCCTCCCGCACGCATAGGACGGTTCCTCGATGAACGCTCTTACTCCCCCCAAATTTGGTCAGCAGGTTGGTATGGGCCGCTCGGTTCTGCGAACGGAAGACCGCAGCTTTATCACCGGAGCGGGCCAGTATACCGATGATGTGCGACGTGAGGATGCATTGTTTGCCTTTGTTTTACGCTCGCCGCACGCCCATGCGCGATTTTCTATTGTGGATGTTGAGGCCGCTCGCAGCGCGCCGGGTGTCCAACTCGTATTGACGGCGGCGGATATCAGCGAGAACGGACCTTTGATGTGTCAGACATTGTTGCCCGAAAAGAACGGCAAACCACTGATTCCAGAAAATGTTCCACTGCTCTGCAAGGACACCGTTCGCCATGTCGGCGATGCGATTGCATTCATCGTGGCGGATTCTGTTGCGCAGGCGCGTGAGGCATCTGAGCTCATCGATATTGATTTTGATATGCTTGATGCCGCCATCGATACCGAAGGCTCACTGGCCGATGATGCGGCGCTGGTTTTTCCTGAACGAGGGACCAATCGCGCTTTTGAATTCGAGATGGGCAATGTTGATCAGACCCGCGAGATTTTCGAATCTGCTGCCAGGGTTACCAGCCTCAAGCTGATCAACAACCGGCTTGTATGCAACTATCTGGAGCCTCGGGCGTGTGTTGCGGAATGGTCGGATGAAGAGGATCGCTATACGCTTACCGTTCCATCACAGGGCGTGCACGGCATGCGCAATGCAATCGCCAAACCATGCCTGAATGTCGACCCTGAAAAACTGCGGGTTATTACGCCTGATGTGGGCGGCGGATTTGGGACAAAGGTCTTCCCTTACCGGGAATATCCACTGGCTCTCATCGCGGCAAAACGAACCGGCAAGCCCGTTCGCTGGACCTGCGAACGAAGCGAGCATTTTGTAGCCGACGCCCATGGACGCGACAATGTCACCACCATGCGTATGGCGATGGATGACAACGGCAAATTTCTGGCCCTCGATGTTGATCTGATTGCGGCGATGGGCGCCTATCTGCACACCTACGGCCCGTATATCCCAACACTCGGCACCACCATTGCGACAGGTATTTACGACATTCCGGCCTGTCGCTTTCACATAGACGGTGTCTATACCAACACCACACCGACCGATGCCTACCGGGGTGCCGGTCGCCCTGAAGCGATCTATGCGCTGGAACGGCTGGTTGATAAATGCGCGCTGGAGATGGGGCTTGAGCCGCAGGAGATTCGTCGTCGCAATTCGATCACTCCCGACCAACTGCCCTATAAAACGGTGTTTGGCCGCAATTATGATACGGGCGAATTTACCGAACATATGGATGCCTGTCTGGAGCGCGCTGGTTGGGAGCAGTTTGATGAACGCCTGGCTGAATCAAAGAAACAGGGGAAGCTGCGCGGTATCGGCATGGCGACCTATATCGAAGCCTGCGCTTTTGCCGGCTCGGAACCGGCCACCGTCAAGTTGAATGAAGATGGTTCCGTTACCATTCTCATCGGCACCCAATCAAACGGTCAGGGGCATAAAACCGCATATTCCCAGTTTGCTGCGGAAGTGTTGAACCTGAGCATGGACGACATAGAAGTGCGTCAGGGCGATACAGACGAACTTGCAACCGGTGGCGGCACCGGCGGATCCCGCTCCATTCCGCTTGGTGCAGCGTCGGTCAAACGGGGAAGTGAGGCCCTTGCGGAGATGATCAAGGAGATCGCCGCCGAGAAACTTGAAACCTCCGTTGCCGATCTGGAACTGATGCAAGGGGAAGTGCGTGTTGTGGGGACCGATCGTGCGGTGTCGCTAAAAGAGGTGGCGCTGGCTGCCGACCACGAACTCGCAGGCGTTGGCGAATTTGTGCAGGATGAGGCGACCTATCCAAATGGCACGCATATTTGTGAAGTTGAAATCGAACCTTCAACCGGGGAAACCCAGGTGGTTGCCTATACGATTGTTGACGATTTTGGCGCGACCGTGAATCCGGTTCTGCTGGCAGGGCAGGTACATGGTGGCGTGGTGCAAGCCATTGGCCAATGTATCATGGAGGAAACGATTTATGACAGCGATGGCCAGTTGGTGACCGCAAGCTTCATGGACTATCGGATGCCACGGGCAGCCGATCTTCCCAACTTTCATTTCGAGACCCGCAATGTCCCGTCAACGACCAATGCACTGGGCATCAAGGGGGCAGGTGAAGCAGGAACCATTGGCGCCGGTCCAGCCGTGATGAACGCTGTTGTCAACGCTTTGCACCGCTCCCACGGCATTGACCACATAGACATGCCTGCGACACCAAGGGCCGTGTGGGAGGCCATCAACGCCTGATCCAGTCCGTTGTTTTGAGCGTGCTTGGTTAAATGGGTGTGGACACAGGTTGATATGTAATGTAATTATATTACAAATCGACTTGCTAGAAATTTTCTCACCCCCCGCCGAGGCAGAGTTCATCTGTGTTTGCCAGCAAAAAACATAACCACAAACACTGTGTATCAAGACTGGAAACCCGTATTTCCAGGCTTGTGTCGTCTGATGCGTTCAAGCTCAACGAGAACGAAAAGCGGGTGATAAAGGTGTTAATGGGCAGCCATCGGGCGCTTGGCGCCTACGAGATAGCGGACAAGGCTTCTGACAAGAGCAAGCGACTTCAGCCCAACCAGGTGTACAGGGCAATCGACAAGCTTATCGAGATGGGTCTCGCCCATAAGGTGAAGTCGGAAGGCGGATACATTGCCTGCCATTCGGGCAATGACTGCGTTGCACCTGTGTTGATGATTTGCGCATCCTGCCATCAGGTTGCAGAGACAGAAAATAATGATGTGAATGGTGCGATCAAACAATCGGTCGAGCTGACCGGATTCGTGCTGCAACAACAAAATGTTGAACTGACGGGCCTGTGCCCGGACTGTTCCTAGACCTTCACCCACAACCTTTACCGGAGTAAAAAAGATGAAAAGCTCAACCCACGCTAAACTGGCAGTCGCCACCCTGACACTCTGGTTACCTCTTGTTTCACCAGCGAGTGGGAGCAGCGAACGTCAGCTGGACAGCCACGAGCACGGCGTAAGCACCCTCAAGATGGCGCAGGAAGGCAAGAAAATTTCGTTGGAACTGGAAGCGCCAGGAGACGATATCGTAGGCTTTGAACATAAGCCCAAAAATGACGCGGAAAAAGCGGCTGTTGAAGGCGCGCTCGCCAAATTGCGCAAACCGGAAACTCTGTTTGTCATGCCATCGGCAGCGGGCTGTTCTTTGGCTGCAAGTGATGCAGAATTTGAAACCTCAAAAGACCATGCAGGCTTCCATGTAACCTGGTCTTTGATATGCGAAACCGTTGCACAGGCCAGTTCCATGCAGATCGGTTTCTTTGATGCGTTTCCAGACGCAAAGGAAGTTGAAGTGGAGGCCGTTGGGTCAGCAGGTCAAATGTCCGCCGAGGTTGAAAAGGGCACCAAGTCAGTGGATCTTTCAAGCGCTTTTGGGAACTGATTTGAATACTGCAGAGAGTTCTTCTTTGGCGGTTCACCTGTCGCAAGTGGAATTTCGGTACGCCAAAGCCAAGGATAATTTCAGCCTCTCCGTCCCGTCGCTCGATATCGATGTCGGTGAAAAGGTGGCCATGGTCGGAGCTTCCGGTTCCGGCAAGTCCACCTTGCTTGGTCTGATATGTGGCGTGCTTTTGCCTCAGCGTGGCACCGTTGAGGTGTTTGGCAATCGTTTGAGCGGTTTATCCGGTTCCAGACGCGATAGTTTTAGAGCTGACAATCTTGGCATCATCTTTCAGCAGTTCAATCTTCTTCCTTATCTTTCGGTTCTTGATAACGTGATATTGGGGTTGAGCTTTTCCCGGTTCAAAAGTCTTTCAGCCCCTGAAAAGAAACAAAGAGCTGAGAGCTTGCTCACAAGCCTCGATATTGACGTTGTAAAAATGGGCGCGCAGACAGTTGCGAACCTGTCTGTCGGCCAGCAACAACGTGTCGCGGCGGCACGCGCATTCGTCACGGAACCGCAATTGATTGTGGCTGATGAACCGACTTCCGCGCTTGACGAAGGACGCCAAAACGAGTTCCTCGATCTGCTTTTTGCACAGCAGGAAAAGACCGCAGCTACCCTTCTTCTTGTCACGCATGATCCGCGTGTGGCGGCACGGTTTGATCGCGTTATCGATCTTGAAGATGCGATTGCTCTTGGCACGAAAGCCATGGAGACCGCATGAAGATTCTCCAACTGGCCTGGCAAAGCCTTATGAACCGCAAGATGACAGCCCTGCTGACGGTGCTGTCGATTGCGCTTTCCGTCTCGCTCTTACTTGGCGTGGAAAAAGTACGGTCGGGAACCAAGAACAGCTTTTTGAACACCATATCCGGCACGGACCTGGTGGTGGGTGCGCGTTCCGGCGCAGTGCAACTGTTGCTGTACTCCGTTTTCAGAATTGGAGATGCAACGGCCAACGTGACCTGGGAAACGGTGGAAGACATCCGCAAACGGCCTGAAGTGAAGTGGATCGTTCCCATTGCGCTTGGAGACAGTCATCGCGGCTTTCGCGTGATGGGCACATCGCAGGACTATTTTGAACACTATCGATACAGGCGCAATAAAGCGCTCGAATTTCACGAAGGTGCCCGGTTTGCAGATCTTTATGATGCTGTTCTGGGGCATTCTGTGGCCGAAGAACTTGGCTATAAACTGGGAGCGGAGATGGTTGTCGCGCATGGAACGGGACGCGTCAGCTTCGGCAACGATCATGCAGACAAGCCCTTTCGTGTGAGCGGTATCTTGAAACCAACCGGAACGCCGGTGGACAGAACCGTCCATGTTTCCATGGAGGCGATTGAAGCCATTCACATAGGCTGGGAAGATGGTGCAAAGCCAAGAGGGGATGCCGTGGTCAGCGCCGAACGGGTTCGGGAAATGGAACTGAAGCCGAAATCCGCAACCGCCCTTTATGTGGGGTTAAAGTCGCGCATGATGACATTTTCCCTGCAACGCTGGATCAACGGCTACCGAAAAGAGGCTTTATCGGCCGTCTTGCCCGGCGTCGCCTTTGGTCAGCTGTGGCGCATTCTGGGAAATGTGGAAACGGCCTTGCTCTCAATCTCTGCGATGGTGGTATTTACCGCCCTGCTTGGAATGGTTGTCTCGGTGCTGGGGTCGCTTAACGAACGAAGGCGGGAAATGGCTATTCTGCGTTCCATCGGTGCCAAACCTCTTCATGTATTTGGTCTGTTGATATCAGAAGCTGTAACACTGGTGCTGGCTGGTATTTTGTTGGGCGTGATCGTTGTTTATTCGATCCTGTTTTTCGGGCGCTCCCTGATTGAAGATGCAACCGGTCTCTTTCTTGAACTACATGTGATCGAAAGAAGTGAGATTTATTTGCTGGGAGGCATTATGTTGGGGGGAGTGATTGCCGCTGTTTTTCCGGCAATTCGTGCCTACAAAATGTCTCTTTCGGATGGTTTGGCAATACGAACCTGAGCAAGTTGCTAAAGAAGGGTCTGCAAATGAAGTTTCTCATGATCGCCATAAGAGCGCTGATCTTTTCAGCATTTTTCGCTGTGACCGCTAATGCTGCTCCCCAGGAGATCACCTGGGATGATCTTGCCCCGCCGAGTAAAACCGGAAAGGCCCTCGACTTCGGTAAGTTCACCAAACCCAAAGGCATGCCGAGCCTCTCGGAATTTGGTGGGTCCAGAACCGACATGAATGCCTATGTCGACAATATGGAATTCATGAAACAGATGCAGCCGCTGGAAGGCGATACAATCGCAATCAATCTGGCAGGCAAAGAGGTGAAGATTGCAGGTTATGTTACGCCACTCACCTTTGATGGCGACAAGGTCGTGGAGTTCCTGTTTGTGCCCTATCTGGGAGCGTGCATTCATGTGCCGCCGCCGCCAGCCAATCAGATTGTTTATGCCAGCGATGTAAAGGGGCTTACCGCCGATAAATTGTATGACCCGGTCTGGCTGGTTGGAACATTACGGGCCAGCCCGATCAATACAATCGTGGCCAATGCCGGTTACTGGATTGAATCGGCAAAAGTCGAGCCATACACCAAATAGCCGGTCGGCACCTTTCCGGTCGTGATTTGACATATTTCGGCGCGACCGGTGTTTCCGTCAGGACGGAGGCGACATGCCCATGGGGCTCCATCACCAGATTTCTGGTTGGGACCTGACCGCCCTTGCCAATCCCGCAACAAATCCTTAAACGCATGGTTAGTCTCATAGAGGTGCCGGTTGGTCGGCTGAGAGGTTGTTTGACCCGATCAGGTTTGCAATCAACTCTTTGAACCTGATCCGGATTGTGCCGGCGGAGGGAATGGGATGGTGTTACAGCACTCCCCGATATTGTCAGATGAGATAGCCGTTTGTGTCGCGCGTTTTCGCGAGAAACGACCGCATGTGCATTGCATCACCAATTCCGTCGCGCAGCATTTTACCGCCAATGTGTTGCTCGCAGCCGGAGCGACACCGTCCATGACGATTGCCGTTGATGAGGTGAGTTCGTTTGTTGGAATGGCCGATGCCCTGCTGGTCAACCTCGGCACGATGGACATTGAACGCTCGCAATCCATCACCCTTGCTATTGATAAGGCTAAGGATACCGGCAAGCCCTGGGCGTTGGATCCGGTTTTTGTTCACGGCTCGCCGCTTCGCCTTGAAATGGCGCAAACACTGCTGGAACGCAGCCCCGCTGTGGTGCGATGCAATGAGCGCGAAGGAGAGGCCCTGTTTGGAGGTCCCTTTGGCGAGACGCGCCTGAGCGACGTGGCCGCAACCCATCGAACAACACTGGCTGTAACCGGCGAAACCGACCGTGTTGCAACCGCTAACGGGCGGGCAAACATCGCAAATGGCAGCCGGTTGATGGATCGCGTGACGGCTATGGGGTGTGCTCTAAGCGCTCTCACGGCGGGTTTTCTTGCAAGCGAAGATGACCCCTTGCTTGCAACCTCTTCTGCCGTGGCATTGTTTGGACTTGCAGGCGAGCGGGCCGGGCTGACCTGTCAGGGACCCGGAACGTTCGTCCCTCTTTTTCTCGATTCTCTGGCCAATCTTAAAGCCGAAGATTTGCGGGCGGGGATTATTGTCTCATGAATGCCTGCGATATTTCTCTCTATGCGATTTTGGACCCCAGCCGAATACGCGGCAGACCGCTTGCAGAGCTTGCACAGGCTGCCGCCAGGGGCGGGGCCACTTTGTTGCAATACCGGGACAAGCACGCCGAAACACGCGAACTGGTCAACAAGGCCATGCAGATCAGGGAAGCGCTTGAGCCATTCAACGTTCCGTTGATTATCAACGACCGGGTCGATGTTGCATTGGCTGTCGGTGCGCAGGGAGTTCATGTTGGTCAGGATGATATGGTGCCCGCCGATGTCCGCCGTTTGATGGGGGCGGATGCCATTGTCGGATTGTCGAACAAGACTATTGACCATGCGCAGGCCGCTCCGCTTGAGTTGCTGGATTATGTTTTTGTCGGGGGTGTTTTTGAAACCCAGTCGAAAGACAATAAGACAGCGCTTGGAATTGCAGGCTGGCAGAAGATTGCTGCCCGTTTTCGTGCAAAAAATCCCGGAATGCCGGTCGGTGCGATTGCAGGAATTGACCAAACCAACCTCGCGCCCGTTATGGCTGCCGGTGCAGATGGGGTGGCTGTCATTTCAGCAATCTTCATGGCTGATGATGTGGAAACTGCGACCCGCGACCTGAAATCGATTATTGAGGCAACCCGCTGATGACTGCCATTGCCTTGACAATTGCCGGTTCTGATTCCGGGGGTGGAGCTGGAATTCAGGCTGACTTGAAAACGTTCTCGGCACTCGGCGTTTATGGGGCCAGCGTTTTGACGGCCTTGACGGCACAAAACACGATGGGTGTGACCGCGATCCATGATGTACCTACCGCTTTCCTGACGGCTCAGATGGATGCCGTGTTCGATGATCTTGCAGTCAATGCGGTTAAGATCGGTATGCTGTCCCAGCCCGGGGTTATCGAAACCGTAGCAGATGGTCTGGCAACCAGATCGGGCATCCCGGTTGTTCTGGACCCGGTCATGGTGGCGGAAAGTGGCGATCCTCTGCTTGCCGAAGATGCTGTGGCTTCACTCATCAAACATATGTTTTCGCTTGCGGTACTGATCACACCTAATCTGCACGAAGCCGCGCGCCTGCTTGACACATCCATGACCAAAAGCCGTCGGGAGATGGAAGATCAGGCTGCTGGCCTGCTTGATCTGGGGGCAGGGGCGGTTCTGCTCAAAGGCGGACACTTCGCTGGTGAAGAGGCCGCGGATTTTCTGATCGGCAGAACTTTGCAGGGACGCTGGTTTTCAGCTCCCTTTATCAAAACCCGTAATACCCATGGAACAGGTTGCTCGCTCTCCTCGGCTGTCACTGCCGGGCTGGCAAAGGGGCGTGATCTTGAAACCGCCGTTGGTGAAGCAAAGGTGTGGCTTTCTGGCGCAATAGCGATGGCTGACGCCTTAAACATCGGGCAGGGCGCGGGCCCGGTCCACCATTTTCATGACATCTGGAAAGACTGAGCCATGGCTAGAAAAATGAATATCAGCCGCAGAAAGGCGCTCTGGCTAACCGGAGCGGCTCCCGCCGCCGTGCTGGCAACACCTGCACTTGCACAATCAAAAATTGAGTGGCGCATGGTGACATCATGGCCCAAAAACCTGCCGGGTCCGGGCGTTACCGCGCAGCGGCTGGCCGATTCCATATCACAACTGTCCGATGGTCGCCTGACCGTAAAACTCTATGCAGCAGGAGAAATTGTCCCGGCTCTTGAAGTCTTTTCCGCAGTTTCCGGTGGCGTTGCCCAGATGGGGCATACGGCTTCACTGTTCTGGGGTGGGAAAATCCCGGCAGCGCCTCTTTTCACCGCCGGTCCGTTTGGTCTTACCCCCGTTGAGCATATCACCTGGATCAACCATGGCGGAGGGCAGGAAGTATGGGACAAGCTCTATGCCCCTTTCGCCATCAAGCCATTCATGGCCGGCAATACTGGTTTTCAGATGGGTGGGTGGTACAAAAAAGAACTCTCTTCGCTCGACGACCTCAAGGGATTGAAAATTCGCATGCCGGGTCTTGGTGGTGAGGTGATCCGCCGTCTTGGGGCATCGCCTGTGACACTTGCACCGGGCGAAATTCTGTCTTCCCTGCAAACTGGTGCGATTGATGCGGCAGAATTTCTTGGGCCGTCCAGTGATTTTGCAATGGGGTTCTACAAGGCGGCAAAATTCTACTACGCTCCGGGTTTTCATGAGCCAAATGGCACGGGTGAAGCGCTGGTTTCTAAATCAGCTTTTGATGCTCTGCCTGCGGATCTGCAATCTGTTGTCGAAGCCGCGTGTGCAGCAGAGAATATCCGGGCACTGGGTGAATCTGAATGGCAAAATGCTGCCCGGCTGAAGGTGCTGGTTGAAGAAAAAGGAGTTCAGCTGCGCGACTATCCAGCTGACATACTGCAGTCTGCCCAAAGCGCCACGGCTGAGACACTCTTAGAACTGGCGGCACGCGATGCGGCAAGCAAAGAAGTGGTTGCCAGTTTTCAGGCCGCCGCGGCCCATCTCAAAGACTGGTCGTCACTCTCAGTTCAAAAGTTCATGGCCGCTCGCGGCTGAACCTATTCTTCCCTATCTGGCTTGTCGGGTTTTTCCTGATTCACGACCACCGGCGGTGGCATTGCGGGCAGTTCCTCAACCTCATCCAATCGATAAGACTCAGGTAGCGAGCGCGGATCGAGATTGTATGATTCCTGTGTGGTCGTGCGTGCAAGAATATGGGTCTGGAAGTCCATACGTTCTTCCTCGTCCACCTGCTGGCGGCGGAAAGAACGGTAAATCGCGTATCCGGCAAACAGCACATGGGCGATGGTTGTGGTGGTAAACACGCCGGAAGGTCCAAGCAGATCCATCAGCGATGCAGCAAACAGCGGCCCTACCATGGTGCCAAAGCCATAGAGAATGAGAAGGCCGCTTGAAATCTTCACGAAATCGTCTGAATCAGCGAAATCGTTGGCATGCGCAACGGCCAGCGAATAGATCGAGTAGATTACGCCGCCATAGCCAATGACCGAGATAAAAAATAGCCATTCATAAGAACCGCTATTGGCAAGCAATGTCATAACGCTTCCGGCAACGACACCAATAATACCTGCAATCGCCATAACATAGCGACGGTCAATGAGATCGGAGAGTTTGCCCAAAGGGTATTGGAACAAAATGCTGCCCACCAAGGCTGCGGCGAGCAGTGATGCGATTCCAGCGCTGGACAGGCCAACCTGCTGGCCGAATACGGGTCCAAAATTGGTCCAAGCCGCTGAAATGATACCGGACAGGAAAGCCCCCACTGCGGCAGCCGGTGAGTTGCGGAATAATCCGGCAATATCAAGGTTCACCTTGGTCAGCGGAGCAGGGGACTGGGCCTTGGAAATGGCTGTTGGAACAACAGCCAGAGCATAAACAATGGCCCCGATCATGAACAGGGTTTCGCCGGTTGGATCGGCGATGACCAGCAGATATTGCCCGCCGGCCATGGCGATCATCGTTGTGATGGCATAAATGGAAAACATGCTGCCGCGCATTTCATTGGTGACGCGTTCATTGAGCCAGCTCTCTGCGACCATGTAACACCCTGAAAAGCAAAAGCCGGAAAGCGCGCGCAGCAGAATCCAGAATTTGGCTTCAACAAAGATGCCGTTCAGCAGAATGCTGACTGAGAGGAGAGCCGTAAGCGTACCAAAAGTGCGCACATGCCCGGCCCGCCGCACCAGCCGGGGTACAACAATACAGCCAATTGTGAAACCAATGGCCCAACCGGTACCAATCCAGCCCAGTTCAAAGGAGCCAAATCCGTCAATCTGACCGCGCACTGGGATGAGAATTCCATGAAGCCCGCCACCAAGCATGAGGAATACCATGCCTGCAAGCAGCGCAAGAATGGGGAGAATTTCCCGTGCCATGGCAATGTTCCTTCGAACGGGCCCGATGATGATGTAAGCCCAAAAAGCAAGTTACCGGCGCGATTTGCTACGCGGATAACTTCCCATAATCATGTTTTGGAAGCGCGCCAAGCAACTTAAGCGACATTGCATGTCTGGTTTATCTTGGTGGCTTTTTTTGGGAATTAGCCTGTCTGATCTGCCAGCTTGTTTTTGATCGAAAGCAAATCCTGCCAGGCCCGTTTCTTGTGGCCTGGTGTGCGAAGAAGATAGGCGGGGTGAAGCGTGGGCAGAACGGAAATGGATCGCCCCCCCACCTCGATACTGGTCCACCGGCCGCGTAAGCTCATGATCCCGCTTGTGGTCTTCAACAATGTCTTTGCAGATGATCCACCCACCGGAACGATAATCTTGGGTGCAGCAAGCTCGATGTGACGCTCGATAAAGGGGCGGCAAATCTCGGTCTCAAGCGGGGTTGGCGTACGGTTTCCCGGTGGTCGCCACGGGAGAATGTTGGAGATATAGACTGAGGTTCGGTCCAGCCCGATAGATGCCAGCATCCTGTCCAGCAATTGACCGGAAGGGCCAACAAAGGGCAGCCCCTGCGCATCCTCGTCCCGGCCAGGGGCTTCACCAATCAGCATGAGCGGAGCTTCATGGTTTCCATCTGCAAACACGGTAGAACGTGCGGTGAATTTCAGATTGCACCCATCAAAGCTGGAGATAATCTCGCGCAATTCAGCTAGGTTGGTGGCCTGCTTTGCCAGATCGGCTGCCCGGCCGACAACCGCTTCATCAGGAATGGTGCGCTGTGCCGGTTGAACCGGCGCACTGGCCTGAGGTTTATCCGGGGAGGCTTGTGGGCGCGTATTTCTTGCTGGCTGCTCACGTTTAACTTCAGATTTTGCAAGAAGTTCTCTGGTTTCGGCAAAACGGTCTATTGGCGCATCATGCAACGCGGTATCAACCCCGGCTTCTGCATACCAGGCCAGCACCTCGCGAGGGTTGATTGCGTTTGTTGACATCGAGTTTTTCCAATCCTGGAAAGTTCTACGGCTTCCTGCAGATCCGATAAAGAGCCGTCTACCCGCGTGTGGATAAGAGGAACTCAGTCAGGATGGGACTGTGATCAGAACTCCCTTCGCGCAGCTTGCGGCGTTTGATGGGAACAAATTCGCGGCTGTGGAGGGTTTGGTCGAGAGAGAGCAAAGAGGGAAAGTTGGTATCAAGTCCAAAGGAAACTGGCTTCCAGGTAAAGAGCAGCCCCGTAACAACATTGGTCTGCGTCAAGCGTGCGACCTTTTGCGCAGCATGGCTCCACGGGGCCGAATTGAAGTCACCGGCGACGATAAGAGGGGGGTTGAGTTTTCCAAACTGGTCTTCAAGATCCTTAAGCTGGCGAGCCTGCTGGAACGGCCACGGCCATCGGGTATGTAAATTTGCAAGGGTGATGGTTTGCCCGGCAAAATCAATCTGTGCTGCTAGATAGCCTTTGCGCCGGCTACAGACCTGAACATCATTGTTCAAAAAGGGGTGTCGCGAAGCAATCGCTACGCTGCCCACCACTGTTGATATGCAACTGAACTGGTGTGGATGGGTCTCCTTAAGCGCGTTCATTGCAGCAATATTTACATTGGTCAGTTCTTGCAAAATGAAGACATCAGGATTGGCAGACCGAAAGACCGAGGTAATGGCGGCGATATCGGAATTGTTGAACCGCATGTTGAACTGAACGATGCTGAACCGTTTCTGGCTGGGGGCTGGCGTATAGAGCAGAATGGGGCCCATGCCCGGCAGGTAGGGTGCTGATAGGCCCATGGTAATAACCAATGTGGCGATGCTCAGAACCAGCCGTTTCTTTTTTCTTGCGATTAGAAAAGTAAAAATGAACGGAACCAGCAACACCACAAGATGCATGCGAAAATGCGAGATGCTGTCAAAGGCAGGGTGGACCCGCTGCAACCAGCTGGCAATCAGCAACAAGCAGATTATGCTGGCAAGGTTGCTGGCCAATCCACCGAGCGCATACCTGATCACTGAAAGGCCGTCTCGAAAAATGAACGCAGTTTACGCGAGTGGAGCTGTTCCTGCGGCATTTCGCGGAGTGTCTCCAGCGCCTGTATTCCTATGGCCAGATGTTTGCGCACCTGCGTGTCATAAAACTCTGTCGCCATGCCGGGAAGTTTCAACTCTCCATGCAGGGGTTTGTCCGATACGCACAGCAACGTGCCATAGGGGACTCTGAACCGGAAACCATTGGCTGCGATGGTGGCCGATTCCATATCGAGACCAATAGCCCGGCTTTGCGACAGTCTTTGCACGGGGCCACGCTGATCGCGCAATTCCCAGTTGCGATTGTCAATGGTCGCGACCGTACCGGTTCGCATGATCTGCTTGAGGTCATAGCCTGAATATCCGGTGACCTTTGCAACAGCCTTTTCAAGCGCAACCTGAACTTCAGCAAGAGCTGGAACAGGAACCCAGACGGGAAGGTCTTCATCCAGCACATGGTCTTCGCGTACATAAGCATGCGCGAGCACATAGTCTCCAAGCCGCTGGCTGTTTCGAAGGCCCGCGCAATGACCCAGCATGAGCCAGGTATGGGGCCGCAGCACGGCGACATGGTCTGTAATGGTCTTGGCGTTTGACGGGCCAACTCCAATATTGATCAAGGTAATGCCGCAGCGCCCGGCCCGTTTGAGGTGATAGGCAGGCATTTGGGGCAGACGGTCGATCCTCCTGGCCTGTCGTTTCTCGCCTTTTTTCGTGATCTCGTTGTTGGGTTCGACGAAAGCCACATAGCCGCTGTCTGGGTCAGCAAGTGCACGTTCAGCAAAGGCAATGAATTCATCCACATAGAACTGGTAGTTGGTAAACAGCACATAGTTCTGAAAGTGTTCTGGCGATGTTGCCGAATAATGCGTCAGTCGGTGCAGCGAATAGTCAATGCGTTGAGCGGTAAACGGAGCAAGGGGGGTGTTGGTGCCATGGGTGTGCTCGTACTGCGAATTGACGATTGTGTCGTCGGTGGCCGCAAGATCTGGAACATCGAAGATATCACGCATGGGACGGTCGATACCATCTTCGACTGAGCCCTCCATATGTGTGCCTTCCAGGAAGGCAAAATGCAGGGGAATGGGTGTCAATGAAAGCTCTACGGTCACGGGGACCTTGTGGTTGTTCAGTACCAGATTGATCTGGGTTTCCAGATAGTCTGAAAACAGGTCCGGACGGGTGATCGACGCTGAGTAATCTCCGGGTCCAACAACATATCCGTAAGCCAGACGGGAATCGACCCGGGTGTGCGATGAAGTCGTCAGGCGTATTTGGGGATAATAGGCCCGGTATCGCCCGGTGATCGGCTCTCCTTTGAGTGCGGCGGTGAAGCGCTCGCGCAAAAAGGATGTGCCTGCGTCGTATAGTTCACAAAGAAACGCAATGGCTTCCTTGGCGTTCTTGAATTCTCTTGCTTCCGGCAAATCGGGAGAGACGAGTTGCAGATCATCCGTCAGCGTGTGCATGTTATTTGATCTCATGACAGCTGTGTATAAGGGGAATTTGGAGTGTGTAAACGCCTGTGTGAAAGGTGAAAGTCCTCAGGCCGGTCAGACCCGCCTCGCTGATACGGCCTGCGACGCGCAATTGTTGTTACTGGCTGCTGGTTGATGGGGGCAATTCTTGTTAATTTGCAGCTGCTGCCAATGCCGCAACCGCTCATCAACAGCAAATTCTGAGTTTCGGGCGCCGTGAGCGCCGAGTATCAAAACGAGTGACACGCCGAGCAGAGCGGTCAAAAACGTGATCAGCGAAAAACAGCGATAGAGCATGGGACAGGCCTCCGGTTATCTTGCGGAATATCCTGCCTGGGTGATGCTGAATCGATACTGAGTACGCCGTTCATCAGGCATTCAGAATCGTTGATTTTGTGGCCTGAGCGTCTTACTGGCGCTTGAGGTTGGCTGATTTACAGATCAGACCAGCAGCGACACAGCCAGCCAGTTTCAGCGTGTTGCCGGAAACTGAAGCCTTGCCGCGATAGGTTTTCCCCTCGTCAAGGACGTTTACCTTACCTCTGTATTTGCCGTTCTTGCCAGACATGCAACCAATGGATTTTCCCTTGAACTTGCCGTTCAGGACGGTGCCGCAAAAGGTTTTCCCGCTGCCGGAATATTTGATCAATGTGCCGTTGTCGCGCTTCCATGTACCGACAATCGCCTCTGCCGCAAAAGTGCCGGTGGTGAATGTACCGCAGACCAGTGCGATGGATGCCGCTTTGATGAAGGATGAGAAGGTCATGTAACTTCCTTTCGTTTGCCCCGTCAGAAGTTGACGTAAAGGTCAATTAACCTTTGAAGACCGCAGTGGCAAGAAGACTTTCATCAAAAACAAAAGAGCCCCGACCATCGGGTCAGGGCTCTTTGCGTCATTAAGACTGATTCATACTTCTACAAGTCGAAATAGATACCAAACCGGGGTCTTATGCGCCTGTAGCGACGGAACCCCCGATGGTGATTTCGATAGTGCCGATGGTAATGACACCGTCTTGGGTGGCAATGACGGTGAGAATGGCGACCGCCACGACGAATACGGCGGCGATGGCGATGGCGATAACCGCGGCGATGCACTTTTATAAAATTGCCTGCCTCATTGACCGCGGTGGGTGTTGTTGTGCGCGGCATTGCCTCAGCGGTTGGGGACCAAAACGCAAAACCTGCCCCGATGGCTGCAACAAATGCGAATATTGCAAGTCTCATCTTCCTTCTCCTTGTTGTTGGATGCCCCAACGAGTTCTCACTCCCTAACCTCAGTACACCCCAACATGCGCCAGGCAGCAAGTGGTCTGACGGTGTTTCCGCACAGACTAATTAGAAAGCTATCGCCAGCAAGATGAATGACGCATGAACGGTCAATATCTGCATGAAACGAAAAAACCCGAAGAAGGTGCAAAGGCACTATCCTCGGGTTCGCAATTTTTCAATTTTTAAAGCAGCTCTTAGTGGCCGTGTGCCTTAGCGCCAGTCCAGCGGTGCTTGTGCCAGCCCCAGGAATGCTTGTGACGGTGCAGCCAAACGGTGGGTCCACTGTTGTAGCTGCTGTGCTTCAAAGTCCAGCACACGCGCTTGCGATAGCCATTGACCCACCGGTTAGCGCAACGACGCTTGTGGTGAATCTGCTGCACATCGCTTTTCCCGGCAGCGCCCATTTCTGTTTGACCAAATGGCATGGCGTCGACCGACGGTGCCATCATGGCAATGGAGACGCCAAATGCGCCCAGAGCTGCAAGTGTTGTAATTTTCATAAAGTTCCCCTTTCAAAGAAAGCCTCAACGAGTTTTTTATGCCCCAGCTCAGTATGGACTGAATGTGCATTTTTGCACAAGTTGTTCACAGCCCGCACACGCCCGCGTGAAAACTTATTGCCAACATTGGTTAAAGCGGCGGGCTGAACTCTTAGGAGCGATTGGGATAATAAGCACGTGGTAGGGGAGGTGAGCGCAACGCCTTATTCCGGGGGGATGATGGCGTTGAACGGATGAACTGGACGGGCCCGTTACCGCCCCCGTTTGTTGGCTTTAAAACCACCGCGCTGGCCGGGTTTGCCACTGGTGCTTCGGGCGGTGGGCCTCTTTGCAGGCCTGTCAGGTGTACCAACTGAGTTTCCATGAGAGGCTCCGTCGGTGGACAGTCCTTTGCGGGTGTCTTCCATCCAGGTCTTGCGCGGTGGGCTCCAGCCTTCAGGCACAGCCTTCTTTTCTGTGCGCCCAACAGTCATTTCATCCAGTTCAGGTTTTGCAAACAAGCTTTTGTTTTTGTTTGTAGAATCAGTAGCGCGCCCACCTGCTTTGCCGCGTTGTGCCTTCTGTTTTCGGTTTCTTTGGGTGTTCTCGATGCCGCTGTCCCGGGCCAGCGGATCATCGGCGACCAGCAGTTCGGTTTCTTCCAGCCGCCTGATTTCGTCGCGCAAATGGGCGGCTTTTTCGAAGTCGAGATCAGCGGCAGCGTCGCGCATGTCTTTTTCCAGGGCATCAAGATGGGCCCGCAGATTGTTACCAACCAGCGCTCCTTCTTCCGTGCCTTCAACTTCCACGCGCACGTGGTCGCCCTCGTAGACGCTTTGGAGAATATCGCCGATGTTCTTTTTCACGCTTTCCGGCGTGATGTTATTGGCTTCATTGTAAGCCACCTGTTTTTCCCGGCGGCGGTCTGTTTCCGCGATGGCACGTTCCATCGAGCCGGTTTTCGAATCGGCATAGAGAATCACTTTGCCATCGACATTGCGGGCAGCGCGGCCAATTGTTTGAACCAGGCTGGTCTCGGAACGCAGGAAACCCTCCTTGTCAGCGTCGAGAATCGCTACCAGACCGCATTCGGGAATATCCAGCCCCTCGCGCAGAAGGTTGATGCCGATCAGCACATCAAATGCCCCCAGCCTCAGGTCGCGGATGATCTCAATACGTTCCAGCGTGTCGATGTCGCTGTGCATATAGCGCACGCGCACACCGTTTTCGTGCATATATTCAGTCAGATCTTCCGCCATGCGCTTTGTGAGTACAGTGACGAGCGTGCGGTAGCCCTGTTGTGTGGTTTCGCCGATAGCGTCGATAACATCATCCACCTGCGACTTGGCCGGACGAATATCGACGGGTGGATCGATCAGACCCGTAGGGCGGATAACCTGCTCCGCAAAGACGCCGCCTGCCTGTTCCATCTCCCAGCCACCGGGAGTGGCGGAAACGGCAATCGTTTGCGGGCGCATGGCATCCCATTCTTCAAACCGCAAGGGACGGTTATCCATGCAGCTTGGCAGGCGGAACCCGTATTCAGCCAGCGTTGCCTTACGGCGGAAATCACCACGATACATGCCGCCGATCTGCGGGATGGTGACATGGCTCTCATCCGCAAAAACCAGAGCGTTATCAGGCAGATATTCAAACAGGGTTGGTGGTGGTTCACCCGGTTTGCGCCCGGTCAGATAGCGAGAATAGTTCTCAATCCCCGCACAGGCACCCGTCGCCTCAATCATCTCAATATCGAATTTCGTGCGCTGTTCCAGCCGCTGCGCTTCCAGCAGACGACCGGCATGGGTCAACTCATCCAGACGCCATGCCAGTTCTTTTTTGATTTCCTTGACCGCCTGATTGAGTGTCGGGCGCGGGGTCACATAGTGGCTGTTGGCATAAATTTTGACGGACTTCAGCTCATCCGTTTTCTTGCCGGTCAGCGGATCAAACTCGGTAATGGTCTCGATTTCATCGCCAAAAAGAGAAATACGCCAGGCCCGGTCTTCCAGGTGGGCCGGGAAAATTTCAATTGTGTCGCCCCGCACCCGAAACGATCCGCGCTGAAAGTCCGCATCGCGACGCCGGTATTGTTGCGCTACCAGATCGGCAAGAAGCTGGCGCTGGTCGAGCCGGTCTCCAATTGCCATTTGGAAAGTCATCGCGGTGTAGGTTTCCACTGACCCGATACCATAAATGCAGGAGACAGAGGCGACGATCACCACGTCATCACGTTCCAGCAGCGCCCGTGTGGCTGAATGGCGCATCCGGTCGATCTGCTCGTTTACCGAGGATTCCTTCTCGATAAATGTATCTGAACGGGGCACATAAGCTTCGGGTTGATAGTAGTCGTAATAAGAAACAAAATATTCCACCGAGTTGTCAGGCAGAAACGACTTCATCTCGCCATAAAGCTGGGCCGCGAGTGTCTTGTTAGGGGCGAGAATGAGGGCAGGGCGCTGGGTTTCCTCGATCACCTTCGCCATGGTGAAGGTTTTACCCGAGCCGGTGACACCGAGCAAAACCTGCGTGCGTTCACCACCCTGATTGGACCCGGCCTCTGATTTCAGGCCACCAACCAGCTCCCGGATCGCGGTTGGCTGATCCCCTTTGGGGTCAAACTCGCTGACAACTTTGAAAGGCTTCTGGTCCGGGTCTTTTTCTGGACGATCCGGGCGATGGGGCACCCAGATGTCTCCCTGCATTTCTTCGCGGCCATGCTCAATCAGATCTGACAGGGCCGCGACCGTTGCCGTCACGCCGGACGTCGAGGCCATTTTCATGGCCTCTTCGGCTGAAACATTCAGCCCGGCGACCGGATTCAGACCCGCAGCAACACGTGCGGCAGGGTCGTTTGAGGCTCCGATAATCGTACCGCCCCCGGTTCGCTTTTCGCCAACGGTCGGGTTGCGGTCAGAAGACAGGGCGCGACCGGCGCTGGATGTGAAGTTACTGTCCTTGGGTTTTGCGGATTTGTTTTTCTTTTTCGATTTCCGGACAGGCTTTGGAGCCTCTGCCTCGGCCGAAATCTCATCAGCCCATTTGCCAACGTCGCCAGAAAGCGCAGCCCCCTCAAAGGGCGCTTGCGGGGCTTCTTCAAACCCTTTTGGCGCGGCAGGTTCGGCCGGAGTTTTTCGGGAGTCGCTCATGAACTGAATATGGGGTAAAGCGACGATGAATCAAAGGCAGAACCGAATTGCTACTGACATATTTGTCTCCAGCCGGTCTTTGATGAAAACAAGTGCCAGTTCTTATAGTCAGCGCAATTGCCGTCGGCACTCTGCAAAGGCCTCGATTGCAGGGGTTCCTTGACGTCTTTTGCGGTCCAGACATGCCCGGTGACCGCCGCTGCGTTTTTTCTTGCGAACAACGGCCTTTTTAGTGCGTACACGCCGGTCGGTTGTCTTGCGACGAACTGGTTTGCGGGTGGACGCGCGCTGAACCTTTGCCCGTTTGCGTGCGGTTGGTTTGGTCTTTCTTTTGCGGGTAGTTTTGGTGCGTTTTGTCTTCCTGTTTACGGCCTTGTCTTTCGCACGTGAATTGTCTCGTTTGGTCGTTGTGGGAACGCAGACACGAAGCCGGGTTGTCCCCAAAGCAGCCAAAACTGTGGTACTGGGTTCAGCTCCGGTAATTTTGACGCCCGAACCTCTGATATAGGCTTTAAGAGCTCGCCGGCTTCCTCGCCCCCAGATGCCGTCGACACGCCCCCGGTAACATCCCGCTTGTTTGAGACGCTCCTGAATACGTCGGGCCAGGGTGGCCGGATCAACATTCTCAGGCTCCTGAGTGACCTGATCTTCCGGGATGGTCTTTGCAGGATCTTGGGGCTTCAGCACCGCGACCTCAGTTGCAGGCTGTTTTTCAGGAGATGCAACTTGAGGTGTTTCCACCACCAACTCCTGTTTAACCGGTGTCTTTTTCGGCTTAATTTTGACGGTCTCTTCCTCAACCTGCAAGGCGTCGGCTTTAGGAGCGCCACGCTGTGCGGGATCAGCCAAAGCCTCCAGTTCTTCAAGTCGCGCAGAGGCGTAGGCAGCCCATACCGTGTCCGCATGGCGTTCGATGAAGACCTTCAATGTTGCAATGGAGCGGGTGTCCTTTACCTCCTGCCATTCGGTTCGGGCGGCTGAAATTGCATCTGTTGCGATGGGTGCGGGAGTTACGACTGCGGGAGTTTCCTGTGTGGCAATCGCAACTTTGGCCTCTTCAACTTTGGGAGAAAAGTAAAAATCACCAACTATGGAACTTTCATCCCAGGGGCGCTGGCGGGTATCGGTTTCTTTATAAACTTTTTCGCGGGTTTTCTTGAAAACCTGTTCGATCGACAGACCGGGCGTGGCCATCGACTGCGACAGCGCTTCTGTGAAGACACTGTTGTCGCCATCGCCATCCTCCGCCACACGGCCGGGGCCTGCTGAGAAGGATATATAAGTCCCCTGAGGTGTATTGACCCGGGCCAGACCGCGGGTTGCGCTTCGAAAGGTCCCTTCATAGGGGTTGTTGCGACAGGCGTCGAAAATCAGAATATTGAATTTGCTTTTTGCGGAGCTGACCGTTTGCACGAAATCGTCCATTGCAATGGCTTCAAGCCCCAATTCATCCTGGCTGCGAAGACTTGCTGTTACCGGGAGAACATAGTTGCGACCGTCTACCTGGATGCCATGGCCAGCATAGTAAAACAGACTTGCTTCGACATCGCCTTCCCGAAGCTTGCGGCCAAATGACAACAGGGAGCGCCTTAGATCATCGAGATTGGCATCCGTGACGACAGTGACATCAAAGCCAAGGTTATCCAGCGTCTTGGCTATCAGCCTGGCATCGCTGGCCGGATTCTTGAGTTTGCTGATCTTGGAGTAGTTTCCGTTGCCGATAACCAGAGCCAGCCGTTTTCCAGCCAGCGCAAGCGATGGCATAAAGAGCAGCAACAGACCAAGAATGCTCGCTACAAAACGAATAAACATAAGATTTCCCTCAATATTCAGTCGACGCTTTGCAGCTGGCAATAAAATCGCTGCACGCCTTGGCTCTAAAATTAGACCAAATTCAACCACAGAGATGTGCGAAAACACAACCTAAGAATACAGGGAGAAACAGCACGGTCCGGTCAGGGAGACAAACCCGCATTGCGACGTATTAATACCGGCAATCTGGGCTGTGAAGTAAGTTGCGTTAACTTCATTGACAATAAATGGTACCTTTTTCTTGGCGAATGCGGCATATTGCTTTAAGTTTTTGTTAACTAGATGAGCCGGGGGCGGCACCACAATGCGCTCAGACATTGATATTCTTTCAGAATCCTTGACTCTTCCTTGCGGACTGACGTTGAAAAACCGAATTTCCAAGGCCGCTCTTTGCGACGGTCTGGCAGGAAGTGACAATCATCCTAACGAAAAGCACGCTGCGCTTTATGGCCGGTGGGGCGAGGGCGAAGTCGGGTTGTTGTTCACCGGCAATGTGCTTCTTGATCGCTGGCACCTGGAACGCCCGGGAAATATTGCCATCGTAGGCAAGCAGTCAAACCGCTCACTTGCCATGCTTGCCGACATGGCTGCGGCTTCAAAGCAAAATGGCGCGGCTATCATGATGCAGCTCAATCATGCTGGCCGGCAGACACAGAAAATCATCAACAAGAACCCCAAAGGTCCATCCGACGTCGGTTTGAAGATGGGCAATGGCCGGTTCGGCAAGCCGACGGCGATGTCGAGAGAAGAAATCATCGAGATCATCGAAGGCCATGTTCATGCTGCCAGAGTGGCGCAGGATACGGGTTTTGATGGAATCCAGATTCATATGGCTCATGGCTATCTGGGCTCACAGTTTCTTTCCGGTCTGTCCAACACCCGTGATGATGAATATGGTGGCGATTTGGCCGGCCGGTCAAAATACCTGCTCGATATTGTGCGCCGGGTTCGCGAAGAAGTGGACTCAGGTTTTGCTGTAACCGTGAAGCTCAACTCATCGGATTTTCAAAAAGGTGGATTTTCCGGTGAGGAAAGCGCCGTCGTTGCCAGATGGTTGCAGGATGCGGGGGTTGATCTGATCGAACTATCTGGCGGCAACTACGAACAGCCGCGCATGATAAATTTTGATCGCAAGGATCCCAAGGCTGAAAAGAAACGGGAGAGCACCCGTCGTCGTGAGGCTTACTTCCTCGAATTCGTCCCCATGATGCGTGAAAACGTGTCGATACCCATCATGGTGACGGGCGGATTCCGCACGGTTGATGCCATGGCGCGGGCTGTGGACGAGGATGGTGTGGACATCGTTGGTCTGGGGCGTCCTTTCTGCATAGACACGCGTGTTGCAGACCGGATCTTATCGGGAGAGATAACGGAAATCCCGGATTTGACGGAAGACACCCGCGTTGGAAGAGGCCTGCTTGGTCCGACATCACCAATCAGCTTCCTGCGCGACCTGAACGCCTGGAGCGAGTTGTTCTGGTACTACGCCCAGATGGACAGATTGGCTGAATTGCAGGAGCCGGACCTTGAAATGTCCGGTTTCAAGGCACTCATGATGGTCGATAAGGCCGAAGCCAAGGCCGCCAAGGCGCTGGTGCGGTAGATACACCGCAGCCGGTCTGTGCCTTAGGCTACAGTATAAGAAATGGCGCGATAATATCTCTTGGCATGGTCGGCAATCAGGTCTGCACGGTCTGTGCCGTTGACGATTCGTCTTGCATTGCGCCAGTCTTCTTTTTCCCCAGTGAAATAATGGGATAGCTTCTTGCCCGTGAAAGTCCCGTCCATCATCCCACCAAAGATGATCCTTGTCGCAACATCGATATCCAGCGCAAGATCCGGGTTGTCGATCAGATTGACATTGAGCCGCACGGCCCAATCTTCATAGTTTTTCCGGCCGGTGATCTGAACAAAACCGCGACCGTGAAACCGGACACCGTCGCCCGGCTGGGTGTTGCCCAACACACGGGCCACCCGGGGGCGGTCACCTTCTATGTCATACATGCGTTTGAAATAGGCCTTGCCGCCATATTCCTTGATTGGCTGCATCTTGCGGTCCACCTCATGATGCGCTGTTCCCAGAATATAGGCCAGCCACCGGTCGTCTTTCTTGGAATGGTTGGCTTCCCAGAAGTCGAGGAACGCCACCAGCCCTTTCACCTGGCCCTGGCGAAGGCGTCCACCAAAAAGGGTGAGGCGAACGGTGTCGAAAAAGAACTTCCGATTAATTTTGGACATGAGAAACCTCAAAATGGCAAAGAAAGGTCGAACATAGCACGTCAAACCAGATCAATCTTTGTCGTTTGTCACAGTCTGGGACATTGCAAGGGCAGGGGTGTTTCTGGCAAGTCTTTGTCTGCGCGTCAGGAGAGGGGTGTTCAATGCAATTTGCACAGGTAAACGGAGTCTCGCTGCACTATCAGGTGATATCGGCTGCAGATGACAAACCGACCATCGTGTTTTCAAATTCACTGGCGACGGATTTCAGGATCTGGCGCGATGTGATTGTCCGCTTAGTAGGTGAATGTTCGATCGTCACCTACGACAAACGCGGCCATGGTCTCTCCGATTCCACACCAGCCCCTTATAAGCTGGATGACCACGTCAATGATCTTGCAGCACTGCTGGATCATCTGGGCGTATCGAACGCCATCATATGTGGCTTGTCCGTTGGTGGGCTGATTGCGCAGGGGCTGAATTTTCTGCGCCCCGATCTCGTTCGTGCGCTGATCCTGTGCTGCACAGGCGCAAAAATAGGTGATGACGATACGTGGCCCGACCGCATCAAAGCGGTGGAGGAGGGCGGCATAGAAACTCTGCTTGAAACCATCATGAAGCTTTGGTTCACACCCGATTTTCATGCCAACCGCAGCGCTGAACTTGCCGGCTATCGAAACATGGTGCGGCGTGTTGATAAGGAGGGTTATCTGGGAACCTGCATGGCTTTGCGGGATGCAGACCTGCGTTTGGCTGCGACAGAGATAAAAGTGCCGACCATCTGTATCGCGGGAGATCAGGACGGGTCGACGCCGCCTGAATTGGTTTTAAAGACCGCTAAACTCATTCCTGATGCTCGATATGAGGTCATCAAGGGTGCGGGTCACATTCCCTGTGTCGAGCAACCGGAAATCCTTGTTGAGATAATTCTCGCCTTTCTAAAAGATGCGGAAATAACGTGAGTTTTACTCCATTCAATGCGCCGCTGCTTTCCGGACTTCTTGGGGATGCCGAAACCGCATCCTTCTTTTCGGTTAAGTCAGATCTTGAAGCCGTGGTGCAGTTCGAGCTTGCTTTGGCGGAAACCCAGGCCGATCTGGGCTTGATTGAACGGGAAGATGCTGAAGCCATTTCCCGCGGCATCATGGGGTTTGAACCGTTCTTGAAAGATTTGGGTGACCGTACCGCACAAGATGGTGTTGCAGTACCGGCTCTGCTTGAACAACTGCGGGACCGCATTCGGGAACCACACAGTGCTGTGCTGCATAAGGGTTCCACCAGTCAGGATGCGATCGACAGCAGCCTTATGATTCGGTTGTCGCAGCTCGTTCCGGTTTTTGTCCAAAGACTGAACGATATCATTGCCACGCTTGAGCACACCACGCTCGACCAGGGAACCCGCGAAATCATGAGCCGGACGCGCATGCAGCGCGCTTTACCGGTCACCATGCGGGACAAGATTGCCATGTGGGTTGAGCCATTGTGGACACTGCGAACCATGGTGCCGATGGCTTTTCCGCTACAGTTGGGAGGGCCTGAAGGTGCACTTTCTGAAATGGGGGATGAACCCCATCTGGTAACCGAAAAACTGGCTGCAAAACTGGGTCTTACAAAACCAACCCGCAACTGGCAGACCGACCGACAGCCGATCATTGACATTGCAACATGGGCCACGAAACTCACCACCGCGTTGGGTAAAGTTGGTCAGGACATCGCGCTGATGGCGCAGCAGGAGATCGGTGAAGTAACCCTGAAACAGGGCGGGGCTTCTTCCTCCATGCCGCACAAAAGCAACCCGGTACTGGCTGAATCGCTTGTTACGCTGGCCCGGTTCAATGCGACATTGATCGGGGGGCTGCATCAGGCAGCTCTGCATGAAAACGAGCGTTCTGGAGCTGCATGGACACTGGAATGGATGTTGCTGCCGCAGATGATGGTGGCGACGGGAGCCAGCCTGCGCAATTCCGCCACGCTTCTGGATCAGGTTTCTTTCAATACCAGTTCAGCGGCCTCTGCATTCCTGCGATAGTCTCGAGACTGTGAGTTTTTGGCTTCTGGAAAGGAAGGGCAGTGTCAACATGCGCCTGGCGTGAGCCTGCTGTCAGGCGGAAGCGATATTCTTCTGACGTACGCGAAAGACGCGAATTGCCAGGCCTGCAACACCAATGATGATCCAACTGACCTGAATAAGGGCAGATGCAAGATTGAAATGTTCCATCAAGCTAAGCAACACAAGAAATGCAGAGATGATGTTGATCAGGCTGTAGCTTTTGCCGTTTCCGTCAATCCATCCCGCTTGCAAACCGGCAAACCCACCCAGATATCCTACAAAACCGGCCAGTCCGAAAAACTGCATCAGTGAAAGCGATTCCATCGTTGTTCCCTCAAACGAGTTGTGCCCCTCGTTTTGATCAATCAACGTTTATGGATGCAGGAAGTCGGGTGCCGTGACTTTTGGCACATTTGCCGACCAACCTGCGGTAGCTATGTGACAAATCTCACTATTTCATCGGCCAGAACATCGGGTTTTTCGTGAAGAATCCAATGGCTTGCGTCGTCAATTTCGCGCAGCGTCAGATCGGCGCAAAATTCCTCAAGCCCCAAACGAGCCTCGGGCAGGAGCGCAACATCCTGCAATCCCCATAACAAAAGATGCGGCATGGCAATGTGGTATTTGGTGCGCATGGCGTCGGTAACTGGCAGATCTTTTGCCGCAGTTCCCGACGCGGGAACCGTCAGCGGTGAGGCACGATACCAGTTGAGCATGGCGGTTAGTGCGCCAGGGTGAGACCAGGCCTGACGATAGGCACTGCGGATCTCATCAGTAAGCCAGGGTGCTGCCGAAAATTTTTCGAACATATTCAGCAGGCGCTGAAAGCTATTTTCTAACAACGGTCCTTCGCTGCCCTCCGCACGCAGATAATTGATGTACTGGCTGCCATCCGTTTGCGCTCCACCGGCCAGCAGAGCACGCTGGAACGGGACAGAATGGACACCGTTTACAATGACAAGATGTGAAACCCGGTCGCCATGGCGCATGGCAAAAGCGTAGGCAACGGAAGCACCCCAATCATGACCACAAAGAATGATTTTGCGATCTGGTGAAATCTGCGAAACAAGATCGGCGAGATCGGCAACCATATGTTTCGTGTCATATGCCCCGACGCCTTCGGGCTTGCTGGACAGATTGAAGCCACGCTGATCGGGCAGAACCACCCGAAAGCGGTCAAGGAGTTTGTTGGCAACCCTGGACCAGGCCGCCCAATATTCTGGAAATCCATGCAACATCACCATCACCGGAGCGTCCACTGGTCCTGCCAGTTTGGCGTGGATGTCCAGCCCGTTGCAGCGAAACATCTGAGAGGTAAGTGCGTGCATGATACCGGGTCCGGGAATGAAAGGGGCACCCAAAGGTGCCCCTGCTGATGTCTGGGAACAAGGGGCGTTCCTATTTTGCGACGCGGGTAATTTCCTGCCAGTTGCCGTCTTTGATGACCGAAATAATGATCTCATCGGCACCCTGGTGATCTGTCGCGCTGTAGTCGACGCGGTTACCAGAGATAGCATCCTCATAGTCCAGGCTTTCCATGCCTTTTTGCAGACTTTCAGGGGTGAGGTCTTTTCCGGCAGCTTCAAGTGCTTTGACCAGAGAGATAGCAGCCGAATAGCCAAGAACAGCGCCTGTGCCTGGCAGCTTTTCGCCTGACTTTTCTGTATAGGCCTTGAAGAACTTCTGCACTTCCGGGTTATCCATCCGGGAAAGCAGGTCCGCCCAACCGGCTGCGGCATACATGCCTTCCGTTACGCCGCCAGGCACCTTCGCCATGACGGTATGGAAACCGGCTGATGAATTGAGCAAGGTGATATCATTCATGCCCAGTTTCTTGGCCGTGCCGGAAACCGTAATCGCCTGCCGCACACCCAGCGCCATGGTGATCAGCTGGCAGCCTTCACCTTTCAGCTTCTGGAGTGAGCCGACAAAATCCGCATCATCCGGCTTGTGAGTCGTCTCGGTAACGAACTCAAGGCCATCGTTTTCTTTCGCGGCATCGACTGCGCCCTGCTGAATTTCCTTACCGAAGTCCGTTGGCAAATACATGGAGCAGATTTTCGACGCACCTTTTTCCTTAGCCAGATACGGAACTGCGACTTTCATCTGCTCGTAGTAGGAGGCTGTGCCTGCATAATGCAGCGGGCTGAAAGGCTCATTCATCTGCCGGGCGGCAGAGAGAGGCGAAATGTTGGGAACATTCTTTGTATCCTGCAGCTTGAAGCCGGCGATGTTCATTGGCGTGCCCAGCGACAGCAGCATGGCAAACACCTTGTCGCCATTGACCAGCTTGTTCATCCCCGCGATGGCTTTTGGCATCTGGTAGCCATGATCTTCGACGATGAAACGAATCTTACGTCCATGGACGCCACCTGCGGCGTTTATCTCATCAAAATAAATCTGCGCTGCTTGTGTTGCGGGTGCCCCGAAGGCTGCAAACGGGCCGGACAAATCATTGTTGGACCCAATCAGAATTTCTGTATCCGTTACGCCCTGTACCTTTGAATGGCCATCCGCAAGAGCTGTGGTGGCCATCAAGCCTGTGGCCATGGCAGCCAGTGTCAGTGTTTTTACAAGTTTCATGTGTTTTCTCCCAGTAAGTTTCATTTTCATTGCTAATACATATCGGCGATAAGCGCCTCGTGCTTGGTTTCCACGAAACTGCGTTTCAGTTTCATGGTTGGTGTGAGTTCATCATCCTCCGCCGTCAGCAAAATGTCGATAAGGCGGAAATCTTTGATTTGTTCGACGCGGGCAAAGTCCTTGTTCACATCATCGACCACACTTCTGACCAACTCCTGCACCTCTTTGGCAGCGCAAAGAGAGGCGAAGTTGTTGAAGGGAATACGCCGATCCTGTGCGAATTTTTCGACATTTTCCTGATCAATCATGACCAGGCAGGTGAGGTACTTGCGTTTATCACCAATGATGACGGCGTCTGAAATATAAGGTGAGAATTTCAGTCGGTTTTCAATCTCGGCTGGAGTGATGTTTTTGCCGCCCGCTGTAATGATGATGTCTTTCAGCCGCCCCGTAATCGAGACATAGCCCTGATTGTCCAGGAAGCCTACATCACCTGTGCGCAGCCAGCCGTCTTCCGTAATGGTTTCAGCAGTTTTATCCGGCTTGTTCCAATATCCCTGAAATACATTGCCGGCGCGGTACTGAATTTCTCCTTCCGGTGAAATTCGCACTTCCGCCCCTGCGACAGGCGGCCCGACCGTCCCGACTTTGTTCTGGCTTGCTGTGTTGATGGAGATAACGCCCGAACTTTCGGTCATGCCATACCCCTCAAGCACGGGAACACCAATGCCCAGAAACCACTGAAGCAAATCAGCCGAAATGGGAGCAGCCCCTGTGCCACCACGGCGCAGACGATCCATGCCCAACATCCGGCGCAGATTGCGCAGCACGATGAAATCCCAGATCCGGTAAGCCAGTCTGGTACCGGCAGGGACAGGTTTGCCGGCAAGTTCGAACTCAGCCTTTTTTGTACCGGCAGCCAGCGCTTTGGAATAAGCCCATCGTTGTACAGGCGTCGCATCGGCTACCAGAATGGCAACCCGGGAATAGATTTTTTCCCAAAGCCGCGGCACCGCGACAAAGGTATGCGGCGAGACTTCCTGAAGATTATCGAAAACGGTTTCGGGGCTCTCGGCAAAGTTTACCGTGGCTTTTGAGCCAATCGGGGCAAACCCGGAGAAAAGCCGTTCGAGAATGTGACAGAGAGGCAAAAAGCAGATCTGGTCGTCGGTGGGATAGGCCGGTGCACCCTCCACACTGGAGGTTAGCGAATACAGAATATTGGCGTGACTGATCATCGCGCCTTTCGGCATTCCTGTGGTGCCGGATGTGTAGACGAGGATTGCGGTGTCGTCGGGTTTCGACTTGGCGATTTCGGCTTCAAACAGGCCGGGGTTGTCTTTCTCAAAGGCGCGACCGGCGTCGTAGAGTTCATCAAGGAACATGACGCTGTCATCGGCAAAATCGTGCAGCCCGTCACGATCATAAACAATGGCCTTTTTCAGACCGGGCATCTTGTCTTTGACTTCCAGATACTTGTCGAGCTGCTCATCATTTTCAATAAACAGAAAGCGGCTGTCTGAATCATTGACCAGATATTCAAGCTGTGACGCAGAATCGGTTGTGTAAATGCCTGAACCGATGCCACCAACGCTCTGCACGCCGAGATCGGTATAGATCCACTCCTTGTTGTCTTCCGACAGGATGGAAACCACTTCACCGCGCTTCAGGCCCAGCGAAACAAGGCCCATACCGATCAGCCTGGCGTGGTTATAAAAATCACTCCACGAATACGACAGCCAAATGCCAAAGTCTTTCTCGCGGTGGGCCGTTCTTTCGCCCAGTTCCCTGCACCGCGCAGCAAACAGTTTTGGCAGCGTATCGTGACCGTCCAGAAAGTAAGGGCCGGTGGTGAGGTCTGCATTGATCGAAATGCCGTTGACCACTCTTTGCGGCGGCAGGTCAGCGGCCTTGGCTACGATGGCGTCCATCAGTTTGTACTCCCATCAACGTGTTGGCATTGTTGCGCGATCAACGCCATGTTTTCCTCTGTTTCCAGCGCCGCTGTCCGCGCTGGTTTTCGTCTTGCGAGATCCCCAGATAAAATTCCTGCACATCCTTTGAAGCGGCAAGGGTGGCAGCCTCGTCTGCCATCACGATACGCCCCAGTTCCATCACATATCCATAGGTTGCAACGTCCAGGGCAACCGCAGCGTTCTGCTCCACCAGCATCATGGTAACATGCTGTTCGGTGTTGAGGCGGCGTATGATGTCGAAAATTTCCTCGGTAAGCAGCGGCGACAAGCCAAGCGAAGGTTCGTCAAGCAACATGATGTGAGGTTTTGCCATCAAGCCCCGGCCAATAGCGAGCATTTGCTGTTGGCCGCCGGACAGCGTGCCGGCTGCCTGTGTCATCCGTTCCTTGAGGATGGGAAAATAGGAATAGACCATTTCTTCGTCGGCGTTTATCGCGGCCTTGTCAGAACGGGTATAGGCGCCCATCGCAATATTTTCAGCCACGGTCAGAAGCGGAAAAATTTCCCGCCCTTCAGGCACATGCACCATCCCTCTTGCCACGATACGGTCCGGCTCGTTTCCCTGTATCTCCGTCCCCTCAAGTTTTACGGTTCCTTTCTCAGGATCCATGACGCCTGAAATCGTCTTGAGCAGTGTTGTTTTGCCTGCGCCATTGGCACCAAGAACAGTCACAAGCTGACCTTCACGCACTTCAAGAGAAACGCCACGAATGGCCTGGATAGGACCATAGTAGGATTCCAGATTGTCGACCCGAAGGACGGCGGTTGCGCTCATGCTGCCGCTCCCTTTTTGGGCTTGTCGCCTTCGACCTTCGTGCCCCCTTTTTGGATACCACTCGTACCAAGGTAAGCTTCGATAACGGCGGGGTGCGACTGGACCTGCGAAGGGGCGCCGGTTGCCAACTCCTTGCCATCGGCGAGTGCGAGCACGCGGTCCGAAACTGCTGAGACCAGACCCATATCATGTTCGACCATCAGCACCGTGATGCCCATTTGTTTTTGAATATCCTCGATCCAGAACGCCATGTCCTGCGTCTCTTCGACTGACAGGCCGGAGGCTGGTTCATCAAGCAGCAGCAGTTTGGGTTCAGTTGCCAACGCACGTCCAAGTTCCACCACCTTGCGCACGCCATAGGGCAGACCGGCAATCATCTTGTCGCGAAACGCCTGCAGATCAAGAAAATCAATCACCTGCTCAACCGCATCGCGATGCCGCCGTTCTTCTTTCCGCACACCGGGGGTGAAAAAAATCTCCGACAGAGCTGTGCTTTTGCGATGCCGGTGCCGCCCCACCAAAAGGTTTTGCAGGACGGTTGCCTGTTCAAAAAGCTCGATGTTTTGAAACGTTCTGGCAATCCCCAGCGAAGGCACTTTATCGGAGGTTAGTTTGAGCAGGTCTTTCCCATCGAATGTGATGGAACCCTGTGCCGGGGTATAGAAGCGCGACAGCAGATTAAAGACCGTCGATTTACCAGCACCATTGGGACCAACCAGTGCAAAAACCTCGCCTTCATCGACATGCATCGACACATTGTCGACAGCAACAACACCACCGAACCGCTGGGTTGCGTTTTTGATTTCAAGCAGTGGCATAGTTGCCTCCCACGCCATTGCGATGAGCCACTGCACGGATCTCCACGATTGCTCCTTCCCGACGCAATCCGGCAACCTCAACCGCAGTCCATGCCGGATAAGGCGACCGGCAATAATCACGCCGGGTCTGGTCAAACAGATCAAAATGCTCGCGCAGCCCGATGTGGTAAGAGGTCATATCCACAAGCGCCTCAAAGCCCAATCCTTCCTGCTCCAAAACCAGCCCAATTTTCTCAAACGCACTGCGAAACTGATCGCGTGGATTACCGGGAATTTGACCCTGCCGGTCGCTGCCGGTCACACCCGTCAAGAACAGGTGGTCGCCGGAAACAACAGCTGGCGACATGGCCGCAGCTTCGGCGGCTTCAGCAAATTGGGGAGGGGTGACTGCTCGTATGCTCACTGGACCCGCTCCGTTTTCAGATAGGACTTCTGACGACGGAACATATCCTTTCGATAAAAAGGGAACAGTTCGAAATAGGTGCGCATTTTTAGCCAGCGGCCGTAAAGCCCGAGCGGTTCAAACAGGATGAACCCGATAAGGATTGCAGCAAACAGCGCACTTTCCAGGCCGGGGATGGTGAGGTTGATGTCAAAGGATGTCTGCAACATCGAACGGCCATTAGCGATCAGCACCGGTATCAGCCCCACAATCATCGCGCCAAGAAAGGCTCCATGGATGAAACCCAGCCCGCCGATCACGATCATCAGCAACAGCGTAATTGACATGACGATGTCGAATGTTTCGTGGGTGATATAGGTGGCATCATGCCCAAACAACGCGCCTGCCAGACCGGCAGCTGCACAGGACAGAAAAAAGGAGGTTGCTTTGGTGCGCGACAGATTGATGCCCATTGCCTGGGCTGAAACCTCAGAGTCTCGAATGGCGGCAAAACTGCGGCCCGTTGGAGAGCGAAGCAGGTTGCGGTAGGCCATGATGACTATGATCACCACGGCCAGAACGATATAGTAAAAGGCGTAGGGGTTGGAGTATTTGTTGATCACATAGCCGAAGATGGAAATATCCGGCACGGCAATCCCGGACACGCCGCCTGTCCATGGCTCCAGCAGGTCGATAATGTCGCCCGTCAGCACGGATAGTGCCAGCGTGGCGAGGGCGAGATAGACACCATGAAGCCGCATGACAGGTGAAATGATAATGGTGCCGAAAAGCCCGGCCAGCAATCCGGCCAGCGGGAAGGCGATCAGCCAGGGCAGGCCGGCATTGAGCAGCAGCACATTGGCATAACACCCCATGGCCATGAAGGCTGCGTGTCCCAGACTGGCCAGACCTGTCTGCCCGGTCAGCAGCATCAGCCCCATACCGGCAATGGAAAAGATCAGTACGCGGTTGATCTCGCCAAGCAGATAAGGGTTGCCGGTCCACATAAAATAGAGCGGCAGCGCCAGCATGAGCCCCAGCAACAACATGTACCAGAAGAGTTGTGCTCCATGACGAAACCAGCGGATATCAGCGTCGTATGAGGTTTTGAAAACAAAACGCATCGCCCTAAACCTTCTTCTTTTGCGTCTGTGAAAAGATGCCGCCGGGGCGGAAGATCAGCACGATCAGCAATATGGCGTAGGGGGCGATACGGGCGATGCCGGCGAAGCCGTCTGGAGCAAAACGGGCGGAGAGTGGTTCCACCAGCCCGATAATCAATCCGCCAACCAGCGCGCCGGGCAGCGAACCGAAGCCACCAATGGCGGCTGCTGCGAAAGCCTTGATGCCCAGCAAGCCTGACGACGGATCAATTGCACCCTTGGAAGCAAAGAGAATTCCAGCCACCGCTGCGACTGCGCCCGACAGGGCCCAGACGAGACTTTGTATTCTCTTGACCGGGATGCCCATATAATAGGCGGCCAGCTGGTTTTGCGATGCGGCCTGCATGGCAACCCCCAGTTTGGTCTTGGAAAAGAACACAAACAGACTGCCCGTCAGCACCACGGTCACAACGATGATGGCAATTTCGTCAATCCCCAGCACAACGCCGCCAAAGCGAAGGTCCTGTCCGGCAAACGGTGTTTCCAGCGAGACCGGCTCGTGGCTCCAGATCGTACCAGCAGCAAATCGTAATATGAAGCCGAGCGCGATGGTCAGTATCACAATGGACACTTGCGACTGGCCAAACATATGGCGCAGAACACCCCAGTCGAACAGATATCCAAGCGCCGCCATAATGACCATGGCAAGTGGCACAGCAAGCCAGAAATTCAGCCCCATGAAATCGGCATTGGTCAGCCCGAGGCAGACAAAGGCCCCGATCATCATGAAGTCGCCCTGAGCAAAATTCACGGCCTCTGTGGCCTTGTAAATCAGCACGAAACCAAGCGCGATCAGCCCGTAAACGCATCCATTGGCTAATCCACTCACAATAAGCTGGACAAAGTCCAAACCAGTAGTCCTCCCAAACCAAGGAGACGCGATTGTTTTAACCTGCGTGCCCCATCATAATCATAGCGGTTGGATCGTGCTGCACAAGGCTGCGCGCCCACCTTTGAGGGCTAGGCCCCCGGTTGAATAAACACTTTCCCGTCAGGCTTGGCCAATTCCTCCGGAAGCCGTTCCATGGCCTCGCTAAGGGGTAAGACCGCCGTTACATCAGTTTGCCATTCTCCGCTTGCAAAGCGTTTCTGAACTGTCTGAATTGCTGCCATTTTGTCGGCCAGAGGCGTATCCGTCATCCAGCGCGTCAGCCAGAACCCTTCGATGACTTTCGACTGAAATATCAATTGCCCCGGCTGCAAAATGGTCGGCAGCTCTTCATCCAGTTTGCCGTAAATCACCCAACGCGATCTGTTGGGCATGGCATCAAAAACCTGTGCAGATTGCTGATTGGAAACAGCGTCCAGGAAAATCCTTGGCTTTTCGCTGCGCACCAGGGCGCGCATATCTGTATCGAAAGTCTCGCTTGTGCAGTTGAGAACGTGTGCCGCGCCAAGCTTCTTGAGCGGAGCGATCTGTTCATCGCGGCGAACCAACGCGATAGGCATAAAGCCTTCTTCTCGCGCGGCGGCGATCATCAGCTTGCAGAGCTGGCTCGCGCCGGCAGAAATGATGAAGGACTTTTCGCCCTGCTGTTTGACGATATCAAACATTGCATAAGCGGTGAGCGGATTGACAATCATGGCCGCTCCATCTTCGTCCTTCACCTCAGGGATCAGCGGAATGCAGGTCGCGGCATCGGCGAGCGAAAATTCGCTCCAGGTTCCAGGTTCCTTGGGGCTTGCCACGAAAGCCACCCGAAGCCCCACCAGACCATCAGCTATTCCCCCGCCACCCGATTCGACAACTTCGCCGACACCTTCAAAACCGGCTCCGTTTCCCTTGATGCGCGCGAGACCGTAAAATCCCTGAATGAACATCTCATCGGACGGGTTGACCGCTGCAAGCGTGACCTTGATCTTCACCTGTCCTTCAGCGGGTTCAGGTTCGGGCAAATCGCCATATTCAACAAAGGGCGACAGATCTGACAGGACAAAGCTGGCCGGTTTTTCCTGCGCAAATCCCTGGTTTTTCAGGATCAGAGATTTCATGGGTCAGCCCATCTTTTGTTGTGTGTACTGTTTCAGTTCCTGACGCGCGACCTGGCGGCGATGGACGGCATCGGGGCCATCGGCAAGGCGCAGAGTGCGCAGGTGCATCCACTGTCGGGCCAGCGGTGTGTCCTGCGACACGCCCTGTGCACCAAACATCTGCACGGCTTCATCGGTCACTTTCAGGGCAACAGCAGGGGCAACCACTTTGATCTGCGAAATCCACGGTGCCGCCGCACGGGCATCGCCCTGGTCCATCATCCATGCAGCTTTGAGACAAAGCAGACGTGCCTGTTCAATCTCCATCCGGGCGTTGGCGATAATGTCGAAATTTGCTCCAAGCTGTGCCAGCGGTTTGCCAAACGCTTCGCGCTGGGTGGAGCGTTTGCACATAAGGGCAAGAGCGTGTTCAGCCTGCCCAATAGCGCGCATGCAGTGATGAATGCGACCCGGTCCCAAACGGCCCTGGGAAATCTCAAAGCCGCGTCCTTCTCCAAGCAGTAGATTGGAAGCGGGAACACGAACATTGGTAAAGCGAATATGCATGTGACCATGCGGTGCATCGTCCATGGAATAGACCTGCATCGGGCGCAGGATTTCCACACCTTCGCTTCCCGCTGGCACGACAATCATGGAATGCTGACTGTGTCTGGGGTCGTCATCGCCTCCGGTTTTCACCATGACGATATAGACCTTGCAGCGTGGATCACCCGCACCGGACGACCACCATTTCTCACCATTGAGCACATAATCATCGCCATCGCGGACACAGCTCATGGAAATGTTGGTGGCGTCTGATGAGGCAACGTCGGGTTCTGTCATAAGATACGCGGAACGAATTTCACCTTCCAGAAGCGGTTTCAGCCATTTCTGTTTCAACTCATCATTGGCATAGCGCTCAAACACTTCCATGTTTCCGGTGTCGGGGGCTGAACAATTGAAAGTTTCTGCTCCCAGGTGCGCCTTGCCCATTTCTTCTGCGAGATAAGCGTATTCAACGGTGGAGAGACCGTAACCGCGTTCGGAGTCTGTGAGCCAGAAGTTCCACAATCCCCGCTTGCGTGCTTCAGCCTTGAGGCTTTCCAGTATCTCGTTCATGCGCGGCGTATAGGTCCAGCGGTCACCCTTGTTGACCTCGGCCAGATATTCGTCTTCCAGAGGAAGCACTTCGCCCTGTACCATCTCGCGCACCTTGTCGCGCAGTTCGGTCACTCTGGGGGACATTCCAAGATCCATCACTGCATCGCTCATTGTGCGTTTTCCTTCGTTTTGAGTGCCCCTGAGGGCAGGTCTGTCCCTAGCCCACGCAGGGCATAAGTTACCAGATCGATCGCCAGTTTCTTTTGTTCGCTCTGTGGGTCATTGGCGCGGGGCGTGTACCACGACACCGTGCTGTTCAGCACCGCCAGAAAGCTCTTGGAGGCAAGGGAGAGATTGGCAATTTCCAGTCCCTCTTCTTTTGCGGTTTTGCGGATTGCGCTGCGAAACATGCCCTCATACTGATTGCGAATATCAATCAGTTCCGTCAGCGTTTCGCGCTGGGCCGCGGTGGTGGCACCGGTAAGATGCATGGCCACCCCCTCCGCCAATGTGCGTTGAAAAGCCTGCTCCGCCATCAACACGATGGAGTGGGCGAAGGCCATCCTGGCCAGCCGTTCAAGGGCAGTTCCGTTATCCGACACATGAGGTTCGACTGCGGCATAGTTGATCTCCATTCCCCGCCGATAGACCGCAAAGAACAAATCGGTCTTGGAGCGGAAATGGTGATATATCATACCCTTTGTTGCATCGAGTTGACGGGCGACATCATCAATGCTGGTCGCTGAATAACCGTTTTTCATAAAACACTTTGCGGCAGCCGCCAGAATGTCCGAGCGCGATCCCGAACTGTGTCCGCGAGATTGCATTCCAGGCGCCCCCGCATCGTGGGTCTGTGGCTCCAGCACTGTCGACATTAACGGTCTGTTCCTCCTGGCTGATCAACCCAACCGGCACATTAACCGGGCCGTTGCCGAGACGGCAGCCAAAGCACCGATCAAGGCACCTGCCAAAGTACCGGCCACGGCACCAGCCACGGCACCAGCCAAAGCGCCAGAATGAGTAAATCTGTGAGAATTAGGGAACATACTACCGAGTATGTTGTCAACGGTGCCGGGTCGTGATTAGTCTGTTGCACACAAAATGCGGTGTGTTGCCGGTCTGGCTGGTCGCTCTGCATGGGCCTGAATACGACACTAAAACCAAGCATAAGGCGAGAAATCGTGACCTATCTGGATACGCTCTTTCGGCTGGACGGCAAGACTGCACTGGTAACCGGGGGTGCAACCGGCATTGGCCGAATGATGGCTGAAGGACTGGTTCACGCTGGTGCCCATGTTCTTGTCTGTTCGCGTAAAGGAGATGCGTGCGAGGCGGTTGCGGAACAATTGAATGCTCTTGATGCCGCAGGGTCTGCCGAAGGTTTTGCGGCCGATTTGTCGACGCAGGAAGGTCACGCTGCGGCTGTGGCTGCTGTAAACTCAAGAACCGACCGGCTTCATATCCTCGCTAACAATGCAGGTTCAACCTGGGGTGCTGATTTTGAAACGTTCCCGCGACATGCGTGGGACAAAATCATGACACTCAATGTAACAGCGATGTTTGAACTGACGCGTGATCTGACCCCCTTGCTTGAGGCTGCTGCCAGTGACGAGGATCCGGCCCGGGTTATCAACACGGCCTCTGTCATGGGGATCGTGCCTATTGCTGACGGTGCTTATTCATATTCGGTTTCAAAGGCGGCCGTGATCCATCTGACCAAAATAATGGCCAATGAGTTCACGAGGCGTCGCATTACCGTCAATGCTTTTGCGCCGGGGCCGTTCCCAAGCCGGATGACGGCATTTGCAACCGCGACGGATCAGGGAGCCGCGCAGACTGCTGCCATGAACCCCATGGGCCGTATTGGGCGAACAGAAGACATCGCAGCTGCAACGCTGTTTTTGTGCGGCATGGGTGGTTCTTATGTGACCGGCACAGTTGTTCCTCTCGACGGAGGCTATGTCGTCGATACGGGCGATGCTGAGATCTTTCCCGAGATGGAGTGAAACATGGCTGATAACAAGACAATCACGCTTGACCAACTGAAAGCCCAGATGGACGGCACGCCCCGTTTTTCGCGCTGGTTTGTTCTGGATCAGAACCGGATAGATAAATTTGCTGAGGTAACCGAAGACTGGCAGTTCATTCATTGTGAGCCGGAGAAGGCAAAGGAAACACCCTTTGGAGGAACCATAGCCCATGGTTTTTTGACACTGTCTATGCTGTCAGCCATGACCTATGATGCAAATCTGCCCGTCGAAGGTGCTGCGATGGGCGTGAATTACGGGTTCAACAAGATCCGTTTTACCTCGCCAGTCAAAGAAGGAATGCGCGTGCGGGGCAAATTCATCACCCGCAATGTCGAAGAAAAATCACCCGGCAATGTGCTCACCACAACGGGAGTCACTGTCGAAATTGAGGGCGAAGGCCGACCCGCTTTAACCGCCGAATGGCTTGGCCTGACAGTATTTGCAGAGAAGTAGATAATTCGCATGACCATCAGTTTTGAAAACAAGGTTGTTATCGTCACCGGAGCAGCCAACGGTCTGGGCCGAAACCATGCCCTGGAATTTGCGCGGCGTGGTGCCTGTGTGCTTGTCAACGATTTCGGCGGAGCCAGAGATGGTACGGGTGGCTCTTCAGCCGCCGCTGAGGTTGTGGTTGATGAAATCGCGGAATTGGGTGGAGAAGCCATGTCCAATGGCGCCGATGTCTCTGACCGCGAGCAGGTGGATGCCATGGTCAAGCAAGTTATGGATGAATGGGGCCACATCGACATTCTGGTCAACAATGCCGGGATTTTGCGCGACCGCAGTTTCGGCAAGATGTCGGGGGAGGACTGGGATGCCGCTGTTGCAGTTCACCTGACCGGCTCTGCCAATTGTTCGATGGCGGTCTGGAACGTCATGAAAGAACAAAACTACGGGCGGATCGTCATGACCACCTCCACATCCGGCATCTATGGCAATTTTGGTCAGGCCAATTACGGAGCCGCCAAGACGGGTGTCTGGGGTTTGATGAACACGCTTCATATCGAGGGAATGAAAAACAACATTCGCGTCAATTGCATTTCACCGACAGCCGCGACACGCATGACCGAAGACCTGATGGACGCAGCAGTGCTGTCTCATCTCAAGCCGGAATGGGTTACCCCTGCTGTGCTTTATCTTGCCAGCGAGAATGCTCCCAGCCGCAACATCCTGCTGGCCGGCGCAGGCGGCTACACAGTTGCAAAGCTGATGGAAGCGGAAGGAATATTCCTTGGCGAGGAAGATCGCACGCCTGAAAACATTGCTAATCGCTGGGACGAGATAACCAACATGAACGGCGCGGTCGAGTTCACTGCCGGTTCCGATCACGTCGCAAAAATGGTAAAGAAAGCGATCGACGCTTCATGAGTGACGCCAATCTTCTGGATGAAACCCGTCTGATACCCTGGCTTGAAGAGCATGTTGCGGGATTTCACGGGTTCAGCGAACTCGTCAAGTTCAATACGGGACAATCCAACCCGACCTACAAGGTGGTCGCGCAATCCGGAAGTTATGTCTTACGTGCCAAACCGCCGGGCGAGTTGCTGAAATCTGCCCATCAGGTGGATCGGGAATACACGGTGATGAAGGCGCTGGGTAAGACGGACGTACCAGTGCCCAGGATGCTTGCCTTGTCGAAAGAAGGAGAGGCATCGCCGATTGGCCGGATGTTCTTCGTGATGGAATATCTCGACGGTCGCATCTTTTGGGATCCGGCATTGCCGGAACTGGAGGACGACAGTGCTGCCCGCTCCCGTATCTACGATGCAATGAACCGGGCGCTTGCCAAACTGCACGCCGTGGATGTGGAAACTGTAGGGCTTGCCGACTTTGGCAAGCCGGGCAGCTATTTCGCCCGTCAAACAAGCCGCTGGGCTGACCAGTACCGGGCTTCTGAACTGGAGCGCAATGAAGGGATGCATACCCTGATTGCCTGGCTTGAGGACAACATGCCGGAAGATGACGGGAATGTCTCAATCGTTCATGGCGATTACCGGCTCGATAATATGATTTTCTCATCGGACCACGAAGAGGTGATTGCCATTCTGGACTGGGAACTGTCGACGCTGGGTCATCCACTCGCCGATTTGTCCTATCAGTGCATGCAGTGGCGGCTGCCGCATGAGGGGGGAATGCGCGGCCTGATGGGCATTGATCGCGAAGCCATCGGCCTGCCCACCGAAGAGCAATATGTGGCAGCCTATTGTAAAAGGCGGGGTGTCGAAAAGATCGACAATTGGTCGTTTTATGTGGCGTTTTGTTTTTTCAAACTGGCCGCAATCCTGCAAGGCGTCTACCGGCGTTCGGTTGATGGTAACGCGTCCAACCCTGAACGGGCCAAGAAAATGGGCGCGGCAGTGCCACTGCTGGTTGCCGCCGGTCTTCACGAAGTCAACATGAAGAGTTCCTGATGAGCAAAGGTATATTTGACGAGCAGACAGTTCTCATTACCGGCGCTGCTGGCGGTTTTGGCCGCTCCGCATCCAGTCTCTTTGCAGCTGAAGGCGCAAACCTCGTCCTGTCGGACTTGAACAGCGACGGGCTGGCGGAGCTTGCGGCTGATCTGGAAGGGCAGGGGGCGGCTGTGGTCACACTTGGCGGCAGTGTTGGTGAAGAAGGCCATTGCCGTGAGACGGTTGAGCTTGCGCTGAATCGGTTTGGACGTCTCGACGTGGCGATCAACAATGCGGGCATCGGTCATGATCCCGCCAAAACCGCCGATGTCGATTCAAAACAGGCATTGATGACAGTCCAGATTGATTTGATGGGTGTTTTTTATGGCATGAAACACCAGATCCCGGCGATGGAGACAGCGTTCAAGGAGCAGAAGCGCCCAGGCAGCATTTTGAATGTATCGTCAGCGGCAGGTATGGGTGGAGCGCCGACGCTGGGCATGTATGCGGCTGCAAAACACGGCGTGATTGGACTAACCAAGTCAGCTGCGCTTGAATATGCGCGTCGCGGTATCCGCATTAACGCCCTGTGTCCGGCCTTTGCCCGCACGCCGATGGTCGAAGAAGGCCTGCTTGCCTCAGCCGGCGGGACGCCGGAAGCGGAAAAGCAGCTGACAAGAGGAATTCCAATGCGTCGTGTTGCAGAACCCGAAGAGATAACCCGTTCGATGTTATGGATTTGTGATCCGCGCAATTCATTCATGACCGGACATGCGATCGCCCTGGATGGTGGTACAAGCGCGCTTTAGGAGGCAGCAATGGATCTGAATTATACGGCTGAAGAGCAGGCGTTTCGCGACGAAGTGAAGACGTTTTTCGATAAGAAATTGCCAGGGCGACTTGCCGACAAGGTAAAATCGAAGAAGCGCCTCACGAAGGAAGATCAGGAAGAATGGCACGCGATATTAAATGAAGCTGGCTATTTGAGTGCCCACTGGCCTGAAGAGTTTGGTGGCAAAGCCTGGAACGCCATACAGCGCGATATGTTTGATGTTGAAGCCAATATTGCCGGTGCACCACGCGTTGTGCCCTTTGGTGTTAATATGCTGGCTCCGGTGCTGATGGCTTTCGGCTCATCTGAACAACAGAAGCACTATTTACCCCGTATTCTTGATGGCACGGATTGGTGGTGTCAGGGCTATTCTGAACCGGGGGCGGGTTCTGATCTCGCTTCCCTGAAAATGACAGCGGAGCGACAGGGTGACCACTACATCCTCAATGGCCAAAAAACCTGGACAACACTGGGCCAGCACGCCGACTGGATTTTCTGCCTAGTGCGCACGTCCAAAGAGGGCAAGCAGCAGGAAGGCATTTCCTTTATTCTGGTGGACATGAACACGCCGGGTGTGGAGGTGCGCCCGATCATTTTGCTGGAAGGCACGCATGAAGTGAATGAGGTGTGGTTCACCGACGTCAAGGTTCCCGCTGAAAATCTCGTGGGTGAAGAAAACAAGGGTTGGACTTACGCCAAATATCTGCTGGTTCATGAGCGCTCGGGCATCGCCGGTGTCGGGGATGCTCTGGCGGGTATTGAGCATCTCAAGCACATTGCGCGAGACCAGAAAAAGGACGGTAAGCCGCTCGCTGATGACCCCATGTTTGCGGCGCGTTTAGCGCAACTGGAGATTGACCTGTCCGCCATGCGCACCACCAATATGCGTGTTATGCAGGCAGCCAGCAGCGGTGCGCCTCCTGGGCCTGAGACATCCATGCTCAAAATCAAGGGCACGGAACTGCGCCAGTCAATAAACGATCTCACGCGTCGTGCGCTTGGCCCTTACGCCATGCCATTTGTCTCTGAAGCGCTGGAGGCGGGGTATAATCAGGAGCCCGTTGGACCCGATTATGCCAACCCGGTTTCAATGGACTATTTCAACCATCGCAAGACGTCGATCTATGGCGGTTCAAACGAGGTTCAGCGCAATATTATTTCCAAGATGATGATGGGACTGTGATCGATGGATTTCAATCACACGCAAGAACGCCAGATGCTTGCCGACATGACGGGCCGGTTTGTGCGCGAACAATACCCCATCGAAAAACGCCACGAGATTGCCGCTTCACAAGAAGGCTTCTCTCGCGAGTTGTGGAGCCAAATGGCGGAGCTGGGATTGATCGGCGCGTTGTTTCCCGAGGAAGCCGGTGGTTTCGGCGGGACTGGTTTTGATATTGCCGTGGTCTTTGAACAGCTTGGCCGCGGTCTTGTTGTCGAGCCTTTTCTTGCAAGTCTGCTTGCAGGAACGGTGCTAAGTCGCGGGAATGAATCGCAGAAGTCACTTCTGGAAAATGTCATAAGCGGTGAAACCATTCTCGCATTGGCCCACGGAGAGCCGGCAAGCCGCTACATGCTAAGCCATGTGGAAACGACTGCAACGAAAACCGGGGAAGGCTGGCAGTTGAACGGCAACAAGGCTGTGGTGATCAATGGTGACACGGCTGATCAGTTGATTGTCTCTGCACGCGTGAACGGCGAAATGGACGATACAGATGGCATCGCCCTGTTTCTTGTGCCCGCTGATACAGATGGCATTAACCGGCGTGGCACCAGCACCGTGGACGGATACCGAACTGCCGAAATTGCCTTGAGCAACGTAGCGGTCGGTGAGGATGCGGTTGTTGGCGACGCCGGTGATGCCTACGCCAATCTGCAGACATCCTATCTTCTGGGAACGCTCGCCGTCTGTGCGGAGGCTTTAGGCGCCATCGAAGTCGCCATTGAGCTTACTCTTGATTACATGAAAACCCGCAAGCAGTTCGGTGTTCCCATCGGCAAATTTCAGGCGCTGCAACACCGCATGGCTGACATGATGACCGAACGGGAGCAAATCCGGTCCGCTGTCATCAATGCGGCGGGCAATCTCGATCTGGTCGACCGGGAGTGGTATATTTCAGCGGCAAAAAATCTGGTGGGCCGGTCCGGCCGCCTGATTGCCGAGGAAACAATCCAGATGCACGGTGGTATCGCCATGACCTGGGAATATGCTGCGGGTCACTATGCCAAACGTATTGTCATGATCGATCACATGTTTGGCGATGTTGATCATCACCTCGAGCGCATCATGAAGCTTGGCAGGGTTGCCTGACAGGTGGATAGCAAAAGTCCCGAGAGAATAATTGCCGACGAAACCGGCCAACAGCGGACGCTTGGCTATGTCCATCATCTTTATGGTGATCGTTGCGAAACGATCATGGAAATGGATGACAGGCATACCAACCGTCATGGCGGGTTGCACGGCGGGATCAATGCCATTCTTCTCGACAGCGCATGTGGATTTGCCGCAAGCAGGGCCTGGTCCGATGATGGCAGTCAGCTGGTTGTGACACTTTCATTGACCACCAATTTCCTTGCACCGGCAAAAAGCGGGCCCATCAAGGCGATTGGCCGTGTGTCCCACGCGGGTCAATCTGTCGCCTATGCGGATGGTCAGGTTTTTGATGGGAACGGCATACTCATTGCTACCGGATCAGGCGTTTTCAAACGTGTCAGGAACAGTTGAGGACGCAGGCAGCAACACAATTGATCGTGCTGGTCTAGTGGTCTAATTACGTTCAGGAAAGTGCTGGACTCTCGACAATCCCTGCAGATGCTGTGGTGATGGCCGGGAAAACCGAAGGACCGTATCCATGAGTGACAATCTTGAACCACGCGAAAGCATGGAATTTGACGTTGTAATAGTTGGCGGTGGTCCGTCTGGTCTTGCTGCGGCAATTCGGCTCAAACAACTTGATGCGGATATCAACATTGTTGTTCTGGAAAAGGGGGGCGAGATCGGCGCTCACATCCTGTCGGGTGCGGTGGTCGACCCTGTCGCCGTGGATCGCCTTTTCCCCGATTGGCGCAAGGAGGAAGATCATCCTTTCAAAGTACCTGTGAAGAAGGATCAGTTCTATCTCATGGGTGCGGGAGGAAAACTGCCTCTGCCGGTCTGGGCCATGCCGCCGCTGATGAACAATCACGGCAATTACATTGTTTCACTGGGCAATGTATGCCGCTGGATGGCACAAAAGGCGGAAGCTCTGGGCGTGGAGGTTTTTCCCGGGTTTGCAGCATCAGCAGTGATTTTCAATGACCAAGGGGCCGTGATCGGTGTTGCGACAGGCGACATGGGGGTGCAGGCAGACGGAACACCCGGCCCGAATTTCGAGCGCGGCGTGGAACTGCACGGCAAATATGTTTTGATTGGTGAGGGCGCGAGAGGTTCGCTGGCAAAGGTATTGATCAATCAGTTCAATCTGGACGAGAACAGCGACCCGCAAAAGTTCGGTCTTGGTTTCAAGGAGCTTTGGGAGATCGACCCTGCCAAACATTCTCAGGGCACCGTCATGCATTCGCTTGGCTGGCCCCTGCAAAACAATCAGGACGGTGGTTCTTTCATATACCACATCGAAGATAATCAGGTTTACGTCGGCTATGTGGTCGCTCTGGGATACAAAAATCCCTATCTCTCCCCGTTTGATGAATTCCAGAAATTCAAGACCCATCCTTCCATCGCCCCATTGCTGGAGGGTGGAAAACGCATTGCCTATGGTGCCCGTGCCATCACACAGGGCGGCTGGCAATCCGTGCCGAAACTGTCCTTTCCAGGCGGTGCGCTGATTGGCTGTTCAGCCGGCTTCGTCAACGTTCCGCGTATCAAGGGCAGCCACAATGCCATGTTGTCGGGCATGTTGGCTGCAGAGCACGTTGCAGAGGCTTTGAAAGAGGGCCGCAGCAATGATGAACTGGAAAGCTACGAAGCGGCGTGGCGCTCAAGCGATGTTGGCAAGGACCTCAAGCCTGTTCGTAACGTCAAACCTATGGTCACCAAATGGGGGTCGGTCCTGGGAACCCTGTTCAGTGGTCTCGACATGTGGTGCACATCGTTGCTGGGTGGCTGGTCTCCGTTTGGAACCATGAAACACGTCAAGGCAGACTATGAGGCAACTGAGAAAGCCAGCCAGCACAAACCCATCGAATATGATCGTCCCGACGGTGTGCTGACCTTTGACCGTTCATCCTCAGTGTTTCTTTCCAACACCAACCACGCGGAAGATCAGCCCAAGCATTTGCATCTCAAAGATGCTGATCTACAAAAATCTTCCGAGTTTGGAGAATTTGCAGGCCTGTCCAGACGTTATTGCCCGGTGGGCGTCTATGAATGGGTGGATGCTTCTGGCGATGCTGCAAAAGAAGGCGATGCCAGTGCAACATACGTGATCAATGCGCAAAACTGTGTCCATTGCAAAACCTGCGACATCAAGGATCCCAACCAGAACATTAACTGGGTGCCACCGCAGGGTGGTGAAGGGCCCGTTTATCCAAACATGTAAAGGAATCTGTCATGGAAACGATTGAGTATCGCCGGGCCCGGCCCGAGGATGCTGCGGCAACGCTTGATCTCCAAAGGCAATTGTTTCCCACCGATCCTAATGTTCTCGTCGCTGAAGACTTTTCGGCGGATAAGACCGATGGTCCGATCATAATTATCGCTGCACAAGACACCGAAATTCTTGGTTTCTGTGTCCTGCGTGATCGCAGCAAGCGCCCCTGGACCAGTATAGATTTTGTTGGAGTTGCAGAAAGCGGACGCGGCAAAGGCATCGGCCGGGAGTTGCTGGCCTGCACATTTGCAGCGGCTTCACGCCCTGTTGTGCGCCTTTTTGTGGCAGCTCAAAATACGGCGGCAAGAGCACTCTACAAGCGGCTTGGTTTCATGCACACGGGAACCAAGAAAAACCATTACCCGGACGGAGATGATGCGCTTGTGATGATGCGGCTGAAATTTTCTTCCAAGAGTCGCAAAACCAGCTGACCCCTGAAGGTCAGCAGCAAAGAGGTTCGAACTGTAAAATGTCAAAAACCGACCTTCCCATTCTTGAGCAACGGCGTATCGAAGCAAACATTATCAAGCCGATCTTCGAAGAGATGGTTTCGCGGCTGGGTCGTAAGCAGGCTGCAGAAATTCTCAACACGGCGATCACCCGCGATTCAATTGCCCAGGCGAAGGCTTATGCCGCGGCAGAGGGAGGTGAGCAGACATTGGCAAGTTTCCATGCCTTGTTACCGCAATGGAAGGCCAGTGGGGCGTTGGAAATCGACATGGTCGAGGAGAGCGAAACCCGCATGAGTTACAATGTAACGCGCTGCAAATACGCTGAAATGTATCAGGATATGGGGCTGGCAGACGTCGGTCATATTCTCTCTTGTGGCCGCGACGGCACGTTCTGTACCGGGTACAACGAGAACATCAAACTGGAACGGACCCAGACCATCATGCAGGGTGCCAGCCATTGCGATTTCCGCTACCGCTGGGAAGAAACTGATGAGTGACCGGGTCACTTCAATTGCTGATCTGGAAGCGCTCTATCCCGGCATCGCAAACATTGCTCCCGCAACGATGCTGAAGGAAACTGCGGTTATCAACGACGAATACCGGCAGTTGATAGAGGCCGCGCCGTTCTTCGCAATTGCCAGCATCGGCCCTGACGGTATGGATTGTTCGCCGCGCGGTGATGGACCGGGCTGTGTACATATTCTTGATCAAAGCACGATTGCGTTTGCAGACCGGCGGGGCAACAACCGGCTTGATACGCTCCGCAATATTGTTGCCGACGACCGGGTGGCTCTGCTCTTTCTGATTCCCGGTTGGAATGAATGCCTGCGCATAAACGGCACGGCACAGATCAGAACTGACCCTGACCTGCTTGCCTCGTTCCAACATCGGGGTGTGCACCCCGCCAGTGTTGTGGTGATCACGCTCCAAACAATGTATTTTCAATGCGCCCGCGCTATTAAACGCGCAGGTCTTTGGGACGAGGCATCAAGGGTTGGCGCAAAAACTTTGCCGACTGCAGGGCGTCTGGTGCAGTCTGTCATGCCAGAGTTTGATGCCCAAACCTATGATGGCGCTCTACAGGAGCGGCAGCAAAAGACGCTTTATTGAGGCAACAACCGGGAAGAAGAATGGTGCCTGAAGACAAGACAAAACGTTTTCACGTTTCGACCGAACCCGGAATGATCCAATTCGACCGTGTCTGTGCCTTTATACAAAACAGTTATTGGGGGCAGGACCGCAAGGCGGAAGACATTCGCGTGGCTCTTGAAAATTCGCTCTGTTTTTCCGCCTATTTTGAGAACGAGCAAGTTGGTTTCGCGCGTGTCCTGACTGACAGGCGGTATTTTGCCTATTTGTGCGACGTCATTGTTTTTGATGAATTTCAGGGGCGTGGCTTTGGCAAATTACTCATGAAGGAAGTCATGAACCACAAGGACCTGAAAAGCGTTCGCTGGGCGATGTTGTCCACTCGTGATGCCCATGGCCTGTATGAGCAATCTGGCTTTCGATTGTTGCAGGAAACGGAAAAATTCATGGAGCTTGTTCAGCAGCCCTGAATCAGATCATCGCCGCCACATGCTGCGCGATCATCAGTTCTTCGTTGGTCGGCAGAACAAAAATACGGACCCGGCTGCGATCTGAGCTGACGACCTGGGCATTGCGGCGGTTTCGGTCTTCATCAAGCTCCAGCCCCAGCCAATCCATGTCATCGCAGATCCGTTCACGAACCGGCACGGCGTTTTCTCCAATTCCACCCGTAAACACAACGGCATCCAACCCGCCCAGAATGGCGGCCATGGCGCCGATCTCGCGGCGGATACGAAAGATGAAATAGTCAATCGCCTGCGCCGCTTCAGGCTTGTTGGAGGACAACAACACCCGCATGTCGCTTGAAAGGCCCGACAGACCTTTCAAACCTGACTCGCGATAGAGCATCTGTTCGATCTCGGCGGCACTCATGCCCATCTGATCCATCAGATATAAAACAGCGCCGGGGTCCAGTTGCCCGCAACGGGTGCCCATGGGCAGGCCGTCCAAAGCTGAAAAGCCCATGGTGGAGCCGATGGACTGTCCGTCCCGAACCGCACACATGGATGCCCCATTGCCCAGATGGGCAACCACGACATTGCCGTCCTGATAAAAGGGCGCGATTTCATCAAGCTTTTGAGAAATATATTCGTAGGATAGCCCGTGAAATCCAAACCGCCGTACTCCTCGATCATAGAGTTTTCGGGGGAGGGCGAAGGTGTCATTCACCCAGGGGTGAGACCGATGAAAGGCTGTATCAAAACAGGCAATTTGAGGGGCATCCGGAAAGGCAGCCTGTGCCGCTGCAACCCCCGCAAGATTATGCGGTTGGTGCAGTGGCGCGAAAGGTGTGAGTGCTTTCAGTTGTGCTACGCAGGCGTCGTTCAGCAGGACCGGTTTATCGAAACTGACACCACCATGAACGATGCGATGGCCAACAGATGTGATTGTGGCATTGCCGGCATGTTTGGCGCTTGCGTCCAGTATGGTTGCCAATGCATCGCCCGGTGACCGGATTGCGCCTTCATCAAGATCCTGTTCGTCGAGGATTGAGCCATCCCCGCCTTTGATCTTCATGCGGGCATCCGAGCCAATGCCTTCCACCTGACCCTTTATGAGCAGCCCTGGCTGCTTTTTTGCTTCAAACACAGCAAATTTGACGGAGGATGACCCGGCATTGAGCGTAAGGATGGCTTGGTTCATCTGTATCAGTCTTTCGCAGGCGTTTCGTTCAAGTGATCGATAAAAAGAGGAAGCTCTCCAATTCCCGCCAAAACGTGGTCGGCATGTGAGGCCAGTTGTGATTTTGTCGCCAAACCGCTTGTGACGGCAATGGCCTGGATACCCGCTGCCTTTGCGCATCGGCAGTCATGTACCGAGTCGCCAACCATGATGACTTCTTGAGCCTTGAGTTGCGTATGCTCGACGAAGGCGTTTGCCATTCCCGGATGCGGTTTTTCGCCATGCCCGCTGTCAAAACCTGCGATGAAGGAAAAGCAATCGCCCAGGCCCAGTTGATTTACATGCGCATGAGCCGTGTGTTCTGCATCATTGGTGGCGATGCCCAAAATCAAACCCCTTTGGCGCAGCGAGTGAAGCGTTTCTTCAAGGCCTTCAAACGGAGCCAGGGATGCCAGCGAGTGAATATCGTAGAGACGGGCAAGTTCATGGGTCAGTGAAGGCTGGTCCATCGTTTTGACATGCGGCAGCATGGTCTCCGCAATGTTGGCAATACTGCCTGCGATGACGACAGAGTCGGCAGCAAACGAACATGTTTGCGCATCAAAACCGATGGCTCTCGAAAGGTCTTTAGCCTTGTCGGCATTGCCTGCGGCCAGATCTTCAATGACCAGCCGGGTTGCCGGACCAAAGGTGGCGGAAAAATCAATCAGCGTGCCATCTTTATCAAACAGGATTGCTTTTATTGTCATGGTGGCCGGTTGCCAGGGTTTTTAGCATCCATATTGCATGGCCTTTTGAGCGGATGTTTTCAATCTATTTTGGCCCTGCCTTTCAGGAGAGCAGGCCAACTGGTATTTCTTGAAAAACCGCGCTTGATCAGGACCGTCTTTTCCCGTAACCACGGCGACGGAGCGGTGGCCGAGTGGTCGAAGGCGCGCCCCTGCTAAGGGCGTAGGCGGGGAACCGTCTCGAGGGTTCGAATCCCTTCCGCTCCGCCACTCTTGATCTCACGGCAGTTTCGCTATGCTCAACGCCTGCGATGGCGCGGGCTGACGGCCCGGCGACCTCTTCGGTCGCTGATTGTGAGTTCGAAACTTCTCCTGCTGTCCCTGCCACGGCCAACCGGTTCGCTTTTTGCTCGCTGGCAGCGTGTTTGTGGTTCCACTCTCTGCCCCCGCTCTCTGATGCGGTGGTTTTCTATTTGCGATGGTTGGACAAGGGGCGGCACAACGCTATTATCCAAACGCGATTTAGGAGCGATTTCGTTGAGTCTTTTGCGCTGTTGTACCCGTGATTTTTCTGGTCTTGGGAATCACTATTGTCCGGAGAGTGAAACCAGATGATTCTCCCCTTTTCCACAGCCTTCACCCCATATTTGCCCTTAAAAACAGGCTCTTTATCAAGTGAGTTTACCGTTTATTAACGATAACTGTCCGGTTTATGAAGAAAATCGTGTCATTTGTGCAACAAGCCTTTTGGGAAAAACCCGCCATCCAGCGAATTGGCGTTTGTGGGCATTGTATTCAAAATCAGTCCGGGTAGTTTCAATGCAGGGATAGGGCGCAGGTGCGTCTGACCCAAATTCGGGCATAAGCCCTATCTCAAATGGTTCTTTACTGGAGATCAACCAATGAAACTCAAGACCCTCCTTTTGGGTTCTGCTGCTGCGATGATCGCAGTCACCGGCGCACGCGCTGCTGACGCTGTCGTTGCTGAGCCAGAGCCCGTCGAATATGTTCGCGTTTGCGACATGTACGGCACAGGCTTCTTCTACATCCCAGGCACCGAAACTTGCCTGCGCATCAGCGGTGAAATTCGTTCCGACTACACATATGTCGATAACGATAACGCTGCAGACACCGATTCATGGGCAATTCGTGCTCGCTTGGCTTTCGATGCCCGTAACGAAACTGATTACGGTACATTGGCTTCGCGCATTCGTCTCGAAGGTTCAGCTGATGGCGCTGGTGCAAACCAGGTAAACCTGGAAACAGCGACAATCTCTCTTGCTGGCTTCCGCCTCGGTTTCGCTGACAGCTTCACGACAACATTCCATGGCTTTGGCCATCCTGTTGACCGTGATGGTGGTTTCTATGGCTTCGATGAAGCTGTGTTCTTTGATTACACCTACAGCGCTAACGGTTTCTCCGCAGCGGTTGGTATTCAGGACTCACTTGGCCGTACGCCTTCCACACTTGTTGGTGTAGCACCACCAGTAACTGTTGCCGACAACACAATCGATCCTGATTACTATGTCGGTGTTAGCTACTCTGCAGGCTTCGGTACTCTGGCTGCCAGCTACATCTATGAATCACGCGGCGATATCCGCTTGGCTCCTAGTGTTCCAGCAATTATTGGTGGTACAGATCTGTCTCGCGATACAGACATCAGCGCATGGAAAATATCTGCTCAGCTGACTCCGTTTGACGGTTTCCTTCTTGAAGCTTGGTATGCTGGCGATGATGGCGATGACTCCCGTCAGGTTGTTGGTACAGGTGACTACACGTTCGGTGTTGGTGCATCTTACAGCTTCACTGATAACTTCGCTGTTCGCGGCGGTTGGAGCCAGGCTGAATTCCAGACTGTTAACGGTGCTGCAGGTAGTACAGATGTCAACCGTTTCGAAATTGAAGCGGCATGGACCCCTGTACCTGGACTTCAGATCATCCCCAACATCATCTATGATGATGCTGCAAGCACACTCGGTGACGAGCGTGTACAGTATGGTCTTCGCGTTTACCGCACATTCTAATCAGTTAATCTGATTTGGAATTTGAAGGCCCCGCAGGAAACTGCGGGGCCTTTTTTTTCAAGTAGGCCGCTTGTTACATCTCAGTTGTTGTGGCGGTTTGATCGACTGTTGAGCTGAAAACAGAGCTTTTGAGTCTGACACATGATTGTCAGAACAGTCGCCTCCACAAAGCTTAGCGCCTTGCCGTAGCTGAGATTTCACTCTCTTCAACTGTTTTTTCTCTTTTATTTCAGCAAGATAACTAGTCGTGCGTAACGTTTTTGCGCGCTTGATCTTTGTTGACCAATGGGCAAGAGTGCGCCCGAGTTGGTCACCATCCCCCATGGGATCAGTGTTGGTTCGTTTTGTTCAACAACACCGTGTCAGACAAATAAAGACACGGGTTGACGGAGACCCGTCTCCCCAAAAGTTCAAATACCGACCCAATCCCCTCGGCTCAGATTGGTAGACTGTTGCTGGTTGTTGATAGGCATGGGCCGTTCATTTTCAACCGGATCTTAGAATTTGGGAGCTTCTTTCATCATGACACACTGGAAAAAATGGATCTGGCCCGGAATTCTCACTGTGGTCATCCTGTCTGCGCTGGCTCTCTGGCTGAAAGCACCTGTTATTGAGGGTGATTTGAAGGCGAAAGCGTCTGCTGCGTTGGTTGAACAGGGCCATGCCTGGGCGGAAGTTGAGATGGACGGCCGCGATGCGGTTGTCCGAGGCGCGGCTCCCAGTGAAAGCGGCAAAGATCAGGCAAGCTCAATAACGGATGCTGTCTACGATATCCGGGTTGTCGATAACCAGACGGACCTCATTGCGGCGCAAAGCCCCTATATTTTCAAGGCAACGCGGGACGGTGATGCCGTTGAGCTCAGCGGATTTGTGCCCGATGAACAGGCTCGCCAGACCTTGTTGGGTGCTGTGAAAGAGACAATCTCGGGCAGCACGGTGACCGATAAGCTGGAATTGGCGCGAGGTGCACCAGAGGGGCATGCCGCAATGACCATGTTTGGTGTTTCCCAGCTTGCAGGACTTTCCAAAGGAGAGTTTAGCCTGGAAGACAGCGCGGTGACATTGAGAGGCGCGTCTGCCAGCCGTGACAGCTACAACAGTATAACCCAGGCGTTGGGTGGTGGGCTGCCGGTAGGGGCCACTCTTGCCCTTGGAGACATTGAGGCACCCAAGGTGTCGCCTTATACGTGGTCGGCCAAATATCAGGAGAAGCAGGTCTCGCTCGATGGTCACGTTCCGTCTGAGCAGGTGCGTAAATCGATCACCGACGCGGTGGCGGCTGCGCTGCCTAACGTTGAGATCGTTGACAATCAGCTTCTGGCGAGCGGCGCTCCTCAGGAGTTTGAACAATCTGTAGAGTTTGCAATTGCTCAACTGCCGCGTCTGAAAGAGGGAGACATCAAGCTCTCAGACAAGGAGATCAGTTTCGCAGGTGTTGCAAATGATCCGACCAGTTTCGCCGCAGCAACGAGTGCGATTGGTGGAGCTCTCCCCGCAGGCCTCACTCTGGGTGGATCAGATATTACACCACCGAGCGTTTCCCCTTTTACATGGAAGGCGGACTATGATGGAACCAAGGCAGTTCTGACAGGCTTTGCCCCCAACCAGGACAGCAAAACGCAGATTGTGTCCCAGGCGAAAGAAGTGCTTCAAGACATTGAAGTTGAAGATAAAATGCAGATCGCCGCAGGCGCTTCTGTTGATTTGGTCGATCAGACTTCATTTGCACTGGCTCAATTGCCCAACCTTGCCAGTGGTGTCGTCGAACTTTCAGACAATGCATTTAAAATCACGGGTGTGGCGCGTGATACCGAAAGCTATGGCCGGGCGATCGCCGCGACTTCTGGAACGTTGCCATCCAATCTCAGCCTTTCGCAGGCAACCATCGCGCCCGCGACCGTCTCTCCCTATACGTGGCGCGCGGAATATGACGGGCAAACGGCAGTCCTTTCCGGGCATGTTCCCGATAAAGAGGCTCGTGTCGCAATCAATGCAGCAATTGCCAGGGCGCTCGGTGGCGCCATTTTGGACGATAAGATGCGCGTTGCTGCCGGGGCGGGGAGTGAATTTCTTCCCCATGCGAGCTTCGCAGTTGCGCAATTGGAGCGTTTTTCAAGCGGCTCTGTCGAGTTGTCGGATAATGCCCTGGCGATCCGGGGCGTAGCCCGGGACGCACAGAGTTTTAACGCTGCCGAGACGGCGCTTGCTTCCCAATTGCCGCCCCAACTCACCGTGGCATCACAGGAAATTATGCCATCCACGATTTCTCCTTACAGATGGTCGGCAGATTATGATGGCAAAATGGTCAGACTTGCCGGCTTTGCCCCCAACAAGAATGCACGCACAATAATCGTTGCTGCCGTCAAGACTGCACTCCCTGAGGCCGATATCGACGATACAATGCAGGTCGCTGCCGGTGAGCCTGCGAGTTTTGTGGAAGCAACTGGTTTCGCAGTACAGCAACTCGGCCGGTTCTCCCGCGGCAGTGTCAGATTGAGTGATCTGGATCTGACGGTCGAGGGAACAGCGCTGGACTCGCAAAACTATGGTGAGGCGAACGCGGCATTGAAACGTGCTCTTCCAGCATCCCTGGTTTTGGCTGAGCAGAACATAACCCCGCCCACCGTATCTCCTTATGAATGGCGGGCAAACCATGATGGTCAGAACCTCATTCTCGATGGATTTGTGCCCGATGATGCGGCCCGCACCGCCATTAGTGCTGCGGCGAAAGCGGCTCTTCCCAACGCATCTGTTTCAGACAATATGCAGATCGCAGCAGGAGCACCGGCTGACTTTGTTGACGCCAGCTCATTTGCACTTGCGCAACTGTCTCGTTTTTCCACGGGGAGGGTGGCTTTAAGCGATTTAGCTTTGAGTGTGGAAGGCACGGCATTGGACTCCGCCAGTTACGATGGAGCCAAGGCAGCTGTCAGTGGCGCATTGCCAGCGGCCATGACCCTTGCAAGCCAGTCCATCCTGCCACCCACTGTGTCGCCCTATAATTGGCGGGCGAGCTATGATGGGCAGGCCATTGTGCTTGGTGGCGTCGTTCCCGACGCTGATACGCGGGCTGCAGTAAACGCCGCCGCCAGTGCCGCAGTCCCTAATATCCCGGTCAGAGACGAGATGCAGATTGCAGCGGGTGCACCGGAGGGTTACCTCAACGCGGTGGCTTTCGCTCTTGAACAAATGCCGCGTTTCAGTGCTGCCAAGGTAGGGTTAAGTGATCTCAATCTCACAATCGACGGGACGGCTCTCAACCCGGACACCTATGTTGCGGCAGCTGATGCGTTGAGCGGGGCTTTGCCGACAGGTTTGCGCCTTGCAGATGTCAACATCGTACCGGCCTCGGTTTCTCCTTATACCTGGAGCGCCAAGTACGATGGCACAGATGTCGTGCTGGCAGGCTTTGTGCCCGATGGGTCTGTACGAGAAAGCATCGTCAGCGAAGTTACCTCAAAACTGCCTGGAAAACGTGTGGTGGACACCATGCAGATTGCCGCCGGTGCGCCAGATACATTTAGTGCCGCCACAACGGGCGCAATTTCGATTATTCCAAGACTTTCGAGTGGCACCGTCTCACTAAGCAATCTCGCGCTGACTGTGACCGGTGTTGCAAAATCATCTGGGAATTATCTTGCTGCCGAAGGTTTTGTCGCTGGTGATTTGCCCGGAGGCATGACCCTGGCATCGTCAGCCATTGTTCCACCAAAGGCACAGGGTGATTATGTCTGGTCGGCACAGAAGACGAAAACCTCGATAGTTCTGGCGGGTTTGTCGCCAAGCCGTGAGGCGCGTCTTTCCATTGCAAAGAGAACATCAGAGCTTCACCCCGGAGCAACTGTTATCAACCGGATGACAATACAGACGGGTGCGCCGGATGGTTTCCGTCCCAATATTGACAAGGGCCTGACATTCCTGGATCGCCTTGAGGCAGGGTCTGTCAACATCACCAATCAATCGATGAGCATTACCGGACAGGCCAAGTCGGTCAGCGAATATGAAGCCGCGCTTGCCGAAACGGAAAAACCATTGGGTGATGGTTATGTCTGGGATCAGCGCGATATCAAGCCAGCCGCGGTGTCGCCCTATACATGGTCTGCAGAAAATATCGGAGAAAACGGTGTCCTGAGCGGATTTGTTCCCTCAGCAGCAATTGGTGTTTCGGTTCTGGATACGGCAAAGGCCGTGCTCAACAAGCCGGTCGACAATAAGCAGCGGGTCGCGGCTGGCCAGCCCGACGGGTTTGGAGATGCCGCCGCCGCTCTTTTGTCGGGACTGTCGCGTCTCGATGAAGGTCGCGCTTCAATAACCGGTGTCAATGCCGTCATTCAGGGGCGTGCGGATTCGCAGGAGGCCGCGAGCAAACTCGAGGGCGAAATTGTGGCTTCAATGCCTGCAAATTTCAAAACACGGGCTTTGATCTCCTATCCGCTTCCTGCGCCGGAACCGGCTCCCGAACCGGAAGTCAAAAAGCCAGCTGAACCCGAGCCAGTTGAACCAAAGCCAGTAGAACCAAAGCCGGTTGAAGTTGTTGAGCCGCTTTGTAATGTGGATTTCAAGGCCCTGTTCCAGGGGGATAAAATCCTCTTTGAAACAGCCCGGGCGGTCATTCGCGAGCGGTCTTACCCGTTGTTGCAACGCATTGCCGGAGGGTTGAGGGAATGCCCCGACGCTCTAATTGAGGTAAGCGGTCATACAGACTCACGCGGCCGCGATCTCTACAACCAGCAACTCAGTGAAGCGCGTGCCGAAGCGGTTATCGATTATATGAAAAGCATTGGGGTCAACAGCGCAAACCTCGTGGCCAAAGGGTATGGCGAGAGCCAGCCCATCGATTCAAACGAGTCGCCTGAAACCCGCATCAACAATCGTCGTATCGAGTTTAAAGAGCTACAGCGAAACTAACTCTCACGAGCTGAAACAAGGAAGCCGCCATGTGGTATCTCATTGAGCAATATATCTGGTTTCTACTGATCGCCTTCGCAATCGGCGTGATTGTAGGGTGGTGGACCACCGAGAAGCGGTCACAAAGCTGATCTGGAAAATATAAGGAACGAAACAATGTTTGCTCTCACCGTTCAAACTGTTCTCCTGCTGGCTATCGCCTTTATCCTGGGGTGTATCGTCGGTTCGCTGCTGCGTTACCTGTTTGGTTCAGCCGCGAAAGAGGCGTCATCTCATGGTGCTGCGACCGGGGTAGGGGCGGCCACGGCAAGCCTGGCTGACACGACACCCAGCCCCAAAGCTGCCGAACAGTCTGCGTTGACCAGGAAAACGCCGGCGGTTCCCAAGCCTCCCATGCCACAGGCGCCGATTGTGCCTGCTGAACCGGTTGCACCAGCTTCAAAGCCCGTTGCCGCCAAGCCTGTACTGGTGAAAGAAACGAAGCCGGTAGAAAAACCAAAGCCAGCGCCAACCCCCTCGGCGAAAGCCCGGAACACTGATACTCCGGCAAAAAAAGCGCCGCCAACAAAAATGCCAGCCGGGAAACCGGACAATCTCAAGCTCATTAAGGGGATTGGTCCTCAAAACGAGTCGCGTCTTAACGGGTTGGGTGTCAGGCAGTTTGCGCAGATCGCCGGATGGTCAAAGAAAGATCAGGCTCATTATGGTGATGTGCTTGCCTTTCCAGGGCGGATCGAGCGTGAGGAATGGGTCAAACAGGCCAAGGTTCTTGCCAAAGGCGGTTCAACCGAATTTGCCAAACGGGTGAAGTCGGGCAGTGTTGACAGCAGCCTTGGAACGGCTGCGAAAGTTGATGCCGGTACCAAACCGAAGAATATGCTGAAAGCAGCACGCAATGATAAGGCCGATGATCTGACCGCAATTGACGGCGTTGGTGCCGCGATTGAGAAAAAGATGTTCAAGCTGGGCATTTTTCATTTCGATCAGATCGCCGGGATGTCGAAAGCTGAACAGGCTTGGCTGGGCAATGCTATTGGATTTCCCGGAAGACCTGAGCGTGAAAACTGGGCAGGTGAAGCAAAAGACCTCACAACCGGGGCACCGGCAACACCAGCCAAAAAGGCAACGAAAGGTCAGATCAGGGCGAAGCGAAAAAGCTGATATCGGTCGCCGCAGAACTGCCCTGATCGCGGTCAGACAACGGGTCGTTGCATGAAAGCCCTTGCGGTGGGCGCAGTTTATCGCGAAAAATATCGGATGAAATCGTCTCTGACCACAGATGCCATCAAACATGCGGGTGTGACGTCGGTCGGCGGACTGTTTGCTGCGCGGGCGTTGGCTGTACCGGACCATATTGCCAGCGAAGATGGTGATCGCGTACTGACCTACCGGCAGCTCGACGAGCGAACCAACAGGCTGGCTCATGTGCTGTCGTCATATGGTTTGCAACGGGGAGACCGGGTCGCGATACTGGCGCGCAATTGTCAGGAATATCTTGAAACAGAACTGGCTGCGGCAAAGCTTGGCGTGATCGTGGCAGCATTGAACTGGCGCCTGGCCGATCGGGAATTGATCCACTGCATCACATTGGTCGAACCCCGGCTCATTCTTGTCCAGCCTGAGTTTCGAGAAACAATAGACCGTCTGCCGGTCCACGATGTCGAAAGACTGGTGATTGATGACGGCTATGAAAGCGCTTTGGCACAGGCCAGTTCAGCCCCCAAACGGGCTGATCTCGATGCCGAAGATGGCCTGGTCATTCTCTATACCAGCGGGACAACGGGATTGCCCAAAGGCGCTTTGATCAGCCATCGGGCCATGATTGCCCGTGCGGCCTGCTTTGCATCGCAACTCTCGCTCCCCACGGACGATCATTTTGTCGCCTGGGCGCCCCTTTATCATATGGCATCGACAGACCATGCTCTGGCGACCCTCATGCGGGGCGGTACGGTTCATATCGTCGATGGTTATCAGCCTGATCAGTTAATTGATATCGTTTCACGGGTGCCTGTCGGCTGGTTTGTGCTCATGCCTGGAATGGTAGGAGAATTTGCAACGGCCTTTGAAAATTCTGCCGCCAAGGCGAAGAATATTCTGGCATGTGGAGCCATGGCAGATCTTGTTCCGCGCGAGCAGATTGCCGCCGCAACCCGTGCGCTGAATGCGCCCTATCTCAACAGTTTTGGCGCAACGGAAACGGGGCTGGCTCCCGCCACAGCCGCAACCATACCGATTGGACAGGCTCCAACCAGCCTCTCAAAGCGGCAAAGTGCTTTTTGCGAATTGCGCCTCGTTGATCCCGAAGACCGTGACGTTGCCGATGGTGAGCCGGGCGAGGTGGCTCTGCGTGGTCCCACTCTGTTCAGCGGCTACTGGAAGGCGGACGAAACCAACGCCCATGATTTTCGCAATGGTTGGTTTCACATGGGCGATGTCATGCGGCGCAACCCTGATGGAACACTCGACTACGTCGACCGCGTTAAATATCTGATCAAATCGGGTGGCGAAAATATTTATCCAGCCGAAATTGAACAGGTCATAGCCGTTGATAAGCGGGTGTTGGAAGTTGTGGTGGTACGGCGCAGCGATGAAAAATGGGGTGAAGTGCCGGTAGCCTTCATTGTTGCAAACGACCCTGGCCTTACCGAGGCCGATGTGCTGTCGCGCTGCCAGGACGAAATGTCGAGCTACAAGCGCCCCAAGCAGGTGATTTTTATTGAAGACGCGGATTTACCGCGTTCGACAACCGGAAAAATTCAGCGTCATGAGCTTGAAAAGCGTGTTTGAAATCCGGAATTTCAGTTGAAAACACCGTCTGGTTGCCCGGAGAGTTATCTCACAAATTCGGCGATAAAATAGGTGTTTGCCTCTTTGCCGGCGATCAAATCGCTGGGTAAATCATCGCCATTGAACGGGCTGATATGAATGGTGGATATCTGTTTTAGAAAGGCGCTCGAATTTCCTTTCAGTGAAACAGAGTTTTGAACTTTCAAGACCAGTGCAACATGCGGCGCGGGGTTGGCGTCTTCTTTCGCGATCAATGATACCACGGCCATTGGTGTGATGATTTGCGTTTGTGTTTGCGCGTTGCTGCGGCCTTCAAGAACGGCAAAACTGCTTACGGTTTTGAGCAGATTTTTCGTAACTGTCTTGTATTTTGGATCGGTCAGATAGGCTTGGTATGCCTCAAGGGTATCCGTGCGCAGCAATGCAATGTCGTGGGGAACATCAAACTCTGGAAGGTCGCGACTATCGCCGCCCAACACATTAAGTCGCGCAAGAGTTTCGATCTTGTGGTGTTTTCGTAACTCCTCAGCCCTGGCGTAAGATGTCTCATAGTCCGCGTCACTTTCTTTCAGAACTTGCGCGAGGCTGAGAAAATAGACGGGTTCGGCCCGCAATGGATGCGTCAGCGCTAAAAAGAAAAACAGACAGGCAAGAAAAGGGGAGAAACGCTTCATGATCCCTTTTTGCATGTTCCGCCATCAAGGGAAACCAGCGCACAAGAAATCCGGTTGCGCATTTGAACCAGTTTGCTATCACTAACCCATGTTGAATTTGTTCGCCCTACTAGACCTCGACCTGCTGCTTATTGGCGGCCGTCGGGTTGTGCGCACTTAAAAGGGGCGTCCGGCGGTCGAGAAAACTCCCGCTGAAAAGCCAACCGCCCCGAAAAACCGCTAATTTCAATTTCTGGCAAAGCTGAACACTATCGGGTATTCCCGAATGCAGGCTGCCGCAGGTAAAAGGATGATGCTCCCATGATGATGGAAGCCGCCAAAAAATATACACCTTATCCGCAGGTGGAACTGAACGACCGTACATGGCCATCAACAGTGATCAAGGAAGCACCTGTCTGGTGTTCCGTTGATCTTCGCGATGGCAATCAGGCACTGATTGACCCAATGGGTCACGAGCGCAAAGCACGGATGTTTGGCTTGCTGCTCGACATGGGTTTCAAGGAAATCGAGATTGGATTTCCTTCTGCCAGTCAGACTGATTTTGATTTTGCTCGCTGGTGTGTCGAAGAAGGCAATGTTCCGCAGGATGTAAGTCTGCAGGTCCTTGTTCAATGTCGGCCCGAATTGATTACCCGTACATTCGAAGCCTTGGAAGGTGCACAATCACCCATTGTCCATTTCTATAATTCGACCAGCGAGTTGCAACGCCGCGTTGTGTTTCGCCAGGATCGCGAGGGTATCAAATCGATTGCCACTGATGCAGCCAAACTGATCATGGACATGGCAAGCGCAAAACCGGGAGGCAAGGAGAGTTTTCGTTACGAATATTCGCCTGAAAGCTTCACGGGAACCGAGCTCGATTTTGCTCTTGATGTCTGCAATGCAGTGATTGAACAGGTCGATCCGTCGCCGCAGCACAAGCTCATCATCAATCTTCCATCAACTGTCGAGATGGCGACACCAAACATCTATGCTGATCAGATAGAGTGGATGTGTCGCAACATTGATCGTCGCGACAGTGTTCTGATTTCGCTTCATCCCCACAATGACCGGGGCACCGGCATTGCGGCAACCGAACTTGGCCTTATGGCTGGTGCTGACCGGGTGGAGGGCACTTTGTTCGGTAATGGAGAGCGGACCGGCAATGTTGATGTGGTGACACTTGCCCTCAACATGATGACGCAAGGTGTGGACCCGCAACTCGATTGCTCTGATATCGAACGCATGAAGGGTGTCTATGAATATTGCAATCAGCTGATGATTGGCGAGCGGCATCCCTATGTGGGTGAGTTGGTCTATACGGCCTTTTCCGGCAGCCATCAGGATGCGATCAACAAGGGCATGAAGGCCATTGAGCAATCCAACAAGAATATCTGGGAAGTGCCTTATTTGCCTATAGATCCGCAGGATGTGGGGCGCAGCTATGAGGCGATCATCCGCATCAATTCGCAGTCCGGCAAGGGCGGCGTGGCCTATGTCATGGAAGCCGACTATGGACTGAAGTTGCCGCGTAACCTGCAGGTTGAAATGCGCGATGATGTGCAACGCATTACAGATGAAGAGGGAAAGGAGCTACCGTCTTCCCAGATCCATGCCCGCTTTATGGAACGATATGTAGACCAGCCAGATGGGCGTCTGCGTTATGTGGATCATGCAACGTTTACGGATCCCGACTATCCAGGTGGGCGTCTTGCCGAAGTAACCATCCTGGATGGCGGCAAAAAACGTATAATCAAGGGAGCCGGGAACGGCCCGGTCGCGGGGTTTGTTGCGGCGCTGAATGCGGAGTTTGGTCTTCATCTTTCCGTTGCGGATTATTCCGAGCATTCCCTACAGCAGGGGAGTGATGCAACAGCGATCTGTTATATGGAGATCGAGGATACCAGTACCGGCAAACGATGGTTTGGTGCCGGTATTAATGGCAATATTGTCGCTGCATCGCTGGAAGCTCTGGTCTCTGCTGCAAACCGTGTTCTGGCTGGTGATATTTGATGGATCTCACGTGCAGGCAAGTGCATCGAACGGCAGAGACGGATGCTCTGCCTGTTGTTTTCCTTCATGGTTTTGGTGGGTTGAGCAGCCAGTGGGAGCCGCTTCAACTGGCTCTTTCCCACCTTACATCAAGTCTGGCTTATGATCTGCCGGGGCACGGTGGTGCGCTAAACTATCCCGGCTTTGGTCCACCCAAAGTGGCGGCTCGCGCCGTGATTGCTGATTTGAGCGCACGATGCCTGGATCGGGTCCATCTGGTAGGGCATTCAATGGGGGGAGCAATCTCGTCGTTAGTAGCGTTGTTTGACCCCCAAAGAGTTGCAAGCCTGACGCTTTTAGCGCCTGGTGGTTTTGGTCCTGAAATTGATCAGAAGATGCTGGAACAATGGGCCGGGGCGCAAACCCACGAGGAGTTTGCGCAGCTATTGCCTCACTTTTTCGCGCCCGGCTTCCACGTTTCAGAAGAAATGATCACCCCTCATGTGAAGGCACGAAGCCAGCCGGGTGCTGGAGAGGCGTTGCAAAAAATCGCCCGTGAAGTTTTCGTGAACGGCAAGCAGGGAATGCTGCCGCTTGATGCGCTGCTTGCTCTCGATGTTCCCCTATCCCTGATCTGGGGAACACTCGACAGTATCATTCCGGTCAGCCACGCGCTGCCTCTTGAAGGGCGTGTCGATCTACATATCGTTGAGGATATGGGACATATGCCAGTCGAGGAACAACCCGAGCTGGTAAAGAAGGTCATTCTTCAGCATCTGCGGGCTGATCTGTAGAAACCCGCAGGAGACCTATTCCAGACTTTGCTCAATGGCGCGGCAGAGTGTTTCCTGACTATACGGTTTTTGGACAAACGGAGCCTTTGGAAACAGTCTTTCAAATTCCTCAAGCTTGTCATGTCCGGTGGCAAACACGAAAGGGATGTCCATTTCCAAAAGCCGATGGGCGACCGGTTCGCAGCTTCCATCTTCTAGCGTGACGTCCAGCAAGGCAAAATCGAACTTGTTCTGATCAATCATGACAAGTGCATCGGCAACAGACTCGGCAAGCATGACCGAACCGGCTCCCAAAGCGTCCAGTTGATCTTCAGCGTCCAACGCTATGATCAGGTTGTCTTCGACAACCAACGCACATTTGGGTATTTCTGCTTTCAATGCCCATGCCTCTTGAAGTGCCGCGCGGGATCGCGACCGCTGTATTGGTGCCAACGCTAAACCTAGTGCAGTTCAAGTGCATCTGACAATTGCGTAAGATGTCGCCCCCCAAGCCGGTATTTTGAGGTGATTCCCGACTTTGTTTGTGATAAGTGAGACTTTAGTTGTGGTTGAGTTTGGAGTACCCCATGGCCGAGATACCAAAAACCGGGACGTCGCGGCCCGGTGAAGGCGCGATTCCCACACGCAGTCTCAAAGACGCGATAGCAATCGTGAAGAACCGCGAAGCGGACAATACCGACGTTGTTGTTGAGATGAAAGAAGCTGAGCAGGCCCGCCTTGGGTTGTTGGCCAACGAGATTCGTCCATTGCTGGACCAGATTGACGTGACCGACCAGCGGTTTGATTTCGGTATTACGCGGGGAGAGCGCCCAAGATTGTGGATCGATGCAACATCTTTTGTTTGCATGGCCCAGGACAAGCGCAACTATCGGTTTCTCAAAGATACCCGAATGGGCCGGGTCGTTATGTCCCAAAGTGCTGACATTAATGTGACCGCAGATGCTGTCTCGGACTACGTGGCTGAACGTGTTTTGGAGCGTGAGCGCATGATTGAGGGTGATTGGCTTCCCATACGCGGAACTGTCGCACCATCAGCACAGGAAATGCCGTTGATGTCGCACACTCCCACCACGTCGGCTCAGGCTCAAGCATTGGTTACCGCTCCAGCCCGGCCGAACAAGTGGCGAGGGTTTGCGTGGTTTTTGTTTGGTATTTTCTGCGCCATAGCGGTGTTGTTTGTTTCCGCCCTGATTCTGACGCCAGAAGCATTCTAGAGCGCGTTTCAAGCGCCTGCGAAGTTGCCCTTGCGCCAGATCTCCTTGTCGCCAATCAAAACGACTGACCGGCTGCCATTCGCATAACCATGTTCCTGCATTGAGCAGGACCATGCATCCGGCTCGCCGGAAATTTCAAACAGATTGTAGCGACCCGGTGGGCGGTGGTCATGGTCCTTCCGGGTTTGCTCTGGTGCTGGTGCCTTGCTTGCCGAAGGCACACCCACCACTGGAACGGGGCCGTTTTGGCCATCAATTGTCTCAAAACTTTCGATATGTGTATGACCGTGGATAACCAGTTCGGCACCATGTTCTGCGATCATGGCCCGAAAGCGTTGTGCACCGATGAGGCGTTTGTGATGGGGCGTTGCATTGGGAAACGGCGGGTGGTGGATCATGACAATGCGGAACAGCCCGTCAAGCCGGGTCTTCTGCAGGATCTGAGCCGTTGCCGCCGCCTGTTTCTTGTCAAAGCTGCCTGTTGCCATGAAGGGAAGAGTGGCCAGGCCTGAGTTCCCCCCGATCAATGCCACGTTGTCTCGCACGCGAAGATAGGGAAAATGCAGATTATGTTCCCGGTTGCCGCCATCACCGGTCATGAATGGCTGCCATGCTGCGATCACCCTCTTCAAAGCCCCGGCTACGTAGGTATCGTGATTTCCAGGAATTGCCGAAACCATTTCCGCCGGTCCAAGGTTGTCCAGCCACAAGCGCGCAAGCCGGATTTCTTCATCAAGCCCCAGATTGATCAGATCGCCGGTCACCGCAATGTGGTCAGGGTTAGCTGCCTTCATGTACTCAATGAGACGGCCAAGGGAACCATCATCCATCTGACCGGCCCGGTTGAGTTTCCAGTTTGCATACCCGGTGATGCGCTTTGACATGAGTTCTCGCCATCGAACCGGCGGCAGGGGGCCAAGATGCGGATCTGAAATGTGGGCGAGACGAAACATAAATGATTTCTATCTGCCACCCTGCGTTTCGACAATTGAGATTCGTCTCATTGCCCTGTAATCGTTCGCCATGCTTAGACTGCTCAACCTTTTACCCAGCCCTCTTAAAAAACGTTTGTTTGTGTTCTTTGCGCTGATATCCCGGCCCATGACACTTGGTGTGAGGGGATTGGTGACGGATACTGAGGGGCGTGTCCTGTTAGTTCGGCACACCTATGTTCCAGGATGGTATCTGCCTGGAGGTGGTGTCGAACGCGGCGAAACGTTGATCGACAGCGTCGTCAAGGAACTTGCAGAAGAAGCCAATATTCGTCTGACAGCCCGTCCCCGCCATTTCCATACCTATCGCAACACAACCACCAGTCGATTTGATCATGTCGCGCTTTTTTTGTGCGATGAGTGGGAAAGTCTTGGTGAAAAGAAGCCCGACCGGGAAATCGCCGAAACAGGTTTTTTCCCCCTCAACGATCTGCCGCAGGATACCACGGCCCCCACACGCAAACGCCTTGCCGAGATTTTTGATGGCAAAGCGGTTGAAGACCTCTGGTGATCACGCTGTAAATCGCGCGCGATCATGGGGTTGGTTGTAATCAATCTCGGGTCCGGCCGGAACGATACGGGTTGGATTCACGGTTTCATGGCTGGCGTAATAATGGGCCTTGATGTGATGCATGTTGATCGTCTCGGCAACACCGGGCCATTGATACAACTCTCGTGTGTAGTTGCTGAGGTTTGGATAATCGGCAATGCGTTTCATGTTGCATTTGAAATGGCCAACATAGACGGGGTCAAACCGCACAAGCGTGGTGAACAGGCGCCAGTCAGCTTCGGTAATCTGGCTGCCAGCCAGATAGCGTTGGGATGACAGGTGGTCTTCCAGAAAATCCAGAGTGTCAAACAAAGGGTGGAGAGCCTCCTCATAAGCCTCCTGAGTGGTGGCAAAGCCGCACTTGTAAACACCGTTGTTGAGCGTGTGGTATATCCGCTCATTGAGTTCATCAATTTGTGGCCTGAGCGCCTCGGGATAGAAGTCCTGATCATCGCTGGTGACAGCGCCAAAGGCGGAATTGAACATGCGAATGATCTCGCTCGATTCATTGGAGACAATCGTTGCTTTCTGCTTGTCCCACAGAACCGGAACAGTCACCCGCCCGGTATAGTCGGCCTTGGCAGCGCTATAGACTTTATACATTCGGTCGAAGCCTTGCAGGTGATCGACCGTGCTGCCGTCGCTTTCACCGTTAAAGGTCCAGCCTTCGCTGCCCATGAAATGGTCCACCACAGAAACGCTGATTGCGTCTTCAAGCTTCTTGAGCTTACGAAATATCGCGGTTCTGTTGGCCCAGGGGCAGGCATGTCCAATGTAAAGGTGATACCGGCCTGCCTCTGCTTTAAATCCAGCTTCTCCCGAGGGGCCGGCGGAACCGTCAGCCGTTACCCAGTTGCGAAATCCGGCATCCTTGCGCACAAATTTTCCGCCGGTTGATTTCGTATCATACCATTGGTCGGTCCACCTGCCTTCTACCAGCATTCCCATGGGGTTTCCTTCCAGGAGTTAAAGGTCTGTTTTTGTTGCTTCATACCTTGGTAGGTGTGCAACGCAGCACACGCAAGGTTTGGAACGTATGGACCATCGAAAAATGACGTGATAAGCAGCGCTTCTAGAAGGAACTGTTTCGATGATTTTGATCCGCACGTGGCGACGACGAACCGCTTAATCTGAACCGGCATTTTATGTCGGCAGAACACGTGCCTTTGTCCCGCCGCCAGTTCTTGCAAAGCGCCGGGTTTTCTAGATCAAAACTGTTTCGGATGTTCCCATGTCTACAATCCCATTTTCCATTTTGCCTGAACAGGCCGGTCATGCGGCCGACATAGAGAAGCTTATACAAGAGGTTTTTGGACCGGGAATGACAGCCCGTGCTGCTTATGCTCTGCGTGAAGGGGTCGAGCACACGCGAAAGCTCTCATTCATCGCCAGCGCCGATGAACGGTTGATAGGCACTGTTCGGTTGACGAGAATCCTCTGGGGTGGTGAGCCTGCACTGATGCTTGGTCCGCTGGCCGTTCTGCCGCAAGAAAACAACAAGGGCATTGGCTCAGCACTCATGCACCACGCCATTGATGCTGCCTCGCAGGCAGCGCAACGCGGTGGTGATCCGTTGATCATGCTGGTTGGTGATTTGGACTATTATGCACCCTTCGGGTTCAAACCTGTTCCCCCAAATCAGATCAGCCTGCCACGCCCGGTTGATCCAAAACGTGTGTTAGCCTGTGAATTGATGGAGGGAAGTCTCGCGTCCTATCGGGGAAAGGCTGCGTCGTTCAACCGCTGAAGGCGACATATCAAGAGGCCTTAACGCCCCTCGCGTGCCCACATGCCCGCAAGCATAAGCAGCAGAATACCCAGCCCTAAAAATCCTGCCAGAAGCGGCACCTGAATGACGCCCTTTAAGACGCTGGCATCTGTTGTCCGAAGGCCCATCCAGTTATTTCCCGATGTATTGCCGTTCCCCCGTACCGGTACAATGCGCGGCAGGTCGGATGTCGGGTTGGCTTTCGAAAGGCGCTTAACAAGACCGCCGGTCTCCTGAACAAGTGGTGAGAGTAGGGCGGTGGTCGAGACAATATCGGCATACTCACGTGGATTGACAGGCCCCACATGGGCAAGAGCGGTCAGGTCGCCATTGGCTACCCTGTAAAGACCAAGCGTATCGGTTGTGTGTTCGGCAACAAAGAGGCCATCCCCCTTGTCTTCAAAATTAAGCTCCAGCCCTTCGCCAGCGGGAGTGATCAGGTCAAGTTTTCCAGGTGTGTCGCCCATAGTCTGGCGTTCAATAATCAGTTTGTTACCCTGTGCTTCTGCGCGTAGCGCCTCTTCATCCAGCTCGGGTTCCTTCATCAGCCAGTGGCCGAGGCGCCGCAACAATTGGGTGTGAGGGCCACCCCCTTCAAATCCACGGGCCCACAGCCATACGTGATCTGACATCAGCATGGCGATGCGCCCCTTTTCAGGGCGGTTCAGCACCAAGAGCGGTTTGTCTTCACCATTATCCATCACCACATCGCCCTGCGCGGCTGTGCCATCGATCAGGCGAAACCAGCGGCTCCAGGCTGCAGATGTTTTGGCATCGCGCGGCTGAAGGCCCGGAAGCCCCCGAGTGACGGGATGACGACGACCGGCTTCAGAAACCGTTGGCCGGAAAGGCGTTTCCGAAATCTTGCCGGTGGGTTCAACCGGCAGGACCGATGCCAGCGGCGTCCGGTGAATGCTGGAGAAATCCGCGTGCTCAGGCCCCGCGGCAATCAGGATCGCACCACCTTCGGTCAGGTATCGTGCGATATTATCGAAATAGAGCACCGGCAACACCCCCCGGCGCTGATAGCGATCAAAGATGATCAGATCAAACTCATCGATCTTTTCGATAAACAGTTCCCGTGTCGGGAAGGCAATAAGGGACAGCTGGTTGATCGGCGTTCCATCCTGCTTTTCAGGAGGGCGCAAAATCGTAAAATGCACCAGATCGACAGAGGCATCAGATTTCAGGAGATTGCGCCAGGTGCGCTCTCCGGCATGGGGTTCACCGGAGACCAGCAACACACGCAGGTTTTCGCGAATCCCATCCAGAACGGCAAAGGCCTGATTGTTCACCGGCGTAATTTCATCATCCACCAGTGCGGCCTTCAACTCGATGACGGTTTTGCCGCCGTGAGGGACATCAAAGAAAAAGCTGGCTTCTTCTCCAGGAACGACCTGTTCGACCGAAATCAACTCGCCATCAATAAAGATCTGTACCTCTGCCAGCTCTCCATCATTTTCAATATTGGTATCGACAACTGAATAGGTAATTTCCTGGCTCTCACCAACGATCCCGAACCGCGGAGCCTTTTTGATCACCAGCCGCCGGTCCCGATCCTCTTCTGATCCTGTGACCAGGACATGAAGGGGTGCGCGGAATCCAAGCCCCGCGGCTGTTTCAGGGATATCGTGAACCTGACCATCGGTAATGAATATACTGCCCCCAACCTGTTCCGGCGGGACATCCTGCAAGACTGATTTCAAACTATCAAAAAGGGCCGTGGACGCATCTCCGGATTCCGCGCCGCCATTGCGTGAACTGACTTCGCGCAACTCAAACTGCGGGAAACGTTCGATCAGTTGTTTAAGACCGGCAAGGGCCGCACTGGTTTGCGTTTCCCTTCCATCAAGTTTTTGACTGTCGGTTTCGTCAACCACGACGGCGATCACGGTTTTCAGCGGATCGCGATCTTCCTGCAGCAATGATGGATTGCACAAAGACAAGGCAAGCGCTGTCCACGCTGCAAGGCGCAGCCATGAACCGCGCACCCGGCGCAACAGGCCAAACAATGCCAACACGCCAGCAATCCCGGCAATTATCGCAATCACCGGCCAGGGCAGCAGCGGCGCAAAACTGATTGACCAGTCGCTCATTGGCCAAGACGCTCCAGCAAGGCAGGCACGTGGACCTGATCTGATTTATAATTTCCCGTCAGCGTGTACATGATAATGTTCACCCCGGCACGATAGGCGTAAACGCGTTGTCTTGGATTGGGCGGGACGATGGGCAAAGTCGGCGCCCCTGATGCTTCAACAGCCCAGGCTCCTGCCAGATCATTGGAGGTAATCAGGATGGATGAGACGCCATCGCCCTGACGTGCCGGGCGGCTGGCATCGCTTTCGTCGGTCACGGATGTTTCAACCCAAAGCCTTCCATCAAGAAAACGTCCCGGAAAAACATCCAGCAGATAGAACGCGCGGGTCAAAACGTGATTGTTGGGTACAGGTTCAAGCGGCGGAATATCCAGTGACGAGAGAATTTGCCGAAGGCGCTGGGTCGCTCCGCTAACCCGGCTGCTGCCAAACCCGCCGGACAATTGGTCGCGCGTATCAAAAAGGACACTGCCCCCCTTTTTCATAAATGCATCGACCCGCGCCATAGCGGCGGCATCGGGAACAGGCGATTGATCGCTCAACGGCCAATAGAGTAGGGGATAGAAAGCAAGTTCGTCGCTTGCAATATCCACGCCGATGGGGGTGCCGGGTTCCAGCGATGTCCGGCTGCCAATAAACTGGGTTAATCCGGTCAGCCCCTTGCGGCTTACTTCATCAAGATCGCGAATACCGGTTTTCACATACGCAATGCGGGTCCGCAGGGTATTTTCGATGTCGATGGCCTTGTCCTGAGCACGTGCAGTGTCAGGCACCGTCACGGCAAATGCCAGAGCCAGCACACCTGCAGCAGCCACCGGACGCGCAGCACGGCGCAAAGCTCCGGCCATCCACAGAACCGCCAGGCAATCCAGGGCAAGCATTAGAAGGGCAGCACCCAGAAGCCAGGGTTTCAGTGTCACAGGCTTGGCCGCGGTATAGATGCGCTGAACCGTATTTTCGGGAAGCAGGCTGGTATCGAACACTTGCAGATTGGCGGCCTGTGAAAACAGATTGAGCGCGACAAAGGCGTCATTGGTTCCGTAAAGACCCGGCGGATTTTCGATGCTGGAAGAGGGAAGCTCTTGTCCTGATACTTTCAGCGGGCGGGTATCGTTGTCGGGTGGGCCAAGCCGGCCGAACCCGTCCAGCGTCCTTAAGGGGGGCAGGACGGTATCCTGAGCGCCAGAAACTTCCGCACGCTCACCGGTTGCGTTGTTGCGTGCGCGGTCGGCCGCGACAGAGCCATTGGAAACGGCAACGATGCGCCGCAACATATCAACGAAAGAGCCGGACAGCGGCAGGTTCGACCAGACCGCATCCGCAGTGACATGAAACAGGACGATCCAGCCCTGTCCGCGACGGGCGGCAGTCACCAGCGGTGTGCCATCGGCAAGGCTGGCCCATGTTTTATCGGCAAGATCGATGTCGGGTTCAGCCAGAACCTGACGGGAGACAGCCACATCAGCAGGCACCGGAATCCCGCTGAACGGGCTGCTTTCCTCAAATGAGGCCAGTGGCTGCGGTGTGCCCCAGGTGAGAGTTCCTCCCAGACTGCGACCGCCACGCCGCAACTTCACGGGAACAAGGGTGTCGTTTTCTGCTCCCGCAAGGCGTGGCCCGGCAAAGCGAACAAGCATTCCGCCGCCTTCCACCCAGCCTTCCATCTGTTTGCGCACGTCATCGGGCAGGGTGCCGATATCGGCCAGCACAAGTGTGGAAACACGCTCCTCAATAAGCTGTGGAACCGAAACCACGACATTGGGATCCTGCGCCTGTCGCACTTCGCTGAAGGGGGCGAGGGCGCGGGAAATATAATACAGGGAAGATAACAGCGGTTGCTGCTGATCTGCGTTGCCCCCGGCAATCAACCCGACACGGCGACGACGAAAGCGTTCGTCCAACAACTGTACACCACCGGCGGATGTGGAATTGTCGATGCCAACACGAACCACTTCGTTGCGCAGTTCTACAGGAAGACTAAACCGCACTTCGCTCGTCTGACTGTCATTTTCAAAATTGTAAGGCCCCGAGGAAAGCGAGCGGCCCTGCACATCAAAGGCCGTAATCTGTCCGCTTGATGCGACGCTCGTATCAGCGCGTTCCAACGTTACTTTCATGGCATCCGGCTCATTGGCAACGGTCGTGAGAGCGAGAGTGTTGTTGCGGCTGGGCGCATAGTAGATGGTCTCTTCTGCTCCAAGGGTCGCCAGAGCGCTGGCAAGTTCCGTGGAACCGGACGCGGCAATACCGCTCGCCATCCAGATCGATGTTGAAAAATCCGTACCGGTGCCCTCCTGTAGCCGTTCTGTCAGGGGTGTCAGCTCTACCCGAACCGGCTTGGGTTCGGCGGCGGTCAATGCAGCTTCAGCTTCGCTGGCGCGTTTGGCGTTCAGATCGGCTTGTCCTCCCTGGCTGGTAAAAGCGAGGGCCACCGGACGTCCCGCGTTTTCAGCTTCGCGTACAATTTGCAAAGCGCTGGTCTGGCGTTCATCCCAGTCATTGCCGGTCGACCATCCATCATCGACGATCAGCAGGAGAGGGCCATTGCTGGCGGTCCCTTTGTCCTGCGCATTCCAGATGGGTTCTGACAAAGCGAAGATGACAAACGCTGCCATCAACAGGCGAAGTAAGGTCAGCCACCATGGGCTTTGCGCAGGGGTTTCTTCACGTTTGCCGAGTTCTTCGAGGATACGGGTTGGCGGAAATACTTCTTCACGCGGCCTTGGTGGTGTGAGGCGCAACAACCACCAGATGAGCGGCAGCGCCAGCAAACCCAGCAGTATCAGCGGTGAGGCGAAGGTGAGAGACAGAAAACTCATGATGTGCCTTTTCCTTCGCCCGCCAAACGAACATGCAATGCTACCAGAGCGGTTGAAGCAAGGGTATCCGTGTGGTGAACAATGTGGTTCCAGCCCAGACTTTTACAAGTGTCAGCGAGCGTCTCGCGCCTCGCAGCAAAAAGATTGAGATAGTCGGCAGACAGGGTTTCGGCACGTCCAAATGTTAGTTTGGCACCAGTTTCGGGGTCGCGAAATTCGGTCCGGCCAGCAAACGGAAAACGTTCTTCAGCAGGGTCAATTATCTGCACCAGGGTTCCGTGAATACCCTGCTGCGCGGCCTGATCAACCCATTTTAGAGTGTCTTCAAGGGGATCAAGAAAATCTGAGAAGACAACCAATTCGGAGCGGTTGCGGATCTGTTCCAGTTGGGGGCTGGAGCTATCTGTACCACCATCGGTGGCGATCAATTCAGCAGAAATGCGTTCTGCGGCATTGCGGTTGGAGAGGGCTCCCGTAACGCCCGGCCATCCCACACGCTCGCCACTTTTGGCCAGCACTTCGGCCAGCGCGAGTGCCAGCACGAGTGACCGGGACTGTTTAGAGACTTCAGCGGTCTCCGATTTATACAACATCGAGGGAGAATTGTCGGCCCATATCCACACAGTGTGGGCCGCTTCCCATTCCTGATCTCTGACATAAATTGCATCATCGCGGGCAGATCGGCGCCAGTCGATACGCGCCATGCTCTCACCCACATCATAGGGCCGGAACTGCCAGAATGTGTCTCCGATGCCGCGGCGTCGGCGACCGTGCCAGCCGCTGACCATCGTGTTGGCAATGCGCTGCGCATCAACCAGCAGATCCGGGATTAACGCGGCACGCGCACGAGCGCGGGCCAGTACACCCGTACCCTTCTCGTGTTCAGTAACCGTGCCGACCGTCAAAGCCAATTGCTTGCCTCACATCCAGGCTTTTTTCAGATCGGCAATCACGTTGCGGATACTCACGCCTTCAGCTCTCGCTGCAAAATTGAGCGCCATGCGATGTTGCAGAACCGGTTCAGCAAGCGCAATCACATCGTCGATCGATGGAGACAGTCTGCCGTCCAGCAACGCGCGCGCGCGGACAGTCAACATCAAAGCCTGCGAGGCCCGAGGTCCGGGACCCCAGGCGATGTGGCGTTTGGCGCCTTCTGAGGCGTCATCTTCGGGACGTGCGGAACGGACCAGTCCAAGAATAGCTTCAACAACTGATTCTCCAACTGGCATCCGCCTTACCAGTGCTTGTATCTTGGTCAGTTCCTCCAGGGTTATGGCTTGCTGGGCAGGCGTCTCCTCATTCCCGGTGGTTTCGAGAAGAATGCGGCGCTCGTCTTCAAGATCAGGATAACGCACATCTACCTGCATCAAAAAGCGGTCAAGCTGAGCTTCAGGCAGCGGGTAGGTACCTTCCTGCTCCAGAGGGTTTTGGGTAGCCAATACGTGGAAGGGAGCCGGGAGGTCGTATCGCTCGCCAGCAATCGTGACATGATATTCCTGCATTGCCTGCAACAGTGCGGACTGGGTGCGGGGGCTGGCGCGGTTTATCTCATCCGCCATCAGCAATTGCGCAAAAATGGGGCCTTTCACAAAGCGAAATGAGCGTTTCCCCGCGTCATCCTGGTCCAGGATCTCCGAACCGAGAATATCGGAAGGCATGAGGTCGGGAGTGAACTGAATACGGCCTGAGTTCAAACCAAGAACCGTACCAAGAGTGTCGACCAGTTTGGTTTTTGCCAGACCGGGAACCCCCACCAGAAGGGCGTGGCCACCTGCCAGAATGGTCACGATTGAATTTTCGACAACCTCTTTTTGACCAAAGATCACCGTTCCGATCGCATCGCGCGCCTTGGCGATTGATTCAACAGCGGTTTCGGCCTCTTTGATCAGGGCCTTGTCGTCGGTTGCGGGGGAGTTGCTCATGTCGCTCATGGAGTTTCCGGTTATTCCTGGTTGCTGTAACGTCTTGCCCACATTCCTGTACGATAGCTGCGGCTTTTCCGGGGCAGGGAAATGAGACGCTAGTGTGCCATGCAGACATCGTGCACAATAGCCACTATTTCGTGAGATGCCCAACTTAGCATGGTCTCAAGTGCGAATGGCCGGTATTTTGTGCAAATCAAATATTTCGAGGAACAAAGACAGTGGGCCGTAAATCTGATCACGAAAGTCCCACAGGGGCTCTTGAGGCGCTGGTTGCCCGTGCGACCAACGCAGGTGACGGATTGCCACCGGTTGAGAAGTGGAATCCAGAGTTTTGTGGTGATCTGGACATCCAGATAAAGCGTGATGGCACCTGGTTTTACATGGGAACACCTATTGGGCGTGCTCCTCTCGTGCGCCTTTTTTCGACGGTGCTGCGCAAGGACGAAGATGGCAAAACCTATCTCGTTACACCTGTCGAAAAAATCGGAATCACAGTCGAAGATGCTCCGTTTGTTGCTGTTGAAATGAATGCCAGTGGGAAGCAGGATGACCAGGTGATTACATTTCGCACAAATGTCGGTGATCTCGTTGAGGCCGGGCCTGAAAACCCGTTGCGATTTGATATTGTCGGGGAGACGGATCAGCTCAAGCCTTACATACTGGTTCGCGGCAGGCTTGAGGCGCTGCTGGCACGCCCGGTGATGTATGAATTGATTTCCTATGGAGAAGAGATTGAATTTCGCGGTGAGGCGATGTTTGCTCTGCGTTCCAAAGGCAAGGTTTTCCCGGTAATGCCGGCGCAACAACTTGCGCAATTGAGCCAGTAAACGTTGACCGATGTGAATTTCGCAGAGCCGGGCGGAAACCCCTATAGCGCGGGTGCTTTTCGAAGACGTGTCCTGCAACGCTTTTCAAGCCGGGCCGACCTGCTTGCGGCCATCGGTGGTGATCATGTGCTCAACCCATTCTATTCGCAAACTGTCCAGACCGGAACATTCAAACCCGCCGCAGTGCTCATCGCAGTCATTGACCAGGATGATGAGGCCCGGGTGATCCTCACACAACGCACGGAAAACCTCTCAAGCCACAAAGGGCAAATTGCCTTTCCCGGCGGTAAGATTGATGACGGTGAAACGCCGGAACAGGCCGCTCTGCGTGAGGCGGAAGAGGAAATTGGCCTAACACGCCAACATGTCGAGCTTTTGGGAACTTTCGGGACCTATTACTCAGGTTCCGGATATGCCATTGCGCCCGTGGTTGCCATGGTGCATGGGGCACCTGAATTGACAATAAATACCAATGAAGTGGCCTTCGCCTTTGATGTACCGCTTGCCTTCCTGATGGATCAGGCCTCTCATCAGGTGGAAAGTCGCGTTTGGGAAAAAAAAGAACGGTTTTTCTACGCGATGTCTTATCTCGATGCCAATGCCAGCCCGCCTGTCGAGCACCGTATCTGGGGCGTTACAGCCGGTATTATTCGCATGGTTCAGGAAAGGCTTTATGGGGCAGTGACGCAGTGACCAAGAAAATCGATCAACCATGGCTGCAGGCACAACCTGTTCAGGAAATCCTGGCACTTCTCAACGGCGATGACGAGGAGGCCCGCATCAATGGTGGAGCGGTTCGCAACGCCCTGATGAACCTGCCGGTCAATGATGTCGACATATCGACAACACTGGTGCCGCGCGATGTAATCCTGCGGTCCCGACAATCGGGCCACAAGGTGGTGCCGACCGGAATTGAGCATGGCACGGTAACCGTGATCATCAACGGCATGGCCTTTGAGGTCACCACGTTGCGTGAAGATGTTGAAACCGACGGTCGTCATGCGCGGGTGCTCTATGGTCGCGACTGGGAGGCCGATGCCCGCCGGCGTGATCTCACAATGAATGCCCTTTATCTCGATGCTGATGGCACCTTGTTTGACCCTCTCGGTGGCATGGAGGATGTCACAAATCGCAGAGTGCGTTTCATTGATGATGCCGAGACCCGCATTCGTGAAGACTATCTGCGTATCTTGCGCTTTTTCCGCTTCTTTGCCTGGTACGGAGCCTTCCGACCGGATGCGGAGGGGCTCAAAGCCTGTGCGCGGTTGAAAGACGGGCTCAGAGATCTCTCTGTGGAGCGCATCTGGCAGGAGCTTTCAAAATTGCTTGCTGCACCTGATCCGGCGCGCGCGGTTTTGTGGATGCGGCAAACCGGTGTGTTGAGCGCTGTGCTGCCGGAAACCGAAAAATGGGGGATTGACGCGCTGCCGGACCTCGTCGCTGTTGGACAGGCCGAGGGTTGGGAACCTGATGCGCTGCTGCGTCTCGTTGCCATCCTGCCGCCAAATAAGGACCGTATCAATGGGCTGGCGGGGCGTTTGAAACTGCCCAACAAGGTTCGCGACCGCCTTTTGCAGTGGGCTGAAACCGAAGAAATACCAATCGACATCAGCAAGGACGATTTTGCAAAAAAACTCTATCGTTGCGGTCAATCGGGTCTGATGGATCGTTTGCGGCTTTCCATCGCCAAAAAGTCCGGGGGAGATGACAAAAAAACGGCAACCAGGTTTCGAAAATTGTTGCAGCAGGCGCAAAGCTGGAAAAAGCCTGCGCTTCCGGTTCGCGGACAGGACCTGTTGAATCTGGGTGTGAAACCAGGGCCGAAGGTGGCTGAAATGATTCAGGAAATGGAAGACGCCTGGCTTGAAAGCGGATTTAAGCTGTCTAAGGTCGATTTGCTGAAAAGCCTGAAAAGCTGATCAGGGCCATTTCACAACCGGCGGCAGGCTCGACAAGATGGAGTTGACGTTACCCCCTGTTTTCAGCCCAAAAATTGTACCCCTGTCCTGCAGCAGATTGAACTCCACATAACGTCCGCGCCGCACCAGCTGTTCTTCGCGTTGCGCATCGGTCCAGGGTTTTTCAAAATTGGCATGCACAATCTGCGGATAGATGTCGGCAAAGGCGCGCCCAACGTCTTTTACAAAGGCGAAATCAGCGTCCCAACCGCCCAGATCATCGTCTGAATGCTGGTAATCGAAGAAAATACCACCGATTCCACGGGGCTCATCACGGTGATTGAGATGGAAATACTCGTCGCACCATGCCTTAAACCCGGGATAATCCGCCACGGAGTGAGCGTCACACGCCTTCTGCATCGCACCGTGAAATGCAACCGAATCCGGGTCTTCCTGGGTCCGGCGCGCATCCAAGACGGGGGTTAGGTCTGCGCCGCCTCCAAACCATTGTCTGGTTGTGACAACCTGCCGTGTGTTCATGTGAACCGCAGGAACATTGGGGTTTTGCGGATGGGCAATCAATGAAATACCCGATGCCCAGAAGCTGGGATCTTCGTTGCCGCCGGGGATTTGGTTGCGAAACTCAGGTGAGAACTCGCCATAAACGGTCGAGACATGAACGCCAACTTTTTCAAAGACGCGTCCATTCATGATCGACATCACCCCGCCGCCGCCCTTGCCGGAATCTCTTTCCCAATGTGTGCGAACGAATCGACCTGGTTCGAGATCGCCAAAGGCCGCTGCCGGGTCATTTTCCAGGGCTTCAAGACGGGAGCAGATATCGTCACGCAGCTGTTCAAACCAGGTGCGTGCGGTTTTTTTCTTTCCTTCCATATCGTCAGGAAGGCCAATGGGAAGATTTTTACGATCGCGCATGAAGAAAAACTAAGATCAATTTTCCTTCGAAGTGCCATGAATGCAGTTACTTAAGCAAGCATTGAAACAAACTGTGTTCAAAAGTGTAACCGAAGTGTGCGAATCGCACATTGACATCAATCCTCGATAAGAAGCAAAATTGCCGTAACGGAAGAAAAACAGTGGTTTCCTCAATGATTGAAAAAAATATGCCGGCAGAACACCCTGAAACGGACGATGTAAGCGGTTTCAGCGGTCGCAATGAACGAATTTCAAACGGTCGTTCAGATGAATGCAGAATGATTCGTGAAACTTTTACTCTACCTCCCAACAAAGCCCGTGCAATGGCGGATGAATGGGTCAAACAGTTTCCTTCGGCAATTTACTGGTCGAAAATCGAAAACTGGCAACGGCTTCCCAACAATCTGATTAATTTTACCCTGGTACGCCTGCCTGCAATTGACTGATTGCAAGTTTCTGCGGTTTGGTCGGTTAAATGACCTTTCTCGTCGAAATTGCACTTACGAATGAGGCGCGTGCCGCCTGTTATCGCTTGCGCCATCAGGTGTTTGTGGAAGAACAGGGTGTTCCTATTGAACTCGAAATCGATGAACATGACGAAAGCGATGCCATTCACTTTCTAGGAAAGCTGAATGGTGAGCCTATTGCAGCATCGCGTCTGTGCCTGTTTCCCGACTATGCAAAAATACAACGTCTCGTCGTGCTGAAAGCGGTGAGGGGCGAGGGCTTCGGTCGCACTATGATGAACTGTATGATGGAGCACACCAAACATCATGCGCTGGCTCCCAGTCTGGCGCTTGATGCTCAAACCCATGCCATAGAGTTTTATACGCAGCTGGGTTTTCGTGTCGAAGGAGAGGCCTTTGATGATGCGGGTATCCAGCATGTAAGGATGGTCCGGCAAGTCTAAATGTCTTTGGGAACCGATGTTTGCTGTTGCGGTGCGAGTTGCCGAAGGGCTTCCCCGGCGACCATGGCAACGCTGACGGCAAGATTGAGCGAACGCATGCCATCCACCATGGGAATGGTAAGCTGCACATCTGAACGATCATGAACGTCCCTTGGAACGCCCGCGGTCTCGCGTCCAAACAAGAGGCAGTCGGAGGGTTGAAAGACGAAATCCGTATAGCGCTGCGTGGATTTTGTGGTGAGCAGAACCAGACGGCGGTTTTCAAGAGCGCGCCAGTTCTCAAACGAATCCCAGTCGATGTGACGTTTCATCACCGCTTGTTCGCGATAATCTAGTCCCGCGCGGTGGAGGCTTTTGTCGTCAAGGCGAAAGCCGGTCGGCTCGATCACATCGACGGCCATGCCCAGGCAAGCCCCAAGGCGCAAAATCGTGCCTGTGTTTCCTGGAATGTCAGGTTGGAATAAGGCAATTCGTGGCAGCATGAAGAGCGCCCGGGGTTGTGACTTTTACACTTTTCATCATCGTTCAGCCGTTCCGTCGAGCCAAAAATAGGATGGAGACAAGACGGTGCCACAAATCTGTCGGATGCTGTTAACTGTGTTTCTGGTGCAACATGTCTTGCGACATCTTAAGTCGTGATCTGACAAAGCCTGTACAATTGATCAGTTTGGGTCTAAGGCCGCTTTAGTTTCAACGCGCAGTTCGGAGGATTCCATAGTGATCAATTATATGATTGACCTAATACTGGCGGATCCGTTCCGTCAAAATTAAGGCGACAGCCCGCGCGTTTACAGGCTCCTGAGAGCCAATTCAAAAAATGCAGTTTCGGTCGTCGTCTTTCGTGAACGACGAATCTTAATGCCCGAATCCCGGAACTGTCCCATGCCCTTTACACACTCAAAGAACTCTCACCCGTTATCTTACGGGCAGAAATCCCCAAGGGTTTTTCTGCTGCTCCTGATCGCCTTGAGCCTTCTGCAGGGCATCATGCTGTGTGTAATTTTGCTTCAGCAAAAAACCGATTCGCACACTGAGTTCAGACATCAGCAGACCGATCCATGTATCCGGCAGTTCGAAAGCGATCCCGGATTGAACCGGCAGGAAGACAGGCGTGACTGTTTAACCCGCCCAATCAGAATTTCACAGAAAGCATGACCATGGACAAGATCCTTACATGGTTCGAAAAACGTATTGAACCGTTCCCGGCAGAAGAACCAACGCAGCCTCCTGGCACGTTGTGGGCTTTCTGCTGGCATTATTCGAAGGGCATCTGGCCTGCTTTGGCTCTGCTTGCCGCATTCAGCGTGGTAATCGCGCTGCTGGAAATCCTGGTTTTTGGTTTCCTGGGCAATGTGGTTGAGTGGCTGTCGACGGCCAATCGCGAAACTTTCCTGGCTGATGAGGGCGAAAAACTCATCATTATGGGCGTGGTGGTCATGCTTGTTCTCCCCGCCCTGGTCATTTTGTGGTCGTTGCTCATCCACCAGACGATCATTGGCAATTATCCCATGATTGTGCGTTGGCAGGCTCACCGCTATATGCTCGGCCAGTCCATGCGCTTCTATCAGGACGAGTTTGCGGGGCGTGTCGCGACCAAGGTTATGCAATCGGCTCTCGGCGTCCGTGAAGCCGTGATGAAGGTCCTTGATGTCTTCATCTATGTCGCCGTTTATTTCATTGGCGCTTTGGTGCTGGTTGCAACATTTGACTTGTTGCTACTGATCCCGTTTGTGATTTGGCTGCTCGCTTACATTCTTACGCTGTGGTTTTTTCTTCCCCGCATGGCGGTTGTGTCGCGCAGGCAGGCCGACGCGCGCTCGACCATGACCGGTCGCGTGGTGGACAGCTATACCAACATCTCAACCGTAAAACTGTTTGCCCATGCCGGGCGCGAGATCGATTATGCGCGTGGCAGTATGGAGGGCTTTCTCGAAACTGTTCACCCGCAAATGCGGTTGTCTACTGGCATGCATATTATCTTGCACGTCATGAACCAGAGTCTGCTGTTTGCCGTGGGCACAATTGCAATTGTGCAATGGCTCAATGGCGCTGCAACCGTTGCTGCGGTGGCCGTTGCCGCTGCAGTCGTAACCCGTCTTTCGGGTATGTCTCACTGGATCATGTGGGAAATGGCGGGCCTCTTCGAGAATATCGGCATGGCGATTGACGGCATGAATACCATTGCGCGCCCCCGTGCTGTGCTTGATGCCGCGAATGCCGAAAAACTGAAGGTGACCCATGGAGAAATCGAATTCGACAATGTTTCCTTCAACTACGACAAGCATGGCCAGATTATTAAGCAAATGGATCTGCGTCTCGCGCCTGGTGAAAAAATAGGTCTGATTGGACGCTCCGGTGCGGGCAAGACCACGATCATGAACATTCTGCTGCGTCTCTATGATATCGACAGTGGTGTGGTGCGTATCGATGGGAAAAATATTGCTGGCGTCACGCAGGAAAGCCTTCGTTCTCAGATTGCCGTCGTGACTCAGGACACATCCCTGCTGCATCGCTCGGTACGCGAAAACATCGCCTATGGCCGCCCGGATGCGAGTGAGGAAGAGATCGTGGCCGCCGCAAAACGGGCAAATGCCCATGATTTCATTGTGGGCCTTGAAGATTCCGATGGACGCAAAGGCTATGACGCACAAGTTGGCGAACGGGGAGTGAAACTATCGGGCGGTCAACGCCAGCGTGTCGCAATCGCCCGTGTGTTTCTCAAAGATGCTCCGATCCTTGTGCTGGACGAGGCCACATCCGCGCTGGACTCGGAAGTGGAAGCTGTCATTCAGGAACAGTTGTTCAACCTGATGGAGGGTAAGACCGTGCTGGCGATCGCCCATCGTCTTTCGACCATCGCCAACATGGACCGTCTGATTGTTCTTGATGGCGGTGTGATCGCCGAGCAGGGAAGTCATGACGAACTGGTTTGCGCCAATGGGCTTTATGCCTCCCTTTGGGCACGTCAGTCCGGTGGCTTCATTCAGGCAGACCCGGTTGATGAAAGTGCGGCTGAATGAACCGTATTCTCACATGGTTTGAGAATTGGATCGACCCGTTTCGTCGTGAGCCGGATGGGCCGATACCCGACCGGCTCTGGCCTTTTGTTCAGTATTTTTTTAGCCAGGCCCGCTGGCCTTTTATCTGGTTTCTCGTGCTTGGCGGTTTGGTGGGTGTCATTGAGGCCAGCCTGTTCTGGTTTCTTGGACTGATGATCGACACCCTGCGGGTTGCCGATCCAGCAACGGTATGGAGCGACCATGGCTGGATGTTTGTTGGCATGGGGTTTGTTTTGCTGGTGGTTCGCGGGGCGATCTTTGTTCTCTCCGCGCTGTTTAACGAACAGACGATTGTTCCCGGTTTCTTCGCGCTGGTTCGCTGGCAGTCACATCGCCATGTGTTGCGCCAGAGTTACCAGTTTTTTCAAAATGATTTTGCCGGTCGGGTAGCAACCAAGGTTATGCAATCAGGTCAGGCGTTAGGCGATTTTCTGATCAACCTGGCTAACAGTCTGTGGTTCTTTGTGGTTTTTGTGATCACAACGGCGGGTATGCTGGCGGCGCTCGACTGGCGGTTCCTCGTTCTTCTTGTCGGCTGGGTGGTTATCTATCTCTCGATTATCAAGCTCACGATGCCGGAGGTGCGTCGTCGTGCCAAGATTCAGGCCAATGCGAAGTCAGGTATGAACGGGCGTATAGTCGACAGCTACACCAACATTCAGACTGTGAAACTGTTTGCCGCTGACAGCCACGAAGATGCATTTGCGCGTGAGGGATTGTTGATGATGCGCCGGTCTGTTGCTGACCTGTCGCGCATGGTCACGGTTCTTAGGGTGTCACTCACACTGCTCAATAGCGTTCTCATCACTGCCGCAGGGTTTTTATGTATCTGGCTTTGGCAGGCACAAGCACTCACCATCGGCGCCATTGCTGTTGCTATGGGGCTGGTCTTTCGCATCAACAACATGTCCGGCTGGATAATGTTCCAGATTAATGGGCTTTTCAGAGACATGGGCACTATCCAGGATGCGATTGAAACGATTTCGCAACCGCACAGTGTTCGTGATGCTGACAACGCACGTGATTTCGAGCCTGTCAGGGGGGCAATCCGGTTCGAAGGAGTTCGTTTCCACTACGGCAAAGATTCAGGTGCAATCGATCATCTCGACCTGCAGATCAGACCGGGGGAAAAGGTTGGCGTGGTTGGCCGTTCGGGCGCTGGCAAGACCACCATGATGAACCTGTTGTTGCGTCTTTACGATGTTGAGGGTGGTCGGATTCTCGTGGATGAGCAGGATATAGCGAAACTGACTCAGGACAGTTTACGCGCCCATATTGGTGTGGTGACGCAGGATACCTCGCTCCTGCATCGTTCCGTCAGGGACAATATTGCCTATGGGCGTCCGCAGGTCGCTATGTCTGAGATCGAGGCCGCAGCCCTTCGTGCCAGGGCAGATGAGTTCATTGTCGAACTTGAAGATGCTCTGGGCCGTAAAGGCTATGAAGCTCATGTTGGAGAACGGGGTGTGAAACTTTCCGGAGGGCAGCGGCAGCGCATAGCGCTTGCCCGTGTCTTCCTTAAGGATGCCCCTATTCTGGTGTTGGACGAAGCGACATCGGCGCTCGATTCCGAGGTGGAACAGGTTATTCAGGAACATCTGTTCAGCCTGATGGAGGGTAAGACCGTTCTGGCCATTGCCCACCGTCTCTCAACCATTGCCTCAATGGACCGGCTGATTGTTATGGATGAAGGGCGTATCGTTGAGGAAGGCTCCCACAACGAACTCATCGCAGCCGGCGGTCTTTACGCATCGCTATGGGCTCGCCAATCCGGCGGATTTCTGACTTTTGAGAAAGAGGAAGAAGAGAGCGGACAAGCCGCACAATAAATTGCGCAGCACCACGTTTGGAGAATTTCAGTTTTGCCTGACGCGCAAAGATGGCCAAGAGCATCATCTGTACAGGCGTTTGCCGCGACCGAATTGCCGTCGGTCAAACCCACACCTAAGCGTTCAGGAAATCATGAACGGCTTGGGGGATCTTGTTGATATGAAGGATGGGGACGTGGCCCTGACCGCGCGCGATGACCTCGCTCATATTATCAAGAGTGTCGGCCATGCGCGAAGCGATCTCGTCGGTCACAAGCAGTGAATTTGCACCGCGAATTAGCAGGAGCTGCGTTTGTTTCAGCATTTTGAACTCGGTCCACAAAGCCGGTTGTCTTTCATCGAAATCAACGCTCTTGGCGCGGCGTGCGATAGCCTTGGTGTAATCTTCCTTCGGTTTCCCGTTTTGATCGCGCCATATCATGCGCGCCAGGACATTCCAGTTGCTGTCATTTAGGGCGGTAAATTCTGTACCCTTGGTTGCTTTTAATATTTCCACCGCGTTGTCCCATGTCTTGGGAGGGGAGGCGCGATGGGTGAGGGTGGTTGTGCGGGCGAAACCAACGTCGTCAAACTCCGGCGCTGCATCGTTGAGGATCAGCCGCCGCAGCAAGCCTGGACGGCGCTGGACAACCAGCAGGAGTGCCAGCGCAGTGCGCCCGCTGACCAACATATCAACGTGGTGAAAACCGTGTGCATCGCACAGGGCTAAAATATCGTCAGCGTCAGTAACCGGAGAACTTTCTTTGATACTGCCATCCCGGGTTTCTCCTCGACCTCTCAAATCCACCGTATAGATGCGGCCAGGTAATCCCTTAAGGGCAAGTAGGGCCACTGCGAACTTATGGTAGGTCCGGCTGTTACCAAATTCCTCCGGCAGACAAAGCAGAGGAGTGCCCAGTGATGGAGGCCTGTTTCCTTCGCCTCTTGCATCATCATCGCGGGTGTAGACCCAGCTTTGAAGCTGCAGGCCATCCATGACGCTGGTTTGCAGATGGCGGCGTGCAACGACAACGCCATCCTTGCGAGCGTGTTGCAATGGAGCGGTTTCTTCACTCATTAGTTGCGATCCATCCCATGAGGCAACGCGAAACGACAGTTCGGACCAACCTGCTTGTTACCCGCGTGTTCCGGCGCGCAGGTCACGGTTAATGGTCAAGCCTTCACCATTGATGCGGGTTTTGTAAACCTGATAGTTTTCCATAACCCGCTGAACATAGTTGCGTGTCTCTGAAAAGGGGATTTGTTCAACCCAGTCGATTGCAAATTCCAGTGAGCGGCCTCGCGGGTCTCCATAACGTTTGATCCAGTCAGCGGCCCGGCCTGGGCCTGCATTGTATGCAGCAAAGGTAAGAATGAACGAGCCACCAAAGCGGTTCATTTGCTGACCCAGGAATGCGGTGCCGAGACGGACATTATAAGCCGCATCCGTGACCAGACGTCTGCGGGAATAAGAGACCCCAATCTGACGTGCGGTCCGTTTGGCTGTGGTTGGCAGCAGTTGCAACAAGCCAAGTGCATTGGCATGGGAACGGGCATTTACCTGAAAGGTGCTTTCCTGCCGGGCAACGGCATAGGCCAGGGGCAGTCCGGCGCCGGTAGTTCTGGTCGAACGGGGGATCGCACCAATGGGCCAGGCAAGGGAGTCGACATCGAACCCTCTTACAAATGCGTTCTTCCCCACCTGAAGCGATAGCTGGTGGTCCCCGGCGCGTTCAGCGCGAGCTGCCAGCAGTGCCAGTTCGCCCGGCTTGGTAAGGTGCTTTGCCAAAAAGCGATAGAAGCCACGCGCGAGACGTCTGTGACCGGCAGATTCAAGCTTGGCGATGGCCTGAACGAGTTCGTATTTGGGAAAACGAGCCCGGTCGGTGCGGCTGGGGCGGGCTTTCGAAATTGAAAGGCTGCGTTTGCCCAGCTTCTGTTTGGCCAACTGGCCGTAATAGGTTGTGTCAAAGCGAGCAGCGGCCGCCAGATGTTTATTTGCCTTACCGGAATTGCCTGTGCGTGCAGCGGCGCGGGCGAGCCAGTAATGGCCACGAGACTTGGACAAAGGAGTGCCTGCCAGATCCAGCAATCTGGAAAAATGGCGTGTAGCCGTGCCCGCATCTCCAAGTTTGCGCAGCGCAATCCAGCCGGCATAAAATTCGGCATCAAGACGTTTCACTTTTGACTGGGCCACATTGCGGGCCGCCAACCGATAGGCGGTCTTGGGCGCATTTTTCTCAAGCAGGTCGGACGCTAAAATCCGCTGCTCGGTCCAGAAAAGATCTGCTGCGTTGGGATGTATTTTTTTAGGACTGGCCGACAACAGTGTTTTTGCTGCCTCGTTCAGACGGTCAGCGCGTCTTAGATTGCGCGCCTTGCTGAACAGATAGTTGGGGTCAGTTTTTTGAAATTGCGGCACCTGGGCGAGCCGCTTGGTAGCGGACCGTTGCTTGCGTTCAACGGCTGCCCGTGCAGCCACCAGACGTGTCGCACCCGCCAAACCGGCAATGCGTTCGGCACCGCGTATTCTTTTCTTGCTCAACAGATATTCAACCCGTGCACGGTGATCCGCCCGGCTAAGAGTTTTACCAAATTTTTTCAGTATCTTACGCTCTGTAGATGAATCAAGCACTGAACTGCGCCACAGGGAGGCAATAGCCTTGCGGGCGCGCTGGTTCTTTCCTGACGCAAGGTGGGCAGATGCGACGGCTATCGCTGCGCTCTCCGATTCCGGAGATGTGGCGCTGAATGCCACCAGCAGGCTGTTATTGTCCAACTCGCGCACCAATGCACGTTCAATGTTCTTGCGCATACGGTCTGTCGCAGGCCAATAGCTAAGATCCTGCTCAATACCCGCCAGTGTTGCAGCATCCACGCCCCGGCCGTCGACTGCGATGGCCCATGCCAGGACTTTGCGTTCAAGAGAACCTCCGCGTAATGACCGGCGAGCCTTCAATGCTGTCTTCATGTCGTTGCGGGAAAGCGCTTTCAATCCACGTTTCAGCGTGGCTGATGCAGGGGCGATATCAACGCTGGAGGATCGCCGGATCTGTCCAGACAATGCTGCTGTGCTTGTATAATTGCCGACACTGCCTGTAATCGTCTTGTCCGTCTTTTGACCGGCAAATACCTGAGATGGTACCGCCACGGTAAGACCGAAAGACAACGCCAGCGTTCCCAAAACGACAGACTTGAAGGCAGGCGAAACTGAAAACTGAACCGGCATGAGATATCACAACCTTTTTTTGGGATCAGGCCCTTGGCCATTTCTGAAAGCGCCGTTGCAAAATTCAACTAAATCTAGTGACGACGGGCAACGATTGAAACGATGGATTGGCAATCTTGTCTCAAACTGGTTTAGAGCGCGTTAACGAAAGGTTACTGCAACCCGTCAACCTTTAGTTTTCACGCTTGCCGGATTGGCAGGCCACCCCTATGTTGCCGGCCAATTGAGTGGGTATTTGCGGAGAATTTGTGACCGCGAACCGGCCCTGTCGATTTGAGCGATAACAATAAATTCAGGAGTGGTTTCGTGTCCTTACCTCAGTTTCGCGGGTCAATGACGGCCTTGGTGACACCTTTTACCGAAGATGGTTCGGTAAATGAAAAGGCATTCGCAGACTTTGTCGACTGGCAAATTGCGGAAGGAACCAAAGGACTTGTTCCTGTTGGGACCACGGGGGAGTCACCAACACTTTCTCATGCAGAACATATGCGTGTGGTGGAGATTTGTGTTGAAGTGGCAAATGGTCGCGTGCCTGTAATGGCCGGGGCTGGTTCCAACAACACAGCCGAAAGCATCGAGTTTGTGCGCCATGCTGAAAAAGTTGGTGCTGATGGCGCTTTGGTCGTGACCCCTTACTATAACAAGCCGAACCAGCGGGGCCTCAAAGCCCACTTCTCCGCTGTTGCAGAAGCGACCAGCCTGCCTGTTTTCATCTACAATATTCCGCCCCGCTCGATCATTGATATGACACCTGAAACGATGGGCGAACTGGCAGCAAAGTACAAAAACATTGCCGGTGTTAAGGATGCAACGGCAAAGCTTGATCGCGTCAGCGAACAGCGCGGCACATGCGGTACCGACTTTGTGCAATTGTCTGGTGAAGACGCAACTGCACTGGGTTTTAATGCCCACGGTGGCGTGGGTTGTATTTCGGTTACTGCAAATGTTGCACCAGCGCTGTGTTCGCAGTTCCAGCAAGCCATGGCCGATGATGATTTCAAGAAGGCGCTTTCTCTGCAGGACCGCTTGATGCCTTTGCACAAGGCGATGTTTTTGGAGCCAAGCCCGGGCGGAGCAAAATACGCGCTAAGCCTGTTGGGTAAGGTTGAGAACACATTGCGCAGTCCGCTGGTTCCGGTGGAGGCAGGCACACAGACCACTATTCGTAATGCAATGGTGCATGCCGGTCTGATCAACTAGCAGGCTGATTGAACCTCAATGGCGAAGAAGAAGGCCGAACCAACCGGCAAAACCATCGCGGAAAACCGCAAGGCCAGACACAACTTCTCCATAGAGGACACGTTTGAAGCAGGGTTGATGCTGGTTGGAACCGAGGTGAAAGCCCTGCGCAATGGTAAAGCCAATATCGCTGAAAGTTACGCCAGCAATGAAGACGGCGAGTTATGGCTGATCAACGCGCATATTCCAGAATATGTTCAGGCCAATCGTTTCAACCATGAACCACGCCGCCGCCGAAAGTTGTTGATGTCACGTCGCGAGATAGACCGGCTTGGAATGGCGGTGGCCAGAGACGGAATGACCCTTGTTCCCCTGAAACTCTATTTCAACGAACGCGGCATGGCCAAGCTTCAACTGGCGTTGGCTAAAGGCAAGAAAATCCACGATAAGCGTCAGTCTGAGAAAAAACGCGACTGGAACCGTGAGAAATCCCGTCTGCTGCGAGACCGCGGATAGGCTTTCATAAAGCCTGAGATTGTTGAGATCACAGATGTCTTGCCAGTGGACTGAGACAGTTTTCTAGCGCTGTTGGATCTTGCCTTCGCCGCAATTGGTGAAAATGCCCGGACTGGATTTGAACCGTCAACCGGTATCACCATACAGGCGGATGTTTAGCGTTTGTCCAGCGCTTCAATGATGACGAAAGCCTGTGCCCACGGAAAATCATCGGTAATCGTCAAGTGGATCGCCGCCTCCATACCCTCCGGAACAAGACGTGCCAGTTGATTTGAAGCGCCATTGGTCAACTGCATTGTCGGTTTTCCGCTGGGCAGGTTGACCACGCCCATATCGCGCCAGAATACACCACGACTAAACCCCGTCCCAAGAGCTTTGGAGCAGGCTTCCTTGGCTGCAAAGCGTTTGGCATAGCTTGCAGCGCGGTTTTTGCGGCGGTCAGATTTTGCTTGTTCGATGTCGGTAAACAGGCGCTGGATAAAACGATCCCCGAACCGGTCGATTGATTTTTCGATCCGGCGGATGTCGATCATATCGCTGCCAAGTCCAATGATCATGCCTGACTGACACCTTGGCCTGGTGCCCGGTCGGCGATCTCTTTTGCCTTGTTGCGCAAAAGAGTGGCTTTCGCCATCAACTTGTCACGGCGGCTTTCGCGAAACATGACCGCTGCCCGGCGGGTGGCAAAATAGAGGGGTATTGCGATTATCGGCCCCGCCAGAATTCCGCCAATCAACATTGGATAGAGCAGGGGGTTCCAGATGCTGGACCAGGCGGCTGCCGCAGCACTGCCATCCAGATTCCAAAGCGCAGAAACGACATGAGCCATCGCTTCGCCCAGCGCAGGTGTTTCAGAAGCATCTGCACCTGTTTGCAGGATGAAATGGCCCGTTTGATATGTCGCAGCCCAAATGAGAGGGAAGGTAAGGGGATTGCCGACAAAGGTGCCCAGTGCCGACGCGATCAGATTACCACGCAACAACCAGGCAAGCGCCGCAGCCAGCAGAAAATGGAAACCCATGAAAGGCGTGAAAGATGTGAACGCGCCAGCAGCAACCCCTGCGGCTACCGCATGGGGTGACGCGGTGAGGCGCAGAATGCGTTTGGCAACATACTGACCAGACCTGAGCCAGGAACGCCGTGGCCAAAGCCACACGCGAAACTTCTCCAACCATGAGGGCGGCGTGCGCCTCTTCATCAACATACGCTAGCACTTCTTCCCACAGCCAACTCGGAACCATTCCGGCTGTTACCCGGCACCGAAAACCCGTCGAGTTTCAGTGCCGCTGATCCACAATACCCCGTTTCTGTTAACATCGAGTTTGTGACAGAGACATGGCCACCGGATAATCAAACTTTTTTTGATCGGGGACCGGGCTTATCCGTTGACCCTCTCAACATGCGTGACCACGGACAGAGCCCTTATTGCGCGCACCAGGCGATTGAGATGTTTGAGATCCCATACTTCGATACCGAGTGTCATTTCGGTAAGGCCCGAATTGGGAGAAGACAAAAACACATTGGCGATGTTGGATTCGCCCTGAGCAATGATCTCGGTAATTTCGGCCAATGTTCCAGGAGCATCGATTGCGATGATTTTGACTTTGGCGGGAAAACGTTCCGGATTTTGCTTGTCAATGTCCCAGCGTAAATCGAGCCACTCATCGGCGCTTTCTTCATAATCCTTGAGCGTTTCGGCATGGATTGGATAGATCGTGATGCCTTCACCCGGCGACAAAATGCCAACAATACGATCGCCAGGAACGGCACCGCCATCGGGAGCCAGGCGAACCGGCAGATCACTGTTCGTGCCGCTAATGGGGATCGCCTCTGTCAGTTTGCGTGCCGCTTCCGCATATTTTTCGCGGCGCCGGCCAGGTATGCGAAACATGAAATTGGTAACGCCGGACAGATTGAACCACCCCTCGGCGCTGCCCGGTTTGTCTCCCACCGATCGTTCTATCCGGTAATCAGGATAGACCGCGCGCAAAACATCTTCGGGAGGCAGTTCACCCTGACCAACTGCGGCAACAGCTTCGGTGGTGGAGTTGCGGGCCAGTTTCCCAAGGACAAGTTCCAGTTGTTCAACGTCGAATTTCCGGTCCGCACGAGAAAATGTTGCGGCCAGAATTTTTTCGCCAAGGCTGAAATATTGTTTCTGTCGGGCCTCCTTAGTGGCGCGTCGGATTCCGGCCCGCGCTTTGCCGGTAGCAACCACATGTTCCCAAGCGGCTGTGGGCGTTTGGCCCTCGGCGCGTATGATCTGAACCTCATCACCATTGTTGAGCTGGGTTACCACCTGGGCCGCGCGGCCATTGATGCGGCAACCGACACAGGTGTTGCCAACATCGGTGTGTACTGCATAGGCAAAATCAATTGCCGTAGCTCCCTGAGGCAATGCGATAAGGCGGCCCTTTGGTGTGAAGCAGAAAACCTGATCGAGAAACAGTTCCAACCGCGCCTGCTCCAACAGATCGTCGGGATGGTCTCCCTGCGACAGAGTTTCAACCGTTCTGCGCAACCACGCATATGAGCGGCTTTCAGCAGTCAGGGCCGCCGCTCGGTTGGCACCGGGCATATCCCCTTTCAAGTGCTGTATTTCCTGAGGGCTTGAATAGACACCGTCTTTGTAAAGCGCGTGGGCTGCGATCCCGAACTCCGCGATATCGTCCATTTCATGGGTGCGGATTTGCAGTTCAACGCGCTGGTGGGACGGACCGACAATTGTTGTATGTATCGAGCGATAGTCGTTTTGCTTCGGTGTTGAAACGTAGTCTTTGAACCGACCGGGGACCGCAGGCCACCTCATGTGGATCACGCCCAGCGCGTGATAACAGTCTTCAACACTTTCCACGATGACGCGAAATCCGATTACGTCCGACAGTTGTTCGAAGCTGATCCGGTTTCTTTCCATCTTGCGGAAAACGGAATAGGGGCGCTTGTTGCGGCTTTTGACGGTTGCTGGAATATGAGCCGCTGCAAGATTATCAACAACGCTCATTTCAATTTCTGTTATGACTTCTCCGCTTTCACGTTGCAGTTCGTGAAGTTTGTCATGGACGAGTGAATAGCCTTCCGGATGAAGTATCTGGAAAGCCAGTTCCTCAAGTTCATCGCGCATGGTTTGCATGCCCATGCGCCCGGCTAGAGGAGCATAAATGTCCATGGTTTCTTGCGCGATCCGTTGTCGCTTGTCTTCCGCAACATGATTGAGCGTGCGCATATTGTGCAGACGGTCAGCAAGTTTAACCAGCAGCACGCGCACATCATCTGCAACGGCGAGCAACAGTCTTCTAAGGTTCTCGCCTTGTCTGGTTTTCTTTGAAACCAGGTCGATGCGCTTGAGTTTGGTCAGCCCGTCGACAAGACGTGCGATATTGGGTCCAAAAGCATCGTCGATTTCACGTCGTGTGGCGTCGGTGTCTTCGATTGTATCGTGAAGCAGGGCCGCCACGACGCTATCCTGATCGAGCTTCAGATCAGTCACGATTGCAGCAACTTCCAACGGGTGGCTGAAATAGGGGTCACCAGACGCACGTGTTTGATGCCGATGCTTGTGCATGGCATAAACATACGCCCGGTTCAGAAGACCCTCGTCAAAGTCGGGATTGTAGCTTGCAACCCGTTCAACAAGTTCGTTTTGGCGCATCATGGCGCGGGTTCACTCTCCAAAATCAAATGTCTGGGCCATTTCGCCTGTTTGGAGAATGGTATTCCAAGTGCGCCGGGGCAAGCCTTGGAAGTGGCATCGAGATACAAAAAAAGCCAATGCGCGGTCTTACGCATTGGCTTTTGTACCCAAATAAGGGGAAAAATCAGAAATCGTCGGTCTTTTCAGGTGGAACAAGACCTTGAATGCCTGCCAGAAGTTCTTCCTCCGACAGGGTATCGAAAGCAACCTGTGGCGGTGCTTCTGGAGTTGGCACTGTCTCGTCAGCAGCCATAATCGGCTCATCGGCAGCGTCGTCCATAAGATCTTCCGGCTCATCCACCTCAACATGTTTTTGAAGGGAGTGGATCAGATCTTCTTTCAGATCTCCAGGAGACAACTGCTCGTCTGCAATCTCTCTAAGCGCAACAACCGGGTTTTTATCATTGTCACGGTCGATGGAAATTTGGGATCCGGCGGAAATTTGCCGCGAGCGATGACTCGCAAGCAACACGAGTTCGAAACGGTTGGAAACCTTGTCAATGCAATCTTCCACGGTAACGCGCGCCATAGCAGGCTCCTGAATGCTGTTGAAGAGGGAAATGGTTGACGCCTGATTAGGCCGAAATGAGTTCGATTTCAAGAACTTTCCATTCTGGAGCCAATACGCGAAAAAGTGATCAACGGCCATGGCCGGTATTTGAAACCAAAATGCTTCTGATTCAGTTATTCGTTCAGTGAAACAGCCCAATTTTGACGACACTTTAGAACCGATTGAGTGGTTCGAACGTTTATTTCTTTGTTGCGGGTGCGTGACGCCCCGAAAGGTTTTTTTAGATGTTTGATAAACGCGAAAGAATCATACTGCTGATTGATGGTGCCAATCTCTATGCAACCTCAAAGGCTCTTGGCTTTGATATCGACTATAAACAGCTCCTCGCTTCGTTTGGGCAGCCTGGATATCTGGTGCGCGCCTACTACTACACAGCATTGATTGAGGATCAGGAATATTCTTCAATTCGCCCTCTGATCGACTGGCTTGATTACAATGGCTATGCCGTTGTGACAAAGCCAGCAAAGGAGTTTGTCGATATCAATGGTCATCGCAAAATCAAAGGAAATATGGACATTGAACTCGCCATTGATGCCATGGAGCTGGCACCGACGGTTGACCATTTTGTTCTGTTTTCGGGTGACGGCGATTTTAGACGGATGGTTGAGGCGCTGCAGCGTATGGGCAAAAAGGTCTCCGTTGTCTCAACCACTCGAAGCCAACCGCCGATGATTGCCGATGATCTGCGTCGTCAAGCTGACAATTTTATCGATCTTGCTGCCTTGCAAGGCGAACTGGGCCGCGACAACGGCGCGCGCAATGGTACATCTGCCATTGAAGATGTTGATGACGATGACGATGAAGACTTTGATGGCTGACTGATACTTCCCATTCCCGCTATTGCGCGATAAGGCGGGAAGATGACCCGTATTTCAGATCAGAAGACCGAGCCGGATCGCGATTGCCCCCTGTGCGCCCGACTGGTGGAATTCCGCCTTCGCCATCGCAGCGAAAATCCTTCGTTTCATAACGCGCCGGTACCAAGCTGGTATCCATCGAAAGAGCATGGCGGCAAGGAAGCTGTCCGCTTGTTAATTGTGGGACTTGCACCAGGCCTCAAGGGAGCAAACCAGACAGGTAGACCTTTCACGGGCGATTTTGCTGGTGATCTTCTCTACGATACGTTGGTGAAGTTCGGGTTTGCTGAAGGGCGTTATGAAGCTGATCCATCTGATACATTGCGCCTGATCGATTGCGGTATCACCAACGCTGTTCGCTGTGTCCCGCCTCAAAACAAGCCGGTTGGGGAAGAGATCAATACCTGCCGGCCTTTTTTGATCAACAGCCTTTCTGCGCTGCCCAATCTCCAGGTGCTGGTATCGCTGGGCAAGATTTCTCACGACAGCACGGCGCGAAGCCTGGGGGTGAGGGTTGCGTCAGTGCCCTTCGCGCATAACGTGGTGCATGAGATGGACCGGTTTAAAGTGGTCTCGAGTTATCATTGCTCGCGCTACAACACCAATACCGGACGGCTGACAACCGAAATGTTCGAAGATGTTTTTAAGACAGTGCGTGAACTGCTTTTGTAGCCGTAACGGCGACCGTCGATGCCTTTAATTTACTTTTACCTTGCCCATAGCGGGCCCACTCGGCATAAGCATTTCCCAAGACCCTAGATTTCTAGTGGAAGTGGCATGAAAAGGAGCAGTCTTCGTGACAACTGAAGTCAAACAGAAAAAGGAAGAAAATGCCTTTTGGGAGACGTTCTCCATCGTTGTTCAGGCATTGCTGCTGGCGCTTGTTTTGCGCACGTTTCTGTTTCAGCCCTTCAATATTCCATCGGGCAGCATGAAGCCAACATTGTTGGTGGGTGATTACATTTTTGTCTCGAAATTCAGCTACGGCTACAGCCGCTATTCTTTGCCATTTGGTCCCAATCTCTTCAGCGGCCGCATTTGGGCCAGCGAACCGGAACGTGGCGACGTAGCGGTTTTCAAATTTCCACCTGATCCAAGCAAAGACTATATCAAGCGCGTTATCGGCCTGCCGGGTGACAAGATCCAGCTGAAAGAAAGCGTGGTTTATGTCAACGGCAAAGCGGTTAAACGGGAACGGAAAGGCGAATTCACTGAGAAGACGCTTGGTGTCGAACGCTCTGTTCCAAATTTTGTCGAGACGCTCGATACCGGACGTGTCTATAGTACGCTGGATATCAACACGCAGCCCGGCAATGTTGTCGACAACACACCTGTTTTCGAGGTGCCGGCAGGACATTATTTTTTCCTTGGCGACAACCGGGACAATTCTTTGGACAGCCGCTTTGACGTTGGTTTCGTTCCTGCTGAAAACCTGGTCGGGAAAGCACAGGTTATCTTCCTGTCGCTTGATGATGGCGCAGCGGCCTGGCAAATCTGGCGGTGGCCGACCAGCATGCGCTGGAGCCGCATTTTTGATGGAATCTGAACGTGCGGTCGGCCGCAATTTCTGCAAAGAAAATCGCCGAACTTGAAGCGCGCATAGATCACCGTTTCAAGACCCACGAACGGCTGGTCCGGGCTTTGACCCATTCAAGCGCCACAAAAAGAGCTGGCGATAAATCACACTATGAACGCCTTGAATTTCTGGGTGACCGGGTTTTGGGTCTGAGCGTGGCTGAATTGTTGTTCTTGAAGTTCCCAAATGCCCAGGAGGGTGAGTTGTCGGTGCGTCTCAATGCTTTGGTCAGTGGCAATACATGCGCGGAGGTCTCTGACGAGATCGGGCTTCATGATTTCATCTATGCTGGTGCCGATGCCCGGCACCTTGCAAGCAAGCGAATGCGTAGCGTGCGGGCTGATGTCGTGGAATCGTTGATTGCCGCTATCTATCTGGATGCAGGCATTGATGCAGCAAAGAAATTTGTTACGCGCTACTGGAACCACCGCGTTGATGATGTAAGTGCTGGAACCCGCGACAGCAAAACGGCACTCCAGGAGTGGTCTCACGCTCATCATGCTGCAACACCGAACTACTCGATTAAAGAACGTTCAGGCCCTGATCATGATCCAACATTTGTTGTTGAGGTAGAGGTCGTTGGCACGAAAAGTGCCCTTGGAACCGGGAAGTCCAAGCGAGAGGCTGAACAGGCTGCTGCCCAGTCCATTTTGCTGCGGGAGAAACAGTGGATTCAGGATGAAGACGGAACGATAAGGGAATATAATTCGTGAGCGAAACAGCGCCAGTATCTGAAGACACCTCGACAAAACGGGCTGGCTTTGTTGCGCTGATTGGTGCGCCCAATGCAGGAAAGTCGACGCTGATCAACCGGTTGGTTGGGACCAAGGTTTCGATTGTAAGTCACAAGGTTCAGACAACCAGAGCTGTTATCCGCGGGATCACCATGCGCAACAACAGCCAGATTATCTTTGCTGATACGCCGGGTATTTTCGAACCGCGCCGTCGGTTGGACCGTGCGATGGTGGATGCTGCATGGGGCGGTGCGAAAGACGCCGATATTATCTGTTTGCTGATCGATGCAGAACGCGGAATTCGGGGAGATGCCCAACGAATTCTCAATGCATTGGCAGATGTCAGATTGCCCAGGATACTCCTGCTCAACAAGATTGATCGGGTGCCGCGTGAAAACCTGCTGGAGCTGGTCAAACAAGCAAATGAACTGGTCGAGTTTGACCAGACATTTTTGATTTCTGCTTTAAATGGAGATGGTTGTGAGGATTTCATGAATCATCTTGCCAGCATCCTGCCTCCAGGCCCTTATCTCTATCCTGAAGATCAGGTTTCTGATCTGCCGGTCCGCTTGTTGGCTGCGGAAGTGACCCGGGAGAAGATCTTTCTGCGTCTTCATCAGGAGCTTCCTTACTCGGCCCATGTGGAAGTTGAGGGCTGGGAGGAGCGAAAGGACGGCAGTGTCAAAATTGATCAGGTGATTTACATACAGCGCAACGCCCACAAAAAGATTGTGATTGGCAAAAAGGGGGAGACCATCAAGGCTATCTCATCTGCGGCGCGCGCTGATCTTTCGCAGATGCTGGACCAAAAGGTGCATCTCTTTTTGTTTGTGAAGGTTCGCGAAAACTGGATTGACGATCCCGAACGCTACCGGGAGATGGGGTTGGAGTTCCCCCGATAAGCGCGATGGAGTGGACCGATGAAGCTGTTATTTTAGGTGTCCGCAAACACGGCGAAACATCTGTTATTGCCGAACTTATGACCCTTGAACGGGGCCGCCATCTTGGTCTGGTCCAAGGTGGACGATCCCGCACCATGCGCCCGGTTTTGCAGCCGGGAAACTCGGTTCGGGTCACATGGCGCGCGCGTCTGGATGAACATTTGGGCCAGTTTAAAATTGAGGCTGAACAGCTGCGCGCAGCTCAGTTGATGGAGACAGCTCACGGGATCTACGCGCTGCAGACACTGGCAAGCCATTTGCGTCTGCTGCCCGAACGGGATGCTCACCCGGCGCTCTACCGCATTCTCAACATTGTTCTCGATCATCTGGAAGAAGTCGACATCGCGGCCGAACTGGTGGTTCGCTTTGAACTGGCAATTCTTGATGAACTGGGTTTCGGCCTTGATCTTACCAAATGTGCATCCACGGGCGCAGAATACGATCTGGTTTATGTGTCGCCAAAGTCAGGCAGGGCAGTGAGCCTGAATGCCGGCAAACCTTGGGAAAACCGGATGTTGGCATTGCCGCCCTTTTTGTTGGCTCGCGACCTGGCGCGGATAGATAGTGCGCCACTGGAAGATATTCTTTCCGGCTTTGCGCTGACGGGATATTTTCTCGACCGCCATGTCCATGGTCCACGCGGCATAGCTATCCCGCCGGAACGCGAAAGTCTCGTTCGTGCCACAAAGAAGAAACTCTCCGGTCAAGCGGCGTCGTAACGGATCGCAAATTCAGGCGGCAAGCGCTGCTTCCCTTGCCACCGGCTGTTCCCTGATCGGCCAGTGGACGATGGCTGCAAACAAGCCAAGTGCGACACCCAGCCACCATACGACATCGTAGCTTCCGTAGACATCGCGAAGATACCCACCGGAGTAGACACCTAAGAACGATCCAATCTGATGGGAAAAGAAAACAACTCCCCCCAGCAGCCCCAGATGGCGGGTTCCAAACATGATCGCGACAAGCGCATTGGTTGGGGCCACTGTTGATAACCATAACAACCCCATAACAATGGCAAAGATGATTACACTGCTGGGCGTCTGAGGCAGCAACAGAAAGGCTGTCACAGCAATTGATCGGCCAACATACAGCAGGGCGAGGAGAACAGGTTTTGAATATTTTTGCCCGATTATTCCGGAGGCCAGCGACCCGAAGATATTAAACAGTCCGATCAGCGCAATGGCCCATACAGCAACGTTGTAGCCCATGATCTGATCGTTCAATCCAATGTCGGCGATATATTTGGGAAAATGTGCGGTGATGAAGGCAACCTGAAATCCGCAGACAAAAAAACCTGAGATCAGCAGAAGATAGGATTTATGCGCCATGGCCTCTGTGAGTGCCTGGCCAATGCTTTGTTCGATTTGCTCTTGCGGCAACTTGGCATTACGCGCGTTTCCGTAAAGTGGAACTGCCAGAACCGGGATCAGCAACATCATCGCTGACAAGACAACAAGCGCATTGACCCATCCGAAATTGGCAATCAAACCTGCCGAGATTGGAGAGAACAGAAACATGCCCGCCGAACCGGCAGCTGTTCCAAGACCAAACACAAACGAACGTTGTTCCGGCTGCACGTGACGCGCGAAAACGGAAAGGATGATGCCAAAGGACCCGGCGGCAACACCAAGTCCAACCAGAATTCCGGCACCGATATGTAGCCAGAGAGGGGTCTCAGCCACGCCCATCACGTAAAGGCCGAGTGCGTAACACAATCCGCCAGCAGCAAGTGACCGATAAGCTCCAAACCGGTCTGCCAATGCGCCGAAAACAGGTTGCCCAAACCCCCAGGCCAGGTTCTGTAGCGCGATAGCCAGGCCAAAGGTTGTGCTTCCCCAACCGCGACTGTCCAGGATTGGCTGCTGGAACAACCCCATGGCAGACCGTGGGCCGAAAGCAAGCAGCGCAATGCAGCATCCGCTGAGGATGATCATCCACGCAGGAGGCGTCCAGCGCGCAGTTTGTGATGGTTGATCTGAAGTCATGTTCATGAACCTGGAAGTGGTATCTGAAAGGCGAGTTTGGATGGTATTTACGGCGACGTAAATGTGTATAAACAGAATTCAAAATCAAAACCGACAGATTTTTTTGAAAGGCCATCTCATGAATGTTGCGCACCTGGCTGAAACCATTGCTGATGCCCGCAGGTCCGGCAAGCAGACGCAGATTGCGATGCCGCAACCTGCGTTGACCATTCTGGATGCAATGGACGTTCAGCAGGCTGTTTTTGAAAGCTTTGGTTCCCCCAGCATTGGCTGGAAGGTTGGTGCGACGAACGAAGCTGCGCAAAAGGGTTTCGGTCTCGATGATGCATTCTATGGCCCCATGGCAAAGGCAGGTTTGGTCGACAATGGTGGTTCATTAGAAAAAACCCCATGCATTGGAGCGGTTGAACCTGAATATGCGTTCAAAATGGCGCGTGATTATCCCGGCGACGGCGAAACCATCACTGTTGAGACCGCGACGGATGCCGTTGCTTCAGTCCATGCGGCCATTGAGGTGATTGGCCGTTGTTTGAGTCATGCCGATTTTGCAAATGGTGTTGGAGTGACGCTGGATTTTGGGGGAAATGCTGCATTTATTGTCGGCCCGGAAGTTTCAGACTGGCATCAACAGGATCTTGCCAACACAGCTGTTGTCGCATCTGTTGACGAGGACGTGGTGCATCGCGGAAACGGCCAACCTGTTATGGGCGATCCAATCAACTCGCTGGTCTGGCTCGCGAAAAAACTGGCCGCTAACGGACAGAGCCTTAAAGCGGGAGAGTGGGTGTCTTCGGGCACCTGCACGCCGGCCATCCCCGCCGAAGCAGGGAAAATCGTGTCGGCCCAGTTTGGCGATTTTGGAACAGTTTCCGTCAAGTTTGTCTGACACAATCTGGCGAGAGAACACTCCCACAATGTGATTTTTATCAAGCTGCAAACGTCATTGCTGATCAGCTTGCGGCCAACATCAACCTCGGCTAAACTTCACCTGTCCGGGTCGCCGGACTTGTTTTTTGGCCTTGTTATACTCATATTGAGTATAAGTACCGTGCAGCCTGCCTAAGGCCGACAAGGAGATTTCAATGACACTGTCTGCAAACACCGCGACTGGTGCCGGATCCAATACCGATGAGATTGTGGTTTCAGGGGGCCGGAAGTACAAGCGCCTTGAACGCCCGGTTCTGGAATATACCAATGAAATCGCCCGTGAAACTGCACCACTTTATCAGAAGGTAAAGCACCATATCCCGGAGATCGAATGGCCGGTTTATGCGCCCTACGTGCATGCCATCAATAAGCTGAAGAAAGAGCGCAATGCCTCTATTCTTGCCCATAATTATCAAACACCTGAGATTTATCATTGTGTTGCCGATATAGCTGGCGACTCGTTGCAACTGGCGATGGAAGCGACGCGGGTTGAGACGGATGTGATTGTGCAATGTGGTGTGCACTTCATGGCTGAAACGTCAAAATTGCTTAATCCTCAAAAGACTGTTCTCATTCCGGATATGAGAGCCGGTTGTTCACTGGCGGATTCCATCACCGGAGAAGATGTAAGGCTGCTTCGTGAAGCCAATCCGGGTGTTCCAATCGTGACCTATGTCAACACATCGGCAGATGTGAAGGCGGAATCGGATATTTGCTGTACGTCTTCGAATGCGGTGCAGGTTGTTGAGAGTTTTGGCACCGAAACGGTGCTGCTAATTCCCGATGAATACCTGGCACAGAACGTCGCCAAACAGACTAAGGTGAAAATCCTGACATGGAAGGGGCATTGTGAAGTGCATGAGCGTTTCACCGCCGAAGAGTTGCTTGCTTACAAAGAGGCCGATCCGGCGATCCAGATAATTGCTCATCCAGAGTGCCCCACCGAGGTAACAGGCGTTGCTGATTTTACTGGTTCCACCAAGGGCATGATTGACTACGCTCTTGGTCAAAAACCGGGTGCAAAAGTGCTTCTCGTAACTGAATGTTCGATGGCATCCAATATTCAGGAACAGGCACCGGGCGTTGAATTTATCAAGCCCTGCAATCTCTGCCCGCATATGAAACGCATCACTTTGCCTAAGATTCTCGATGCTTTGCTGGAGATGAAAGAGGAGGTTGTGGTTGATCCGCTGATGGCGGAAAAGGCGCGGCACGCCGTCGAGCGCATGGTCAATCTGAAGAACTGAACAGCCCATGGACATTTATCACGGGTTTTTCAATCTAAAGCCAAACGTTGACGACATGGCTTTCGCCGATGATTTGCAGGACTTCATGGAGCACTTAAAGAGCAATAGGAAGATTGAATCCTGGCGGCTGATGCGCCGTAAGCTTGGTCTTGGCCCAAAGGAAATGGGAGAGTTTCATTTGATGATCGAGGTTGAAGGCATGGCGCAACTTGATGAGGCCTTCAGCCTGGCTGCGGCCCGTACGGGTGAGACGGAAACGAAGCATTTTAGCGTCAATTCCAAGATTGATTCAGTCACATTTGCTCTTTACCGGGATTTCCCCGATCCGGTACGCCAAACCGGTGAAGAACTGTTCTAGGTAAAGAGATTGACCATGTCCGAACAACTTTCTTTTCTGCGCCCTGTAACATCAACCGGAACCGATGATGTGGTGATCATTGGGGGTGGTCTGGCCGGGCTTTTTTGTGCTCTGAAACTTGCACCACGTCCCGTTACTATCCTCACTGCGGCATCTTTGGGGCAGGGAGCCTCGTCGGCCTGGGCTCAGGCTGGCATTGCTGCGGCAGTTTCAAAGGGAGACACGGTCGAAAAACATATTGCTGACACGCTGGAAGCGGGGGCGGGAATTGTTGATAAAAACATGATCAGGCTTATGGCCAGCGAGGCTTCGGACCGGATTCACGATCTTCTGGAATATGGTGTGCCGTTTGATCGCGATCTGGAGGGACAGCTGGCAACGTCGAGAGAAGCTGCCCATTCTGAAAACCGGATTGTGCGCGTCAAGGGAGACATGGCTGGCCGGGCGATCATGGAAGCTTTGATTGATGCGGTCGGCAACACGCCATCAATCCGTGTGCTGGAAGGTTTTGTTGTCCAGGACATTGTTACATCCGGGAAGCAGGTGCAGGGCGTTATCGCTCGTGATCAGGCGGGCAGGGGCCCAAACAAACTGATGCTTCCAGCAAGAGCCTTGGTTATGGCGGCGGGGGGAGTTGGCCACCTTTATGAGGTTACGACCAATCCGGCAGAAGCACGCGGCGGGGGAATCGGCATGGCAGCGCGTGCCGGCGCTATGCTTGCCGATATGGAGTTCGTGCAGTTTCATCCAACTGCAATAGATACGGGTGAGGATCCGGCACCGCTTGCAACTGAAGCGTTGCGCGGTCACGGAGCCACGCTGCACAACAAGTCGGGTGACCGTTTCATGGTTCCCCTTCATGAAGACGCGGAGCTTGCGCCGCGGGACGTTGTTGCGCGCGGGATCTTTGAGGAGGTTCGTTCGGGGCGCGGCGCTTATCTGGATTGTCGAAAAGCCGTGGGTCGAGGATTTGAAGAAGAGTTCCCCACTGTCTTTGGCTATTGCCAGGTGGCTGATATTGATCCTGTAACGGACCTCATTCCAGTGGTTCCGGCGGCGCATTATTTCATGGGTGGAATTCTGACGGACGCCAACGGACGTTCAACACTTGATGGCCTGTGGGCCTGTGGTGAGGTGACGTCTACCGGAGCACATGGCGCCAATCGACTGGCCTCCAACTCGCTTTTGGAAGCGGTGGTCTTTGCGGCTCGTATCGCCGCAGATATTCAAAACCTGATGCCTGCCCCAAAAATGGCAGATTGGTCGCAGGAAGCTCTGCCTCAGGACGAGGTTGAAGTACCAGAAGACAGTGCGGAGATGAAGCGCTTGCGACAGACCATGAGTTCCGAATTCGGCGTGGTGCGAACCCCTGACGGCATGATGAAGGGCCTTGCGACCATTCTGGAAATTGAAGCTGGTAATACCCAGCAGCGTTTTGAAAATGCTTTGATAACGGCGAAGATGATTGCTGTGTCGGCAATTATTCGCAAAGAAAGCCGGGGCAGCCATTTCAGAACCGATTTCCCCCATGAAAACCCCGCTATGGCGAAGCGGAGCTTTCTGTCACTCGATGAAGCAGACAAGATTGCTCGGTCTTTGATTGATGGGCGAGAAGATACCGAAAGAGTAAACGCCTGATGGCAAAAAAATCTGGAAAATTGAACTTGCCGGCACTGTCGTCCTTGGCAATCAGGAAAGCTGTCGATTCAGCACTTCGCGAAGATATGGGGCTGGCCGGTGATATCACCAGTGATGCGACCATCCCTGTTGCGGCCAAAGCCAAAGCCGTGATGAATAGCCGTGAAGCAGGGACCATTGCGGGCATTGAAATCGCCGCCGCCGCCTTTCGGGCGCTGGACCCCACCGTGAAATTCAAGGCGTTGGTGCCAGATGGCGATCGGGTAAAATCCAAACAGGACATCGCCCGTATCGAAGGTCCGGCACGGTCTGTCCTTGGCGCTGAACGGGTTGCGCTGAACTATCTGTGTCACCTGTCAGGCATCGCAAGCCAAACAGCCCGGTTCTCTGAACGCATCGCTCATACGAAAGCCAAAGTCTGTTGCACACGTAAGACGATACCCGGCTTACGGGCCTTCGAAAAATATGCCGTTAAATGTGGGGGTGGTTCCAACCACCGATACGGTCTCGATGATGCGATTTTGATCAAAGACAATCATATCGCTGTTGCGGGTGGCGTGCGGCAGGCCATCGAGGCGGCCCGGGCTTTTGCAGGGCACCTCGTAAAGATCGAAGTGGAAGTCGATACTCTGCAGCAGTTGAAAACAGCATTGAAGGCGAACCCTGATGTTGTAATGCTCGACAATATGAGCCCGGCGCAACTGCGCAAAGGCGTCGCCCTTGTCGGTGGAGCTATTCCTGTAGAAGCGTCCGGCAATGTCGATATTGAAACCATACGCGAGATTGCGGAAACGGGCGTTGACATGATTTCCACCAGCAAAATTACCATGAGCGCGCCGACACTCGACATCGGCCTTGATATCAGGATCAGCTAAATCCTGCCCCTGGCCAGCATCAGCCGCGCGAGCTGATCCTCAAGCCTGGTGCCGGTCGCTCGTTCATGACTTCCCTGCGAAAACGGAAATAGGCCGCCGGACGTCCGCCGGTTTGTGACGTCGTCGCGCCGGTTGGTTCAACCAGATCGGCTTTTTCAACCATGCGTCGAAAATTCTGTTTGTGGATTAGACGTCCCGACAGTGTTTCAACGGTCTGCTGTAATTCGGTCAGTGTGAAACTCTCGGGCAGCAGCTCGAAGACGACCGGACGGTATTTCAGTTTTGCCCGCAGCCTCGCCATTGCCGTTGCCAGGATGCGGCGATGATCATGCAGCATGGGAATTCCTGTTGCCACGTTGGAATTTTTTTTCTGGGCATGACCATCGCGAATGGCCTCATCGACAAGACCCGCTTCATACATCAGTTCATAGCGATCAAGGACCCGTTCCTCATCCCAGTTTTCTATTACCGGCGTCCCCTTGCTGGAAAAGTCGCACCCAAATGCCCGACGAACACGGGCCAGTCGGTTGTGCCCGGCCGTACCGGAGCGTGGTTCTTCGGACTCCTTCGCCCAGTTCGCCAATATGGGAAGCAGATGGTCTTCGAGCAGCGCAGGACAGCCTGATCGCCAGTCCTCCCAGGGAAAGTGGTGATACCATGAATTCCAGGGGAGTGCTTCATATGCGGATGCCTCGCTGCCCGTCCGGCGCACCAGTGCCAGATAACCCACCGAGACAAAGTGAAAGTCTCCGCGCGCACCGTCGCGCTGCCGGTCCAGATCTCCAAAGGTATAGAGTTGTTCAACATACCCGAGACGCAAATGGGTCTGTTCCTCAACCCAGGTCCGCATTCCCGTTTCCAGTGTCCGATGCTTGAGAGGATCGAACGGTCCAAACGGCAGCCCTGCAAGATTTTCTTCGTCTGGCCGTGTGCCAGGAACGATCAGGACCAGCGGCCTGTTCTTTTCCACGGCGACGACGGTCGCGTGAAGACCTATTTCTATGGGCTTGGTAGCTGAGACACTCATTGCAAAACTGTTGGGAGTTTGAGTGCGAACGGGATGCCTTGAGAGGCTTCCACTCCCCGCCCAATTGCCTGAATTGCAGCGTCGAGCCGGCCATGGAGCGCCAACTCATGATCTGCCAGCGCGATCATCCGGGCATTGGGTGTCGCCATCGGTGAAGCTTCTCGAAGGGATAAGGCGAGACGTTTCATATCCTGATCAGGGTCAAGACTTGCAAGGGCGATGGTGGCTGCTGCGGTAGAACGGCTGATGCCCATCCAGCACTGAAAAAGCAAAGGTGAGGTGCGGTCCCAGGCCCGGCAAACAGCAATGAGTTTTTGGATATCCTGCTGACCTGGCGCCACCAGTCCTTCTCTTTCTTCTGTGATATCGTTAAATTCCAGAGCAAGGTGGACACCATCAATCTGATGCGGCCGGGGAGGCGACTTGTCCGGGCCTGACAAACTCACCATGTTTCGGGCCTTGCTCAATTCAAGCGTGTCCTCAAGTCGTGACAGGGGACAGACATAAATCTCGCTCATGACATGACTTCCGCGAGCCGGTCCAGAAAACGGCTCTGAGCTATGCTTGCAGGCCACGGGTCGAGGTCAAATTGGTCAGGTGAGAAATCTGATGGCCGACCAAAAAACCGATATGCCTCCCGCGTTTCAAATCCAGCAAGGATGGTTGCCTCAAAGAAAGCAACGATGCTGTCAGCCTTCTTGATGGTTTTTTTCAACGCTGGTGGCGTATTGGGAGCGAGCCCCATACGCAGGTGGATCGCACTTTGCAGGCGCGCCTCAACGTCCTTGTATGCCCCTCCCATGACCGCCTTGAAGGGGGAAATCATGTCTCCAATGACATATTCGGGTGCGTCATGCAGCAGGGCGTAGAGTTTTTCATCGTGGCTTGGTTGTTTGAGCAGTTGATTGGCAACCTGTTCAACCAAAAGCGAGTGTTGGGCGACAGAAAACGCATGATCGCCATGGGTTTGACCATTCCACCGCGCAACCCTGGCCAGACCATGGGCGATGTCCTGCAGTTCGATATCAAGCGGTGATGGGTCCAACAGATCGAGCCGTCTGCCAGAAAGCATACGCTGCCAGGCGCGCGTGGTTTTGCTGGCATCACCCGTCATTGCGGCCAGTCAAAGGAAACAAATTCGGGGATTTGCATAGAAAGGTTCACGCCTTCACACGTCAAGGCCACATCCCTGTCTATCGCACTCTTTGCCCGGTCGAGACGGACGATCGCCAATCCTAACTTATCGTGCGAACTGCCAAGCGAGCCAACAGTTTTCCCATCAGCCTGGATTGTTGAGGTGGCGGATGGCAGGTCGGCTTCACCTCGAACAACAACAATACGGCTGCGTGCTGTGCCGCGATGCTGCATGCGTGAAACGACTTCCTGGCCGACATAGCAGCCTTTGGAAAAATCCACCCCAGCCCCATCAAATTGATCCATCAACACCTCATGAGGGAATGCGTCTCCCAGACCAAAATCCCGTTCCGACTCGGGGACTCCCAGGGCGATGCGGTGTCTGTGCCAGTCAGCCTGCGCGTTTTTATCTGGTGGTGATGTGGCGTAGTTTCGATACCCCAGAGCAGCCAGACGCGGATCCTCGAACCCGTCTTCGTCCACTCCGTCCCACGTAACAACGACCAGATCGTCATGAGGCTGGATCATCACATCTGCCCGCAACTTGTAGAAAGTCAGCCTCTTCATCAGGGCGTCGCGCTGTTCTTTGGAGGTTTCCAGAACAAATCCGTCATCTGTCCTCAAGACAAAAAAGTCAAAAAGAACTTTTCCCTGAGGCGAGAGCAAAGCACCAAAACTAGCGGAGCCAATCGCGAGAGATTCGACATCGCAGGTAACGATATTATGAAGAAACGAGACTGCATCTTCGCCTGAAAGCCGAAGGAGTGCGCGGTCCGTAAGGTGTGCGGTTTTGGTTGTCATGGAGACTATCTAGGACGAAGTGCCGGCAAAGAGTAGGTCTTAATCTCCCGCCACAAAGAAGCTCCACGTTCCATCCGGCTTAATACCCACCCGATAGAAGATATAACCGCCGGAATCGCGGGAATCTTCCACATCACCGGCTGTCAGAACCCGGAACAATTCGACTTTCATGGAAGGGGACATTTTCTCAATGGGCCAGGCAAAGAAGTAGGGCCAGATATAGATTTCCTCTTCATTGCCGGCATCCAGATGAACGAACCCTGCTTCCAGAACTTCAATCAGAATGGCCAGAATTTCAAAGCCCTCATCATCACCGGAAGTCTCTTTGAGAAACTTGATTGGGTCTCCCTCAAGTCCCCCAATGGAAATTGTCGTCGCCGTTTCGCCAATTCCAAGGAGCGACCTCAGTTCTTCTATGTTGCCTTTTTTGGCAGCTTCCAGAATCAGCTCGCGCATGCGCCTCACCGGAGCGGGTAGCTTTGAAATATCACGCAAAACCGGGGGGTGCTGTTCTTCTGTCCGGGTCTTTTGTGCCGGGGCATCGTCATCTTCAACGGTGCTGTCTTCGTCAAGCTGGATGCTTTTTTCTATGGTTGGTATCGCATCGTCTGGAATGGCCTTCGGTGTATCCTGATCAGCATCATTTTTTGGCTGTTGCTTTTCGGGAGTTTTGGTTTCGTCAACCGGTACGACAACAGCTGGTTCGGGAGTTTTTTTGGCAGCGATCGCATTGCCAAGCACCGACAGCACAACGACAAATCCCAGAACCGTAATGCGGATCGACGAAAATATGGACTTGCATTCTGTGGCGGTCATCTGAGCTCCAATGTCAAGAACACAGGATATTTGCCTGATATAATACCATAATGTCGTGCAATGCAGAAGAAAGTTTCCCGGAGAAAACCCACGTTCTGTTAGCCTATTGCAGACTGCGGTTCATAACGAAGTCACCGCTTTCTAAACGCTCAGGCAACCGCGATACAATGTCGGCCACGGCGTTTTCGCCCTCGACAGCACCCAAATTCATCAGCGCGGTGCGGAGCACGGATTCTGCCAGAATGGAGGTCTCAATACCTTCCTGAACAGCACTTGCCCAGGCTTCGTGGAAAAACTCCAGCGCGACCCGGTGCTTTTCCTCACGAATGAGGCTGTCCAGATCATCTGATGTTTCGTGAAACATTGCCGGCCCTTTTGAGCTTTCGCCCTGTAAAATTCTCGTTTGAGACTAAACGGTAAAATTTCTGAAAGCCAGTAGGGGATGCACGAAAGGTTAACGAGACTGTGAAAAAGCAACGCGTCCGCGTCACCTGCCATAACGGCTTAGAATTTGGGCCGATATCTTCGCGCCTTCCATGCGGTAACGCTCCGCAGCCAGCACTGCTGAGGGGGTACAATTGCCATAAATTTGATCAAAGGCGCGGTATCCCCGGTTGAACCGGGACACAAGCCGAGCCTTGCGCTTTGGGCCGGGTTTTTCGGAAATAATCAGCGAATTCATCGATTCCCGCCATTTATTGCCTTCGTTGGCTCCGCAAAGTGCCCGTAGATAGTGAACCGAGCCCAAAATCTCTGCCAGCCTCAATAGTCTGTCGTCATAGGGGGCAGTGGGTTCACTTGGTGGTGGTTTGGGTTCTTGGTCTTTCTTTTCCAACTCGTCACCCGTTTGTACCTCAGCCGGTTTCTCCTGCGCCAATGTAACGAAGGTCGGGAGTAAAAAATGCGCAACAAGTGCTATGAGCAGGAGGCGTTTCATGGCTTGTCTATAGCGCAAGAGACGAAGAGAACAAATGTTACCCGGTCGACCCGGCTAACCCGATCAGGGACGGATGGGACAAGCCGTTGTGATGGTTTTGCGCTGCCTCGGTGGAGTGGCCACGCCGCGCTCCCCCAAAAGCGAACCGATGCTCGCAAGACATCCGGTGCTGGCTTTCGCCTGTTACACCTTATTTGCCCGTAACATGATCAGCATAAACCCCCATAAGAACAGGTCCTGCTGCTAAATCCCGAGGACCTGCAAGCTTTCACGGGCAAAAATCTCCGTCTCTCCCGTCAGGGGCACAGTGCCGAGTTCATCCAGCGTGAACCAGCGGACCGCGGCCGCATCATCGCCAGCCACGGCTTTGCCTGTCGATGATATCGCAGCAAACATCGCCAGCACGAAATGGCGTTTCACTTTGTTGGACTGGTCGTGATGGATGATTTCTGCAAAGCGATTGAACACGACCTGATCCAGCACGAGATCTGTTTCTTCCTTCACCTCACGGATTGCGGCCTGTTGCAAGGTTTCGCCCAGTTCCACAACACCACCCGGCATCGCCCATGTGTCAGCATTGGGAGATCTGTCGCGGCGTGCCAGCAGAATCCGGTCGTCGCGCCAAATTGCTGTGCAAGCGGCAAGAAGTGGTGAAGAAGGATAGAGACGCGATGCCATGGGCTTCGCTTAGCTGCTGATTGCTTCTACAACAAGATAATTGCCGAGGCTGGTGTGAAAGGATGGATCATATGTGTGGCCGGTTCGCCCTGACACATCAATTGGATGAGCTTTTCCCGTATAACAGCGAAATTGTGTTCGGCGAGTTCAAGCGTGATATGCCCCCACGCTACAACATCGCCCCGACCCAGCCGATTGCCATGGTTTCAAGCCCGACAAAAAAACTGCGTGTTGACCTTGTTCGTTGGGGATTGGTGCCTTCGTGGGTGAAGGACCCCAAGGATTTCACATTGCTGACCAATGCGCGCAGCGAGACGGTATTAGAGAAACCGTCCTTCAAAACCGCCATGCGTCACCGTCGCACGCTGGTACCCGCCAGCGGGTTTTACGAATGGCGGCGTTTTGGCAAAGGACAGCGCAGTCAGCCTTACTGGGTTCGCCCACGCCATGGCGGCATTGTAACATTTGGTGGGCTGATGGAGACATACTGCCATGCCAATGGAAGTGAGATTGATACCGGTTGCATCATTACCACGGATGCCAATGAAGCGTTTCGTGAAATCCACCATCGGCTGCCTCTTGTTATTCACCTTGAGGATTTTGACCGCTGGCTTGATTGCCGAACGCAGGAACCTCGCGATGTCCTCGATTTGATGCAGCCCGTCAAAGAGGATTATTTCGAGGCTATTCCGGTTGGCGATGCCGTTAACAAGGTTGCCAATTCTGGTCCCGAAGTGCAGCAGCGGACCGAACCGACGCATCAACCAACAGTCAAAAATGCTGATGATGATCAGCTGTCGATGTTTTGACGCTCATGTTGGGGGCGGGGCTTGAAGGTTTTTTGCTGGGCGGTGGCCTGATTGTTGCCATCGGGGCGCAAAATGCTTTTATTTTGCGTCAGGCATTGCTGCAGCAGCATGTTTTTGTCTTATGTCTGATCGCCAGCGCGTCTGATGCTGCGTTGATTGCGCTGGGCGTTGGTGGCATGGGCACACTGGTTCAATCCAGTGAACAGTTGCTGTTTTTTGTGACCCTTGGCGGCGCAATATTCCTTCTCGCCTATGGGCTGATCGCCGCGAGGCGTGCGCTGAACCCGGAAGCGATGAAAGTGAGCGGCGAAGGGATGCAAAGTCTCGGGCAGGCGGTTTCCGTACTCCTCGCTTTTACCTTCCTCAATCCACATGTTTATCTCGACACCGTTGTTCTGGTGGGAGGGATTTCCGGCCAGTTTGAAGGAAACAGCCGCCTCGCATTTGCGCTAGGAGCGATGGCGGCATCCTTTGTATGGTTCTTCTCGCTGGGCTACGGCGCCCGCTGGCTGGTCCCTGTGTTCCAGCGTCCGGCAGCATGGCGCGTTCTGGACTGCATTATCGCGCTGATCATGGCACTTCTTTCAATCTCGCTGTTTGTGCGGGCGTTGGGGTGAAGGGCGCAGGGGCTGTGGAAGACAGTCTGGTTTGATTCTGTCTATTCGAGTATCTTTATCCACTCGTTTCCAAAAATCTTCTTTTCTTTGGTCCAGGGCAAACCAGCGAGTTTCCATGCATTGTGACTGTTCATGCCCGGCTTTTCATCGCCGGCATAACCATCGGGAATATGCCAGACATTTGTGTAACCGCTCTTGATCAACACATGGGCCGCTTTGGCCGATCTCATGCCAGAGCCACATGTGATAATGATCATGTCATGTTTTGACTTTCCATACATGGCCAGCACTTTTTCCATCTGGCTCATGAAGTCAGGGTTATCAACCAGCTTGAATTCATCGATGGAATCATCAAATTTGTTGCTCTGTACCCGAACAGGAACAATAGCATCCACTTGCTTGGGACGTCCTGCCAAACTGATTTCCATCGGGTCCCTGACATCTATGAACAAAATGTCCGGGTCGGAGGAAAGCAATTCATATGTTTGACGGGAGGTCAGGTAGTTGCCCGATGGGATCGTCTTGATTTTCGGTAACGTGTTCTCATCAATCGTCTTCGTGACCGTGATTTTACCGGCGAATGTCATTGTTGGAAAAAGAATGGCACTTACCAGGATTGCTAACCAGCGCATTGGTTACTCGCTTAAGAAATTGCTCAATTTCGTACTATGTACGATTTTTAGTGACTCGGGTCAATATATTTCGTACATTGTACGAACTGTGGACAGTGAGCTTCAATTGTTTGGCCACGCTCCCCGTTATCAGCGAGGACTGATTAATGGAACAGACACTAAAAAAGACAAAGGATATCGACTCCAACCACATTCGCATGGCCCGTTCCGGATTGAACATAACAGTGCGTGAACTTGCCGTTCTCACGGATCTCAACAAAGCCACCATAGTTCGGGCGGAAGCAGGTCTTTCTATACGGGACAGATCGCTGGATACCATTCGTGAGGCACTGGAAACCCTTGGTGCGACCTTTTTTGAAGATGAATCGTCGGGTGGAATTTTCGTTGGAATCCGCTAATATTTGATTTGACGGATAAATTTAGACCGGCAACAAATGCGCCGGAGGTTTACATGCATACGATTACCTATGTCTCTGAATCGCTTCTGCCTGTGGGGGAAGCCCGCATGGATTTGGAACGCCTGGTTGGTTCTGCTCAACGTAGAAATGAAGGGTTGTCCGTAACCGGGGTCCTGTTTCTTGAGAACGAGCATTTCGTACAGACTATTGAGGGGCCTGTTGACCCTCTTAAGCAGCTGTTTGGCAAAATTGAAAAAGATCAACGACACCATCGAATTACCAAACTAATCGATGAACCGATCATCACCCGCGCTTTCAGCGATTGGTCTCTCGACACCTTCTATATCGACAATCCAGAACTGATTAACACACAGATGCTGCAGACATTGCGCTCCCTGTATCGACAAAGCTTCGGCACAAATACCGATAATCTCATTGATTTCATGAAGAAAATGATCGACGAGATTGATACATTCAAAATCCAGCTTGATACCTGACGGTTGGTCCCTGGTTCAGAACTTATGCATCACACCTGCAGTGCAGATATTGCGGCCCTGTGATAGTGCTTGACTGACCATTGTGCCGGACGCATGAGCAGAAGCCCTCCTGCCTTTGCATTCAATTTGAGTTTCATTTTTACGTGATGGCTTGACCAGAAGCCTCCATGGCTCCTAAAAGAGGGAATGAGAACTGCAATCTGTATTTGCCGGATTATTATTCGCTAGCTTCCCGCTGGCCTGTCCGTTCTCATCCTTCTTTTGAAAAAGTTCACGAACGTTCAAGCCAGCAGGGCTAAACCTGTTTGCGATGCTACAGGGCATCGTAGCGAGAGGATCGTAGGACGTGACCGAGAAACCAAGGCTGCAACTGTACAACACGTTGACCCGCAACAAGGCGACGTTCGAACCTATCGATAAGACGAATGTGCGCATGTATGTGTGCGGACCGACAGTCTACGACTTTGCCCATATCGGTAATGCGCGCCCGGTTATCGTGTTTGATGTGCTGTTTCGCCTGCTGCGTCATCTCTATGGCGATCACCATGTCACCTATGTTCGCAACATCACGGATGTGGATGACAAGATTAACGCCCGTGCCGTTCGGGATTTTCCTGATCTTCCTTTGAACGAGGCGATCCGAAAGGTTACGGAGAAAACGGCGGATCAGTTCCATCGCGATATGGCTGCGCTGGGTTGCCTCGAACCGACGCACGAACCCCGCGCAACTGATTTCGTGCTGCCCCGGCCAGACGGCAGGGCTGATATGGTGTCGATGATTCAAAGTCTCATCAACAAAGGGCATGCCTATGTTTCCAAAGGTGAAAAGGGCAGGGAGGTTCTTTTCCGCGTTCGCTCGATGGCAGATTATGGCGCGCTGTCCAACCGCAAGCTCGAAGATCAGCAGGCTGGGGCACGCGTGGCTGTGGAACACCACAAGGAAGACCCCGGTGATTTCGTCTTATGGAAAGAAAGTGCGGATAACGAGCCGGGTTGGGATGGAATATTCGGCGGTGAAACAGTTCATGGCCGCCCCGGCTGGCACATTGAATGCTCGGCGATGAGTGAGGCCTATCTTGGTGCGACCTTTGATATCCATGGCGGTGGCCTCGACCTGATTTTCCCGCACCACGAAAACGAAATTGCCCAGTCGCGCTGCTGCCATGGCACCGATGTCATGGCCAATGTCTGGATGCACAATGGATTCCTCCAGGTTGAAGGACAAAAAATGTCCAAGAGCCTGGGTAATTTTCATACCGTGCATGAGGTTCTCCACACTGATAAAGTGGGGGGGCGGTCATGGCGTGGCGAGGTTGTGCGATTGGCTATGCTAATGACTCACTATCGCGAACCTATCGATTTCAGCGTCCGGCGGCTGGAGGAGGCGGAGGCTGTGTTTGCCAGGTTGCGCCGCAGTTGCGAGGGGGCTGAAGCAGATGCCGGCGCTGCTGTTGCGCCGGTGCTTGGTGTCTTGATGAACGATCTTGATACGCCGGGATTGCTGTCTGTCCTTCGCTCTGGTGATCTTGACCGCAAGACACTTAGAGGCACGTTGGAAGCTCTGGGTTTTGATATGAACACGGCGCAGACCGATTTTGACCCGACCTCCGCAATCGAAGAACGTTTGACCTATATCGCCGATAAGAACTGGTCGGAAGCTGATCGTATTCGTGACGTGCTTCTGGAAAAGGGTATCCAGTTAAAGGATGGAAAAGACCCGGAAACAGGCGAGCGCATCACCACATGGGAAGTGAAACTCTAAGAGAGCGATGAGCAGGAACGCAACCACCAACACCTCGATGCAAACAGAACTTGGCCGGCATGGCGCGATCTGGCATGCCCATCGTAAAGACGTGCGCCGTCGTAATCTGCGTTCCAAAGCGCTCATAAGCTTGATGGTCGCGGGAGTGCTGGCCGGTATTACCTGGTTTACATGGCCCGGTGATGAAGAGTTCAGGAAGGCACGCGCTCCGCAGCAATGGTTCAATTCTGGACATAAGAGCCTGGAACAGAAATTTCTCACTACCCAATTAGACAGGTTTCGTGACACCGGCTTTATGGTTGGGCAACGCGGGGGCGAGCGTTGGGCAGCGCTTGTTAAAAAGGCCGCAAGGCACGATATGCAGGCGAACCTGCAGCGCTCCGCAAATCTCTTGCAGGTAAATCTTAACGTGCTGCAAAACCGGTATGAAACCATAAGGTCACAAGTGATCGAGAAAGACGCCGGTGAGCAAAACCCGTCAGTCAAAGACATATTGCGAGGAGTCAGAATGCGAGTGCAGACCAGGAGATGGATGCTTCGGCAGCAGCATTTCGAACGCGACCGAAAAATTCGCGAGGAGATATCCCGCATGGAAAAGACACTTGTCGAGAATGCTCTTGCAGATCAGAAAGCTGAACGAAAATGACCACGGAACGTATTACTCTTTTTGACACCACTCTGCGAGATGGCGCTCAGACGCCGGGAGTCGATTTCTCGATTGAAGATAAGATTGCAATCACCGGGATGTTGGATGAATTCGGGCTGGACTATATTGAGGGCGGTTATCCAGGAGCCAACCCCACCGATACTGCTTTCTTTGATGAACGCCGAACAACCGAAGCGATTTTTACCGCTTTCGGTATGACCAAGAGGGCCGGGGTCTCCGCATCAAATGACCCAGGGCTGGCAGCCTTGCTGGCTTCGCAGGCCTCGGCCATCTGTTATGTCGCAAAGGCCTGGGATCTTCACGTGAAGGTCGCCCTTGGATGCACGAACGAAGAGAATCTGGAGGGTATTGCCGCTTCGGTCGCAGCTGCAGTGCAGGCGGGCAAGGAAGCGCTGGTCGATTGTGAGCATTTTTTTGATGGTTACAAAGCCAACCCTGCCTATGCGTTGGATTGCGCACGCACAGCCTATGAAGCCGGTGCGCGTTGGGTTGTGTTGTGTGACACCAATGGAGGCTCTCAGCCTGACGAGGTCGCGCAGATCGTGAAAGCCGTTTGCCAGACTGTGCCGGGCGATCATGTGGGCATCCATGCTCACAACGATACCGATCAGGCTGTGGCCAACTCACTAGCGGCGATTGATGCCGGCGCGCGTCAGGTACAGGGCACCATTAACGGGATCGGCGAACGGTGCGGCAACGCCAATCTGATGAGCCTGATCCCGACACTGGCTCTGAAACCATACTATGCGGACCGTTTTGAAATCGGTATTTCGGCTGAAAAACTGGCGTCAATCAGCGCCCTGTCTCACCGGTTCGATGAACTGTTGAACAGAGCGCCCTACAGCCAGGCTCCCTATGTCGGCTCCTCAGCTTTCGCGACCAAAGCGGGGATTCATGCATCTGCATTGATCAAGGACCCGTCCACCTATGAGCATGTGGAACCCGAGAAGGTTGGCAATCGACGCAATCTGATGGTTTCTGACCAGGGGGGGAAGTCGAACTTTCTTGATCAGTTGTCACGGCGCGGGATTGTCGTGGCGAAATCCGATCCGCGCCTTGATACGCTGATTGCAGTGGTGAAGGAACGCGAGGCCGAGGGATATGCCTATGAAGCAGCAGAAGCGAGCTTTGAACTTCTGGCCCGGCGAACGCTTGGTTCGGTGCCGGATTTTTTCAATATAGAAAGTTACCGAGCCAGTGTTGAACGGCGTTTCAACGCGATTGGTGACATCGTCACTGTATCGGAAGCGGTGGTCAAACTGGAAATCGGTGGTGAGCGTGTTTTGTCGGTTGCCGAAGGCAATGGTCCGGTCAACGCTCTGGACCGGGCTTTGCGTAAGGATCTTGGAAAATACCAAAAGGAAATCGATGGTCTGGATCTGGTCGACTACAAAGTGCGTATCCTCAATGGAGGCACCGAGGCCATTACCCGTGTATTGATCGAATCCGCAGATGATTCTGGTGAACGATGGTGGACCGTGGGCGTCTCCGACAACATAATTGATGCGAGCTTTCAGGCGCTGATTGACTCCCTGAATTTCAAACTCGTTAAGAGCGTGTCTGAAAGGTGAGCGAAGATACATCTTCTTCTCGAACCGGGTTTTTTATGGCGTCTGCCGCCTATCTGCTGTGGGGCCTTCTGCCACTCTACATGAAAGCGATTGATCATGTGCCGCCAGCGGAGATCGTGGCGCACCGAATACTCTGGTCGGTTCCTGTAGCAGCGGTTGTGCTCATGTTTCTTGGTCGCACTCGCGATTTTTTCAGCTCCCTCACGAACCCTCGGCTGCTGGGTATGATGGCTTTGACCGCCTCGATCATAACGCTCAACTGGGGTGTTTATGTCTGGGCCGTCGTCAATAATATCGCGAGCGAGGCGTCGCTTGGCTACTACATCAATCCATTGCTCTCGATTACCTTAGCCTTTGTGCTGTTGCGCGAAAAACTGCAACCGTTGCAATGGGCGGCTGTTGGGTTGGCCTGCCTTGCGGTTGCCCTGCTTACGGTTCTCGGTGGCACCTTTCCTGGCCTTGCGCTGATCATGGCTTTTTCGTTTGCGATTTACGGATACCTGCGCAAAACTGTGCCGATTGGCCCCACCCAGGGTTTCCTGCTGGAGGTCGTAATGCTTGCACCGTTTGCGCTCGCTTATGTTTTCTGGCTCTCGATGCAGGGAGAAAGCCACCTGATACCAGGCACAGCAGACTTCTGGTGGCTGGTTGGCTGTGGCCCTGTAACTGCGATCCCTCTTATCCTGTTTGCCTTCGGTGCCAAGGCCCTGCGGCTCGCGACAATTGGCATCATGCAGTATATCGCGCCAACCCTGATATTTCTTTGCGCCGTCTTTGTATTCGATGAAGAGGTTACCGGTTGGAAATATGTGGCATTTGCTCTCATCTGGACAGCACTTGCGCTCTATTCAGTGTCTCTCTTGCGCCGCGAAACCAGCCACGAGGGGCGACCGAGATAAACTGGAGCTGCTATTTCAGCCCCATACAGTTGGCATAATATGTCGTAGTGGCCGGCCAGTCGGAGAAAACTCCCTTCACGCCCACATCGGTGTGGAGAACATGGAGCAGGTTAAACACGTCACCATCATTGTTGATGACATCTTTGACTGACTGGAAATACCAGCCACCGCCGGATGCCAGAGGGCCTGAACGTTCAAGCGTCCACGTGATGATGTTAAGGCCTGCGGCCCTGGCTTGCATGGCATAGGGCGAGGGGACGATCTTTCCGTTTTCGGTGGTCACAAGAACCCAGAGAGGTGGCGCAATAAAATTCACTCCCATGGATTTCAGCGCCGCCATCGATGGTTCCCATGTCGACGGGTTCAAAGGAGACCATCTATCGTCTTGGTAAGAGCCATCAAGATACACCGCCTGCTTGCCAAATTCCGGTTCGTTCTTGATCCAGTAAAGGATGTCCTGAAGATTGAATGACTGCGGATAGACGTCGGCTGGGTCCACGCCTGCCGCTTTGTACTCGTCAATCATTTTCTGGGCATACATCTCCTGAGTGAAGTCACCTTCAAATGGCATATCGACAGAGGGGGCTTTCAACTCCGGTGCGAACCGTGCACCGAGCGATTTCAAAAGCTCTATGGATTGGGTATGGGTCAGCAGTGTACCCTTATTGGCGTAAAGGTCGGTGCGGAAGGAAGCGGTGCCGTTCATGAAGTCCGCCGGGTTTGCCGCACTTTTGTTGGCCGCATCCATCTTGCCGGTCAATGTTTTGAACTCAGCCAGGGTAATATCAGAGGTCCGACACTCAGCTGATGCTTCCGTGGTTTTGTTGGCAGGTGCAAATCCTGCCGTACATTTTGCCGCGAGCGGAGTGGCCAGAATGTTGGTTGTTGTGTGCAGATCGTTTTGCGCATGTCGACAAACAAGGTGCCGGTCTTTGGTAAATGTCACATCGCACTCAATGATCCCGGCCCCCATAAGAGAGGCAGCGGAATAGCTCTCGCGAGTGTGTTCAGGAAACTGAAGCGGTGCGCCCCGGTGTCCGATGGACCAATCACTTTTGGTGACGCTCTTCTTCAAACAGCCCTGAAGTTTCTTCTTCAGTTCGCCCTCATCCATATCCTCAATCAGGAAATAGGGGCGGGGCCCCAACTGCACTGATTGTTCGACTTGTTCAGCGGCATCAACAGCACGTGCTTCCAGCACGCTTATCATGAGCACAATTGAGAACAGGATCATTCTTGACATTGTCTGACCTCGATCAGGAAACGTTAAAAAAACCAGGCCGGCAACTGCCCGGATCGACTGTTCCCTGACAGACTAACTTGTCAGTAGCGTGACAACATCTTCCACCCGCTTTGCCACCAGCGGCCGGGCACCTTCCGCATTGTGGAGAAAACCGGCGTTATCCATTTCGTCGAGCAGCGCGACGAGAGGGCTCCAGAAACCATTCAGGTCCAAAACTGCAACGGGCTTTGTATGGCGCCGAAGCTGAGCCCAGGTCATGATTTCAACCAGTTCTTCTAATGTTCCGACACCACCCGGCAATGCGACAAAGGCGTCGGCTTTATCAAACATCATCTGCTTGCGTGTGTGCATATCCGGCACCACGATAATCTCAGCGCCCTCGAGCGGGGGAAACCCATCGGATTGTTCGCGTTCTTTAAGGAACTCGGGAATGATACCGGTAACCGATCCGCCGCTCTCAAGAACGCCTCTGGCAACGGCTCCCATCAATCCGCGGTTGCCACCGCCAAAAGTAAGCGTGAGACCTTTCTTGGCTATTTCCTGCCCAAGTGCCCTGGCCGCTTTTTCGTAGGATGGATCATTTCCGGGGTGAGAGCCGCAATAGACGCAAATAGATCGAATCGTGGAAACCGAGGGTGTGCTCATGGCCCCACTTGGTCAGTGCCGGGTGGGGGCGTCAAGTCTTGTGCGTTGTGGTTAGTTGTCCCCTCCAAAGATTGTTGAATTCCAGTCCCGTCTATGGAGACAGGTGCCTTGCTTTCCGTCGCTGGTGGTCTTCTGGACAATTACGAGATCTGCAGTCTTTTTTGGAAATTGACTTACCAGCCCTTGCGAAACGACAAGAGTCTTTCTATATTCATCGTAATATTACGATGAATTGACAGGGCTGGTGCTGACATGACCCGCTACGGTACATCAGAAGAAGAGCTTGACGAGAACTCGATCAGTTCTGTCGATATGGCCGCTGTTTTTGCGGCACTGTCCAACCCTACTCGCATCGATATTCTCAAACATGTCGCTTTGCACCGACATTGCGGTTGTAAGGACATTACTGATGTTTTGCCCCTGGCACAGTCGACGGTGTCGCAGCACCTCAAGGTTCTTATTGAAGCCGGTATTGTAATTGTTGAAACCGTGCCTCCCCGTTCCCGATATCAGATCAATGATGCGCTTTTGAAGAAGACCGCAATTACCACAAGTACGTTTCTCGATTCCTGTTGCGGTGGCCGTTCTTGCTGAAGCATTCTGCACTGTCCTGTTATTGAAAGCCCATTTTGACCGAAACCGTTGCCAGCGATCCGTCGCAGAAGCCTAAAAACGCCGACAAGTCGTCTTTGTCCACGGTTGCACATCTGTGGCCCTATATGTGGCCGGCAGACCGCCCGGACCTAAAACTGCGGGTTGTTTATGCAGCGTTTTTTCTTGTTGTCGCCAAGCTTGTAACGGCGCTTACTCCGTTCTTCTTCAAATACGCGACCGATGCGCTGGATGGAAAGCAACTCGACGTGTTCTGGTTGCCATCCATTTTGCTCGCCCCTGTGATGCTGGTGGTCGGTTTCAATGTTGCTCGCATCGTCATGATGGGGTTCAACCAATTGCGCGATGCCCTGTTTGCCAGTGTTGGCCAACATGCTGTGCGTCAGCTCGCCTACCGTACCTTCGTTCACATGCACAAGCTTTCGCTGCGTTTCCACCTGGCTCGCCGCACTGGCGGCCTGTCACGCATTATCGAGCGTGGAGTGAAGGGCATTGAGATCATTGTTCGTTTCACGATCCTCAACACGATTCCAACCATTCTGGAGTTTACCCTCTATGCAGGAATTTTTGCCTGGTATTTTGGGTGGATCTACGTGCTGGTCATTGCGCTGACGGTATGGGCCTATAGCTGGTTTACGATCCGCGCCAGTGACTGGCGTATCCAGATCCGCCGTGAGATGAACAACTCGGATACGGATGCCAATTCCAAAGCCATCGACTCGCTGCTCAACTACGAAACCGTAAAGTATTTTGGCAATGAGAGAATGGAGGCACAGCGTTTCGACAGCTCCATGGCAAAGTATGAGAAGGCTGCGACCAAAACCTGGACATCGCTGGGATGGCTGAACTTCGGACAGACCGTGATCTTTTCCGCCGGTATGATGACTTGCATGGTGATGTCAGCCCTTGCTGTGCAACGCGGTGAGCAGACCATTGGCGATTTTGTGCTCATCAACATGTTCCTGATGCAGCTTTCCATCCCTTTAAATTTTATTGGTTTTGTCTATCGCGAGATTCGTCAGGGGCTGACCGATATCGAGGCAATGTTTGACCTTCTCAATGTGCCAGCTGAGATCCACGATGCTCCAGATGCAAAGCCTCTGGATGCGAGGGAAGGGGCCATTCGTTTTGACGATGTCAGCTTCTACTATGATGCAGATCGACCGATCCTTGACGGGATTTCATTTGAAGTGCCCGCTGGCAAGACCGTCGCAATTGTTGGCCCGTCGGGGGCCGGGAAGTCGACCATTTCGCGGCTGCTCTACAGATTTTACGACATCCAAAAAGGCGCCATCACAATCGATGGCCAGGATCTGCGGACAGTCAAGCAAGATAGTCTTCGTGCGGTGATCGGTATGGTGCCGCAGGACACAGTTCTGTTTAATGATACAATTGCCTACAACATCCGGTATGGCCGGGTGGATGCGACCGATGAAGAAGTGGAACAAGCGGCGGGTCGTGCGCAGATTGGTGACTTTATTACGCGATTGCCCCAGGGATATGACACGCAGGTGGGTGAACGCGGTCTCAAGCTTTCCGGTGGTGAGAAGCAGCGTGTGGCCATTGCCCGCACCTTGTTGAAAGCACCTCCAATCCTGGTTCTGGATGAAGCAACCTCAGCGCTGGATACACAAACTGAACAGGAGATTAAGGCTGCGCTCGATATTGTGTCACGGAACCGCACCACTGTTGTCATTGCGCACCGCCTTTCCACGATTATTGATGCGGATGAGATTATTGTCCTTGAAGCGGGTCGAATCGCGGAGCGGGGCACGCATCGGGCCTTATTGCGAAAGAAAGGCCTCTACAGCGCTATGTGGGATCGCCAACGTGAAGCTTCCAAGGCAGAGGAGCGTTTGAGAGCAGCCCATGAAGGGGATGATCTGGGCGTCATTCGAAAACGGCCAAATCCTGAGCCTGCACAATAGTATGAATGGAAATCCTAAATGGGCGCGCGTGGCGGCGCGGTTTATCCTTCTGTTATTGGCAATTGGCTTTACGGCTTCGGCTTATGGCCAGCAGAGAGTGGCTTTGGAACTTGTTCTGGCGATAGATACTTCCACCAGTGTTGACGCACGAGAGTTCAGCCTGCAACGGCAAGGCCTTGCCAGGGCGTTCATACATCCTGATGTTTTACGCTCAATTGATACATTGGGGCCGGACGGCCTGGCTGTTACAGTGGTTCAATGGGCCGGAAAAAACAGTCAGGTTGATGCAATCGGGTGGACCAAAGTGGCGAATGCAAATGACGCGCTGTCTCTGTCGGTCGTAATAAGCAAGATGGACCGCCTGGCTTCTGGCTTTACGGATATTTCCGGTGCCATCGACCATGCAAGATCTTCCATCGAGAACAATGCATTTATTGGCGATAGACGTGCAATTGATGTTTCCGGCGACGGCACGAGTGATGGAAACGATCCTGCTGCAGCCAGAGATGCAGCAATTGCACGAAACATCACAATCAATGGGCTTGTGATCTATTCTGAGGAATATGACCTTGGTGATCTTGCCCGAATTGATCTATGGGAACACTTCCAAAAGCGGGTGATTGGTGGTGAAGGGGCGTTTCTTATGGAAGCGGACAGTTTTGATGATTTTTCCACCGCAATCCGTCGTAAGCTTGCTCGTGAAATTGCCGGTTCGAAATTTGCGCGCAGATGAGTATGGACATTAGGTACCGTCTGTTTTGCGTCGCTTTCCAGTGCACTGTAGAACAAAATAATAACAGCTAGGGTTTGTGGATATGTCGATTGCCAATTCAATTCGGGACGCGATGGTTCCTATTCACAAGGAAGGCTTTCGGTTTATTGCAATCTTCGCAGTCGTATCGGTTGTCCTGGGGCTTTTGTGGTGGCCCCTGTTTTGGGTCGGTTTGATATTGACGCTTTGGTGTACTGCATTTTTTAGGGACCCTGATCGAATTGTGCCGGTCAGTGATGATTTGATCATTAGTCCTGCCGATGGTGTGGTATCGAGCATTGGCCTCTTTGAGCCACCCGCCGAACTGGAGATGGGAAGTGATCCACTTCTGCGCATAACGGTTTTCATGAATGTTTTTAACTGCCACGTGAACCGGGCTCCTGTACGGGGCAAAGTGCTAAGAACAAAACATGTGCCGGGAAAGTTTTTGTCTGCGGATCTCGACAAGGCATCACAGGAAAACGAACGCCACTCGTTTGTGATTGATGGGCCGTACGGTCATGTTGGAACGATACAGATTGCCGGACTTGTAGCGCGACGTATCCTGTGGTGGATCGAGCAGGATCAGGTGTTGGAGCAGGGAGAGCGAATTGGTCTTATCCGTTTTGGCTCACGGGTTGATGTTTTTCTTCCCGATGGGGCGGAGCCACGGGTCGCACTTGGGCAAACAATGGTTGCTGGAGAAAGTATTCTGGCGGCCCACAATGATGCCAGTGCTTCCAGTCCGGTATCGAGGCGCACATAATGAAGCCGCCATTTCCAGATTTTGACCCCACTGCCGAACCTTCCGAAGGTGGACGTAAAATCAAAGGCAAGGGTGCCTCTGAGGAACTGTTTGAGGTTGACGATGATGCTGCCCAGGTTACCCGCCTGCGGGATGTGCCGTTCCGTGTTCTGGTGCCCAACCTCATCACGCTGGGTGCAATCTGCGCAGGACTAACCAGCATTCGCCTTGCATGGGAGGGGCGATTTGAGCTGGCCATTTTTGCAATCGTTTTTGCCGCATTCCTGGATGGTGTGGATGGTCGGGTTGCCCGTTTTTTAAGATCAGCAACATCGTTTGGCGAGCAGCTGGATTCTCTTGCTGACTTTGTGAATTTTGGCGTCGCGCCTGCGATGATCCTTTATCTCTGGACCCTTAAAGACGCGAGCTCCCTGGGCTGGATTGTCGCTTTATGTTTCGCAATTTGCGGTTGCCTGCGTCTTGCAAGGTTCAATGTGATGCTTGACGAACCGGATAAGCCGAGCTGGCAGGTGGATTTTTTTACCGGGGTTCCCGCACCAGCGGGCGCGTTACTTGTTCTGTTACCGGTCTATCTGGGACAACTCGGCCTGGAACCCGATATTTGGGTCACCGGGTTTTCAGCTGCATATATGTTGCTGGTCGGGTTTCTCATGGTATCGAACTTGCCCACCTGGTCGGGAAAGCGCGTCGGCCAGCGCATCTCTCGGAATTTCGTGCTGCCGTTCATGGTCGGTGCCATGCTTTTGATTGTTATACTCTTCAGCTACCCATGGTCAGTTTTGAGCGCAGTTTGCCTTCTTTATCTCGTGACCATTCCGCTCAGCTTAAGAGATTGGCAAATTAGAGAGCGGGCAGAGGCCGCAAAAAGGGACGAATAAGTCCGGTTTATTCTGCGGCCTGAGGGTAACTTTCCCGACCCGGTTTCTCCTTTAGTTTTGCAGGCATTGGGATGATGCTGCTATCTTCCGGATGTCTTGGATTGGCCTCGACTGCTGCTGAATTGCCAGCATTCATTGCGCTAACCATCATTGCGTTCAGGTCACCCACCGCTGCAGTCGCCGCTGCGGATTGTGCGGGTAACGCGTCTGTTGAACGGCCAAAGAAGCGGGTTGCTATCCAGTTGAACGGTGCAACCATATTCGCCGGCATGGCCAGCATACTTGGAATGACGATGAGCGTCAGCAGCGTAGAAAACGCCAGGCCGGATATAATCGCCGTTGAGAGCTGAACCCACCACACCGATGTGATCCCTCCATAGGCTATCGTCTGACTAAAGAAATTCATGTTGATTTGAAGTGCCATGGGTACCAGACCAAGAATAGTCGTTGTCGTTGTAAGCATGATGGGCCGTATGCGTTGTGCCGAAGTTTTGAGTACGGCTTCGCGGGTGCCAACCCCTTCTTCTCGTAGTCTGTTATAAGTATCAATGAGGACGATGGCATTGTTGACCACAATGCCAGCCAGAGCCACGACACCTGTTCCGGTCATGATGATGGAAAATTTTTGTCCTGTTACCATAAGGCCGATCAGGACCCCTAAAATAGCCAGCACAACCGTCGAGAGAGTTAGAACAGTCTGATAAAACGAGTTAAACTGTGTCACCAGAATGATGAACATCAAAAACAATGCAATAGCGGCCGCCTTTGCCAGGAACTCTCCTGATTCTTTTTGCTCCTCGTCACTGCCCTTAAATTTAAACTGAATGGTTTCCGGCCAGGTTTGACTGTCGAGCCAGGCTTGGACCTGTTTCACTTTATCGTCGGGAGTAACGGCTTTTCCGTTTTCCTCAAAACCCGGTATCAGGTTGGCTTTCACCTCCATGGAATAGAGACCATCCTTGCGGGTTATTGACCCGACTTTAGCCAGGGGAGCGCGTGTAATGAAATTTGCAAGCGGGACCTGTCCGTTAGGTGTCCGCAGTTTGAGTCTATCCAGTGTTGCCAAGCTGCGTTGCTCTTCGGGCAAACGCACCCGTATCTCCACCTCGTCCTCTGCGTCTGATGGACGGTAACGCCCAATCTGAACGCCGTTGGTCACCATTTGGACCATGGAACCGATAGCTACAATGCCCGCATTGTAGCGACCGGCCTGCTCGCGATCGACGGTGAGCTGCAGTTCGATGCCGGGAAGCGGTCTGCCATCCTCATGGTCCTGGATACCGGAAAGTGAGTCAAAGAACTCCCGTGATCGAGCCACAGCAGCCACCATGTCCCCGTAGTCGGTCGAACGGACCTGAAGACGCAGGTCCTTGCCGGTTGGTGGACCACCTTCGATTTTGCGCACCTCGACGCGAACACCAGGCATTGTTGCGGTTGTTTCACGAATATCTTTGAATATTTCTTCAGCCAGACGGCGGCAGCAAAAATCCGACAACTCAATCTGCAATTGTCCCACCGCGTCCGCTGGCTTGTCCTGAACTGCTGGTGGGGCTCCTCCGGCAGCTCCGCTTCTTCCTCCCGGCGCGGTTGCCGTGGAAACAACATTGTCGATACCTGAAACGCGCAAGATGCGCTGCTCGACATCGCCTACAATATCCCGAATCTGGAGAGCGGAAAGGTTGCCGCGTGCTGATACCAGCACAATGGCAGCATCGGGTTCCTCATTGACGAAAAACTCCACACCCTTTGAGTTTTTCCCAAACGCACCGAATACAATAAATGCCACACCGACTACCGTGGCGATAACCAGAGCGTTCCCAATGATATTGCCGGAAACAAATCGAAGGAATCTCAGATAGGTGCCCATCAGGCCCGAAACCTTGTCGATCTCAAGCTTGCGCTGGCTCGTGAACATCAGCGTGGTGTTGTCTTCAGTTTTTTGCTTGCCAGATCGCCAGGCAATGTAACGCCTCAAAATTGGAAACAGGGCGACCGCAATCAACAAGCCAACAATTGCAGCCGCAGAGCTGGCAAGTATTTGTCCGCCCTGTGGTGTTCCAGCGATCTCGCCAGTTGTTGCAAGAACAGTTGAAAGACCGAACCCAAGCAGATCAGCAATAACAGCCTGTGTAAGAGAGAAGGCTGCAAACCCAACAAATAGCGCCGCAATGAGAGCCGACATGAACCAGGCGGCATGGCGACCCGCCCATTGTGCAATGCGGCCCGTGATGGCACCGGCTGTCGGGAGAAATATCATCGCGGTAATCAGCGAGGCTGACAGCACGATAATAACCATTATCGGCAAATAGGACATAAACTCGCCAGGCACACCCGGCCACAGAAGCAATGGAAGAAAGGCTGCAAGTGTTGTCGCGGTAGAGGATACAACAGGCCAGAACATAAGTTGAGCGGCTCTGGTATAGGCTTCGCTTGGTGCCATGCCTTCGGCAAGTTTTCGGTCGGCATATTCTGTGACCACAATCGCACCGTCGACCAACATGCCAACGGTCAGCACCATGCCAAACAGCACCATCATGTTCACTGTCATGCCTGCCAGCCCAACAATCATGAAACCCACGGCGAAAGAAACCGGTACTGACAGACCAACCAGCAGCCCGGAACGCAGGCCAAGGGAGAACACCACCACCACCATAACCAAGGCAATTGCGGTCATAATAGAAGCCTGCAAAGAACTCTGAACTTCACCAATGAAGCTCGATTGGTCGAGCAGATAGTTGATTTTGATCGTTGCCGGCCAGTCTTTGGAGAACTTGGCAACGGTCTCACGAACCGCTTTGTTGTTCTCGATAATGTTTGTGCCGATGCGTTTGACCACTTCCAATGCTATCGCCGGCTCACCGTTTACACGCGTGAAAGTGGAGGCATCTTTGAAAGTACGGCGGATCTCCGAAACATCCCCGAGCGTAACAATGGCTTCACCGTTTTGCTTGATCGGGATCGAATAGACGTCACGCGCATCTTCGACGAGACCTGGTACCTTCAGATTAAAACGACCTTTTCCGTTGTCGATGAACCCTGCGGCAATTAGCTGGTTGTTTTGGTTCAGTGCATTCAGCAGTTCATTTTGTGAAATATTGTAGGATTCCAGCCGGTCCAGATCGAGAACGACCTCCAGCATCTCTTCGCGGTTGCCGGAAAGATTGGCCTCACGCACACTGCTTATTGCTTCAATTTCGTCCTTCAACCGCCGCGAATACTGAAACAAGGTGCGTTCAGGCACCTGACCGGAAAGCGTGACGATAATGGTCGGTTGTAAAGCGAAATTGGTTTCGGCAATAACCGGTTCATCGGCATCATCAGGAAATTCAGATTTGGCCTGGTCCACCTTGTCACGGATATCGGCAAGGACCTTGTCTTTATCGGTATCGATAATGAATTCCAGGACCACAAGCGCATTGCTTTGACTGGCGACGGCGGTTAGTTCCTTAAGACCATCGAGCCCACGAAGTTTGGCCTCCATTGGCCTTATCAACAGCCGCTCTGCGTCCTGTGGTGCGATACCCTGCTGGTTGACCGAAACAAAATAGACCGGCACGTCGATATCCGGTTGAGCTTCTTTAGGCACGGCAATGTAGCTGGCGACGCCTGCGGCAATCATGACCAGCATCATGGCCAAAACCGTCTTGGGGCGACTGAGAATGACTGAGAGAGCAGATATCATGAGTTCACCTCATTCGACTTCGGTCGAATACCTTTTTTGGAAGCTTTTTCCTCCTCCTCGGTGACCGGTTGGACTTTCTGACCCGCCGTCACGAAATTCTGACCAAGTGCGATAACTCTGAGGCCTGATTCAAGCCCGGTGGCCCAAACCGCATTTTTTTCCTGAGCGATGATTGTTATTGGATGAAATGTCACGAGGTTGGCGGTATCTACCGCTCGAATACCAATCTGACCGTTGTCTGCAAGAACCATCCAGTTTGGATCAAGCTGGAAGGCTGTTATCGGTCGAAGAGCTATATTTGCCGATGCTGTCATGCCGTCGCGCAAAGCACCCTGGGGATTGGGAATGGTGATCTCAATGTTGAAAGTGCGTGTCTGTGCATCAGCGACCGGAGCAATATAACGGACTTTGCCTTTGACCTTTTGTCCAGAAACAAGCGCCACAACGGCCTCCATTTCGGGCCGTACCGTGGCGATGTCTCGCTCCGAAACCTGGCCGCTGAACAGCATGGGGTTGGTTTGAACCAGTGTTCCGCAAACACCGCCGGGTGACAGGTTGTCACCGACTTCGGCAAAGGGTTCCTGCAATTGACCTGATGCGGCTGCCCTGATTTCGGTGCGGGTCATTTCCTGCTGTGCGCTGGCGACAGAGGCTTTTGCTGCATCAAGTGCAGTTCTTAGCTGACGCAACTGAGATCGTGTGGCAAAGCCTCGTTCGACCAATTGTTGAGTAGCGTCGAAATCTGCCTGAGCCTGCGTTAACAGAGCTTCGGCCTGGGCCATTGTTGTTTTACGGATACCCTGGGACAGTACGCATAGTAGGTCACCACTTTTTACAGACTGTCCCTTGACCACCGGACGTTGTTGTACCGTACCTCCGGTTTCTGCGCGGACACTGACAGTGGCACTCGCCTGAGTTCGTCCGCGAATTTCCAGGTTTGCTCTCCGCTCAGTGGCGGCAAGTTGTACAACACGGACCCTGAAAGCGTCCGTTTTACGTTCTGCTTCCCGCTCAGCAATTGTTATGGCATCGGGGCTTTCCTGGCCGCCCACGATGACAGTTCCTGTAGCCATCCAACCGCCGATACCGGCGAGAATGGCAAATGCAACAAGGTGTGATCCCCGTAATTTCATGGCTACCGATGTCCTATTCTGCAGCGATCAGAACAGGCTTTGCGCGGGCCTGTTTAGCAATTTCTTCAAGATCTGCCCTATTGGTCAGAAGATAGTTCAGAGCCGAGCTAAGGCAGGCGCGCCCGTAGTCTCCGACCCAATTCGCACCGGCCATATCGACTTCCTCTACATGAGCATCAATCAACGCGAGTTCGGCTTTGAGGTACTCAAGCTGTTCGTCTATGGCGCGCGAAAGAGCTTCGGGGTCCATCAGCTCTGCGCACATGGCGAGCAGCAAGAATTCACTCTTGAACAGATCTTTTTGTGCGGGTTTGGTCAGAGCGGCACTAAATTCTGCCTGTCCATCCGATGTGATGGAATAAACTTTGCGGTTCGGCTTACCTTCTTGTTCTTCCTGTCGGCTGACGACCAGTCCTTCTTGTTCCATGCGGTTGAGTGCCGGATAGATCGAGCCATAACTGGCATCGACGAAATGGCTGAAATGCCCCTCAGAAACCAATTTACGGATCTCATATCCGGTACTGTCTCCACAGTTCAGGATAGCCAGGCAAAGTGTACGAACGTTCATGAAGGGCCTCAATCCAGAGTTTTATTTCAACAGGATGGTCAATACCAGACTTATATGATTGCCAAGCATATGCATGTCAATCATATATCGATTGAGAATATGACCAAATATTGGAGAATGTCGCTTGTTTTGTCGCGATTTTCAGCTCTGACGAGCTTCGTTGCGTTTTCGCCAGTTGTGGCGTCCCTGAGTCTGCGCTTTGGAAGACGTGACGAGTTCTCTCAGCCGTTCGAGCCTTTGCGACATTTCAATCAGGTATTTGTCGTCGCCAATAACCATGCCATCACAGTGGGTTTGCTGTCTTGCAGTTTGGCCTTTGGTCTTCATTTTGACGCCTTCCTTCGAGTGCCGAAAGGCTCGCAAATTATGGTTAATAATGTCGAAAGAAGTGACAGAAGCTGCTTGGAAACCCTGAATAGGGCTATCAGTCGGCGCGCCAGGAGCGGTTTGGAAAATCGTAAATGCGTCCACTCTCAATCATAGTTGGAGAGGCAAGTTCAACAAGCGTTGGTACGATTTCTTGCGGTGGAGTGACAGTTTCAGAGTCTTCGCCAGGAACGTATTGTGCCCGCATCTTTGTGCGGATTGTTCCCGGATCTATCAGATTTGAGCACAGCTCGGTTTGTCTGTTCTCGTTGGCATAGGAAATAACGAGAGCCTCAAGAGCTGCCTTCGTTGCCGCGTAAGCGCTGACAAAGGGGGGATGTTTACGCGCAGCACCGGAGCTAACAAAGATTGCCCGGCCTGCATCTGACGCCCGCAAAAGAGGATCCAGCGACCGGATTAGCCGGTAGTTGGCCGTTACATTGATGGCGAAAAGGTCGTCGAAAACCTTGGGTTCCATGTGAGGCAGTGGAGTAACCATGCCCAGCGTTCCAGCATTGCCCAACAGGATATCAAGTTTGCCCCAACGTTCCTGAATGCTCGCACCAAGCCGGTCCAGAGCTTCAAAATCCTTAAGATCGACGGGAACGAGGGTTGCCGAACCTCCGGCATCCTTTATTTCATCATCCAGCTCTTCCAGACCACCGACTGTTCTTGCAAGCGCAATGACATGAGCCCCCGCCTGAGCGAAACCTAGTGCGGCGTGGTAACCGATGCCGCGTGATGCTCCTGTCACGAGCGCGATGCGCCCGTCAAGCGGCTTTGGACCGTCGCTCATGGATTAGCGACCACCTGCAAGAAGCGAGAGGGGACGAACATTGCTGTCTCCAGACGAATCCTGCCCTTCGCGGTCTGTAAGACGGGTTGGATAATCGCCCGTGAAACAGGCGTCGCAAAACTGCGGGTTTTCTTTGTCCCGGGCCGTTTCTCCTGCAGCTCTATACAGTCCGTCAATCGAAAGAAAAGCCAGAGAATCCACACGAATAAAATCCGCCATCTCCTCAATCGTCATGCGAGAGGCCAGCAATTTCTGTTTTTCGGGAGTATCAACCCCATAAAAGCAGCCCGATGCAGTTGGCGGACTGGCGATCCGCATGTGCACTTCACTGGCACCGGCATCACGGACCATGGCTACAATTTTCTGACTTGTGGTGCCGCGCACAATTGAATCATCCACCAGAACAACGCGTTTTCCCTCGATCAACCGTCGATTGGCATTGTGTTTCAGTTTCACGCCCATGTGACGGATATTGTCGGACGGCGCGATAAAGGTTCGTCCCACGTAGTGATTGCGGATAATACCCAGTTCGAAGGGCAGCTTGGCGGCCTGAGCGTAGCCAATAGCTGCCGGTGTCCCGGAATCGGGAACCGGAACAACAATATCAGCCTCAACAGGAGCCTCCACCGCCAGTTCTTCACCGATGCGCTTGCGGACATTGTAGACATTTTCACCCTGAACCGTTGAATCAGGACGGGCAAAATAGACATATTCAAAGACGCAAAAACGAGATCTGGCTGGCTCAAACGGGAAATGGCTTTCGATGCCCGTTTCGTTGATCACCACCATCTCACCCGGTTTCACATCCCGGACATGACGTGCGCCAATAATATCGAGTGCGCAGGTTTCTGAAGCCAGAACATAAGAACCATCAAGGTCACCCAGAACCAATGGGCGAACTCCAAGAGCATCCCGGCAACCGATGAGTTTTTTGCCGGAGAGAGCAACCAGTGAGAAGGCACCTTCCAACTGTTTGATTGCGTCAGTGAGCTTGTCGACAAGCCTGGCTTCCGTGCTCATGGCGATAAGATGCAGAATTACCTCGGTGTCGGATGTCGACTGAAAGATCGCGCCGCGTTTTTGCAGACCATCGCGAATGGTCGCGGCATTGGTAAGGTTGCCATTGTGAGCAACTGCAAATCCGCCACCTGCAAAATCTGCAAAGAAGGGCTGGACATTGCGCATACCTTCGCCACCGGTCGTTGAATAACGGTTGTGACCAATCGCATGGTGACCGGGGAGACGCTCGATAACGCTTTGTTTGGTGAATGTATCACCGATCAGCCCAACATGTCTTTCTGCGTGAAAAGTCGATCCGTCGAATGTAACGATACCAGCGGCTTCCTGCCCCCGGTGTTGCAGCGAATGAAGGCCAAGTGTTGTGATTGCGGCCGCATCTTGATGGCCAAAGACACCAAACACTCCGCATTCTTCATGAAATTTGTCCGCGTCCAGCATATCTGGGTGCATGATCAGGCCCTTTGTAAAATCGGCATCAGGTCTCAGGTTTTCTGATCCGTTTCCTGCTCGCCTTCTTGCTTTTCTTCTTCCCCGTTGTTGAAAAACCGCTTGATCACGTCTTCCAGATTTTCGGGTAAAGCATCGCGAATGTTGGTACCAATGGCTTCCAACATAGGCTTGGACTTCGCATTCGCCACCCAGTGAGGCTCGTTGTCGCTGGCAAGCCATAGAAACCCCATAAGTGTGATGATGACCAAAAGCGCGCCACGGGCGGCGCCGAATATGAATCCAAGTGTTCGATCAAGAACTCCAATGCGGCTATCGATAATGAAATCGGCCAGCAGCATTGTCAGATAGCTGACAATCACGAGAACAATAAGGAATATGCCCGCGGCAGAAATCGCATCAGCAACGAGTGAATTACGGGCAATGTTGGGAATTGTACTGGAGACGTATGGTGAAACCGCCTTGTAAAGATATGCGGCAGCGATCGCCGCCACCACCCAGGAGACAATCGACAATATTTCCCGTGAAAAGCCACGAATCATGGCCAGTATCGCGGAAATCAGCATGATGACGATCAAGATGCCGTCGAGCAGGGTGATAGACATGGATGATGCGTTCCTCGAAATCCCGTCACTCTTTGCCAGTATCATCGGGTTGCCGCAAGGCTTGGTCGCTGCCTGAAATGAGGTCAACCACAAGTTCTGCAAGAGTGATGATTGTATTCAGTCGTAATCCAGGCTGTTTTACGACTTCGCTGCCCTTGGCATAAGTGGCTTGTTCAAAACCCAGTTTTCCAGCTTCCTTCAACCGCCCCGCTGCTTGTGAAACCGGGCGTAAGTGACCAGAAAGGCTGACTTCTCCAAAGAAGACCGAATTATCGGGAAGGGGCTTGTTGGCAAGTGATGAAATCAGCGCCGCAGCAACAGCCAGATCTGCAGCCGGCTCGCTGATTCGAAATCCACCTGCAACATTCAGATACACATCGTGACTGCCAAGCCGAACACCACAATGAGCTTCCAGGACTGCCAAAATCATTGCGAGACGTGAACTATCCCAGCCTACGACCGCCCGACGTGGTGTGCCAAGCGAGGATTGGGCAACCAGAGCCTGTATCTCGACAAGCACTGGGCGGCGGCCCTCCATACCGGCAAAAACGGCCGCACCCGGTGCGGCTTTGTGGCGCTCACCCAGAAACAGTTCCGAGGGATTGGCGACCTCGCGCAACCCAGTATCGGACATCTCAAAGACGCCAATTTCATCAGTTGGCCCGAACCGGTTTTTGATACCACGTAAGATGCGGAAATGGTGTCCACCTTCGCCTTCGAAATAGAGCACGGCATCTACCATGTGTTCCACCACGCGGGGCCCCGCGATCTGCCCCTCCTTGGTCACATGACCAACCAGCACGACCGTTGAACCTGTTTGTTTAGCAAAACGAATCATGGCCTGCGCCGACGCACGCACCTGACTAACGGTACCTGGGGCGGATTCCACAACATCTGTCCATAAGGTCTGAATGGAATCGATAACCACCAGGGCAGGGGGGGCGTGGGCCTCCAGCGTGGTAATGATGTTTTCAACATTGGTCTCTGCGACCAGAGAAACCGGAGAACTCGCACAGCCCAGACGTTGTGCCCGCAGCCGAACCTGAGCAATTGCTTCTTCCCCTGAAACGTAAGCAACCTTGTGTCCATTGCTGGCGAGAGCAGCAGAAGCCTGCATAAGCAATGTTGATTTGCCTATGCCGGGATCGCCACCAACCAGCAGTGCGGATCCGTTTACAAATCCACCACCTGTGACCCGGTCAAATTCGGCAATCGTGGTGCGAATGCGAGGTGCCTCAGCAGTCTCACCGTCAAGAGGTTCGAGCGCAACAACGCGCCCCTTCTTGAGAGGGCGCCCTGGTCCGGCAGCGAGACCAACACTCGAGTTTTCTTCAACCAAAGTATTCCATTCAGTGCAGGAGTCGCATCGTCCAGACCATTGTGGGTGGGATGCTCCACAATTTTGGCAAACAAAGCTAACGCGGTGTTTCGCCATTATGCATCCGTTCCAAGATAAGTTCGTGCGTAGCGGTGTCCTAATCCCGTCAGGAGTTCATAACCGATTGTTCCAGCGGCCCTGGCTACATTATCCAGTGCGACAGTTGGGCCAAATAGCTCGATCCAGCTGCCGGGTCCAATTTGATTTTCTGGAATATCGGTCACATCAAAAGCCATAAGGTCCATGGATATGCGGCCGATACCAGGCAGTAGAACACCACGATAGGCACCTTGGACAGAGCCGTTGACAGAGCGCATGGGCACACCGCTGTTGCTGATGGAGCGGTGATAACCATCTGCATAACCGACGGACAGATAGGCAATGCGACTGTCTCGTTTCAAAGTTTCAGAGGCACCATAGCCAACCGATTGCCCTTCAGCAGCGTCGCGGATCTGAACGATCCGTCCTTCAAGTTTCACAACTGGTTTCATGGGGTTGGGAATATTGTTGATTGCTTCGCCGCCATACAGGGCGATTCCGGGACGTACGAGATCAAAGGCATGACCATCCTGATGCAGCGTGGCAGCTGAATTTGCAGCAGAGCGTTCGCGCCCGGGCAGCAGATATGTTGCGTGCAGGAAATTCTCACGCTGATACGTTGTTTTTGGATGACCGATATCGTCAGCACAGGCGTAATGGGTCATGATAGTCGTGATATCCAGCCAATTAATGACTTTGTCATTGCCGATCAGTGCTTCCAGCTCGTGATACGTAATACCAAGCCGGTTCATGCCTGTATCCACGTGGATGGCACAGGGCAGCCTGCGATCCACCATTTCACATGCTTCGGCCCATATCTGGATCTCGTACGTGCTGTTGAGAACCGGTATAAGTCCCGCATCAATGAAATGCTGCGCAGCACCCTTGTAAAGTCCGCTTAAAACAAAGCATCGCGCGTCGGGTGCGGTGTTGCGTACCCGTATCCCTTCTTCGGCAACTGCAACAAAAAAGGTCTTGCATCCGGTTCGACGCAGCATGGCAACGACCGGCTGGATGCCGCAACCGTAAGCGTTGGCTTTGACCACAGCGCCGCATTCAGCGTCGCCAGCTCGCTTTTTTAGCAACATCCAGTTTTCGGCCAGGGCGCCTAGATCGATAGTAAGCCGACCTCCGGCAAGGTCAGGGTGTGCTGAGGAGGGAACCGTGGTCACGGCTATTCAAATCGCTCCGGCAGGTGATCATCTTCGACAAGATCGCTGAATCGCGTAAATTCAGCCTGGAAGCCCAGATTCGCTGTGCCGGTTGGCCCGTGTCTTTGCTTGGCGATAATGACATCAGCCTTGCCACGGGCAAATTCATATTTCGTTTTCCAGTTCTCGTAGTCGGTAGTTCCAAACTCCGGTTCCTTGTTCTGGAGGTAATATTCATCGCGATATACAAACAAAACCACGTCAGCATCTTGTTCGATTGATCCAGATTCACGAAGGTCCGAAAGTTGTGGGCGCTTGTCGTCGCGATTTTCAACCTGGCGAGACAGCTGAGACAGGGCGATAATGGGAACATTCAGCTCTTTACCCAGGGCCTTGAGACCAGTGGTGATTTCGGTGATTTCCTGCACCCTGTTATCCGTACGCTTATTGCCCTGCATGAGCTGAATGTAGTCAATGACAAGAACATCAAGCCCGCGCTGCCGCTTTAGTCGGCGTGCCCTTGCTGCCAGCTGGGCAATCGAAATGCCGCCAGTCTGGTCAATATAGAGCGGGATACGGTGCATCATTTGCGAACAGGCAACCAGCTTTTCAAACTCTGTATCATTGATCTCGCCACGCCGTATCTTTGATGATGAAATTTCTGTTTGCTCAGCAATGATACGCGTTGCCAACTGCTCAGAGGCCATTTCCAGTGAAAAGAAGCCGACAATACCGCCATTGATCGCCTTTGATGTGCCGTCTGGCTGAATTTCCGGTTCGTAGGCTTCCGCAATGTTGAAAGCGATGTTTGTTGCCAGGGAAGTTTTCCCCATGGCAGGACGGCCAGCCAGAATTATCAGGTCGGATGGCTGCAGGCCACCCATTTTCTGATCAAGTGTACTCAGGCCAGTGGCAACACCCGAAAGGTGCCCGTCGCGCTGAAAGGCTGCACTCGCCATATCAATAGCGTTGCCCACCGCACTGCCAAAATCAGAAAACCCGCCATCATAACGCCCGGTCTCCGCCAGTTCGAACAATCGCCTCTCAGCGTCTTCAATCTGTACATTGGGAGTCATGTCAACCGGGGCATCATAGGCGATGTTGACCATATCTTCGCCAATACCAATGAGGTTGCGGCGTGTTGCGAGATCATAGATCGAACGGCCATAGTCTTCAGCATTGATAATGGTGGTGGCTTCTGCCGCGAGACGCGCGAGATAAGTCGCCACGGTCATTTCCCCGATTTTTTCATCCTCGGGAAGGAAGGTTTTGATGGTAACGGGATTGGCCCTCTTCGCCGCCCGAATCATGTCTGACGTGACCTTATAAACCTGCCTGTGGAGTGGCTCATGAAAGTGGTCGGGTTCCAGAAAGTCTGACACTCTGTAGAATGCATCGTTATTGACCAGAATGGCACCCAGCAATGCCTGTTCTGCCTCAATATTATGAGGGGCTGACCTGAACGGAGTCGGCCCCTGCAGGATTTTGGTCGCCGGTTCGGCCATAAATGTCCCCTTCGCAAAGTCTTAAGCGACTCGACGTCTTTATCTAAAACTGAACGCTTGAACTGAACCAATCTATAGCGCCGAAATTGGACTGTGAAAGTCTTTTGAGCCCCATCAGGCAAACAAAATTTTTAAAGCCCGGTATTTCCCGGATTCGTCCACAAGCGAACAATTCTAGCAAGGATAAGCTGCGATTGTTGCTTGACTTCTTAGGGCAAAAAACGGGCACAAAAAAGCCGAGGCCGAAACAATACGGACCCGGCTTTCAATTCTCATAGACAAGTCAGGTCAGCCCTGCTGATTTTCCTCATCTAATTCGACAGTCTCTTCAGATAAAGTGTCTGGTGTTGCCTCTTCACTGGTCTCCTCGGCCGCATCGCCTGCTTCATCGGCGAGGTCGACATCATCTGGATTGTCAAAGATATCCTCGATGTTGAGTTCTTCGTCTTCGTCGCCATCCGTATCATCGAAGGCATCGCGGCTGGTAAGGTCTTCACCGGCAGCCTGACGGGCAGCCTCGTCTTCAGAGCGCGCTACGTTCATTGTGATCTCCACCTCAACTTCCGGGTGAAGAACGATGCTCACTTCATGCAGACCAATGATTTTGATGGGCGCGCGCAGTTCAACCTGACTGCGGGCAATAGTGAAGCCGTTTTCGTCCAGCGTTGCCACGATATCGCGAGCGGCAACGGAGCCGTATAGCTGACCGGTCTCACCAGCAGAGCGGACGGCAATGAACGTATTACCTGCAAGTTTTTCGGCGACAGCAGAGGCTTCGTTCTTGCGCTCAAGGTTACGGGCTTCAAGTTGCGCGCGCTGCGTTTCAAAATGCGCCATATTGGCCTTGTTGGCGCGAAGAGCTTTGCCTTTGGGCAAAAGAAAATTGCGCGCGTAACCGTCTTTGACCGTTACGGTATCGCCCATCTGCCCCAGTTTGGCGATGCGCTCCAGCAGGATGACGTCCATAATATATTCCTTTCGAATGAACCTGTGTGTTCAGCTTGTTGGTGTTTTGGCTGCACGTCGTGCGCGCAGACCCAGAAGAGTTTCCGCCAGCCCGAAGATGGCGAAGAAGATCGTCAGCACCTGGGAAAACAGAAGTACGAAATAGGTCACGCTCAGCATGAGTCCCCGGGCGCTGTTGCCACGCAGCAGAAAATGCATGGTGGCCAACCCAATGAATGCAAAGGCACCACCGAAAGTGCCTGCCACAACTTTTGCCAGAAGACCGATCATTCCGTCGCTGAATGCAGCAACACTGGCACCCGCGAGAATTGCGACCGCAATGACGGGGAGGCTTGCTGTTGCAGGGATGTCGTCACGCGGGCGCAGCATCCAGCCCTGTCGCCGGGCAATCCGGGCGCCCAATGCCAGATTGACAACCATGAGAAACAATATGGAGACCGGCATGATCAAGGGTATCAGACTGGCCATCGCTGCACTACGCCGGGCAATCTCGTCAGCATCCAGCGCAATATTCTGACTGCCTGCTTCGCGCATATTTTTGACGAACTCGGTCATCATTGCCGTGAACTGCTGGGTTGCCCACTCGGTGGAGTAGCCCGCGACCATGCCAAAGGCGATTGCAATCGCGGCGCTCATGAGCGTCATGCGAAAAAAGATTGTTGAAAGAGGAAACCATTCTTCGGTTCCATCATCAGCCCGGCTCAGGCCGGCCATATGGCCGATCCACAGGGCGGGGCCGAGCGTGGCGGCTGCAAGAGACAGTGCGATAAGGGGCTGATAGAGAACAGCAACAGCAAGGCTTGCAACAACACCGCTGACCACACCGGCAAGTGTACCGAACCCCAGCACGCTGACAAACAACGGCATTGTTGTGAAGGTCGACAGCACCATGCCGGGAACACCCAGTGACAGGGGCGCAAAGAACAGCAGCGCCGTGACCAGCCCGCAAACAACAGCAATGAGATAGGGTGTGTTTTTCATGGGTCTCGCTGTCCTGCCTCCCGTGGCAGTTAGAGAAGAGCGACGCGGCTCTTCCCAGCTTCCCGCACCCCGTTATGAGATGCGGGTCTTGGGGTCTGTCTACTTGATGACGTAGGGAATGAGCGCCAGAAAACGGGCACGCTTGATGGCTTTTGCCAGTTCACGCTGTTTCTTCATGCTCACCGCGGTAATCCGCGACGGCACAATCTTGCCCCGCTCGGAAATGTAGCGCTGCAGCAGTTTGACATCCTTATAGTCAATCTTCTGCGCATTCTCTCCCGTAAAGGGGCAGGTTTTACGGCGACGCTGAAACGGGCGGCGCGTTGGCATTTGTTCGATAGCAACCATTTTTCCGGCTCCTTATTCTGCTGCGGGGGCTTCTGCAGCCCGTTCGGGACGCGGACCACGGTGCGGACGGTCGCCCCGCTCACCTCTGTCACCACCGCGCGGCGGACGACGGTCATCGCGGTCGCTCTTGCGCAGCATGGCCGAGGGGCCGTCTTCGTGTTCTTCCACCTTGATGGTCAGATACCGCAGCACATCTTCATGCAGCCGCATCTGGCGTTCCATTTCGGAAACAGCCCCGGTGGGCGCATCAATGTTCATCAGCGCGTAATGCGCCTTGCGGTTCTTGTTGACCCGGTAGGGCAGGGTTTTGAGACCCCAGTTCTCGATCTTGCCGACCGAGCCGTTATTGGCTTCCAGAACACCTTTGAAATGTTCAACCAGCGCATCAACCTGCTGGGACGAAACGTCCTGACGGGCCATGAAAATATGTTCGTAAAGGGCCATCGGCCACCTTTCCTTTGTTTTCGAGCTTCCTGCGCAAAGCCTCACCGACGCTTTTCTGATCGGACCAAAATCCGGGAAAGGCGCAAGTTTTGAAGTGTCGAGAGCGGAGACACGGGAGGACGGTTTGTCTGTCAAACCTGCCTCTGGTTCATCAAAGGCCCATCCGTTCAGCCACCAGCCGGAAGCCCGACCTTCGTGTGCGAGGGGGTGTATAGAGGAAATGATGTGAAAGGCAAGGGGGCCAAATCAGGCGCCGCCCCATGACAGATATCTGCCGACGCCGCAGCCAGCCTGCCTGCCCGCTATTTGCCAGCCTGCCGCAAGCCTTGTCCTGCTGCCGGGTGATGCCACCCGATGCGCCAAAGGCACCGCACGGACGTTCCGGCGGTGTTGCGGGGGTGTGAAAACGGGCGGTCTTTGAAACGCGCGTTGCATGTATATTTATGCGGTCCAAACACCGCCCGTCCGGGTTTACACCGGGCGTCCGCCTGCTGTCCCGCAGAGGAGGGCCCAAACAGGCTTTCCCCAAAGAGCGGGAAAGAATGTTCAGGAATGGCTGGCCCAGGACGACCCTGTTTTCCGATCCGCATCCGGCAGGGCCGGACTTCCCGCTTCTTTTCAAAGCGGGGGCGGACGGTTTCTTAAAAGCAAGCCCTTCTCGGAATCCTACCCGGCGGATGCCACAGTCGGTTACACCCACAGCACCACCGGCCCCAACGCATTCCCGGTGCAACCACCAACCGGGCCGTTCCAACGCGAGGCACCGGCTACTATGCAGCCGGTTGAGCCAAAGGGGATAAGTTTTTTGGGCTAGGTTGGGGAAGGGGGGGTGAATCTGGGGTTGCGGTTTTTATTGGGGGAAAGCCGCCGTTTGCCATCGCCGAGGGTCACCTGTGATATTGAGAAAAGCGGACCTCTGTGCCTGCAAACATGCTCCTAACTATGTTGCGCTGTCAGCTCGTCGTAGTAGCTAAGTCCCGCGTATACCTTTTGCGTGGCGAATGCGAACTCGTCCAGATCATGGAATGTATGGAAGTCGTCGAACTGATCATACGGCGGACCCGCCTCCTTCCAACTTGAACTAACGTAGTGATCGCTAAACAATTCACGGCCCGTCAGTATGATTGTCTGCGCCCTCATCACTCCATTTATTTGTTTCCATCCCCACTTCACCAGGTCACGTAGGAGAAGCAGTTCGTTTTCAGAAAATCCGGACTTCAAAACTGAAACAACCACTGTTGTGCCAGGAATAACCGCAGCGACGAGTTTCAAGCTTTCAATGTCTCTGGTGGTTATTGCCTCATCTGCAAAGCTCTTAGCCTCTCCTATGAGAAATCTGGGTTCTTGGCGCTGACCAAAGGTTGATCCTTCACCAGTCCAAAAGGCGAAGTCTACCTCTCGAACAAAACTTTCGTGAGTTAGCTCCAATCCGGTCGAGTAGGTCAACTCGGTATCCGTCGAACCAGCGAGTTTCTGCTTAAACATGCTTAGTGTGAGAGCGACTGAATAAGCGCCCTCGGCAAATCTCGGCACGCTGAACGGGCCAGTTACACGATATTTCCACGGTGTACGGTTATTTCCTTGAGGATAATCAAACAATTGCTGGCATCGTTCGCAGATGAGTTTGTAGTCTAATTGATCGAGGCCATACCAATTCGAATGGGTGCAATTCGCGCATTTGACTTCCAGACCCAACCTAAGCAAGCCACGGTTTGTGAAGTCATCCAATGCGATCCGCGGTAGTTGAATTTCGCTCCGCTTCGCGACGAGTTGCATCCAGCGATTGTATGGTGCCGTTCGGCTCTCTGAGCGCGTCATTTCCTCGAGAAGCCGCATAGTTTCTTCGTCTGCAATGAGATGAGTCGCCCACAGACTGCCCAAACTGTCGATCAGCTGGCGTGCAATCCGGCCTGCTCCCGATGAATTTGCTTTGATTGATTTTTGTTCAAGCCATTCGGCGATAGCAGTCGAGCCGTCCGAAATGTGAATCCATTCCCGGCTGTTAGTATACCCCTGACATAAGACCCACCCCTCGCGAGAAACAATCGGCCTTTCCCGTAAGCTCAGAAACAGCCGCGGCTTCCTGCGGTCACGTAAATTTGTCGGGTACGACAAAGCCAAGTGATCCGAGGAGTGCGAACGCAAATTAACAACATTTGCCCATCGATTTCGGCCTCTGCCAAATCGACTGGCAAAGCTTGGATGCAGCGTATCAAATCTTATGGTGTTTTCAGCATCCAAGGTCGCATCAATTGAAGCACTTTTGACGCTTATCGAGTGGCGCTCCTGATGTTGAACTCGCGGATTGTCCCGTACAACCGGGTGCCACACACCGCCAGCAAATAGCGAACCCTTCGGACAGCCGGAGAAGTAGGTCGAAACCAAATCCGCAGCTTTCTCTCTATCGATGCTACGACCGATGAACAGCTCGCTATGAAACTTCGTTCCATATGGATTATTCGGAATCGGTCGGTGATTTCGATTGACCATATCGGTCACTGTAGGAGCGAGTTCACTGATCCAGCACAATGGGATCGGGTAAACAGGACTGTGAAACAATCGCTTGTTCCAATAGTCGATCAAATCAGCATTACTGCGGTGATCGAAGACAAAGAATGAGAGGTCACGGCCCCAGCGCGGAATTATTTCGAGTTCACGGTATGTGGGAACGAAAGGAGTGATCGCACCAGCTTCGAAAAAATCAAACCAGTGCTCAGGCCTTACATCTGAACAGCTTGGTTCGAACACATCAACGTATGCTCGAAGAAACTCATGCGCTTCGATTTCCTTCGGAAATGCTCCGAACATGACCTCCACCAACTTGGAGAGAGGGCCTTCGTTGAAAATGAGAGCACTGTTTTTGTCTCTCAAAGTGAATTTTCGTTCTGACCGATACACCTCCCGATACACATCTGTGATCGGCAATCCGGCTTGAATTTCGGGTCGCCGGTCACGCTCGCCCGAGAATAATTCATCGATTGAAAGGAGCTGAGTTTCGTGACGAAAGCTAAGTTCGTCATCGGCCAGAGCCCGGTACCCAATCGACTCAGCAAGCCCATCCTCTGTTTCGACTAGCACATCCGGTTCAAAGAATGACATGTAGTCCTGAGCGACTTCACGATCTTTCTTCTGAGAGCGGTTATCAGGTTCGCGCCAACATTTTGGGTAACGGCCAACTGGAATGATCGGATTACAGCGCCCGCCCCAAAGGCATGTTGACCACCGCATTACTCGACTCAAGGATCTGCTATCTGCAGGTCGAACAAGAAAGCCAATCCGTAACGGACGTAGAGTGACCCTTCCTGAAACTGTCTGCGCGTTCTCACTCAAATACTTGTGTAATCCAATTTTTGACATCGATAGGTGTGTCACAACTGCGGAAGGAAGACCAGAAGTCAAGCTAGATCGCAGTTCCTTACCCAATCTCTTGCGTTAGGCCTGATCTTGGGTCGATCTCCAAATGGCCGCTATCGGGAAACCGCGGCCGATTTTTCTGGTGGCTGGTATGGGCCGCAAAGTCCCAATCAGTCACTCGCCCACATCACCTGCCAGCCCCACCAGCCGGTTCCTCCGAGATGCCCTCAACCCCATCCCATTTACCGTCTATGCCTTTGCCTTGAGCGCCCAGATCGCCTCGCTTGCGGCGCAATAGCCTTTGAGGCCGCCTTCGATGTCGCGGCTCAGGAGCCGGGAGATGATGAAGTCATTGTGGTAATGACGGGCCACTTCTTCGCTGGAGATTGAAAAAGGGGGGCCGTCCATCCGGCTTTGGTCGTAGGTGAGGGTAATGAGAAGCTGGGGAGCGTGTCCGGTCAGCGCCGGGAGGTGGCGGGTGTATCGTTGCCGCATGGCGTGGGGCAACGCGATGAGGGCGGCGCGGTCGTAGACGGCATCGACCGGGCCAAGCGCCTGCGGTGTCAGATCAAAAATATCGCCAACGAAAATATCGAGACCAGACATATCTGAACCGGGCGCGCTGTAGTGTTTCAGCGGGCCTGATTCGCGGATCTGCGGTTCGATGCCAAGCTGCTCAAACAGCTGGCCAACGGCGAATTCGCTCAGCTCTGCCCCCGCGACCCGAAAGCCTTGTGACAGCAGCCAGGCGATATCGAGCGTCTTTCCGCACAGGGGAAGGAAAATCCGGCTGCCCGGCGCAAGCGACAGCTTGTCGAGATAGGTTTCCAGCATGTCGTTTACAGCGCTTTGGTGAAACCCGATCTGGTTTGTGCTCCACCGGTCATGCCAAAATGCCGCGTCCATCTCGTCTCCTTCCAAAAGGGTGCCCGGGGGCTGGCTATGATTTGGGGCGGCGCGGCGGCCAACTCAAGAAGGGCGTGTTCTCAAATTCGTGTTTGGCGCGTCACACAAACAGGTCGGTTTTTTCAAACGTGCGCACATCGACAAGCCCGACATCGGAAATGCGCAGTTGCGGTATGACCACCAGCGCCAGCAGGGAATGTTGCATATAGGCGTTGTTGAGCGTGCAGCCGCACTCCGCCATGGCCTCGACCAGCCTCTCGGCCTTTTGTGCGACGATTGAGGAGGGCTGGTCCGACATCAGCCCCGCAATCGGCATTTCCACCAGCGCCTGCTCCTTGCCGCCGGAAAACAGGGTGACACCGCCCCCCACTGCGCGAAGCCGGTTGGCCGCCAGCGCCATGTCTTGGGCGGAGGTTCCCACCACAATCATGTGGTGGCTGTCATGGGCGACGGTGGATGCCAGCGCACAGGGTTTTGTGTAGCCAAACCCCGCCACAAAGCCATTGACGATGCCGCCCGTGGCGCGGTGCCGTTCCACCAGCGCAATCTGGCAGACATCTTTTTCAAGATCGCCGGTGACACGGCCATCGGTGACGGGCAGCGTGTGTTCGAGCGCTTTGGTTGGCGCCTGATTTTCGATCACGCCGATCACCCGTGCCGTGACCGTATCGGCCCCGGACGGCGCGGCGATATCGAAATCTGCCGGCACCAGATCGCGCTTCATCTTCACGGTATTGCGGGCGCTTTGGGGGTAGGGGTGGCTGGCCAGCTCGACCCCCAAACCGTCCTCATCGCTCAGCTTTACGCCGCGCCCGTACACCCTATCAATCGAGAATTTCTCCAGATCATTCACAATCAAAAAATCAGCCAGCCGCCCCGGTGTGATGGACCCCAACTCACGTTCAAGACCAAAATGCTGTGCGGTGTTCAATGTTGCCATCTGAACGGCGACAACCGGTTTGACACCGCAGGCAATGGCGTGCCGCACCACGCGGTTCATATGCCCCTCATTGACCAGCGTGCCGGAATGGCAGTCGTCTGTGCATAAAATGAAATTGCGCGGGTCAAGCCCGTCTTCGGTAATGCCGCGCACGCCTTCCTCGACATCATACCACGCACTGCCCAGCCGGATCATGGCCCGCATGCCCTGGCGCACACGGGCGATGGCGTCTTCCTTGCGGGTTCCCTCATGATCATCAGCAGGACCCCCGGCAACGTAGCCATGAAAGGATTTGTCCAGCAGGGGGGACGCAAAATGACCGCCAACCGTTTTTTGCGCCCGCATCGCCGCGGCAACTTCCCCCGTCATCCGGGGCGTGTTGGCGGCAATGCCGGGAAAATCCATCACTTCGCCAAGGCCGATAATGTTCTCCCAGCTCATGGCTTCAGCAACATCCTCCGGCCCCAGCGAGGCTGCGGCATTTTCAAGACCGGGTGCGGAGGGAACGCAGCTTGGCATCTGCACAAACACATTAACCGGCATGGTCAGCGCTTCGTCATGCATGAGACGAACACCCTCCATGCCCAGCACATTGGCGATCTCATGGGGGTCGATGAACATCGATGTCGTTCCATGCGGGATCACCGCGCGGCAGAACTCGGTAACCGTCACCATGCCGGATTCAACATGCATATGGGCGTCACACAGACCAGGAACGAGATAGCGGCCCGCTGCATCGATGATGGTTGTGTCAGGTCCCAGACAATGGCTTGCATCAGGGCCGCAATAGGCAAAGCGGCCCCCCGAAACCGCAATATCGGTATCAGGGATAATCTCGCCGGAATACACGTTCACCCACTGGCCGCCCTTTATGACCAGATCAGCGGGTTTGCGCCCCATGGCCACATCAACCAGCTGCGGGGCCATTTCAGCCCAGGGTTGGGGACGGTCAAAACGGGCGGTGGAGGGCATGGGTGTTTCCGGTTCAACTGGGTTTATGGTCTGGTGCCTCAATCATCAGCCCGCGACAAGTGCTTATACAAGAGCTTACATCATCGCAGTTTGCAAAGCCTGCGAAACCTGGCGGCAAGCCTCGATATATTGCGGGGATGTGCGAAAATCATCTGTGCGGGGGTGATCTTTCAGCGTCTCCACAATTGCCGAAACCCGCCCCGGACGCGGTGTCATCACCACGACACGGTGCGAAAGATAGACGCTTTCAAATATGCTATGCGTCACAAACAAAAGTCCAAACCCTTCTTTTTCCTGCTGTTCCAGCAACATGTCGTTGAGTTTGAAACGGGTGATTTCGTCAAGCGCGGCGAAGGGTTCGTCCATCAGCAGCAGGCGGGGTTTTGTAATCAGCGCACGGGCAATAGAGACCCGCATTTTCATGCCCCCCGAAAGTTCGCGCGGATAGGATTGAGAAAATTGCGAAAGTTCCATCCGTTCGAGCATATCTTCTATGGCTGGACGGGCTTCTGCCCGGCTTGTGCTCTGCAGCTTTAAAGGCATGAAAATATTGTCAAAAACTGTTGCCCAGGGCAGCAGTGTGGCATCCTGAAACACAAGGCTTAACGCGGTTTCGCCTGGCCGGTTCTGCGGCGTCTCGACAACACCGCCGGAGGGCGCATCAAGCCCGGCGAGCAGGCGCAGGGCGGTTGACTTTCCGCATCCCGAAGGCCCCAGCACACTGACCCGCTCACCTTCGCAAACAGCGAGGTCAAAATCGCTGATTGCCACAATACCGTTGGAAAACTGCTGTGTGGCATTGATCAGACGGGCGACAGAAAGGTTTTTATTGAGTTCTTGCATGGCTTGCTTTAGGCCACCCGCCAATACAAAAAACAAGATGCCGGCAAGCGGTACATGTGTCTCGAGTAACTGGGTTGGTATGATCAGGGTTGAAGCGGTATCAAAGCATTTTGGCGGGGTCCATGCTGTGGACAATGCCTGGCTTACCATTGCTGAGGGATCGATAACCGGTCTGATTGGCCCCAATGGCGCTGGCAAGACCACCTTGTTCAACATAATTGCAGGACATTTTCCACCGACTTCCGGGAAAATATTTCTGGATGACGAGGACATCACAGGTCTGCCGCCCTATGAGCTTTTTTCAAGAGGCTTGCTGCGAACCTTTCAGATCGCGCACGAGTTTTCGACCCTGACAGTTCTGGAAAACCTGATGATGGTTCCCGGTGATCAGATGGGGGAACGCCTTCTCAATACCTGGATCCAAAGGCGGGCTGTCCGCCGCGAGGAAGAGACTATCCGCGCCAAGGCGATGGAGGTTGTCGAGTTTCTCAATCTGGGCCATCTGGTCAACGAGAAGGCTGGCAATCTGTCAGGCGGCCAAAAGAAGCTGCTTGAACTGGGCCGGACCATGATGGTGGATGCCAAGGTTGTGCTGCTTGATGAAGTGGGAGCCGGTGTAAACCGCACGCTTCTGGCCGAAATAGGCGATGCAATTATCCGGCTGAACAAAGAGCGTGGTTACACGTTTTGCATGATTGAGCATGATATGGATTTCATCAGTCGCCTGTGTGATCCGGTCATCGTGATGGCGGAGGGCACCGTGCTTGCTGAAGGCACGGCACAGCAAGTCAAGAACAACGAGGCTGTGATTGAGGCGTATCTGGGGCGCGGTCTCAAAAACAAGCCAGCCCGGGCCGGGGCGTCGGCGTGATGTATCTGATTGGCGAAAACCTGACGGGTGGCTATGGCGGCGCCGACATCCTGAAGGGGTGCACCATCGGTGTGGAAAAGGGCGAGATCGCCGTCATTGTGGGGCCAAACGGGGCAGGCAAATCAACCGCCATGAAGGCAATGCTGGGGATGCTGGAAATCCGTGAGGGGCATGTCCGGCTTGGTGAACGCGATATAACCTCATTGACCCCGCAGGACCGCATCGCTGCCGGAATTGCCTTTGTGCCGCAGACTGAAAATGTCTTTACCGGAATGAGTGTTGAAGAAAACCTCGAAATGGGTGCTTTTTTGCGCCGGGACGATTTTCGCGAAACGATGAATGAAATCTTCGAGCTGTTTCCGGTTCTCAAAGAGAAACGCCGCCAGCTGGCCGGTGAACTCTCAGGCGGTCAAAGGCAGCAGGTGGCTGTTGGACGGGCGCTTATGACCCGACCGTCTGTGCTGATGCTGGATGAACCAACAGCAGGCGTTTCTCCGGTGGTGATGGACGAATTGTTTGATCGTATTCTGGAAATCCGCGAGACGGGTGTGGCCGTTTTGATGGTCGAGCAAAACGCCCGTCAGGCGCTCAACATCGCCGATCGCGGCTATGTGCTGGTGCAGGGTGAGAACCGCTTCACCGATACCGGCGAGGCGCTGCTTGCCAACGCCGAAGTGCGCAAGTCGTTTTTGGGGGGCTGACTGTGATCGATTTTCTCAACGCACTGACCCTCTTTGCCAATTTCGTCCTCATTCCAGGCCTGACTTATGGTTCTCAGCTGGCGCTGGGTGCTCTGGGGATCACATTGCTTTATGGCATTCTTCGGTTTGCCAATTTTGCCCATGGAGACACCATGGCCTTCGGCACCATGGTCACCATTCTGGCGACCTGGTGGTTGCAGGGCACAGGTGTTTCGATTGCACCCTTGCCAACCGCACTGCTGGCGCTGCCCATTGGCGTTGCAGCAACGGCTATCTTTGCGCTGGCGACGGACCGGCTGGTCTACCGGCATTATCGCGAAGTAAAGGCACCGCCAATTCGTCTCGTCATGGCTTCGGTCGGGGTGATGTTTGTCATGAACGGCATCGTTCGTTTTATCATTGGCCCAAACGACCAGAGTTTTATGGATGGTGAGCGTTTTATTGTGAAGGCACGCGCCTTCAAGAATGCGACCGGCCTCAATGAAGGGCTTGCGATAAAATCATCGCAAATGCTGACCGTGGTGATGGCCATGGTTCTTGTCGCCTTGCTCTTCTGGTTTTTGAACCGCACACGCACCGGCAAATCAATGCGGGCCTTTTCCGATAACGAAGACCTTGCTCTTTTGTCAGGGATTTCACCGCAAAAGGTCGTGACGGTGACGTGGATTCTGGCTGCTGGTCTCGCGACCATTGCCGGTGTTCTTTATGGGCTGGACAAGAGCTTCAAACCGTTCACCTACTTCCAGTTGCTGCTGCCGATGTTTGCTGCGGCCATTGTCGGCGGTGTGGGGCATCCGGTCGGTGCAATTCTGGGAGGTTTCGTGGTGGCGTTTTCGGAGGTCGCTGTCACCTATGCCTATAAGAAATTCATCACCTATCTGGTGCCGGTGGACTATGCGCCTGAGGGTTTGATGCAGCTTTTGTCGACGGACTACAAATTTGCCGTTTCCTTTATCATTCTGGTTGTTGTGCTGCTGGTGCGGCCAACAGGGTTGCTGAAAGGTAAGGTGATATGAACCCTTCGATGCGCGCCCTTATCGGTTTTGGAATTATGGCAGTCCTGCTGGCCGGGGTCGGTCACTACCAATCCTGGAACGTCATGCTCGCGATCTTCAATCTGTGCCTGATTTCGGCAGTGATGGCGCTGGGTGTGAATATTCAGTGGGGATATGCGGGGCTCTTTAATGTCGGGATCATGGGGTTTGCGGCACTGGGTGGCGTTGCAGCCATGCTGACGTCCCGTGCGCCCGTATCAACCGCGTGGGCCGCAGGTGGCAGCAATCTGCTCATTGCAGGGGCGGTAACCCTTGGGGTGATTGCGGCTGCCTGGCAGCTTTCGAAATGGCGGGGCAGGGCATGGGTAAAAACGGTCGCGATGCTGATTGTGGTGTTGGGTGGCTATGTGCTGATCCGTCAGTTTTATGATCCCGCCGTATTGGCCATTGAGGCGGACAACCCGGCGAAATCGGGTTTCCTGGGCGGCCTGGGGCTGCCAATTATCTTTTCCTGGGCTGTTGGTGGGGTGTTTGCAGCCATCATTGCCTGGTTAATCGGCAAGGTTGCCCTGGGGTTGCGCTCCGATTATCTGGCGATTGCAACGCTTGGAATTTCGGAAATCCTGATCGCGGTTATGAAAAATGAAGACTGGCTGACGCGCGGCGTGAAAAACGTCACGGGTCTGCAGCGCCCTGTGCCTTATGAACTGAATTTGCAGGAAAGCCCGCGGTTTATTGAATGGGTCGAGTGGTTTTACGCGGGCAGTCTTGCCGGGCTTGAGGGGGCGACCCGGTCGCAGATGCTGCGTGAATTGACTGTTGAGGGATCAAGCCTGTTCGTAAAACTGTGTTACGGCGGACTGTTCCTTGCCGTCTTGCTGATCGTGTTAATTCTGTGCGTGCTCGCCCTGGCATCACCCTGGGGCCGTATGGTGCGGGCCATCCGTGACAATGAAGTCTCGGCCGCAGCGATGGGCAAGAATGTCACGCGCCGTCATTTGCAGATATTTGTTCTGGGGTCGGCGGTGGTTGGTATCGCCGGTGCCATGCTCACCACACTTGATGGTCAGTTCACGCCGGGCACCTATCAGCCCCTGCGTTATACTTTCCTGATCTGGGTGATGGTTATTGTCGGGGGATCGGGCAATAATCTGGGATCGGTTTTGGGGGCTTTCATCATCTGGTTCGTCTGGATTGAGGCAGAACCGGCCGGTAACTGGCTGATGGGCATTGCAACCGCTTCAATGGAAGAGGGAGACTGGCTGCGCCGACACCTTCTCGACAGCGCTCAGCATATGCGTTTTTTGATTATGGGTGTTATCATGCTGGTGGTGATGCGCTTTAGCCCCGGCGGAATATTGCCGGAACGTACGGCAAGGAGCTGATCGCTGTAACAGGGGATAAAAACACAGGTTGCTTAACCGATAAAAACATCGGAAATTAGATTCATTCGACGGTAATTCAGACCGTCCATGGAGAGCGGTGCCGGGTATTGGCATCAAAACAAACGAGAATAGTTTCAGGGAGTACAACATGAAAAAACTTCTTCTCGCATCGACCATTCTTGCGGGCATGACCACAGCAGCGTTTGCTGACGGGCACGAAGTGAAAATGGGCGTTATTTTGGGCTTTACCGGTCCTATTGAATCGCTGACACCGGACATGGCCAGCGCTGCTGAACTTGCCATGAAGGAAACAGCTGGCAAGGTTCTGGATGGCAAGACCATCGTTGCTGTTCGTGCAGACTCAACCTGCACAGATGCCGCTGCCGCCACTGCTGCTGCAGAAAAGCTGATCACGTCTGACGGTGTTGTTGGAATCATGGGGGCTGACTGCTCTGGTGTAACCACAGCAATCGCCAATAATGTGGGTGTTCCCAACGGTGTGGTCATGGTTTCCCCATCCGCCACATCACCGGCGCTGACCACAATCGAAGACAAGGGCTTCTTCTTCCGTACAGCCCCTTCGGATGCCCGTCAGGGACAGGTTCTGGCTGATATCCTCAAAGACAAGGGCATCACCAAGGTTGCCGTGACATTCACCAACAATGATTACGGCAAAGGCCTTGCCGACTCGTTTGCGACCGCATTCAAAGCCGCTGGCGGCGAAATTGCGATCAGTGCAGCCCATGAAGACGGCAAGGCAGACTATTCCGCCGAAGTCGGCGCGCTGTCGGCTGCCGGTGCTGAGCATCTTGCGGTCTTTGGATACGTGGATCAGGGCGGAAAGGGCATCATCCAGACCTCTCTTGATACCGGCGCTTTCGACAAGTTCATCCTTGCTGATGGCATGATCGGTGAATCGTTGATCAAGGCGATCGGTGCTGACCTCAACGGAACAATCGGCACTTTGCCCGGTTCCGATTCAGCCGGTGCTGCCAAGTTCAAGGAAGTCGCCACGGCTGGTGGCCTGAAAAAGAACGACGGCCCGTTCATGCCGGAGTCTTATGACGCCGCCGCATTGATGATCCTCGCCATGCAGGCTGCCGGTTCAACAGACCGTGCCGCCATCCAGGGCAAGATCATGGACGTCGCCAACGCACCGGGCGAAAAGATCCTTCCCGGCGAACTGGCAAAAGCGCTGGAGATTTTGAAATCCGGCGGCCAGGTCGATTATGAAGGCGCCTCCAATGTCACGCTCACCGATGTTGGTGAAGCCGCTGGTTCCTACAAGGAACTGGAGGTCAAGGATGGCAAGTTTGAGACCATCAAAATCCGCTAAGGGTTTGCTGGAATTGTGATATCTGGTGCCCGGCAGCCACTGGTTGCCGGGCATTTTGTTTTTTGGAGCACAGCATGAAAAACCGTACCGGCGCGCAACTGCTTGTTGAATGTCTGCTTGCGCAGGAAGTTGAGATCGGTTTCGGCGTGCCGGGGGAGAGCTATCTGGCCGTTCTCGATGCCCTTCACGATGTATCCAACGCTTTCAGCTTTGTCGGCTGCCGCAATGAAGGGGGCGGAGCCTTTATGGCAGAAGCCTATGGAAAGCTGACCGGTAAACCCGGCATCCTTTTCGTTACCCGTGGACCGGGAGCGACCAACGCATCCATCGGCATCCACACGGCCATGCAGGATTCCACACCCATGGTGGTTTTTGTCGGTCAGATCGAGACATCCATGCGGGGGCGTGAAGCTTTTCAGGAACTGGATTACAAGGCGGTTTTCGGGTCGATGGCCAAATGGGTCGTCGAGATTGACGATGCGGACCGAGTGCCGGAACTGGTCTCCCGTGCCTTTGCTGTCGCTCAATCAGGGCGTCCGGGGCCGGTGGTGGTGGCTTTGCCCGAAGACATGCTGGTTCAAAAGACAAGCGCCATTCCCCGGGCGAGGGTTGTTCCGGTTCAGGCGAAACCGGATTCGGCGCAGATTGAAGACCTGATGGACCGTCTGGCAGCGGCCCAAAAACCTGTTCTTGTTGCCGGTGGCGGCGGTTGGGGCCGCAAAGGTGAGGCGGCGCTAAAGCAGTTTGCTGAAGCCAACAGCCTTCCTGTGATCGTCACGTTTCGCAATCAGGACGTGATCGACAATCACTCACCAAGTTATATCGGAGATGCAGGATTTGGCATCGCTCCTGAAATTCGCCGGTTTCTTGATGAGAGCGATCTACTAATCGCGCTCAATGTCCGTTTTGGAGAAACACTGACTGACGGCTACTCGCTGTTTGATCCTGCAACATTTGAAAAAACACTTGTCCATGCCCATGCCAGCGATGGCGAGCTGGGTAAGATCTTTACCCCCGATCTCGCCATTCTTTCAGGACCGAATGAAATGGCACAGGCTCTGGCGCAGTGTCCGCCGGTCGCGGAACCGGTCTGGGCAGAGCGCACAAAACAGGCCCGCGAAGCCTGGAATGCCGGCCTTGAAGTGCAACCGCAGCCGGGTGGCGTGGATATGGGCATCATCATGGAATATCTGCGCGAGGTGCTTCCAGAAGATGCCATTATTACCAATGGTGCAGGGAATTTTGCGATCTGGGCAGGACGGTACATCTACTATGGGGCCGGGCGCAGGCTTCTTGGGCCGCAGGCAGGGTCGATGGGAGCAGGCGTCCCTGCCGCAGTCATGGCCAAAATGGTCGATCCGACCCGTTTTGTCCTGTGTTTTGCCGGTGATGGTGACTTTCAGATGAACGGAATGGAACTGGGTGCCGCGCTTCAGCATGGCGCTTACCCTGTGATCCTGCTCCTGAATAACGGTACCTACGGAACCATCCGTATGCATCAGGAACGCGAATATCCGGGGCGTGTGAGCGGTACCGAGATTGTCAATCCGGATTTTACCGCAATTGCCAAAGCCTATGGCATGTTGGGCGAGCGCATTGAGCGCACCGAGGATTTTTCTGACGCATTCCAGCGCGCCTGCGCTTCACCAACCGGCGGCCTTCTTGAGCTGATGATTGATCAGGAGGGCCTGTCGCCGCGCATGACGGTCTCAAAGCTACGTGCACAAAAGCAGTAAAAAGAGGGGCGATCTTGACCTTGGCTCCATTTCTTATCAACTAGACGAAACACCTTTTGTCTATGGATTCTCCAATGCTCGCACTCACCTTTCCCGGACAAGGCTCTCAGGCAGTCGGCATGGGTCGGGAACTGGCCGATGTTTTTCCAGAAGCCAGAGCCGTTTTTGACGAAGTTGATGATGCGCTGGGAGAAAAACTCTCTGCGCTCATCTGGGAGGGCGATGAAGAGACGCTGAAACTGACCGCCAATGCTCAACCCGCACTGATGGCGGTCAGTCTCGCGGCTGTTCGGGCCATGGAATCAAAGGGTTTTCAGGTGACCCGCGCCTCTTATGTTGCCGGGCACAGTTTGGGTGAATATTCGGCACTGGCAGCGGCACACGCACTCAGCATCAGCGATACCGCACGGCTCTTGCGCATACGCGGAGAAGCGATGCAGGCCGCCGTCCCGGTGGGTGTTGGTGCTATGGCAGCGATTATCGGACTGGAGCAATTGGTGGTCGATACAATCTGTATCGAGGCGACCGAGGGGGAAAACAGCTGTCAGGTAGCCAATGACAATGGCGGCGGGCAAATTGTGATTTCCGGCCATAAAGAGGCTGTGGAACGGGCCATGGAAGCTGCCACAACCGTGGGCGCAAAACGGACATTGCCCTTGCCGGTCTCAGCCCCTTTCCATTCAAAACTCATGGAACCTGCAGGGCAGCGCATGGCTCAGGCGCTTGAAGAAGTCGACATCAAACCCACCATTGTCCCTTTGATTTCAAACGTGCTGGCAGAACCGATTTCTCATCCCGACGACGTCAAAAAGCGTCTGATAGAGCAGGTTACCGGGCGTGTTCGCTGGGCTGAAAGTGTCACCTATATGTCGCAGGAGGGGGTGAGCAACCTTTGGGAGATAGGGTCCGGCAAGGTTTTGTGCGGGTTGGCGCGCCGGATCGACCGGGATCTGAAGACAACCGCCATCGGCAAACCTGAAGATATTGACACTGCCCTTGAATCAATTTCTTAGCGTGAGCAACCATCTCCTCAGTCAACACGACCAGGCTGCGGAAAAGACTCACAAAATTTATTACTGGAGAAAGCAATGTTTGACCTGACTGGCAAGAAGGCACTCGTGACCGGAGCCTCGGGCGGCATTGGCGAAGCCATCGCAAAAATGCTGCATGAGCAGGGGGCGGTGGTCGGGCTTCACGGCACCCGTGAAGAGAAGCTGAAAACCATGGCATCGCAGATGGGGGCGAACGCCCATATTTTCCCGGCCAATCTTGGTGATTCCAACGAAATCAAGGAATTGGCCAGCAAAGCTGAATCTGAACTCGAGGGTATCGATATTCTGGTCAACAATGCGGGAATAACCAAAGACGGTTTGTTTGTGCGCATGAGCGATGAAGACTGGGATGCGGTGCTGGACATCAATCTCAGGGCAACTTTTCAACTTACCAGAGATGTCGTGTATCCCATGATGCGCCGCAAAGGTGGCCGGATTATCAACATAACATCAGTGGTTGGCGTGACCGGGAATGCCGGGCAGGGAAACTACTGTGCTTCAAAGGCCGGCATGATTGGCATGTCAAAATCACTGGCGATGGAGATTGCCAGCCGTGGAGTGACCGTCAACTGCGTTGCACCGGGATTTATCGAGACACCCATGACGGATGTTTTGAATGAAAAACAGCGTGATGCCATATTGGCAAGCGTTCCTTCCAGACGGCTTGGAACAGGCGCAGAAGTTGCCAGTGCGGTGTCTTTTCTGGCAAGCGATGAGGCCTCTTACATCACGGGTCAGACGATTCACGTGAATGGCGGCATGGCGATGATTTAGCGCTGATTGGCGAATCTGTTCAGTTTTTCCTTCCCCAAATTAGCCCAAACCGAGGCAAAAGCAGGATAAAGCTGTTGAAAAACAACGCAAACCGGGCCTTGAGACAATAGCGCTTGATCTGGCTTGCTGCGTTAACTAGGAAGAAGCGAAATGAGTTTGGTCCATACCGGAGAACCAATATGAGCGATACAGAAGACCGCGTTAAGAAAATCGTTGTAGAGCACCTCGGCGTCGAGGGTGAAAAGGTTGTGCTGAATGCGTCTTTTATCGACGATCTGGGCGCGGACAGCCTGGACACAGTCGAGCTGGTGATGGCCTTTGAAGAGGAATTCGGTGTCGAAATTCCCGACGATGCGGCTGAAACCATTCAGACGGTCAAAGATGCCGTCGATTATCTCGATAAAAACAAAGCCTGATTGGGCTTGCCTGGTGCCTCAGTCTTATGAGGCATCGTTTGGCACCGGAATTGCGTGCCCGCTGCTGCTGATGACTGGTCGGCATTTTCCACGAAACGTAAACTGGGCGTAATATGATCATGAGACGTGCCGTCGTGACCGGTATTGGCATGGTGTCACCGCTCGGGGGTGACGCCGAGACCACCTGGGCCAATCTTGTAGCCGGTAAGAATGCTGCAAAACGCGTTACCGATTTCGAAGTTGAAGACCTGCCTGCGAAAATCGCTTGCCAGCTTCCGCGTGGCGACACGAGCGATGGCAATTTTGATCCCGATGACTGGATGGAAGTGAAGGAGCAACGCAAGGTTGACCCGTTCATTGTCTATGCGGTTTCTGCTGCCACTCAGGCGTTAAATGATGCCGGTTGGCACCCCAAGACTGAAGATGAGAAATGTGCCACGGGTACGCTGATCGGCTCAGGTATTGGGGGTCTTCAGGGAATTGAGCAGACGTCGCTTTTGCTTGCTGAGCGCGGACCGCGGCGCGTTAGCCCGTTTTTTATTCCTGGCCGCCTGATCAATCTGGCCTCGGGATATGTATCAATCATGCATGGTCTTAAAGGACCCAACCACTCGGTTGTGACGGCCTGCTCGACCGGCGCCCATGCCATTGGCGATGCTGCCCGGATGATCGCCCTTGGCGATGCCGATGTCATGGTGGCAGGCGGTTCTGAATCGCCCGTGTGTCGGTTGTCGCTTGCCGGCTTTGCAGCCTGCAAGGCGCTTTCCACATCATTCAATGACGAACCTGAGAAGGCATCACGGCCATGGGATGCGGACCGTGATGGATTTGTCATGGGTGAGGGGGCCGGGATCGTTGTTGTCGAGGAACTTGAACACGCCAAGGCACGGGGTGCAAAAATCTATGGTGAGGTGATCGGATACGGCCTTTCCGGCGATGCCCATCACATAACCGCACCGGCGCAGGACCACGAGGGTGCATTCCGCGCCATGAAGGCGAGCCTGAAACGTGCCGGTATCGAGGCATCACAGATTGACTATGTAAACGCCCACGGCACGTCCACCATGGCGGATACGATGGAGCTTGGTGCGGTCGAGAGACTTGTTGGTGATTCGGCTGCGAACCTCACCATGTCCTCCACCAAATCGGCAATTGGCCATCTTTTGGGTGCCGCCGGGTCGGTTGAAGCCATTTTCTGTCTCCAGGCCATGCGGGACGGCAGGGTTCCGCCAACGCTGAACCTCGACAAGCCGGAAGCGGAAACAGCAGTTGATCTTGTGCCAAAAGCCGCAAAAGACCTGGAAATCAATATTGCGCTGTCCAATTCTTTTGGTTTTGGCGGAACGAATGCGTCTTTGGTCTTCCAAAAAGTCTGATTTTTGTCTCCTTTGGATTGGGCATTTTTGCCTGTTGGTGTATGTGTTTAACAACACTGGGCCGGTGTCGTTTCTCGCTGTTTTGCCACATTGATTTGATTGTGTTGGCGTTCATGGGGTGCGAAATGCGGTGAGTGGTTTGATGTCACGCAAAAACAAGAAGGCGGATTTGCCCCGTGGTGAATGACCCATCAAAACCGGCATTTGGGCGGCAGAACCGCAAAGGCGAGTTTTCAGATCTGTTTGAGAACGAAAACAGCATGGAGCCAACCTATACCCGCGACACATTTATCAACGGGTCGCCCAATGAAATTGATGAGAAGCTGGAGGCGGCAAAGAGATCCAGGAAAGCCCGCGGCACGCTGGTCCGTTTTTTCAATTTTCTGTTCACGATAGCGATTGTGGGAGCAATCTGTTTCGTCGGCCTGATCTGGTACGGTACGACCCAGTTTGAGGCCAAAGGCCCGCTGCAGGAAGCAAAGACTTTCGTGGTGCCAAAGGGAGCCAGTTTCCGGTCGATCCAGGCGGCGTTGGAAGCGGAGGGAATTATCGAAAAACAAGGGCCTCTGCGCGTCTTTATCCGGGGTGTTCAGGCGGCCGGTCAGGATTCAAAACTCAAGGCCGGCGAATTTGCCATGAAACCGGGCATGAGCATGAGGCAGGTCATGCACGAACTGACCGAGGGGCGCTCGGTGGAATATTCAATCACGTTCCCCGAAGGCTGGACCTCGTACCAGATCAGTGAACGTATTGCCTTTGATGAAACTCTTGAAGGGGACCGGCCCGAGATTCCACCAGAGGGATCGCTGCTTCCCAGCACCTATTCCTTTCCCCGGGGCACAACGCGGCAACAGGTGATCGAGCGCCTGCAGGAAGCCCAGAAAAAGGCGGTTGATGAGGTCTGGAAGAGCCGTGTCGTTGGTCTGCCGCTCAAGTCTCCTGAAGAAATGGTTATTCTGGCGTCCATCGTTGAAAAGGAAACCGGCGTGGCAGGCGAACGGGCTCATGTCGCGTCCGTGTTCGTCAACCGTCTGCGCAAAGGCATGAAGCTTGAGACCGACCCCACGATTATTTACGGCTTGTTTGGCGGGAAGGGAAAACCGAAAGATCGTCCCATTTTCCGGTCAGATATTCGCCGTTCAACGCCTTACAACACCTACATCATAAAGGGCCTGCCTCCCACACCCATCGCTAATCCCGGAATTGAATCGCTAAGGGCGGTTGCCAATCCGTTGGAGACGGAAGATCTGTTTTTTGTGGCTGACGGTTCCGGCGGTCATGCATTTGCCAAAACTCTCAAAGAGCACAACGCCAACGTCGCGAAATGGCGCAAGATCGAAGCTGCTGCCAAAAAGGCTCGTGAGGCTGCTGAAAAAGCAGCCAAGGAAGCAGAAGAAAACGGTGACGAAACCTCGTCAGGCGGTGCCGACAATTGACGCTTTACAGCATGACAGGCTTCGCCCGCAACGAAGGGCGGTCGGGCAGCACGCAATGGTCGTGGGAAATGCGGGCGGTCAACGGCAAGGGACTGGACGTTCGCTTGCGTCTGCCGCCGGGTACCGAACATCTTGAACAGGTGTTTCGCAAAGCCTGTGCTGGCTCTCTTGCGCGGGGCAATGTTCAGGTAGCTCTCACTATGGCCCACAATGGTGGAGAGGTCGCCCCAACGGTCAACTCCCAGGCGTTGCAAAGGGTGCTGTCGGCAATAAACGAAATCGACGAAAATGCCGAAACCGCCCGGTCTTCGGCAGCACAGATACTGGCATTGCGCGGCGTTCTGGATGTCAGTGAACCCCAGTTGAGCGACGAGGAAGGTGCTGTCCTTGATGAGGCGTTGACAGTAAGTTTCAACGAAACATTGAAATCGCTCAATGAGCACCGTGCCGTCGAGGGCCGGGCCCTGGCCGAAGTTTTGCTGGGCCATATCGAAAAAATTCAGGAACTGACAGCACAGGCCGAAGCGGATCCGGCGCGCAGCGCAAAGGCCATTGCAGAACGTATGTCCGATCAGGTGGGTAAGCTGATGGGGGCGGGGAGTGAACTTGATGAGGCGCGTCTTCATCAGGAAGTTGCCCTGCTTGCAACCAAGGCAGACATTCGCGAGGAACTGGACCGTCTGGCCGCTCACAGTACGGCTGCCCGCGACCTTATTGCCAGCGGCAGCCCTGTTGGACGCAAGCTTGAGTTTCTGGCCCAGGAATTCAACCGCGAATGCAACACGTTGTGTTCAAAATCCAATGCTGTGTCTCTGACCGCCATTGGCCTTGAATTGAAGGTCGTGATCGACCAGTTTCGCGAACAGATATTGAATGTGGAATAGGCCATGTCTGATTCTCAAACTCTGTCGCAGCTCAGATCCTCCGGCATTGATCGCCGTGGTTTGATGCTGGTTTTGTCCTCGCCATCGGGTGCCGGTAAATCGACAATCGCACGCAGGCTGCTGCGCGATGAACCGCAGCTTGAGTTGTCTGTATCCGTGACAACCCGCGAGCGTCGTGTCAGCGAGGTTGATGGCCAGGACTATCAGTTCATCGACAAGCGCGAATTTGAAATCATGCGCGACAACGGCCAGTTGCTTGAATGGGCCGAGGTACACAGCAATTTCTACGGAACCCCCTTTGAGCCGGTTCAGGAGGCAATGGCGGCCGGGCGTGACATGTTGTTTGATATCGACTGGCAGGGGGCGTTGCAGATGTTTGAAGCGGCGCGCGCAGATATTGTCAGCATTTTCATCCTGCCCCCCTCAATGGCGGAACTGCGAAACCGCCTGATCAGACGGGCCGAAGATTCCGATGATGTCATAGAGCGGCGGCTGGAGAATTCGCGCGTTGAGATGCAGCATTGGGGTGAATATGACTATGTGATTATCAATGATGATCTCAATCGCTCTTTCAGTGAGGTGCGCTCGATTCTCACGGCAGAACGCTTGCGGCGTGACCGGCGCGTCGGCCTGCATGAGTTTGTGGCGGGGCTGCTGGATTAGATCCCGTCCAGCGCATTTGCCAGCGCTGCAAATTCCTCTATCGAGAGCGTCTCTGCCCTGCGGGTGCCATCAATATCTGCGGCCATGAGCAAGGCTTCTCCACCTTCTGATTTCAAACTCTGCCGCAACATCTTGCGGCGCTGCCCAAACGCCGCCTGGGTGATGCGCTCAATCGCATGAATGTTGGCCTGGACAGGGTTCAGATTGGGTTGAATCATAACAACCGATGACGTGACCTTGGGCGCTGGGGTGAAAGCCTGGGGCGGCAAGTCAAAAGCGATCTCGCTATAGGTGCGCCATGATGACAGGACGCCCAACCGGCCCCACGCCTTGTCCAAGGGTGAAGCTGTGATGCGTTGCGCAACTTCCTTTTGGAACATCAGCGTCATACCGTGCCAGAATGGCGGCCAGTTTTTAGTCCCAACCCATCGTGTAAACAGGGGCGTGGCGATGTTGTAGGGAAGGTTGGCTGCAATAATGATCTTGTCATTTTCCAGATCGGTTCCGGCATCTGCCAAAACGTCGCGGTGGTTCAGGCTCAGCGCATCGCCTTCAATGATGTGAAGACGATCATCGGTTGCCATGGCGATCTGCTCCAATGCCGGTAAACAACGGGCATCACGTTCAATCGCGACGACGCGGCGCGCTCCGTTGGCAAGCAGGGCACGGGTAAGGCCTCCCGGTCCAGGGCCAATCTCCAGCACAGTCGCGTTGGTAAGATCGCCCGCGGCCCGGCTGATTTTCATCGTCAGGTTGAGATCAAGCAGAAAGTTCTGACCAAGTGCTTTTCTGGCCGCCAGTCCATGGTCGCGAATTACATCGCGCAGGGGCGGCAGGTCGTCAATATGGCTCACGAGATGGTGCCTGTCTCAGCCCGGCTCATCTGGTCAGCCATTGTCAAAGCCGCAACAAAACTGGCGGGGTTGGCGGTGCCTTTTCCGGCCAGATCATAAGCGGTGCCGTGATCCGGTGATGTACGGATGAACGGTAATCCCAGAGTTACATTTACTGTCTCTTCAAACGCCAAAGCCTTGGCTGGAATGAGCGCCTGATCGTGATACATGCAAACCGCGACATCATATTTTTCCCGTGCTGCGGCATGGAACATGGTGTCTGCGGGGAGGGGGCCGAAGCAATTGATACCTGCTTTTTGAAGAGTGCTGATGGCAGGTGCGATAATCGTTTCGTCTTCCTTTCCCATGGCACCGTTTTCCCCGGCATGGGGATTGAGGCCGCTTATGGCAACGCGTGGAGACGCGATATCAAAACGGTCGGTCAGGTCACGCGCGGCAATTGTCACTGTCTCGACAATATCCTCGCTCGTCAGAGCTCCGGGAACTTCACTTAAGGGGATATGGATGGTCACAGGTATGGCACGCAGCTGTGGCCCCGCAAGCATCATGACCGGCCTTGCGCCTTCTTTTGCTCCCGGCCATTGAGCCGATAGGGAACCGAGGAACTCCGTGTGACCGGGAAAATCAAATCCCGAATTGTATAGTGATTTCTTGTTTATCGGGAGCGTCACAAGCCCGGCGGCAAACCGTGAGCGGATCATGTCAACGCCCGTTGAAATAGCTTCGACGATACCTTGTGAATTCTCGCCTGAAGGCACACCGGGTGAACCGGAAAAACGGTTCTTGAGACGAACAACCGGAAGCTTCGATGAAAAATTTTCAAAGGCCGCTGTGGCGATATCCTGATGTTCCAGACATTCGTGCAACTCAACATCGAGCCCAAGCGCCTTTGCCTGTATGCTCAGGTGATCAGGGTCACAGAGGAGCACAAAGGGAGGAAGGCGCCGGGCAGAACTCTCGCTTTGCGCCAACCATGCCTGCAACGCGATTTCCGGGCCAATGCCCAGCGGGTCCCCTATGGATACGACGAGCGGAAGTGGTGCGGTCGACGGATTTTCAGGGGTCACCAGTCGATCCTGACTGTCGAATTACCTGCGGTTGATCTTGGCGCGTTTTCTAAGCTCTGCAATGTACTTTTTTTCCATTTCACCGGCGGCTTTTTGAATGCCACCGTCAGCGAAAATATCGCTAAGCTCGTTTGCCTTTGTCTTGATCTGCCGCGATTTGCATATCGCAATCATCTCGACGCCTTTTTCGGTGTCAACAACCGGCGTCACTTTCCCAACCGGAGTGCTCGAAATCTTGTCTCTCCAGCGATCAGGTAATTGAGAAACCATAACGCGACCGCGATCAACAACCGATACGTTCTTCAATCCTTTTGCCAGGCTTTTGGTGCCGGTGCATCCATTCATGCGGTTGCGGAAATTCTTCGCGTCCTTGCGCCGTTGCGCCAGGAGTGCCTTGCGTTTGCCGGCTGGCACCAGAAACACCACCTGTTGGATGGTAAATTCGTCAACCTGCTTGGTCTTTGCTTTTGGATCAATCAACCATCTTTGAGCTTGAGTGTTTGACCCGCTGCGTGTGGGAGTTCCACGTGCCTCGACCTGAAGACGGGCAGAAACCGCACGCTGCCAGCTCATCTGGGCTCTGATAAATTGCTTGAACCCTCGCACGGTCACGCCTGAGCGGGCCATGATCTGGTTCAGGGCTTTCAAGGGCATTTTATTGCGTTTTGCAAAACGCCCATAGGCTTCGTTCACCTGCTTGTCGCCAACAACAAGACGCAGGCGGCGCGCTTCCTGCATTTTCAGCGATTCTTCTATCAGCTCGTCTGTTGCAAGCTTGCGGTGATTGCCCTTGATACGGCGCAGCTTGAAAAATGCCGCGCGTCGTTTGATGTCGTTTGTGGTTATGGCGCTTTTGTTGACCGTGACGGCTATTTTGCTTTGGCCAAACGCATGTTCCAGCGGCAGCGCTACGACAAGGCCTGCCAGCAATGCAGCGCTGGCAATTTTGCGTATTGTCTGTTCCGCCCCAAGCGAAAGAAAAGTGGTCATGACTTGTCTCACAGTTTTCTACCCCGGCATATCCCGTAGAGCGATAGTCTAGCAATAAGGTGAAAGGATGAAAATAAAGATCGTGTTAGAACACAGAACCTTCGTCGTTTGATCCAATATCGATGTCGCCATCAAACTCGCCCAGGGTGCGCAGTGTTATGCGAAATTGCGCTGTTCGGGTCGTTTGACCATTGTTGGCGTTGGTTTCGGAATAGACAAGCGCGAAATTGAAACAATCGCAACTGTAGGTCAGGCCATAGGACTGGCTGAGAAGGAAGCTGTCCTGAACATCGTACTGATAGGCTGCAAATGCCGACCATCCAGGGCTGAACGAATAGCTGACAGTGCCGCCAACCTGCTCTCTGTCATCGGCAAATCCGGTATCGGGTTGTCCATCGATAAAGGTGTAGTTGGCGACGGTGCTGATGTTGCCATATCTGAATGCGAGTGCAGCTTCGCCACGCCGTAAATCAAATGTATCCTCGTCGAACCGGCCTTTGACATTGAAGGTGAGGCCGTTTGGGGTGATGGCTCCAAACGACGCCACATAGTCGGAGACATCGGATTCCAGCCCGGATTCTTCACCCGTGTTTACAAGATCATCAAGCCGTGAAAAAGAGTTCTCGCCCGCCAGATGGTAGGACTGGCCAATCAGGGCATTAAGCGCAAGCCCGCCTGCAAATATGCCTGAATAGCGCAACCCGACATTGGCGCGGATCCCTTCTTCAATCCTGTCATAACCGGAAAACTTGTCCCGTTCGAACAATGTGGTGGTATCGAACACCAGACTTTGCGCATCTTCGTTGGGAAGGACCCCGTCAAACCCAAGGTCAGGCCGCACGAACACATTGGCTACCGGCTCAAAAACATGGCTTGAAGTCGCCGTTCTTGCCAGGATGGGATAACTGATTTCCAGACCGGCTGTCGGCATGAAACGGAACTGGGAGCCGTCGTCAACGGAAAACCCGGGGGCATCGATCTGCGTTGCAAGGCCGGTGCCGTTTGTTGTTACCCAGTCAGCGCGAAGGGAAGCAGAAGGGGTGATTGAAAGACCGCCGCTCGTTGTGAGCGTCTTTTTCCAGCTTGCGTCAACGCTGGCCCGTGTGGTCTCACCTTCCAGCCCGTGAGTCCGGTTGTCGCCGGACAGCGTGTTGACAACATTCGCCTCGTCTCTCTGCAGGCTGGTGACGTTGACATCGAGATTGAACTGACCGCCGGTATAGGGACTGTTCTTTTCATAATTATAATCAAGAAGCGGGCGGATGATTGCCTGTTGATCTTCATCCTGAAATGCGTCGGACCGGGAGGTGATGAGGGAAGGTTGAATCAGATATTGATAGGCTGAAAGATCAAAGAAACTGCGTTTATTGAGGCCGCGCAGAAAGACTTCGTTGGTAATATTCTGGCTGGTATAACCGTCAATTTCGTAGTCGCGCGAGAAGCTCTCGTCTGACTGAGCAAGATAGTTCCAGCCAAAGGTCCAGCGGGGGTTGATGTTAAACAGCCCCGTGGTGGCAAACATGCCCCTGTCGGAAACCGAATTGCTGGGTGCAAACGAGAAGCTGTCAGGGTCCTGCTGGTTTATGCCTGCCGCCTGCAGGGTGTAGAAACCGTTTTCAAGCTGATGACGCCACTCGACCTGCCCCAAAAAGCCCTGTCTTGAAAAAGCACCCACCGTGAACGTCAGATCATGACTGTCACCTGTCACCAGGAAATAGGGTTGACGGTACCAAAGGCCCAACTCCTCGGTATAACCGGCCCGGCCAATCAAAAAACCGCTCTTTCGCTTAACTGATGGATCCGCATGCTTGAAATAGGGCAGATAAGCGATTGGCTTACCAAACAGCTCAAAAGTCGCGTCTTCGTAAGCGATGGTTTTCTCAACACCGTCTGAGGTAACCTTGCGCGCCTTTATCTGCCACAGCGGCGGCCCCACATTGCTCTTCTTGCAGGTCTTGCAGGCGGTATAGACGCCGTTGTTGAAGACGGTTTTATCACCGGCAAATCTTTGCGCACTCTCTGCTGCAAAAGTGGTGCGTTCGGGTGTTTCAACACGCAACGCATTAACGAAGCCCTCGCTGAAATCATCGGTCAGATCGATTTCCTGCGCAAAGACTATATTACCATCCGGCTCCCGGATCTCCACATTGCCGAAAGCTTTCACCTTGCGGGTCTGCTGATTGTAGGTGACCTGCCGTGCAACGACATTGTAGCCATCATAGTCGAGCTGCACATTGCCGCTCGCCGTCACGGTTTCAGCATCATTGTCGTAGACGAGTTGATCGGCTTTCAGGAAAAGCTGTGCATCGGGATCGCGGGGGCGAAGCTGCCGTTCGCCGGTGCTTGATCTTTCCTCGACCAGCTGGGCATGGGAAAGCCCTGTCACCGCCGCAAAAGCGCTGCCAGCCAGCAGTGTCGCCAGAACCACGCGCACCAACAGCCCGCTGTTGCGGACACCACGCGCGCGCAGTTTGCTGAGCAGGAAACTGGTCACACGTTGCTCCTGCCAACCAAGATATTTCCCATATTACTCAATGCAACAACCTGTATCGGGTCCCCATCCGCATGCTGTGATATGTTCCATATCTTCGACCCCGAAACGACACCACAGTGCACGGCGCAAATACACCACAAATACCGTCAAAATACCACCCGCAAAAGCACCGGTCATTAAGCATTTGGGAGAGATCGTTAACGTTACCGCAAGCGCCGGACCGCAGCCGCAAAATGCAGGGTGCAAAGAGCGAAGACGGGCCTTGAGGAAATCGGTCACGAAAGCGCCATCCATCATGCGGCCCGCTCTTTCGAGACGGCTTGGCGCCGTCGCAACCTGTGCGTCAAAAAGCTCCATCCCCCCGCCACTTTGGCGACAAATCCGGCCATGGCCTTCAAGAGCGAAGGGGGAAGAGCTGTGCGGTCTGTCGCCAGAACAAACGAGGCGGCAGCAATACCCACAACGGGAATCCCCCACATCGCGAATATAAGGTTGGCGTTGGACCGCGCCGCGCCTTCCAGCCCGATCGCCGCCCCTCGCAAGACAATGATGATACAGCTTGTGGCAATCACAACGAGCATATGACTTTGCCGGTGCGAACTGGGATTACCCATAAATGCCAGCACGATAAGCACAACCATCACCGGGTAGAGCCCCCCGGTCAACCGCACATGAAGCTCGGCCCAGTAGCGCCCGGGAAATTTTTTGTAGAACGCATCATCGGAGGACGGGGAAAGGAGATGTGATGTCGGCACCTCCATCTGGCTTTGAAACCCGTTGATTTTCGCCCCTGAAAAACTGGAGAGATTGAAGGCATAGGCATCGAATTTGATGATGGACAGATTTTCCGCCCCCGTGGTCTGCCGCTGTATCTCCCCATCATTCAACAGCAGGTATGAATTGCCATTGACCTTTGATATAGCCCCGCGCCGCGCCAGATAAGTCAGCGTTTCCTTAGGGTTGCGGGTATCGAGGATAAAGACGCCCTGGAGTTCACCACCCGGCTGACGCCCTGCAATATGGAACGTGAGTTCATGGCCCACATTTTGAAACTGACCTTCCTTGACAACCACGGACACAAGGTCGGCGCGCACCTGGGTAACGAACTGACGCAGTGTGAGCATCGATGAGGGGCCAACCCATATGTGCAGGGTGTAAACCAGGATCGACGTGGCAAGCCCAAGAACGAGAAAGGGCTTTGCCAGGCTAAGGCGCGATGCGCCGGAAGCATGAATGACCGCCATTTCCGAATCATGCGTCAGAGTATTGATGGTCTTGATCAGGGCAATCAGCAGCGCCATTGGCACCACGGCGGCGGTTAGTGTCGGGACAGCCAGCGTGATGATCTGCAGATAGACCAGAATGCCCTGTCCCTTGTTGAGAATCACATCTACCTGCTGAACAGCGCGCACAATCCAGATCACGCCGATCAGGCCGCCTGCCGCAACCAGAAGCGTGAACAAAGCCTTTTTGAAGATGTAGCGCTCAAGAAGCGTCAGACCCATGGAATCTCCATTCACCGCATCATAGCGAAACAGTGCCCCGGCAGTCGCATTTCATGCCGCAATTTCAAACCATTGCGAACATATGTTGCGCGGGATTTAAGGACTCGTAATGGCTAAAAAGCGGCGAAGATACAGGGTTTTCCCTTTCTTTTTGCTCCGTTGCAATTTGGCATCATGCCTGGTCTGGCCTCTGTCAATGTGACCCATTTACTTAACGGTCACAAAACGCAATCATCGCCCATTATTCACAATTCATGCATTTGCATTGGACCCTCCATGACTTCTTTGCCTTCCATCAGTTTTTCCGCTGCCTCTGCTCCCAAGAAAGGATGCCTGATTCTGTTGACCGACAAGAACAACACTCTGGGCACCGGCGCAAAAACCTACGGGGCTATTGTCACCAAAGCGATGGGTGCAGCGGGCTTCAAAGGTGGTTTTGGCAAGAAACTGGACATCATCACGCCTCAGGGCACCGATCTGGACCGCATCATTGTCCTTGGTCTTGGAGATACCGGCGAACTTAACGAACATTCATGGCTGCGCCTGGGCGGCAGCATTGGGGCGAGTTTAACTGACGTCAAGAAGGCGGCCGTGGTGCTTGAGATTCCTGGAAAACGTGGCCCGGTAACGCCCCGCCAGGCAACTGATATCGCCCAGGGCCTGACACTCAGCGCCTACCGTTTTGATCATTACAAGACGGGTGCCAAGAAGAAGAAAACCGTTGCCACGAAAGTCTCACTGCTCACCAAATCTGCGGCCGCAGCCAAGTCACTTTGGCAAAGCCAGAGCGGTGTCACTGATGGTGTGATGGTGGCGCGTGATCTGGTGAATGAACCGGCCAATGTCCTCACTCCCAAGGAATTTGCCAAACGCGCAAGCAGTCTTAAAAAACTTGGCTGTTCCGTTGAAATACTTGATGAAAAAGCCATGGGAAAACTGAAGATGCAAGCGCTTCTGGGCGTATCTCAGGGGTCGCGCAATCCGCCGCGCATGGCGATTATCCAATGGAAGGGCAGCAAGAAAAAGGAACGTCCCATCGCTTTTGTTGGCAAAGGGGTGACCTTCGATACAGGCGGCATCTCCATAAAACCGTCGGGTGGAATGGAAGATATGAAGGGCGATATGGGAGGGGCGGCGGCTGTTACCGGACTGATGCACGCTCTGGCCGCCCGAAAGGCAAAGGTTCACGCTATTGGTATCATTGCTCTTGTCGAGAACATGCCCGATGGCGACGCGCAGCGCCCCGGCGATATTGTCACATCCATGTCCGGGCAGACGATTGAGATTATCAATACTGATGCAGAAGGGCGTCTGATTCTTGCCGATGCTCTGTGGCACTGCAACAAGAAATTCAAACCCAAGTTCATGATCAATCTGGCGACGTTGACCGGCGCTATTCTGGTGGCGCTGGGCAATCAGCATGCCGGAATGTTCTCAAATGACGATGCCTTGTCGCAGGAACTGTCCACCGCCGGGCTGGCCACTCACGAACGGGTCTGGCGTATGCCGCTGGGCCCTGAATACGACAAGATGATTGATTCAAAGAACGCCGATATGAAAAATAGTTCAGGTCGTTACGCCGGATCGATAACTGCGGGGCAGTTTTTGCAGCGTTTTGTGGAGAAGACACCCTGGGCCCACCTTGATGTGGCGGGTACAGCGATGAATTCACCGCGAACGGAAGTCAGCAAAAGCTGGGCGTCCGGCTTTGGTGTTCGTCTGCTGGACCGGCTGGTTGCCGATAATTATGAGGATTGATCAGCTGCCGCTGTTGTCATTATCGGGAAGAGGGCTGCGCCAGATGTGGTTGCGGTACAGATACATGCCGGCGTTGTAAGCTTCCATCGCCTTGGCAAAATTCTGCCGCACCACAGCATAGTCATCGGCGCTGACCCGGCCGCGCTTATGTTTCCTCAACTGGCTGTCAGCATGGCGTTTTACCGCCCTGCGTTTTGCCTCAAGTGATTTTCTAAAAATTTCCCGTTCCGCTTTGTTATTAAAGGTCATTCCGCGTTCGCGGACCTGAGCCAAATTGGCTGCGGTTTTGGGGTGTGCCATGGCGTTGAAGATGTTGGCGCGCTTGTTGGAACCATCGGCGCAAATTATTTGGGATGCTTCAAAGGTGCAGGCCGTTTCATCGGCCCAGACTGTTGTGGCATGTGCAAGAACAATTCCGGCAATGGACAGAACCGATGCAGTACGTTGGAAATTCATGGCCTCAAATCCGTCAGACTAACTTCTCACCAAGAAAGCATGTTGATGGGGTGAGGGTAAATAGGCACCGGCTCTTGTATCGATATTTCCACCGGCTAGTCTCACGACGATGAGTGAGATCCTGTTCTATCATATGACGGAAAACCGACTGGAGGACACGTTGCCCGGCCTGTTGGAGCGCAGTCTTGAGCGCGGTTGGAAAGTGGTTGTTCAAACCGGTGGCGAAGAACGCCGGGACGCGCTGGATGCCCATTTATGGACTTTTCGAAATGAGAGTTTTCTGCCCCATGGTGCGGAAGGTTCTGGACCGGGAGAGTCGCAGGATCATCCCATCTGGCTAACGGCAGGCGATGACAATCCCAATGCCGCTGATGTGCGCTTTCTGGTTGACGGTGCTGTGGCCCATGATCTCAAGGGCTATGTCCGCACCGTTATCCTGTTTGATGGCCATGACAGTGAAGCCGTGACAAAGGCGCGCGAGGAGTGGAAGCGTTTCAAAGACAGCGATCACGAACTGACCTACTGGCAGCAGGAAGGTGGGCGCTGGATCAAAAAAGCATAGGTCCGGCGCTTAAAGATCGCATGGGCGCGATCCACAAGCGTTGGACGGCTTTTTGTCGTCTCGGCGTGTCAGTTCAAAACTGAAATATTCTAGCTGGCTGCACTCATGCTCTCGCTCAGTTCCAGCCATTCTTCTTCCACCTCGACCAGACGGCGCTCAAATTCCGCCTTTTTGGTCGCCAGATCACGAATGCGCTTGGTGTCGCGTTCGGTGGAGGCGGTGGCAAGGCGCTTGTTAAGCTGAACTATGGCCGCCTCAGCCTTCTGCATGATGGCTTCAAGGTTTTGAATGCGTTTGCGGGTGCCCGCCATATTGCCCCGTTTGTCCGCTTCTTCGCGCCGCCGTTCTGCCGGGGGTTTTGGGGCAACGATCTTGTCGACCGGTTCTTTTGGTCGTTTTTTTGAAGAGGAAGAGCCCGGACCCTTCAAAATCAGGCGGCGATAGTCATCGAGATTGCCGCTATAGGGACCAACGCTGCCCTCATTGACCAGCCAAAGCCGTTCGGCGCTGGCTTCTATGAGATGCCGGTCGTGAGAAATGAGGATCACTGCCCCGGAATAATCGTTGAGCGCCATGACAAGGCTTTCGCGGCTGTCGATATCAAGATGGTTGGTCGGTTCATCGAGGATGAGGAGGTGGGGCTGGTTGAATGTCGCAAGACCCAGCAGCAGTCTGGCTTTCTCGCCTCCCGAAAGATCGCGCGCCTTGGTGTGCATCTTTTCAGTGCTCAAACCCATCCGCGCCACCCGTCCGCGCACCTTTCCCTCCGGTTCATGAGGTACCAGGCGGCGCACATGATCGATGGCGGTTTTTTCGGGGACAAGATCGTCCATATTGTGCTGCGCAAAAATTGCCACTCTCAATTTATCGGCGCGGGTGATGTGCCCGGCCAGAGGCGCAAGCCTGTCTGCGATCAGTTTGGCAAATGTCGATTTGCCGTTCCCGTTCGCCCCCAAAAGGGCGATGCGGTCATCGGCATCAATACGCAGATTGAGATTGTCGATGACGGGATTGCCGGGTTCATATCCTGCCGAGACCTGCTCCAGATTGACGATGGGAGACGCGGCTTCTCTCTCGGGTGAGGGGAAAGAAAGGGGTGCCACGTCGTCTGTCACAACAGCCGCAATCGTGCCCATTTTCTCCAGCGCCTTGATGCGGCTTTGCGCCTGCGTCGCTTTGGAGGCCTTGGCTTTGAAGCGGTTTATGAACCGCTCCATATGGGCGCGTTTGGCGTCCTGCTTGGCTTTCATCTTGGTTTGGAGAGCGTGGCGTTCCGCACGTGTTTTCTCGAAGAAATCGTAGTCGCCCTTGTATGACGTGAGATGACGGTTCTCGAGGTGAACAATGGTGTTGCAACAGCTGTTCAGCAGATCGCGGTCATGGCTGATGATGATGACTGTATGGCGGTAGCGCGCAAGGTAGTTTTCCAGCCACAGGGTGCCTTCCAGGTCGAGATAGTTGGTTGGCTCATCGAGCAGCAGGAGATCGGGTTCTGAAAACAGCACGGCCGCCAACGCAACACGCATTCTCCAGCCACCGGAAAAGTCACTGCAGGGACGAGCCTGCGCAGCAGCGTCAAAACCCAGACCGTGCAATATTGAACCCGCGCGCGCCTCCGCCGAATGAGCCTCGATATCACCCAGGCGTGTGTGGATATCGGCAATCCGGTTGGGGTCGGTGGCGGTTTCAGCCTCTTCAAGCAGGGCTGTGCGCTCCGTATCGGCTTCCAATACCGTATCCAGCAGCGACATCTTCGTGCCGGGTGCTTCCTGAGCGACCTGCCCGATGCGCATGCCACGGCGCAGTTTCAGCGATCCGGTTTCGGGGCTGTACTCGCCGTTGATCAGCTTGAAAAGGGTGGTCTTGCCCGTACCATTGCGCCCCACAAAACCGACGCGCGCGCCAACCGGCACGTGAAGCGACGCTTTTTCGATCAGCAGGCGGCCCTGCATACGGAATGTGAGATCATCAATCGTGAGCATGTGCGGCTTTTGCGGGAAGGGCGACCGCTTTGCAAGAGGCGTGTCTGTTGAAGGCTGATCAGATGACCGGCGCGATCCGGGACAGCGGTTTGCCGGTCTTTGATACCGTAAAAAGGATACGGCTAGTTGAACTTGTACTTCTCGAGAAGGGCGACCAGCAAAATTCGCGCCCTGTTGCGGTGTTCAGTGTGAATGGCGCGTGCCGCAGCGGCATCGGAGCGGCGAATGGCTTTCAGCAATTTGCAATGATCTTCGTTGGATTGCACGGGGCTTGGCCGCAGATGAAGCGTATAATTTCGAATGCGTTTCACCTGATTGTTGTAGGTCTCAACAAGCTTGGCAATGCGTTCGCTGCCGCTGAGGCGAAGCAATTCCCGATGAAATACTTCATCAGCCGCCGCCCATTGCTCCCGGTTATCATGCTCCAGAGCGAGATCCATGTCATCGATTGCCTTTTGCGCGGTGGCCAGGTCGGCATCATCCAGCTTTCTTTCAGCAGCCAGTTGCGCCGCCAACCCCTCCAGTTCCGACACGATCAGGTATATCTCATTCATGTCGCCCGGCGTTATGGGGCGCACCTGAATACCATGACGGGGCCGCACCCACAGCAAGCCAAGCGTTTCCAGAATCAGCGCGGCCTCCCGTACCGGAGTTCTGGACATGCCCAGTTTTTCTGCCAGTTCGCTCTCAAGATGGCTCGAACCCGCCGGCAACTCGTTTTCTATGATCAGCCGCTTGATCTCATCTATCGCAATTTGGGTATGCGATTTGCGTTCTACGCCTTTGCTGCCTTTGCTGCCTTTGCTGGAATTTTCGGCACTTCCCATACTCGTTTTCCTAATTACGGACCCGGGCGCAGGTCAGTATTTCCGTTGATTGAATTGATGAACAGATCCGCCAGTCAGCCCCCAATTCGGTTTATCTCCAGAAAATTGTCTCCAGAACTTGTGCGTCGCTGAAGTTACCAGAAAAAATCGCGTATATGTCAAATAGTTTGACAACAAATTTTTTAATGCATACGTAATTTTTAGGCCTTAATGTGAATCAGCGTGGGTATGAACGGTCAAACCCGCGTTGTAGGGCAGCCAGGGCAGGGCGAAATCCTTGGCTGCCCGCTTACAAGGCTTAATCATTTCTATTGTTTGAATAAATCAGATCCAGCTGCACGCCTGCAGAGCTTTCAGCCCTTTTGAAAATGATCGTAAATCGTCTGAGCCATGGCCTCGGATATTCCTTCTACGGATTTTAAATCTTCGATACCGGCACGGCTGGTCGCTTTTGCACTCCCAAAATGGTGAAGCAGGGCCCGCTTTCTGCCGGGTCCAATACCGGCAATTTCATCAAGCGGATTTTTCACAAGCTCTTTTTTGCGCCGGGCGCGATGGGTGCCGATCGCAAAGCGGTGCGCTTCATCGCGCATACGCTGAATAAAACAGAGCACGGGATCACGCAGCGGGAGAGAAAATGATGGCTTGTGCGGCATAAAAAACCGCTCGCGGCCCGCATCCCGGTCAGGTCCTTTCGCGACACCCACAAGAGGGATCTGGCCCTCCAGCCCCAGTTCACTCATAACCGTTTGCACGGCAGACAATTGACCTGCTCCACCATCAATCAGCACAAGATCAGGCCAGGGAGGCAGCGTGTCTTCGTCGTCCTGATCTGTGTGTTGACGATCACCATGCTCTTTTATCAAACGCGCAAAACGGCGGGTGAAGACCTCGCGCATCATGCCGAAATCGTCGCCGGGGGTAAGGTCCTCGTTCTTGATATTGAACTTGCGGTACTGGTTTTTGGCAAATCCGTCGGGACCGGTCACGATCATCGCACCCACCGCGCTGGACCCCATAATGTGGGAATTGTCGTAGACTTCTATGCGCCTTGGTATCTGCTCCAGGCCAAAAACCTCCTGAACCCCTGTCAGCAGATTTTTCTGGTTGGCGCTTTCGGCAATTTTGCGAGAGAGAGCTTCCGCCGCATTGCGGGAAACCTGCTTGACGATGTCGCGCTTTTCACCGCGTTGCGGTTTGGAAATATCGACTTTACGCCCTGCTTTTGTGGTCAGAGCCGCGGCAAGCAGATCGGCCTGCGCAATCTCATGTGAAAGCAGGATGAGGCGGGGAACTGGTTTGTCATCATAAAACTGGCTGACAAAGGCCTCCAGAACTTCGGTCTCTTCAAAAGACTTGTCCGCCCGGGGAAAGTAAGCCCGGTTCCCCCAGTTTTGCCCGGTTCGAAAGAAAAAGACCTGGATACAAAACTGACCGCTTTCCTGGTGAACAGCGAAGACATCAGCTTCGACAATGGTTTGCGGGTTGATACCCTGATGACCCTGGACATGCGAAAGTGCCTGCAGACGGTCCCGGTACAACGCCGCAGTCTCGAAATCCAGAGCCTCTGAGGCTTCCTGCATCCGTTTGGAAAAACGGTTTTTGATGTCTTTGCTTTTGCCCGTCAGGAAGTCCTTTGTCTGTTTGACCAGATCAGCATAATCCTCAACCGAGATTTCCCCCGTACAGGGAGCAGAGCAGCGTTTTATTTGGTGCAAAAGACAGGGACGGGTGCGATTGGCGTAGAAAGAATCTGTGCAGGTGCGAACCAGAAATATGCGTTGCAGAGCGTTGATTGTGGTGTTGACCGCCCCGGCATTGGCGAAGGGGCCATAGTAGCTTCCCTCGCGGCTGCGTGCGCCCCGAAACTTGAACAGCCCCGGCGCCTCATGGTCCCCCGAAAGCAATATATAGGGAAACGATTTGTCGTCTCGAATCAAAACATTAAAGCGTGGCCGCAAACGCTTGATAAGGTTTGCTTCCAGCAGCAGCGCTTCTGTCTCCGTATGGGTGGTGACAAATTCCATTGTCGCGGTTTCCGCGATCATGCGCGCTGTCCGGTTGCCGCCATGGCCAACCCCGCGGGCATAGTTCTGAACCCGTTTTTTCAGGCTTTTTGCCTTGCCCACGTAGAGAACGTCACCCGAGGTGTTGATCATTCGGTATACGCCGGGCTTGTTGGGTAAATGCCGCACAAACTCTGCGATCACTGAGGCTCCGACCTTGCCGGACGCCTGAGTGGTTTCTTCCCACATTACCTGCCCGGACTCGCGTGGCTTGGCCCGCGCCGGTTTGTTCAGTGCATCATCAGGGTTGTTTGAGTCGTCCATAAACAAATAGTAGGTGGCAGCCGGTAAGAATTCTACGTTGCGGGAAGGACAGGAGCGATTTTTCTCGCAGCCCGTTGCAAACGCAGCATGTCCACCCCAGCGGCCAGCCCATTATGCGGGATCGACTAACCGTCTATTCAGGTACCCGCTGGTCCGCAGTGTCCCAGGTGAGATGCTGACCACCATCCAGGGCTATCATCTGTCCCGTCACAGACGGGGTTTGCACAAAAAACAGGATGGTTCGAACAAACTCCTCCAGTTCAGGGGCCCGTTTGAGCAGCAGCGTCTGGACCTGTGTGTCAAAGATTTCCTGGGTCTGGCGATGGCTTGGCAATGTCGGGCCAGGGCCAATGGCGTTGACGCGAATGTTGGGAGCAAGCGCCTGTGCGAGCGTCCGGGTCGCGGTCCACAGGGCTGATTTTGACAGGGTGTATGAATAGAAATTCGGCGTGAGCTTGTGCACCCGCTGATCAATCATGTTGACGATCAGGCCCTCATTCTCACCAATCTGTCGGCTAAATTCTGCGGCGAGCAGACTTGGCGCCTTCACATGAACCTGAAAATGCTTCTGCCACAGGGCGTCATCAAGAGTGTCCGGCGCATCGTCTTCAAAAAGCGATGCGTTGTTGACCAGCAGGCCTATTGTCCCCAATTGCTCCGCAGCAGCGGACACCAGTGATCTGGTCTGATTGTCATCGCTCAGGTCGGCTTTTACCGCGCAGGCTTTTGCGCCTCTTTTTTGCAAAGCCGACACAAGGTCATCGGCATCCTGCGGTGAGGTGTTGTGATGAACCGCGACCGCAAACCCGGAGTCTGCCAGGCCTTCCGCGATTGCTCGGCCGACGCGGCGCGCAGCGCCAGTAACCAGTGCGGTTTTGGGTATCGACATGTCTTTAAAGAACCACGGTGAAAATGAGATACAAAGCGTATGCGCCGGTCAGGGTAAAGCCCAGGGTGCGCGTAATCGTAAGATGCAGGAAGGGCATGGCGATCAAAAACAGCGTGGCTGCCAACATGATCCACATATCAAACATCACGATATGCTGGCTGACCGGCACCGCGACCACCGTTGCCGTAACCCCCATTATCGCTGCGATATTGAAAAGATTTGAGCCCACGACATTGCCGACTGCTACAGAAGTGTTGCCCTGTCTTGCCGCCATTATTCCGGTGGCCAGTTCCGGCAGCGACGTGCCTATTGCAACAATAGTGAGGCCTATGACGTCCTGAGGGACGTGCCAGCGCTCGGCAATGTCAACGGCGGAATCAACCGTCAAAGAGGCACCAAGGGGAAGGAAAACAAGACCGGTGATGAGCAACCCGGCAATTACCGCCGGTTTGGCCGGGACCACGCCAACTTCATCATGATAATCGTCTGCAGCCAGCAGCGCTGCTTTTTCTGAAGTCTGCCGTTGCGCATTTCGGTATTGCAGCATCAGGAATACTGCGAGGCAGACAAGCAGCAACAGCCCGTCCAATCGATTTATCGGGCCGAATGCCATCTGCAGCATGAAAACCAGGGTCAGCCCCACCAGGAAGAAAAGCGTGACTTTCATGTCGTCTTCCTGACACGCCGTCGCAGTCAGGATTGCTGGAACACCAAGGACCAGCAGCACATTGGCGATATTGGATCCAACAACGTTGCCCACAGCCAGCTCACCCGAACCCGAAAGTGCAGCTTTCAGCGAGATCACCAGTTCAGGTGCCGATGTGCCAAAGGCAACGATTGTCAGTCCGATAATAAGCGGTGATATGCCCAGCTTCTCGGCAAGTCCGACGGCCCCTTTCACCAGAGAGTTGCCGCCAATAACAAGGACAACCAACCCGATAGTAAAGAGCAGATAGGAGAGCATCTATTTTCCGGGGAAGGGCTGGGAGAGTGGAGCGGTTTTTAACCCGCTGTCAATTCCGAAATACATGGTGTGTTCAGCAGAAGGTTTCAAGCACCGGTTGGTTACATTAACCGCGCGGTTTCAGCCCTGTCAGGTCCGGATGAGCAGCGTCAAATGCGTCACGCCAGGCAACAAGTGCATCGCGGCCTTCTTCCCATTTTCCGGCGAACCGCAGGTCAAGATAGCCAAGCGTTGCAGCCAGTGCCACGGATCCCATATGAGCATCGGTGCCGGTGGGCGGCAGATCCCTTTGAACGTGGTCCAATGCCCGTTCCACCTTGCCCCACAACCGCTCAAGCCACGGCTGATGGATCTTTTCTTCCGGGCGGAAGCGAAGTTCATATACATAGCCAACGGCTGAATCATTGATGCCATCGCAAAGGGCTTCCAGCCGTTCAACATGCAGCAGATCAGGGTCGGCTGACGGATAGAGCCTTCCGCCGCTCAAACGGTCTACATAGCGGGTGATCGCGCGGCTGTCATACAGACCTTCGCCATTGTCCAGCACCAGACACGGGATGCGCGACAGGGGATTGGCAGCATCCAGAACCGGGTCGCCGTTTGTGGCATCAACCGGTGTCTCTTCCACATCCACACCAGCAAATCTGGCGGACATGGCCACTTTGGCAACATAAGGAGAGGCGCCTGCAGACAGGAGTTTCATATTCAATTCCGATCCATGGGAAAGACAAATAGGTGGAAACACAAAGGGATGGAAACACAGGGGGTAAAAAGGGCCTAATAGCGCAAGACGCGACATGACCCGTCATATTCGTTCCAGCGGTCATAGCCGCCCAGGCAAAATTCAACGTTGAATTTGTTGCCTGCAAACCCCTGACCGCCTTCGATCAGGAAATACAGGGTCGGGTGTCTGCCATTGGTCAGCCTTGCGTGGGCGCGGCAATAGCGACGGGGAATCTGCGAATAATATTCATTATCGTTGTTTTGAACGACCCGCTCGCGAACGCGCTCGATGTCTTCCAGAAAAAACCCGCGCTTCCAGGTGTTTTCTTCAGCCCAGTTGAAGCGCTCGACAATCCGGCCAAGAACCTTCTGGTCATCGCAACTGGGAAATGACTTTGAAATGATATGGGGTTCCAGCAATCCGGCCTGAGCGGGAAGCACCAGTCCTGTCAGATGGCCCGCGAGGAAAAGGGCAAGAGTGAAGACGCAGGAAACCAGGGCTTTTGAAACGCTCATCGGCTGATCCGTCCATTAGGGAATCACTGATGCGAAGATGCGGCAGGCCATGCTCAAGGTCAATCGATGATGGCTGGAAAGGTTTGGTTGCCAATGCTGTGCCTGAGCCGCGTGTTTGCAAACACGTGTGGCGAGATATCAGCACACTTAATTTTGATCGGCGGGGCAGGCCTGTAAGGCGTCCTTTTGGGTGCATCAGACGTTAAATGGTTGGACGCTGTTTTTTTTATGGAATTTTGATGACCGTCTTTTTAAATGGCCTTGGCACGGCAGTGCCGCCTCATGAACTGCCTCAGGACATTGTCTTGCAGAATGCCCGGCGCATTCTGGGACCCCGTTACAAGCAGTTCGAACGGCTGGCACCTGCATTCATGAATTCGGGGGTGGAGAAACGATACTCGGTTGCGCCGATATCCTGGTTTGAGGATGCCAAGGGATGGACCGACCGAAACGCGCTTTATGTTGAAGGCGCGACAAAGCTGTTTATCGAGGCGGCACAAGCGGCGCTGGATGATGCCGGTCTTCAACCTTCAGATGTTGGAACAGTCGTGACAGTGTCGTCCACAGGTGTTGCAACGCCAACGCTTGAAGCGCTTGCCTGGAAAGAAATGGGCTTTGACTCCAGTGTTCGCCGGGTGCCGCTGTTTGGTCTTGGCTGCGCCGGTGGTGTCACCGGCCTGGCCACAGCCGCAGACCTTGCGCGTGCGCGGCCCGGCAAAGCCGTGCTTATGGTTGCACTGGAAACCTGCACCCTGTCGTTCCGCTCCGACCGGCTGAAAAAGGCCGATATTATTGCAACGGTCCTTTTCGGCGATGGTGCCTCTGCTGCGGTCCTGTCCAACAACAGCGATGGCAGCTACGCCGAAGTGGGAACGGGCAGTGAGCATCTTTGGCAGGATACGCTGTCGATCATGGGCTGGGATGTCGATGAAATTGGGCTTGGCGTGGTGTTTGACCGGTCAATTCCTGCCTTTGCCGAAGAGTTTTTTCAGCCTGCGGCAGCACGGGCGTTGTGCAAAGCCAACCTGTCTGCCGACAAAATTGACCGATTTGTCTGCCACCCCGGCGGTGCCAAGGTGGTTGAAGCGCTGGAGACTGCCATGCAGCTTGAAGATGAAAGCCTCGATGTGGAACGCAGTGTGTTGCGCGATTTTGGCAATATGTCTGCACCGACGGTGATGTTTGTTCTCAAACGTGTGCTGGAATCCGGAGCCACCGGAAATTTGATGATGTCAGCTTTGGGACCTGGTTTTACGGCCTCTTTTCTGCCCCTGAAGGCGGCGTGATGGATGCCTGATATTTCTATCGGTGCAGCTTTGTTTCTCGCTTTTATCATCGTTCAACGGCTGAGCGAGCTGGTCATTGCAAAACGCAACACCAAAGCTTTGCTTGAACGCGGTGCCTACGAAATTGGCGGAGAACACTATCCGGCAATGGTTATCATGCACACGGCATGGATTCTCGCCTTGCTGAGTTTCGGCTTCTCTCAGCCGGTTTCGCTCATCTGGCTTGCATTGTTTGGCGTATTGCAGATGTTTCGCATCTGGATCCTGATGTCGCTTGGCGAGCGTTGGACCACGCGCATCATCATTCTTGAAGAACCGCTGGTGACCAAAGGGCCTTTTCGGTTTCTGCGGCATCCCAATTATGTGCTGGTGGTGGCAGAAATCATTGTGGCACCGATGGTGCTGGGTCTTTTCTGGGTTGCCGTCGCATTTACGTTGCTCAATGCAGCGATGCTCTATGTGCGTATCGGGGCCGAAGAGCGCGCGTTGTCCAGACTGCGATAAATTTCGGGCTCGCCATTGGGCTGTTACACGCTATGTTTGGTAGATGAACAAACATAGCGACATAAAAACCTTTCACACGGCTTGCCCTCACGACTGTCCGTCCACATGCGCACTGGATGTCGAGGTTGTGGACGCAGCGACGATCGGCAAGGTGCGCGGTTCGGCAGACAACACTTATACCGATGGTGTGATCTGCGCGAAAGTTGCCCGCTATTCGCAGCGGATCCATCACCCCGATCGCCTGACAAAACCTCTTGTTCGCAAGGGAGACAAGGGAGCGGGGGAGTGGCGTGATATCTCCTGGGATGCCGCGCTGGATTTGATTGCTGAACGTTTTGTGCAAGCGGAGCAGAAATACGGGTCCGAGACGGTTTGGCCTTACCAATATGCCGGAACGATGGGCCTGGTACAGCGCGATTCAATTCACCGGCTGCGCCATGCCAAACGGTGGTCCAAGCAATTTGACACGATTTGCGTCAACAACGCCTGGACCGGCTTTTCAGCCGCAACAGGCCGTCTCATGGGGCCTGATCCACGCGAAATGGCCCTGTCTGACTGTGTGGTGATTTGGGGGACCAATCCGGTTTCAACCCAGGTCAACGTCATGACCCATGCGGTAAAGGCCCGCAAAACCCGTGGCGCCAGGATTGTCGCCATTGATGTTTATCAAAATGCCACAATGAAACAGGCCGATCTCGCATTGTGCCTGAAGCCGGGAACCGATGCAGCGCTCGCCTGTGCCGTGATGCATTGTTTGTTTCGTGACGGAAAGGCGGACCGTGATTTCCTCAGCAAATACAGTGATGAGCCCGAAGGTCTTGAATCACATTTGCAAAGCCGGACCCCGCAATGGGCGTCGCAAATCACCGGACTATCGGTTGAGGATATAGAGGCTTTCGCAGCGCTGCTTGGAAAGACCCCCCGCAGTTATCTGCGCCTTGGTTACGGATTTACCCGTTCCCGCAATGGCGCGGTCAACATGCATGCTGCCGCCTGTATCGCAACAGTTCTGGGCGCCTGGGCTTATGAAGGCGGTGGCGCGTTTCATACCAATGGTGAGATTTTTGGGCTTGATGGCAGCCTGATCCAGGGTGGGTCCTATCAGGACCCGGAAATCCGGTCGCTTGATCAGTCAAAAATCGGACGGGTTCTGACCAATGACAGCGCGGCCCTTTATGAGGGACCTCCGGTGAGTGCCTTGCTGGTTCAAAATACCAATCCGGTATCGGTTGCGCCGGAACAGGAACTGGTAAAACGCGGGTTTGCCCGCGATGATCTGTTTTGTGTGGTGCACGAACAGTTCATGACTGAAACCGCCATGGTGGCCGACATTGTGCTGCCTGCGACCATGTTTATGGAACATGATGATATTTATCGCGGCGGCGGCCATCAGCACATCATACTTGGGCCAAAGCTCATCGAAGGGCCATCAGGCTGCCGGCCCAACCTTTTTGTCATAGAAGAACTTGCCAAACGGCTTGGGGTTTCAGACCGGGCCGGTTTTGGTTTCACTGAAAACGAATTGATCGATGATTTGTTGAGGCGCAGCAACCGGGGTTCGCTGGCCGACATTCAGCGTGACAAGTGGATCGACTGCCAGCCATCCTTTGAAGAAAGTCATTATATCGGCGGTTTTGCCCATGCCGACGGCAAGTTCCACCTCAAAGCAGACTGGAACAATGTTCCCTGGGGAGCGCCGCCAGAATCGATGGGTCTGCAGGGGCCTGTGGCAGATGCTCCCGGATTTCCCGACTATTGGGACGTTATCGAAAAAGCCGATGACGATCATCCTTTCAGGCTGGCTACGTCGCCAGCCCGTTCATTTCTCAACTCCACTTTTAGCGAGACACCGGGGTCGCAAGAAAGAGAAGGGGTGCCAACCGTCAAAATTCATCCCGAAGATGCAGCAGCGCAAGGCCTTGCAGACGGCGACAAAGTGCGTCTGGTAAACCATCGCGGTACAGTGATTGTTCATGTAGCCGTGTTTGACGGCGTGAAGCGCGGTGTTGTTGTGGTTGAGGGCATCTTCCCCAATCATGCACATGAGGATGGTCGCGGTATCAATACTCTGACCAGCGCTGACGCCAGCGCCCCCCATGGCTGTGCTCCCTTCCATGACACCAAGGTGCGGATCGAAAGGGCGTGAGTTTTGCTCAGGAGTAATATGCGCGCAGGCCGGAAATTGCTGGCCGCGCCTTGATCACCAATCAGCCGATCAGCACAACATCGTCCACCGTCACATCCATGTCAGCAACGCTGTGATCGCCGGTCCACCGGACTTTTCGGGTTGCGATGAGGGCCAGTGCATGGGGATAAATCCGGTGTTCCATTTCCAGCACCCGCGCTGAAAGGGCGGCAGCATCATCATTGGGGAGGATGGGAACCACGCCCTGAGCGATGATCGGCCCACCATCCAACTCGGCATTGACGAAATGGACTGTACAGCCATGGACCCGGATTCCGCGTTCAAGTGCCCGCTCATGAGTGTCCAGGCCGGGAAAGGAAGGCAGCAGGCTTGGATGGATATTGATGATCTGGCCGCGCCATTTGTTGATGAATGTGTCGGTGAGAATGCGTAAGTAACCGGCAAGACAAATCAGCTCGACATTTATCTCGTCAAGCACCTGTGAAAGGGCCAGTTCGTGCTCCTCGCGCGTGTCGCATGTGCTGTGATCCACAACGCGAATGTCGATCCCGTGCTCTCTTGCGAGCGTCAGCCCCTCCACATTGGGCCGGTTGGAAATCACGGTCACAATCTCAACCGGGTATTCCGGATCTATGGCGGCCCGAGCAAGGGCTCCCATATTGCTTCCCCGCCCCGAAATCAAAACTGCGACCCTTAACTTCTTCATGGTTTTGCCATTGGTCCTGTTGTGGATGCGGGTATCAGGCCCAGTTCAGGGTGCCGGAAAATTCCACCGCATTTTCAAGGTTGCTGGTCAGTTGCCCAATTCGATAAACAGTTTCGCCGTTTTCCTGAAGGGTTGCTTCAACCGCGCTGGCTTGTGCGGAATCGACGATAACAACCATGCCTATTCCGCAATTGAAGGTGCGCAGCATTTCTTCATCCGGTACGCCGCCTTCCTGTTTGAGCCAGGTAAAGACGGCGGGAGGGTTCCAGCTATCGAGATTGATGCTGGCACAGCATCCTTCAGGCAGAACCCGGGGAAGGTTTTCCGTCAGGCCGCCGCCGGTAATATGCGCCAGTGCCTTGATGCCGCCTTCGGCCTTTCGTGCAGACAGAAGCGACGCCACATATATCCTTGTTGGGGTCAGCAGGACTTCGGCGAGGGGTTGCGTGCAAAAAGGCGCTTTGTCCGTCCAGGCCATGCCGCTGCGATCAATGATTTTGCGCACCAGCGAATACCCGTTTGAATGGACGCCACTGGAAGCCAGACCCAGCAGGATATCGCCGTCGCCCACACCCTGAGGTAAAAGTTCGTTTCGCTCGACGGCACCCACTGAAAATCCAGCCAGATCGTAGTCGCCTTCGCCATACATGCCCGGCATTTCGGCTGTTTCGCCGCCAATGAGAGCACACCCGGCAATTTCGCATCCCTTTGAGATGCCCGCGATGACCTGTTGTGCCACGCCATTGTCCAGCTTGCCGGTGGCGAAATAGTCGAGAAAGAAAAGAGGTTCGGCCCCCTGAACAACGAGATCGTTGACGCACATGGCAACCAGATCAATGCCGATTGTATCATGAAGACCGGTATCGATTGCGATCTTCAGTTTTGTTCCAACACCATCATTGGCGGCGATCAGCAGCGGATCCTGATACCCGGTGGCCTTGAGGTCAAATATGCCGCCAAAACCACCAACCGAGCCATCGGCTCCCGGGCGACGTGTGGCCGCAATCAGCGGTTTGATGGCATCGACCAACGCATTACCCGCGTCAATATCGACACCGGCATCAGCGTAGGAAAGGGGGGGCTTGTTGCTATGGTCTGATGTGCTCATGCCCCCTGTATAGGCGCAGTATCCCGCGCCGTCTTGGCGCGAAGGCCACAAGGCCGTGGAAAACCGCCTCTTTAGGGCAACTACTTGAGCTTGATCTGGTGGGCCATCTTGTCACCATCGCTGATGGTGATCTGGGTAAATCCTGTCATTTTTGCCAGATCCAGGAAATTGAGATTTTCCGGGTTTCTGGCCTGAGCAAAGAGCGGTGACAGGCGGGCTTCGGCACTCAAAGCCGCCAGCAGTGCGCGCAGTCGGTACAGGGTGCTGTATTGTCCTTCGCCGGCGGCAACAATAATCATCTTTTCGCCCACACTGCCCTTGGCAAATATATGATAGGCGGGTGCATAATTGCGTTTCTGCTGACGGGCGTTCAGACCCACCGTAAATCCGATACGGGTGCGCCGCGACGCATTGGGTAAGACCGTGATGGTGGAGGAATAGATTTCTTCGCTTTGAGGTTCTGGATAGTAATAGCCTGCGTGGCGGTCTGCTGCTCCAGAAGCGGTTGCACCGGCCGATAACAGCAGTGCAAATATCAACGCTTTCCTCTTAATCATCGCTGTCATCTCTCCTCATGCTTTAATCACTCAAACGCTCTGGAACAGTTTTGGTTGCACGCAGCGCGCTGTCAATTGCGTTGCGCCATCTGATTGCTGCACCGCTTGTTGCCTGGTTGTTGCCCGGTTGTTGTGATGCACGCAGCGCATTATTGCAGTAGCGTGCGGCAAAGTCGTATTTTGCGCTGACAGGGAGCGGGTTCATGAAGAGATCTGTCGTCAACGGTATCATCGAGGAAAGTGATGCCTTTATCCGGTCTTTGGGATACTCGCTGCCGCCATTTGCCTATTTGAGCCCGCAGGAGATGCAATCCCGCCGCGATGAACTCAGCGCAATCATCAAGGCGAGCCTGGGGTGGGACATAACGGACTATGGGGCCGGAAATTTCGACGAGATGGGCCTTTTTCTTTTCACCACGCGAAATGGCTCGCTTGATGAACTGAAGGCCGGTGGCGGAATGTGCTATGCAGAAAAGATCATGATCTCAAAGCAAGATCAGATTTCGCCTCTGCACCGGCACATATTGAAAACGGAAGACATCATAAATCGGGGCGGGGCGACCCTGGCCATCAGGATGCATGAAAGTGATGCCGATGGAAATATCGACCCTTCTGCGGCTGTGCCCGTGATTTGCGATGGTATTCCAAAGACATTGGCAGGTGGTGATGTTTTGACGCTTGCCCCCGGTGAAAGCGTCACGCTGCGCCCCGGCAACTGGCATTCTTTTTGGGGTGAGGGCGGTGATGTTCTCATTGGGGAGGTCTCAACCGTCAATGATGACCGGACCGACAATATTTTTTCTGAACCCATTGGCCGTTTTGCAGACATAGAAGAAGATTGTGAACCGCTGCATCTTCTGGTGTCTGACTACCCAAAATGGCTGAGTTGACCGCCTTGCATCAACCCGGGTTGGGCGCAGCATTTGGTAGTGTCTCTTTTTGAATTGCAGCCTTGGGATTAACCAGCACTCCCAAATCGATCAGCGATCCACCCTGCGACGCACCGATCAACATCACCTCGCACCGTGATACGACCCCTCACAAACGCACGGCAATGGCTCCTTCGAGGCCATAGGAACTGATGCTGCAAACATGGACGCTTGTCCACTATATCACGAAAGCCAAAAATGTTGCTCTGTATCGTATCTGACTGAGCGCACACTGTTGTGTTAGGCCGCGTCTTAGCTTCAATTAAATATCGATTCTTCTTCTTTCTCCAACCCAAGGTGCGATGCTATCAACCGCGCAATCCTGCGTGTCCGATCCATTTGGTCTGGGCCTTCATCAACGATGTACATTATCATGGAGTCAGTACTCCAAAAGAGCAGATCACCTTCTGCTGAATAAGAAACAGCGTTGTCTGTCACCCTTTCGCCTACTAAA
>CALHCF010000003.1 GCA_937930635.1 uncultured Rhizobiaceae group bacterium
CGCCTGAACCGATGTAATCGTCAGCGTATCGTTTTCTGCATCATTGTCATTGGCCAGCAAAGCAGAGACAGGCAGCGTCAAAACACCATCTTCCGAAACAGGATAAACACCATCAGGGCTTGCAACAGGTGCATCATTGACGGCGGTAATGGCAATGGTGGTGCGTGCTATTGCGGAATCAAGTGCTCCGTCACTGACTCGAATATCAAGCACGCGGGCAACCGTAGCGATATTATCCGAAGTCGAACTGTAACGCAGTGCCAGCAATGCTGCCTGATAGTCAGCGCGCGAAGCATTGCCGGTCAACGTAACCGTAATCGTGCCATTGACTGTCAACGCCCCTGATGGTGAAATAACAGCCGTGATCGCGGCAGGCATACCCACCGATGTCAGCCGGTCTCCGACCTGCCCGTTTGTGAGCGTGACGGTTGCGCTGCTTAAATTCGGGCTATCGACATCCGACAGCAGAACGGTCGCGTCTACCACGGGAACGGCAACCGCGTTTTCGACATAGGATGTCGTAAAGTTCACGCCGCCCGTTGTTGTATCGAGGTCAATGACCGGCGCGTCGTTTACCGGGGTCACATTGACCATGACGGTCGCCGTATCGGTTCCGCCATTACCGTCTGAAACGGTATAGGTGAAACTCGTCAGCCCCGTCAGGTTCGCAGCCGGTGTGAAGGTAATATCGCCGCTTGGCTCAAGCACAGCAGTGCCGTTTGGCCCGGCATCAACAGAAATTATCTGCAGCGGATCCATGTCAGGATCGCTGTCATTGGAAAGCAATGTGGCTCCGGAGATCAGAACCGCCGTATCTTCAACTGTTGTGAACGGGGTTGGTATGCCGTCATCGGTTGCTACGGGCAGTTCATTGGCCGGTTGAACGTCAATCGAGGCAACCTGCCCGACACTTGAACCGACGCCATCATTGCCCACAAACGTGAGAGTGCGAACACCACCCAGGTTGCTGCCAGATGTATTTTCGTAGCTGATCGTGCGGATGATAGCCTCAACATCAGCGTTTTGAAGCACACCACCGCCATTAAGCGAAACGGTGATCTGATTGCCGCCATCATAATTGATATCATAAGTGTTGGGAGCAAACGTAACCGATCCGGTTCCTGGCGTTCCAAATGTAAGAGCATTCCCGGAAATCCGGATAACCTCTTGTCCTGACTGCAAAAAACCACCAAGCGTGATCTGCATACTGGTCAGCGTTGAATTATCAGGATCAATCAGGACCGCCACAGGCGACACGACCGAAACGATGCCGTCGGTTGTCAACACATTGGTCAAAATGTTGCGTGTGGCAGATGTTCCGTCGTCGTTCAGATCAAAAACGGGAACCTGGTTTTCACCTGTGATCGAAACATTGACGGTAGCAACCGATGTTCCACCAAACCCATCATCAACTGTATACGTGAAACTGTCAGAACCGGTCGCACCTTCAGCCAGCGAGGCAAATGCGCCATTGGTATCGTATAAGACAGAACCATCCTGACCGACAGTAATCCTGGCGCCGGATGCAAGTGTGATCATCTGCCCATCCGACACGGTGCTGCCGTTGATTTCTGTCAATGTCAGCGAATGACCCTCTGCGTCGCTATCGGTACCTGGAGCATCCGTCAGGACATTGATATTGGCTGTTCCCGTTTCCTGAACGGCGATGGCATCATCCATTGCGGTCGGCGCAATATTGTCGCTCACCGCAATCAAGGTGGTCACGGTATTAGCGCCAAGCGCAGCCCCTGTGACACCGGAAATAGATATCTGGAAATCCTCACTGACTTCAAAGTCGGGGTCGTCCGTTATGGCGATATCGAACGAGAGTGACGGATTGAGGCTGACGCCGCGCGTGAACACAATGCTCGATCCGTTGGCAACAGCACCAGCACTGTTAAAGGAAAACTGATCGGCGACCGTGTCGGAGCTCTGCAGACCGATGGTTGCCTGCCCCCCGTTCGAAGCGGCTCCACCGAAGTCCACGTCATCATAATTGATCCGGACTTCGCCACTGGCTTCATTCAGGACAATCTGGAATTGGCCCGTTCCTCCGCCGCCACTCTGACTGCCAACATTGGTCCACTGAACAATAAATTCTCTTTGCCCCGCAGGGCCCCGTGTCTCGACATGAACGTCACCACCGGCAGTGTTCAGATTGTCCCAGAATGCCGCAATGATGGGCCGTCCACCGAGCGCAGAACCGTCCAGCACCTGATTGTTGGTCTCAACCAGCGGCGAGCCAAATGTCACATAACCATCAGCCGAAACAAACAGGGTATCGAACGTGCCACCATAGAATTCAAAGGAGAAGCCCAAGGGCACATCGGTCACACCATCATTGCCGAGCGACAAAGCCGTACCGGTAGGTACAATGTCAACAAATGTGCTTCCGGCAGCGTCATAATTGACATCATAATTTTGCGTCGGTGCCGTGTAAGTCAGCCTTGTTCCATCAAATTCAAACGCATTATCGCCACGCGCCGCAATTGCGGCATCTAAGCTGACTGCCAAAGGTGCGTGGTCGGCTGGTGAGGCGGTACCATCAATCAGGGCGATATCCAGGGAGATGGAATCGCCCTGCAAAACTGCACCGTCAATATTGACCGAATAGGTTGGAGAATCGCCTTCGACCACATCAGTTGGACCAATCAACGAAACACGCGGCAGCACATCGACGATCACGCTTGCATTGTCGACGCTGATATCAGAGTCCTGAATTGTATATTCGAATGAAAATCTTCCACCAAATGTGGGCGATGCAGTGAAGGTCAGTTCACCGTCAAATTCGAGACTCACGACCCCCTGGCCGCCCGGCAACGTAACAGGAGTCATCGTATCAATCGGCATACCGTCGATGGCGATAACGTGGCCGCCGCCATCAGGTACAAAGTCGTTAATGCGCACGTCGAAGGTTACGCTTTCGCCAGCAAAGGTGGTGACCCTGTCATCGGCGGCAAAAACCGGATCGTCATTGTTGTTCAGGTCAACAACCAGACCAATTGGAGCCGTTGTAACAGTTGCAACTGCCACATTATTTTCCGGGTTATTCTCCACAACTGTTGCCGTGACAAACATGTTATAAATGGCTTCAACGCCAGGTTGAGGCGGACGGAAAACCAGCGTTGCCAGATCAGCAACATCAATATCGACACTTCCGCCGGTAATTGTTCTGGGTAAACCACCAACCAGAATTTCGGAACCGGCTGGAATCGAAGAAATCGTCAAATTGGAGATGACCTCGGAACCGTCATCGTCGAACAATTCGACACTGATCGTGGAAGAGAGATCAACATCCCCACCGATTGGCCCACCAACAGGAAACACAACAAGCAAAGGCTCGTCAGCAACAGCATCGATCTGGAATATAACCGTCTGAGTATCGAAACTCAGCGACCCGTCAACTTCCATGTTTTCTGCAGTGAAATCGACAGCGACATCAATGTCGGAGTTTTGAATAGGCAGAACTCTGATATTGGTTCTGTCCCATCCGGTGATATCAACAAAATCTTCATCAACGGTCGAACGGAAACTGTTAACACCGTCCGTCAAAATCACCCCGACTGGAATATTCTCTGCAAAGATGGTCTGCACTTCGCTGGAGTCGATCGAAGCAGCTGTGACAGTGATCGCTTCTGTCGCAAGGTCTTCATTGGAAGCCGGAGTGGGTTGCGTGATGGTCAATGTCACAGGATCCACCTGCGGCTGGACATCAAAAGTCGCAGAGGCTGTTGTCAGATTGCCGCCATCACTGATGGTGTAGCTTATGGTTTCAACACCGCTATAGTTGGCAACTGGGAAATAACTGAAGCTGCCGTCTGACTGGAGCAACAGGGTCGCACCACTTGGCATGACATAAGGGCTGCCAATCGATATGGGCAGGCTTGTCGAAGTCATCGCACCGGTAATCGTTAGACTATCACCATTGGGATCACCCGCATTTGCCAGCAGGCCATTGACGGTTGTTGCCGTTATGGCGGTGTCTTCTTCCTCCACATATACCTGATTGGCCACAACCGGGAGATCAACCGCTTCGCTGAATGTTATACGGGTTTCTGCTGTCTGCGCTGAGACAAACCCATCCGTTATATCGACTGTGATCACGCGCTGCGTAACCCGATCGAATGTGGCGTCGGGGTTGTTGTTGGAAAATGTCAAAGAGCGGATTGCCGTCTCGTAGTTGGAAACTGACGCTCCCCCGCTCAACTGCAGGACATAGATACCCCCAAAATTATCAACGCTCGCCGATATGCCCAGAACATTGAGAAGGTCAACATCATAATTGAGCTGATCACCTGGCCGGACATTTGTGATTTCTATTGTCGCCGCCTGGATGAGCGACTCATCCAGATCAAAGATCGACATATCCATGTTGGCAATTGATAACGGGACATCCCCGTCCTGCCCGGCGATAGAGCCATTAATGTAGACCACATCATTGTCGACACCCGGTGTCGAACCATTGAGATCAATGGTTTGTGCCAAAACGACATCTGGAGAAGGCAGGGTTGTGTCGCCATCGCCATCCATAACGAAGTCCGCAGTAGTCGTGCGGGAATTATAGGTGACAAAAATCTGACGAACACTATCCCAGCTGGCGATAAAGCCGGAACCAGGATCGCTATTGCCGGCTTCTGTGCCTTGCGCGATCAGTTCGCCCTGTGAGCCAAAGATGTTGAGATCTGTCGGCGTCTGCGTTGTATAAGATACGACCGTATCGGAGCCAAGAGCAATAGATTCCCGTGTATCCGCAGCGCCGGTATGCCCATCAATATCGTTGAATGCGATATTCAGTGAGCTGGGGCTGACGAGCAATCCTGTGGCAGGGTCCACAATTTCCCAGAGCACCGAGACAGAGCCAAGCTCCAGAATATCGTTACCACCATCGTTTCCAACAACGTCACCCGTATTGGTGACGACAACCCGAAAGTCATCCAGCGTCGGATCGGTGGTTGATACGGTTTCAAACGAGACTGTCGCCTCGCCTGAAGTGCTGATTGCAGTTGCCCGAACATCAAAAAACTGAATTGGGCCACCGCCGCCTGGATCAAAACGCACAGCATTCGACCAGGTGGCTATGGTTCCCGAAGTTCCAATAACATCACCAGCGGCATGGGTTACGGTCGGATCGCTGGTCGCCTGCAGCTGGAAATTGAGAAGTCCACTCCAATTTGGCAAAGCATAGGCTTGGCGCTCCACCTGTCCAACTTCGACCTCAAGGTCCCAATCACCCGCAAGCGATTCTGAACCCGTCAGATCATCAGATGCGGCTACATCGGCGCCTGTTGCTGCGGCGAGTAGTCGCGCAGCCTCACGCCCCTGAGCGCCCTGTCCAAAGTTACAGCCATAAATCAGTATGTCGCCATCATCGGTCAGCGATTCCCCAATTGCCCGCAATACCTCATTGTGTTGACCAGCAATCGATTCCGCAGTGACAGTGGTGTTGCCCAATTGAAGCGCACCGGAATCGCCATGGGAAAAAATATGAATAGCCTGATAGCCGTCTGTTGCAGCCAGTATTTCAGCGATCTGTTCCAGACCGTCACGATCTGCTTCCAGAATATGGACCGTGACGCCAGGTTCCAGTGAAGCAATCAGCCCTTGAGGGTTCTCAACCGCAGCATCGATAAACACCAGTTCGGTTTGGGACCTTGCAGACAATGACGTGTCAACCGGCCCCTCGCTGTCCATCTGCACTGGTTCAGCACCAGTACTGCCCTCGCCCTGCGAAGTTGCGGAGGAACCTTCAAACATCCGGCTGTTGGCAATGTAATTATCAGCCATCTGGCTGTGGGCGGTCTGTCCGGCAACATCGATTGCGGTCTCAACCGCAGCAGCATCAAGCAGAATGCGGGGTTCAAGAACCCTCATGAGCGGCTTATCGTCCGCCGGGGGTTCAAGGATATCTTTGCCTTTCGGCCTGAAAATCGAACGAAATGAACCAGCCATGACAGTGCCCTAATTTGCCCCTGAACAAACCAAAAAAGCAGTGTCCCCACCCATTGAAGGCACACTTTGGCTGTTCATTGCAAAAGATTTGCTGATTTGAGGTTAGGATGCGGTTAACGAAGAAGCTTTTTGTTAACGATAACACGACAATTCTGGACCGATCAGACTTCCCGACCCTGGGCAGCAAGAAGCAATCGCCAGTCATCAGCGCGCTGATGGCCGCAATCAATTGCAAAAACATAGGCTTGAACCAACAAAAAGCCGGCAGCGTCGTGCTCGCCCAGCTCTTCCTTTACGATGGACGCCTGCCGGTACAGTTCCGCAAGACGCCGGATATCACTTGCGGCATGGGCCGCGAGTATTTCGCCGTCCAGTTCTTGCTCGCTCCAGTTCTTGCTTGTGATTGTCACGGGCTTTCACGGTCGCGCACCATCTGACTGGCAACCCAATGGTGAAAAACCCAGGTTGGTTCATCCATGACCGGTGAAAACTTGCCGCCATCGAAATAGCGTCCGTGGCGTCCTGATTGCATGCCCTCAACTACAAAGATGTCTTCCTCAAAGATTTCCTTCCACAACGCCGTGTTCTTCGCACGAAGTTCTGCATGGCTGTCATCGAGCATGTCTTCGCTGGCATAATATATAGCAACGCGTTCCGTGGTCTTTTCGATTGAATCCGGCACCAGAACTATTGCGTAGCGATGGTCCCGGTGGACCCCCAGCAAAACATTGGGAAACAACGCAATATATTCGGCCTGGCTATCCCACTTTTGCGATAGCCCGCCAAAATTCGAAAATGCCTGCTCCGAAGACAGCGAAGGATTGTAGACTGTCGTGCCCTGACCCGAGAAATGGCCGTTTTCCATGATGTGATAGTGGTCTTCGAGCCGTGAATAGCTGTTCAGCCCTGGGTGGATCCATGGCAGATGATAACTTTCACAATAGTTCTCGACTGCCAGTTTCCAGTTTGATTTGACCTCAAGATCAAACTCGGAATCCGGGCCACCAAAATAGCACGGCCTCTCAAACTCATGCCATCGTTGCGTAAGCTTTTCTGCATAGATTTCAAAGGGCTGGGCATCGGTCGACAGATTTACGAAAATAATGTCCTGCCATACTGCACTTCTGATCTCCACCAACCCAAGATCGTCACGATCAATGTCTTCGTGGACGTTAAAACCGGGTCCACCGACATGCGGCGTTGTTTTCAGCTTGCCATCCAGATCGTAACACCATGAATGATAGGGACAACGGATCACACCGCGCACTTTTGCAGGCTTGTCGACCAAAATCATGCCGCGGTGCCGGCACGTATTCTGGAACACCCGAACCTTGCCATCCCGCCCCCGCACCAGAAGCAGGGGTATTCCAAGAAAGGTTACAGGCCTGGCGTCGGCTTCCTGCGGGACATCCTTGCAAAATCCGATTGCGGCCCAGTTTTTGAAGAACACCGCATCGCGTTCTGCGGCAAATGTCTGCTCATCGACATAAAACTCGTTAGGAAGACCCGTGGCTCCGGCAACCGGCTGCAACACACCGTCAAGTGCTTCAATATTAATTCCCATGGTCGACCTCCCTTCATGTCTTATAAAAGGAAATTACACCGCAATTTATCGCCGTCCTAACGGGAAATGCGCCAGTATGATGGTATTGGTGGCCTGTTTGCGACGTTACAAAAACATCTTCAGCTGGCTTCTGGGGCCAATATCACGGGCTTCCCAGTGCCGACGACACAAGGAAACATAGCTCTCCTCACCGCCAATCGCCACCTGATCCCCCTCGTCCATCACGCGCCCATCGCCGTCAAGCCGGACAACCATTGTGGCTTTGCGCCCGCACCAGCAAATCGTTCTGATCTCGCGCAACACATCTGCAACGGCAAGAAGCGTGGCACTGCCGGGAAACATCTTGCCCTGAAAATCAGTCCGCAGGCCGTAGCACATCACCGGAATGCCCAATCGATCCGCAACCCGGCACAATTGCCAGACCTGCTCTTCACTGAGGAACTGAGCCTCGTCTACCAGCACACAACCAATCGACTGCTGTTCAGTTGCCTCCCCGACAATCTCCAGCAGATTGTCGGTACTGTTGAATGTCTGGGCTTCGGCCTTCAATCCAATGCGCGAGCCAATGACCCCAACCCCTGCCCTGTCATCCAGCGCTGCGGTGAACAACAAGGTCTCCATGCCTCGCTCACGGTAATTGTGTGAGGCCTGCAACAGGATGGTCGATTTCCCGGCATTCATGGCTGAGTAGTTGAAATAGACTTTTGCCAAGGCGGTTACCCGTTGCAATGACTGGACAAAGCAAGGTTTAGCGCCCCCCTGGTGACGCGCCAAGACAAGGCTCGCCCCCGTCCCCAGCTTGACCCGCGCCTGCTTCGTTTAACGCATTGCGGGATCGCGTGTCAGGTCCTGTTCCAGCAACTTTTCCTCATAGACTTTCATTAGCGCATCAGCTTTCAATCCCATGTTGTGCAGACTTTCCCAGGAATAGATGCCGGTGTCGTGCATATCGTCAAACGTCAGCCGTACCGCATAATTTCCCACCGGTTCGATCTTCATGATCTCCACCTTCCGCTTGCCGGGGATGATCTTTTTTTGACTGGGATCATGCCCCTGCACCTCGGCGGACGGTGATTCCACGCGCAGCAGTTCAGCGCTGATCTCGAAACGCTCGTCATCGCCAAAAACGATTGTCAAAAGGCGCTTATTCTTTGAAAGGCGCAACTCTGTTGGCGTCCTGCTGTTCATATCGGTCATCCGTGCGATAAGTTTGGATCATTGTCATTCAAAACCCGCCCGACTGGAACCCATTTGTGTCAGACACTCCACTCAATACAGTAGAAATCCGCCAGTTTTTGCGCAAGCTGTTCGATCAGGCAGTTGCGTTGGCAGATCCCGCCAATTGTCTAGCCGGTTTTCTGCCCGACCCACCTAAAGGAAAAACGCTGATTGTTGCCGCAGGAAAAGCTGCTGCATCCATGGCTCATGCCGCGGAACGCGCCTGGCCGGACAACAGGCCAATCTACGGAACAGCACTGACACGATATGGTCACGGCATGATGTGCAAACGCATTGACGTCATTGAAGCCGCTCATCCGGTGCCCGACAATCGCGGTCACGAGGCTGCACAAGCCCTGCTAAGAGATGTTTCCAACCTGGAACACGACGACATGCTTCTGTTCCTCGTTTCAGGAGGCGGGTCCGCGCTGCTGGCCCTTCCGGCACCCGGGATCTCGCTTGAAGAGAAAAAGGACGTCAACAAAGCCCTTTTGATGAGCGGCGCGCCCATTGGTGAGATGAATGTTGTGCGCAAACACCTGTCATCCATCAAGGGAGGGCGACTGGCACAGGCAGCGCATCCTGCAAAAGTGGTAACACTGGCGATTTCCGACGTGCCCGGCGATGATCCAAGCACAATCGCTTCCGGCCCCACGGTGCCGGACCCAAGCACGCGAGATGATGCCAAAGCCATTTTAACGAGGTATGGCATTGATCTTGCGCCATCGGTCTCCGGCCATCTTGCTTTGGCAAGTGCCGAAACCCCGAAGCCGGATAATCCGATTTTTCGTAACACCGAATTTCATATGATTTCCCGGCCAGCCGACATGCTCGAGGCGGTCGTGCAGGAATGCAGGAAAAACGGTCATGAAGTAACCAGTCTGGGCAGCGATATAGAGGGCGAGGCAAGTCTGATAGCGCAACACCATGCGCGTCTTGCATTGCAACATCACCGCGAGGGAAAAAAGGGGCTGATCCTCTCTGGCGGTGAAACCACGGTTACTGTTGAGAAGGGCAAACCCTCTGGCAGGGGCGGCCGCAATGCCGAGTATCTGCTGTCTCTTGCAATCGCGCTTGACGGGGCAGACAACATTTATGCGTTGGCGGCGGACACCGATGGTATTGACGGCAGCGAAGACAATGCAGGCTCAATAATAACGCCAGACACACTCACTCGTGCCGAGGCCGCCGGTCTTAACGCACAAGCTATGCTTGATGGTCACGACGCATACACATTCTTCAAACAGCTTGGCGATCTCATCATAACCGGCCCCACGCGCACCAATGTCAACGACTTTCGGGCAATCTGGATTGGCTAAGGATACAAGGAAAGTTGGTGAACCATGCCAATACGGTTTCCGCTCGTTTCAACGTTTCGGCTATTTTCGTAAAGTCGATTCCACAACAGCCAGTTTCATACCATGATGACTGGCCACAAAGCCCAGGCGTTCATAAAATGTTTTCGTCTTTTCGCGCGTGACATCTGTTGTGAGTTGAACAAGCGAGCACCGACGTTCGGCACAAAGGCGAATGGCTTCGCGCGTCAGTGCACTGCCGAGCCCCTGGCCTCTAAATTGCAAAGCCACGCGCACACTTTCAATCTGACCACGGATACCGCCAAGCCGCGAAAGGTGTTGAATGAAGGTTATCTGCAAGTAGGCCACAACACCGCCTGCCTGCTCACCAACCAGGAGAAACTGGTTGGTATCGCCATCGAGAATATCAAATGCGTCGGTATAGCGCTGATCCAGGGGGAGAGTTGGGTCTTCTCGCATCCGCCCCAATTCATCATCGGCAAACATCGCAACGATCTGCTCTAAGTCAGCCCTCACGGCCCGCCGAAAGATTACGCTGTCACTCATTCTGCAAACACTGGAGTTCCCTGAACCACACTCTTTCCAAAGTACCGTGCCTGGAAGCCTTCAAGCGGGAGTGATGCCTTGATTTCATGATCCACGTCACTCTCACCAAGCAGCATTTCTTCCCGCCGATACGTTCGACCCGACCTGACCAATCACATGAACGCCTGTATCCCGGTCTGAGCGCGACCCAGAATTAGCGCATGGACATCGTGGGTGCCTTCATAGGTGTTTACGGCTTCCAGGTTCATCACATGACGGATCACCCCATATTCATCAGACACACCGTTGCCGCCATGCATATCCCGCGACTGGCGGGCGATATCGAGGGCCTTACCGCAATTATTGCGCTTCATCATGGAAATCAGCTCAGCCGGTGCGCGATGTTCATCCATCAGTCGGCCAAGACGCAGCGCGCCCTGAAGGCCAAGCGAAATTTCCGTCTGCATATCGGCCAGTTTTTTCTGAATCAACTGATTGGCGGCCAGAGGTTTGCCAAACTGTTTGCGGTCGAGCGTATATTGGCGCGCGGCGTGCCAGCAGAACTCAGCAGCACCCATTGCCCCCCAGGAAATACCAAAACGGGCTCTGTTCAGGCACCCAAAAGGTCCGGCAAGACCAGACACATGGGGCAGCAGATTCTCTTCTGGTACAAAAACATCATCCATCTGAATCATGCCGGTGACAGAAGCCCGCAGCGAAAACTTGCCTTCGATCTCCGGTGTTTCGAGACCCTTCATCCCGCGCTCCAGAATGAACCCGCGGATTTTGTTGTCGTGCTCGTCGGATTTTGCCCAGATCACCATGACGTCCGCGACGGGTGAATTGGTGATCCAGTTCTTGGCTCCCGAAATAGAGTAGCCACCATCGACCTTTTTCGCCCGGGTCAAAAGACCACCCGCATCGGACCCGTGATCCGGCTCTGTCAGACCGAAACACCCGACCCACTCGCCGCTGGCGAGTTTGGGCAGATATTTCTGGCGTTGTTCTTCCGTGCCGTAAGCAAATATGGGATGCATGACGAGCGATGACTGCACCGACATGGCGGAGCGGTAACCGGAATCAATACGTTCAACCTCACGGGCGACAAGCCCGTAGGAAACGTAGTTGACACCTGCCCCGCCATAAGCTTCAGGGATCGTTGCCCCAAGAAGGCCAAGTGCTCCCATCTCACTCATGATCTCGCGGTCAAACCGCCCCTCACGGTTGGCAGTCACAACTCGGCTGGCAAGGCCTTCATCTGCATAGGCGCGAGCAGAATCACGGATCATCCGCTCATCTTCGCTCAATTGCTCATCGAGTAAAAACGGATCCTCCCAATTCAGCGGAACGGGCTTTGCGCGCGCCGTTTCAGGCGTGTTTGCATGAGCGTCGATAGTGTTCACATCAGGTTTGGTTAGCATCGGGTTCTCCTTGTCCAATCCTTCCTAGCATTTTCGATTGGTCGAGCAAAAGTGTTTCGGGCTCACTCTTGCGAGACGGCATCTATCCAGAATACTCTCTCACCTGGGAATCCTGGAGGAATTTGAGATGTCGACAGATATGCTGAAAGCGCTGGTTGAAAAACCGTTGGGGCAAAGCATGATCGGCTTTGCAGCGACAATTGAAAAAGGTGTTCCAATCTATGACTGCGCCAGCCTGGGCGATCACCTTGCACCGGGAGAAGCGCGCGATACTTTGCGCAGTGAACTGACCGGAGTGCTCATTCACGGCCCTGGCGTCTTCGTGCTGAAAGGCGCCTATGAGGACACATCGGTCATAGATGAAGCAACCAAAGTATTCCACGGCATCATCGCCGAAGAAACCAAGGCCGGAGGCGGCGCCGATCATTTTGCGCAAAAAGGGGCCAATGACCGGATCTGGAACAGCCTTGAGAAACTCTGCAGAGCCGACCCGGAATTATTTGCACGCTACCATAGCAACGGATGGATTGACCTCGCCGCCGAAGCCTGGCTTGGGCCTGCTTATCAAGTTACTGCGCAGGTTAATCTCGTGCGCCCCGGTGGTGCAGCACAGCAAGCCCATTGCGACTATCATCTGGGCTTCATGACCGCCGAGCAGGTGGCCAGCTATCCGCTCCATGTCCATGCTCTTTCAGCCCAGCTTACCCTTCAGGGAGCCATTGCCCATTGCAATATGCCGGTTGAATCGGGAACAACAAAACTGTTACCAGGCTCACAGAACTGGCGTGAGAATTATGCCCGGTACCGGGACCCCGACGTACGCGCGCTCTTTGACAAGCACCATGTCCAGTTGCCGCTGGAAAAGGGGGACCTTCTGTTCTTCTCACCCGGCATGCTGCACGCTGCAGGAGAGAACACGACGTCCGACATTCACCGTCTGGCCAATCTCATGCAGATTTCTTCCGCATTCGGCCTGCCGCTGGAAAATGTAAACCGCACCGCCATGTGCAAACTGCTCTACCCGGTTCTTGCGCGGGGAGGACTGTCCCTTGAAAAGCGCAACTGGGCCATCGCCAGTTGCGGTCACGGTTATCCGTTTTCTACCAACCTCGATACCGATCCACCAGTGGGTGGTCTCGCCCCACCCAGCCAACAGGCCATCATGCGCAAAGCTCTGGACGAGGGGTGGGACAGCCAACAGTTTGAGGCGGCACTGGACGCTCAGGAAGCCAAGCGTCTGCCTTAAGCTGATTCAGTTTTTGCGAAATCGGTCCAGTTGGATTTCGCGCGTCAGACAAAACTGAAATGCTCCACGTCAGAAGCGAGCTAATCCACCAACCAGATGCGGATTGCGTAACTGATTGTTGCCACTGTGGCGACGCCGGCGGCCCATAATGCGCCAAACCACATGAGACGTTTCCACAAGGGGTCAACTTGGGGTTCAACCTGGAGATCAACCTGGGGTTCGGCCTGAGGTTTGGCTTTATGACCAATCCGCTCATTCATCAGTGGTAGCCTTCATTGGGATCTACTTTCCCGCGAAACACCCAGTATGCGTAGGCCGTATAAGCAAGGATGAGAGGGATCATGATCACCACCCCAACCAGCATGAAAATCTGGCTGCTACGCACAGTTGCCGCTTCCCAGATCGTAATCTGGGTTGGAATGACATAGGGCCACATGGAGATACCAAGTCCAACAAACCCCAAAGCAAACAGCACCTGAGCCAGAATAAACGGATGGTTGTCCCGGCCACCGCCATCGTCAAGCCTGTTCAGGCTGCGAAACAGCAACACCGTGACCACAAGCACCAGCAACGGAACGGGAGCGGTGAAAATGATATTGGGCCACTCAAACCAACGCTGAAAATACGCGATTTCCAAAAACGGTGTTGCCAGACTGACAACAACCATGAACCCAACCGTCATCAGCCCGAAAACCCGGCTCAGACGCTGTGCTCTTATCTGTAGATCACCATCTGTTTTCATCACCAGCCAGGTCGCTCCAAGCAGGGTATAACCAGCCATGAGTGCAACGCCGGTCAGCAATGAGAAGGGCGAGAGCCAGTCCCACCAACCACCGGCATAGGCCCGGCTGGCCTCATCAACCACAATGCCTTGCAAAAGCCCTCCCAGAGCGACACCCTGCGCAAAGGTGGCAAGTGCAGAACCACCAATGAAGGCCAGGTCCCAGACCCACCGCCCACGCTCCGTACGCCAGCGAAATTCAAACGCCACCCCGCGAAAAATCAGCGCCAGCAACATCACAATAAGAGGGGCATAAAGGGCCGGCAGAATGATCGCATAGGCAAGCGGAAATGCGGCCATCAGCCCTCCACCTCCCAACACCAGCCATGTCTCATTACCATCCCAAACCGGTGCAACGGAGTTCATCATCACATCCCGGTCGCGCCGATCAGGAAAGAACACAAAGAGCATCCCAAGCCCCAGATCAAAGCCATCAAGTACAACATAGGCAAACACGGCAAAGGCGATTATGAGGGCCCAAATGATCGTCAAATCCAGCATGTTACCCCCTAAGACCCTTCCGCCAGCACCGGCTCGCGCGGCATACCCGGCGTAATTCCCGCCGATCGGATCGGACCATCACCGGCGTCACCAAGAGGCGTTTCACCCGGCTGCGGAGGATACCCCATCAAACGCAGGATATAGAAAGTACCGGCACCAAAAACCAAGAAATAGACAACCACAAACGCTACCAGAGAACTCCCCACGGCCGGAGCATCAAGCGGTGCCGCTGATTCTGCGGTGCGCAGCAGACCGTAGATCGTGTAGGGCTGCCGTCCAACTTCTGTTGTAATCCACCCCGCCAGAACAGCAATCAGACCCGACGGAGACATAAGCAACACAAACCCGTGGAATACAGGAGCATTAAACAGTTTGCCGCGCCACCTGGCCCACAGGCTCCACAAACCCACCAGCAGCATCGCAAAACCAAGCCCAACCATGACGCGAAACGACCAAAAAACGATACCGACCGGCGGTTGCTCAGACTCGCGAATTGTATCAAGCCCGGCAAGTGGTTCATTCCAGCCATGCTTGAGAATGAGTGACGAGAGTTTTGGAATTTCTATGGCGTAATCCATGCGCTTTTCTGCACTATTTGGAATACCAAACAGGATCAGCGGCGCGCCTTCCGGGTAGCTTTGATAGTGGCCTTCCATGGCCATTACTTTGACCGGCTGGTGTTTGAGTGTGTTGAGGCCGTGGAGATCGCCAAGAACAATTTGCAGAGGGGCCACCAATGCAGCCATCCACATGGCCATGGAAAACATGACCCGAACACCTTCTGATGCACCAACGCCCCTGCGTCGGGCTTTCAAAAGGTGAAACGCGCCAACACCACCAACTATGAACGCAGTGGTCAGATAGGCTGCTGTTACCGTGTGAGTGAGACGGTACGGGAAAGAGGGATTGAAGATAACAGACAGCCAGTCCACAGGTACAAATTGCCCGGTCACCGCATCAATGGCATGTCCGGTTGGCGTCTGCATCCAGGAGTTTACCGACAAAATCCAGAAGGCCGAGACACAAGTCCCTATCGCCACCATTAGCGTTGCAAAAAAGTGCAGTTTTGACCCCACACGCTTCATGCCAAACAGCATGATGCCCAGAAATCCGGCTTCCAGAAAGAAGGCTGTCAGCACCTCGTAAGCCATAAGCGGCCCAATTACCGGTCCCGCCTTATCTGAGAAGACTGACCAGTTGGTGCCGAACTGATAGCTCATGACAATGCCGGAAACGACACCCATGGCGAACGTCAGAGCAAAGATCTTGGTCCAGTACTTAAAAAGATCCCGATAAACATCGCGGCCAGTGCGCAGCCACAAACCGTTCAATACGGCCAGATAGCTCGCAAGCCCGATAGTGAACGCGGGAAAAAGAAAATGAAAAGAGACCGTAAAAGCAAACTGAATGCGCGCAAGAAGAACGGCGTCAAACGAATCGAACATGATAGCCCTCTTTGTTCAATCCTCCCGCCCGGCATTTAGTGAGACGCCTGTGGCCTGATTATGTCAAGCGCCGATTCAGCAGACTGCCCTCAGTTATCGTTCCAGTGCATCTGCTCCCCTTCCAAAACGACAAAGGGCTGCGGGTCTTTTCCATCAATGGTTGTCCAGAAAAGCTTCCCGTTGTCACGCACGATGCGATAAGCGGACCAGTCGCTTTGTTCCCACCAACTCTCATACATATCCTTTTTCACATTAACCCGCCACTTTCCCCGTGTTGGTGGAGAATTGCGGACCGCATAGGTTGTCGCACCATAAGTCGTGAAATATTGGCGGTACTCCTCGCCGTTCCAGCTTCCGTGGATCGTGTTACCGGAAAGCATTTCACGGATTTCGCCCCCCTTCACGGGAACAGGCTCGGCCCCGGCAAATCCAACATGCATCACCGCCATCGCTGTCAGCATCAACATCAGGGTTGTTCTCATTTTTCTTCCAGTTCAATTCCAGGCTCAATTGATACATTTCAGCAGAAGAGTGCTGTTTCGAACAGCCCAGCGGGGCCAACAAAAAAGTAGCGCATCGGGTGTTCTTAGACCAACTTCGAATTGCACTTGCTGTCGTGCCCGATTAGCTTGGCGCGATATATCAAAAGGGCTTCCCCATGCACGACATACTCGAACAACTTGAAACCCGCCGCGCCGAAGCACGCGCAGGCGGGGGCGACAAACGCATTGCAGCCCAGCATGCCAAAGGAAAACTGACGGCGCGTGAGAGACTTGAAGTGCTGCTCGATGAAGGCTCGTTTGAGGAATACGACATGTTCGTTACCCACCGGGCGACAGATTTTGGCATGGAAAAGGTCAAAATACCCGGCGATGGCGTGGTTACCGGATGGGGCACGATCAACGGCCGACTGGTCTATGTTTTTGCACAGGATTTCACGGTTCTGGGCGGATCACTTTCAGAAACTCATGCAAATAAAATCTGCAAGATTCTCGACATGGCCATGAACAACGGCGCACCGGTGATTGGCCTTAATGATTCCGGTGGTGCCCGTATTCAGGAGGGTGTGGCATCTCTGGGTGGTTATGCCGATGTCTTCCAGAAAAATGTACTGGCATCAGGCGTTGTCCCGCAGATTTCAGTCATCATGGGCCCCTGTGCAGGTGGTGCGGTTTATTCACCGGCCATGACAGACTTCATCTTCATGGTACGTGATACATCCTACATGTTTGTCACCGGGCCTGATGTGGTCAAAACCGTCACAAATGAGGTGGTCACGGCGGAAGAACTGGGTGGCGCAAAAACCCATACGACCAAATCTTCGGTTGCGGATGGGGCGTTTGACAATGATGTCGAGACCTTGCGGCAGATGCGCCGGCTCTACGATTTCCTACCCCTCAACAACCGCGAAAAGCCGCCCGTCAGGCCATTCTTCGACTCCCCCGACCGTGAGGAACCGAGCCTCGATACGCTGATTCCAGACAATCCCAACAAACCCTATGACATGCACGAGCTGATCCATAAGCTTGCAGATGAGGGCGATTTTTTCGAAATCCAGGCGGAATTTGCCAAAAACATACTGACCGGATTTATCCGCCTGGAAGGGCAAACCGTGGGCGTGGTGGCCAATCAACCGCTTGTGCTGGCGGGAGTTCTGGACATCAACTCAAGCCGCAAGGCTGCACGGTTCGTGCGCTTCTGCGATGCGTTTTCAATTCCAATTCTCACCTTGGTCGATGTCCCCGGATTTCTGCCCGGTACCTCACAGGAATATGGCGGTGTCATCAAACACGGTGCAAAGCTGCTCTTTGCCTATGGCGAGGCCACCGTTCCCAAAGTTACGCTGATAACCCGCAAAGCCTATGGCGGCGCCTATGATGTTATGGCTTCCAAACATTTGCGCGGTGATGTCAATTATGCGTGGCCCACCGCCGAAATTGCCGTGATGGGCGCCAAGGGTGCCGTGGAAATTCTCTATCGGCAGGATCTCGGCGATGCTGAAAAAATTGCTGCCCACACCAAAGAGTATGAAGACCGGTTTGCAAACCCTTTCGTTGCCGCAGAAAAGGGTTTCATCGACGACGTCGTCCTGCCCAAGCAAACAAGAACCCGCCTCTGCCGTGCCTTTGCCATGCTCAGGGGAAAGAACCTCGAAAACCCCTGGAAAAAACACGACAATTTGCCTTTGTGAGGATGCACGGTGGAAATAAGTTAATGATCAAAGGTTTGGAGGACTGGGCTCTTGAATGGGCTAATTTGCAATTCAGTCTTCTTGAAACCATGGGCAATCTTTTGTCGAACACAGAAGGACTGCAGGCAGAGAAGTTATGGAAGAAAAAATTCGGTCCGAAAGCGACGGAGCTAAACGGGAATTGATTCTTGCCAATCGCTCAATGTCACCAACCCGCCAAATTTCCCTGTTTTCGCTGCATATTTCCGATCAGCAGTTACAAGCGTCCCATCCGTCTCAAGTGCCAATGCATGATAGATCGCGTCCTGCAATGCTGGATGCCCGGCTTTGGGATTACCTGATTTCGTGATTTCCTCTGCACGCTTCAGTAGCGCCAGATGTGGTTCGATCAAAGTGAAGCCCGCCCTGCGTTGAGCATCCAACAGGGCATGAACCACTTCAAACGGCACTTCATAGTGCAACGCAACCGACAAAGCTTCATAGAGCAGAAGGCTCGGTGCCATGAGTTGCACGTCATTTCTTATGGCATATCGGAAAAGCGCCTGGGCTTGAGGTCGATCTGGTTCATCAAGAAAAAGCTTATTGAACACGGATGCGTCGACAACGAACACAGACGTCAGCTTTCCGGTTGGCTGACAAGGTTTGATCTCCGTTCTCGCCTGATGCGTGTCAGTATTTCCACACTGTTTTGTCTTTGTGTATCGATACAGGGAGCCGCATCAATTGCTGCTAAAGCACGCCTTTTGGCTTCTTCTAGCAACGCTGTAGCAATAGCGTGCTCAACGAACTGCGAACGTTTGGATTTTGGAACGACACTCTCCAGTTCTTCCTTGATCGAGGAAGACAATGTGAATGCCGAGCGCTCTTTCAAGTCCTGCATTATCTTCTCCTTTGCACATAATTTTATATGCATTTTTTATGCACTTTTCAAGCTACCCTTCTTGAGACCAATCAGATAGGTTTGACATGAAACATCCAAACATCACATCTCACCATGCACAAACATCGCGGCTTCCCTTCACGTCTTCCCGGCACTGATTATCAGTTCACAATTCGTCAGGCGAACAAGAAGGGGCCGACGAAGATTGTGGGTCGGGAGCGTTATGCGGATCGTAATCCACGCGACAAGACCGCCGATCTGAATTTTCTGGCCTGCCTGGTAAAGCACTTTGGTGATGAACCGTTTGAGCGCGGCAATCTTGATGCCGGACGCCTTTGCTGGCTTTTTGGACGCGAAGTTGTTGCAGCCGAAGAGCCATTTGATCCGTCCTCCTACGAAGCGATGCTGCAAATCAATCGGGATATTGCGGAAAAAACCTTCCCCGAAGCATTTGACCAAGATAATTGGCTGGACTGAAAGTCCTTTCGTTGGGATCAGGTCTAAACCTTGGTCTTATTGCCGCGCTGTTGACCTCCAAACAACCTTCGGCAACAAACGAGTCTCAGTGATTTGAGGTTGCCCATGTTCAAGAAAATTCTGATAGCCAACAGAGGCGAAATCGCTTGCCGCGTTATCAAGACAGCGCGAAAGATGGGTATTGAAACCGTAGCCGTTTATTCAGACGCTGACCGGGGCGCTCTGCATGTATCCATGGCTGACGAAGCCATCAATATCGGCCCTCCGCCTGCCAATGAATCCTATATCGTGATCGAAAAGATCATGGATGCCATTGCCCAAAGTGGGGCGGAGGCGGTCCATCCCGGTTATGGGTTCCTGTCCGAAAACCCAAAATTTGCCGAAGCTTTGTCAAAAGCAAAAATCGCTTTCATCGGACCGCCCGTCGGAGCTATTGAATCGATGGGCGACAAGATCACCTCCAAAAAGCTGGCACAGGAAGCCGGTGTTTCCACCGTTCCAGGGCATATGGGGTTGATTGAAGACGCCGATGAGGCCGTGCGCATTTCGTCCAAGATCGGATACCCGGTCATGATCAAGGCCTCGGCCGGCGGTGGGGGCAAAGGGATGCGCATTGCCTGGAACGATGAGGACGCCCGCGACGGCTTTCAGGCGTCCAAAAACGAAGCCGCCAATTCGTTTGGTGATGACCGTATTTTCATCGAGAAATTTGTCACCCAGCCCCGGCACATCGAAATCCAGGTTCTGGCAGACAGTCACGGCAATTGTATCTATCTGGGCGAACGGGAATGTTCGATCCAACGCCGCAACCAGAAGGTAATCGAAGAGGCCCCCTCTCCTTTTCTCGACGAGAAAACCCGCAAGGCGATGGGAGAACAGGCTGTGGCACTCGCCAAAGCGGTTGACTATGCATCAGCCGGTACGGTGGAATTTATCGTCGATGGTGATCGCAATTTCTATTTTCTGGAGATGAACACGCGCCTTCAGGTTGAACATCCCGTAACCGAGCTGATCACTGACATTGACCTTGTCGAGCAGATGATCCGCGTGGCGGCTGGTGAAAAACTCTCCATCAAGCAGGGTGATGTGAAGCTGAACGGCTGGGCGATGGAAAGTCGCCTTTATGCAGAAGATCCTTATCGTAACTTCCTGCCTTCAATCGGCAGGCTGACACGGTATCGCCCACCTGCCGAGGGGAAATTGGGCAACGCGATTATTCGCAACGACACCGGCGTTTACGATGGTGGCGAGATATCGATGTTCTACGATCCGATGATCGCAAAGCTTTGCACCTGGGGCGCTGACCGCAGTAAGGCCATCGAAGCTATGCGGGTGGCTCTGGACAGGTTTGAGGTCGAAGGCATCGGTCACAATTTGCCGTTTTTGTCGACCGTAATGGACAACGAACGCTTTGTTTCCGGCAACATAACGACGGCCTTCATTGAAGAAGAATTTCCTGACGGGTTTTCAGGAGCAGAAACCACTGAGGAAAATCGCCGGAGGCTGGCTGCTGTCGCGGCGGTGATGAACATGATTGCCCAATTGCGCCGCACCCGTATTTCCGGGGCAATGGCCAATCATAAAAGACGGGTCGGCAAGGAATGGGTTGTCTGTGTGAATGGCGAGAACTTCCCGCTGACCCTCAAGGCAAAAAACGAAGGTGCCAAGATCCGCTTCGGAGATGGAACCAAAATGAAAGTGCTGACGAACTGGCGGCCCGGTCAGCGTCTTGTGGAAGTCTCGGTGGACGGAGAACCGATGGCCGTTAAGGCTGTTGCCACTGCCGGGGGATATGAGTTGCACTATCGTGGTGCTACGCTGAGCGCCCATGTGCTGTCTCCGCGCATGGCCCAGTTGAACGATCTGATGATCGAAAAAACCCCACCAGATACATCCAGGCAACTTCTTTGCCCGATGCCGGGTCTGGTCGTTTCCATTCTGGTTTCGGAAGGTGACGAGATTGAAGAGGGCCAGGCACTGGCCACCATCGAAGCCATGAAAATGGAAAACACGCTGCGCGCCGAAAAGAAGTCCACTGTAGAAAAGATATGCGTGAAGCCAGGCGATAGTCTGGCTGTTGACGAAATTATCCTCGAATTCGGCTAGATCGTTTCTGTTTTCACTAACGCGAAAAGGCGGTCAAAAACCGCGCGGCGCTTGTATGTCGCGCCACCTCCCATTTGCGCAATTGGGAATGTGATGCCATCCTCACGTGAGGGAGAAACAAGATGGCAACAGTTATAAAGACAGCATTTGGTTTTTTTATTGCGGCACTGATGAACCTCCACGCCCATGCAGCGGAGCAGGTTCCCGTTGATCTGGAACTTGTCCTGGCTGTCGACATCTCCCGTTCCATGGATCCGGAAGAACGTGCTCTGCAACGCAGTGGTTATGTTGAAGCCCTGCGCCATCCATCCGTTGCTCAGGCTGTCCGTTCAGGCCTCCATGGGCGAATTGCTCTGACCTATTTTGAATGGAGCGGTCAATGGACCATCAACACTCTGATGGACTGGACCTTGATCGAAGGAAAAGCCGATCTTGATCGGGTGGCCGATCAGCTGGACCGCCAGCCCATATCAATTGGAGCGGGCACATCCATTACGGGTGCTCTGGTGGCTGGCGCCAGAGCAATCAACGAGAACAACTTCACAGGAACTCGACGTGTTATCGACATTTCCGGTGATGGCCCCAACAATCTGGGAGGACCGGTGCTCGCGGCTCGGGCTGACGCGATTGCAAAGGGAATCGTCATCAACGGCCTGCCTATTCTGGCGAAACAACCAGACGAGCGCTTTGGGCTTGATCGTCTTGATGAATATTACAGAGATTGCGTTACAGGGGGAGCCGGGTCATTCGTCATTCCGGTACACAGTTTCGAGCGTATAGGCCTGGCGGTACGCCAAAAGCTCGTGACCGAAATCTCAAGTCTGCAGCCAGCCACAAACGACAACCCGCTCCCCGTTATTCAGGCAAGCACGGGTAGCGATTGCCTGATCGGAGAAAAACTGCGTAACGACTATATGCGCTCCATCGGTTTCGATTGAGCAAAGACAGAATCGAGAACGCACACAAAGATTTTACGTTCAGGGCCGATGATGGAGGCGACATATCCAACCAAGATCTGCATTCTGCATCAGCACCATGACTAGAATTCAGAACAACATACCTCACACGTGGCTTCATCAGATCCCATGAACTTGTCTGCCAGCATCGATCCGGAACCTGATTTCGAAGCAACCGCCCGGATTGGTGATCGTGCTTTTGGCCGCCCAACTTTTAGACCTGATTATCTGGCCTGGAAATACAGGGGGCATGAGCAAAGACCAGCGACGGTAATTTCGCTCCTGAAAGACGGACGCAAGATCGGTCAGGCCGCGATGCTATGGAATGCGCCAATTCCTGCCATCGGTAGTGCACAGACATCGGAGTTGGTTGATCTGTTTGTTGATGCTGAGCATCGGTCTTCTGAGGCAATAAAGACACTTTACGCTGCAATGGCCTCCGTCGTCGAGGACCATCCCAGCTCTCTTTTTACCTGTGTTCCCAACGCAAAATCGGCTGGTATCAATGGCAGGTTCCTGAATTTCAAAAATGGCCAGAAATTACACATCAGGCTGGGTCTGATCATGCCGGGCCTGGGCCGTGCGGGCGTTCAAAGCTGCGGTTCCGATCAGCAAGATGACAAAGCGCTTCAGACCCTTCTTGAAAATTTTGATTTCCAGCATTCGCCAAACAGCATCAACTGGACACCTGACGATCTGGCCCACCGCATTGCCAGGCCCAATTACGATTATGGTGTGCATCGGTTTGGCCCCCTGCTGGCCATCACAAGAAAGCAGCTTGTTAAAGGCCTACCAGGGTTCCTGATTTGTGCAGTCTTTTCAAACCAACTTGAGCCAGCCCCCAAAAAAGTGCTCAAAGCGATCATGGCAGGAGCAGCCCGGTTTCACGGCACGCCGCTTTTTACCTATATAGGTGTCAACAGCGCATTGGCGGCACTTCCTGGTTTTGAAGTCCCTGTCCATTTGCGCCCTTCACCCATGCAGGTTGAAATGCGTATGCCCAACGGATTTGACAAACCGTTGAATTTTGACCGCTTTGAAACCATCGACTTTGATTTCGGCTGATCACACAAACTTCGGTTTTCCCGCAAAACGGCAGAGACTATCTAAGGTAGACATTAACTGACAGGCTCAACAGAATTGTCTTCACTTAAGTCCATCATCAACTCACATTACCTTTTCTGGCTCATTCTCGCCTGGCCCGCCTGGCCGCTGATAACTGATATCGGGGTCGGTGATCGCTACTATGCAGAACTGATGTATGACAGCGGGGTGTGGGCCACACAACTGACCGTAGCTGCACTGGCCATCACACCAGCCATGCGCCTTACCCGCGGTTGGGTTGTGGTTCGCTGGTTGCAGAAACGCAGACGTGCAATTGGCATTGCAGCCTTTGGGTACGCCACTCTGCACACGGTGTTTTATCTGCGTGAAGTTGGTTCATTCGAAATTGCATTGCTGGAACTTACCGAGGTCGAGCTGGCCGTTGGCTGGGTCGCCTTTCTCTTCTTCTGTGCGCTCGCATTCACATCCAACGACGCAAGTGTTCGCACATTAGGGACGAAGTGGAAAAAGGTGCAACGCGGCGCCTATGCAGCCCTGGCGTTGACAGCGCTTCACTGGCTTTTGATTGATCAGTTTCTGTCCACATTGTTCTGGTGGGTCGCGCCGCTGCTGGTGCTGCAACTCGTTCGCTTCCTTCCAACGCCACGAAAACCCGCTCGGGCGAAGTGACGGTCAGATATAAGCGAAGGGGGAGAGCCGCCGAACCTACCAGATTTCTTCTTTGAGCGGGAATTGCCGCAGATACTCGGGATCATCAGAGCAGGCAACAAACAGGATACCTGGCGTTGCGCTGCGCCCCCCACGATCAATTCCGGTGCACTCCTTATTGACCAACAAAGTCAGCGCATAGTGGCGCAGGGCAATAATTTCATTGAGACCGACGCCACGTCTCTTCTTGCGCGGCAACTTCCTCAAGCGTTTGTCCAGTAGCGCTTTGGTCAGTTTTTTCGGGCGCTCCCCAATGATAATAGGGTCAGGTTCCGCAGCCAGATAAACCGGCTCTGGCTGCTGCACAGCCGCAACTTTAACATCTTCTTTATCATTCTCAGCAGCCTTGGCAGAGTCGGCGACTTCCTTGGCTTCCTCAGCTTTAGCGACCTCAGCAGCCTTCTTCGCCTCAGCTATTTTCTGCGCCTCAGCAGCCTTCGCCGCATCAGCAGCTTTCTTGGCTTCTGCAACCTTGGCAGCCTCAGCCGCTTTCTTTGCCTCAGCTATCTTTTGTGCCTCAGCAGCCTTCGCCGCATCAGCAACCTTCTTGGCTTCCGCAACCTTAGCAGCCTCTGCAGCTTTCTTCGCGTCAGCAATTTTCTGTGCCTCAGCAGCCTTTGCCGCGTCAGCAGCCTTTTTGGCTTCTGCAACCTTGGCAGCCTCAGCCGCTTTCTTCGCCTCAGCTATTTTCTGTACCTCAGCAGCCTTTGCCGCATCAGCAGCTTTCTTGGCTTCCGCAACCTTGGCAGCTTCGGCAGCTTTCTTCGCATCGGCTATCTTTTGTGCCTCGGCCGCCTTTGCCGCATCGGCAGCCTTTTTGGCTTCTGCAACCCTGGCAGCCTCTGCCGCCTTCTTCGCCTCAGCTACCTTTTGTGCCTCGGCCGCCTTTGCCGCATCGGCAGCCTTTTTGGCTTCCTCAGCTTTCGCAGCTTCAGCCACCTTCTTCGCGTCAGCTATTTTCTGTGCCTCGGCTGCCTTTGCGGCATCAGCAGCTTTCTTCGCCTCAGCTACCCGTTGTTCCTCGGCAGCTTTTGCGGCATCAGCAGCTTTCCTGGCTTCCTCAGCCTTGGCTGCTACTGCTACGTCGTCGACCTTTGTTGTATTGACGGCTTCGGTAGTACCCTCATCAGAAACGGATGTAACCACCTGCGAACCCGGGCGAAAGGCGGGGATGACAACGCGCCCCTGGCGAGTAAGCTGTGCCAACCGTGTCGCGGCTGAAACCCTGCGCGGCTTGCGTCTTTTTGCCACCCTCTTCTTCTTCACCTGCTTCGCCGTAGGTTTTTCAGTTTTCGCTGCAACCAAAGCCGAATTTGGGATCCACAAAGCCGGCTTTTGCGGTGTGCCGTCACCAAACTTTGCAACCAACTTGGCACGGTCGAGAAAATTGGAAACCCTTGACCACCCGGCACGACTTTCCAGCACACGCACCTCGCTGCCCCGGGCCAGACTGTGACCATTCACAGCGGCGCAACTGGCCGGGCACAGCCGCACAGAAAACGGCTTGTTTGCCAATTTCCGCACCGTCTGGGCATGGCTGGCCTGCCAAACCGTGCCGGTAAAAACAACAATCAACAGGGCCTTCAAAAACCCTTGAACTGAAAACATTCTACTCACAAACCTGTCCCGCTTTTTTGGTTTGTTAATCGTCTGTTAACCATTCTACCGGAGACGCCGCTTCGTTGCAAAGCTGAGTTGGCAAGATCGTTAACACGAGTCCCGGCAAATCAATGACATCTTCGACAAAAGTGTTCTTGGCGACACGTCATCCAGCCTGTATCCATGCTATGCTCGCGACTTTCGCATTAAGACAAGGCGACAATGACTAAGAAACCTGACATGCCGCGAGACTGGCTGGATCTCGCTTCCAGTGAGATGAAAGGCGGTGATCCGGAGGATCTGGTCTGGCAGACTCCCGAAGGCATTGCTGTCAGGCCGGTCTATACATCCCAGGATACCCATTGGCTTCAACATCTTGATTCCCTGCCCGGCCATCCCCCCTTCACCCGCGGACCAAAGGCAACCATGTATGCGGGACGTCCATGGACAATTCGCCAATATGCCGGCTTCTCAACTGCCGAGGAAAGCAACAAGTTTTACCGCGCCAACCTTGCTGCAGGTCAAAAAGGTCTTTCCGTTGCCTTCGATCTTGCGACCCATCGCGGCTATGATTCCGATCATCCCCGCGTGGTCGGCGATGTCGGCAAAGCAGGCGTGGCCATTGATTCCGTTGAGGACATGAAAATCCTTTTTGATGGAATTCCGCTAGACCAGATGTCGGTTTCAATGACCATGAACGGCGCGGTCATTCCGGTACTCGCTTCTTTTATTGTTGCAGGGGAAGAACAGGGAGTTCCGCGCGCTCAACTTTCAGGAACCATCCAGAACGATATTCTCAAAGAATTCATGGTTCGCAATACCTATATCTACCCGCCAGAACCATCCATGCGCATTGTCTCCGACATAATCGAATACACAGCGCAGGAAATGCCTAAGTACAACTCGATCTCCATTTCCGGTTACCATATTCAGGAAGCAGGCAGCACGCTGGTTCAGGAGCTTGCCTTCACCCTGGCGGATGGTCGCGAATATGTCCGGGCTGCCACGGCCAAAGGTATGGATGTTGATGCCTTTGCCGGTCGCCTCTCCTTCTTCTTCAACATGGGCATGAATTTTTTCATGGAAGCCGCCAAATTGCGCGCCGCGCGCTTTCTTTGGGCAAAAATCATGGCCGGGTTTGGAGCCAGCGAACGCAGCCAGATGCTGCGCACTCACTGCCAGACCTCAGGAGTTTCGTTGCAGGAACAGGATCCCTACAACAACATCATCCGCACAGCATACGAAGCCATGTCGGCGGCGCTGGGTGGCACCCAGAGCCTGCACACCAATTCCTTTGACGAAGCCATCGCACTACCCACAGACTTTTCGGCGCGTATCGCACGCAATACCCAGCTTATTCTTCAGCACGAGACCGGTGTAACAAAAGTGGTTGATCCGCTTGCCGGGTCTTATTACGTGGAAAATCTGACCGGCGAACTGATCGATGAAGCCTGGAAGCTGATGGAGGAAATTGAAGCACTAGGCGGGATGACCCAGGCCATCAATGACGGTATGCCAAAGGCCCGTATTGAGGAAGCCGCGGCACAAAAGCAGGCGCGTATCGACAAAGGCGAAGAAGTCATTGTCGGCGTCAACCGGTTTCAGCCCACCAGCGAAGCGCCTGTTGAGGTGCGCGACATCGACAATGCCGCCGTGAGAGATGCGCAGGTTGCCCGCCTCATGCGCATTCGAAAGACCCGCAATGCCGAAATGCATGCCAGCAGTCTCAAGCGCCTGGAATCTGTTGCAGAAAATGGTGATGGCAACATTCTGGAGGCCGCCGTTGAAGCCGCCCGCGCACGGGCAACCGTTGGCGAGATTTCTCATACGCTGGAAAAAGCCTTTGGTCGTCACACAGCCGACGTGGTGACAATCGAAGGAGTTTATGAAACCGAGTATGGTGATGATCCTGCTTTCCAAAAAACCCAGAATGCACTTCAGCAGTTTGCCGACAAACTTGGCCGCCGCCCCCGCATATTGGTGGTGAAAATGGGCCAGGACGGTCATGATCGCGGAGCCAAGGTTATTGCCACCGCCTTCGGCGACCTTGGTTTTGATGTAACAGTTGGCCCGTTGTTTCAAACGCCGGAAGAGGCCGCCGACCTCGCGGTTTCAGAAGATGTCGATATTGTCGGTGTCTCCAGCCATGCTGCGGGTCATAAAACACTGGCACCGATGCTGCTCGATGAGCTTGCAGCGCGAAACGTTGCCGACAAAATCGTCATCTGCGGCGGTGTCATTCCCACTCAGGATTATGATTTCCTCACCCAAAGCGGCGTCAAGGCAGTTTTTGGTCCGGGAACCAACATCCCGGATGCCGCCATGAGCCTCATTTCATTGCTTCAGGAACAACTTCGTGGACGAAATCACTAAGGTCACCGTTTTGGACAAGGATTGACGCGGCGTTCACCGACGCCTCTTTTCAAGATCCTGCGCTTCAAATCCGCTGGTGAAATATCGAACGACAAGATTGTCTATCGCCATGAAACCTTGCGACAGCAAGGCGAAGAAAGAGAGCACAAATGACAGCTGAAGTAGATGTTTACTGGTCATTCCGATCGCCTTACTCCTACCTTGCAACACCAGATATGGCTGCCCTGTCGGATGACTATGATGTCAGTGTGAACCTGCGTCCTGTTTTACCGCTTGCGGTTCGCGACCCTGGTTTCTTTAGCCCCGACAACCTCAAAAGAGCCCGTTACATCATTCTTGACTGGCCGCGACGGGCGCAATTTCTAGGCATGGCGCACGAGTGGCCTAACCCTGATCCAATCGTGCAGGACCTTGTGACGATGAAGATCGCGGAGGACCAACCCTATATTTTTCGACTGAGCAAACTAGGCGTCGAAGCCCAACGACGGGGAAAAGGTACAGCCTTTGCAAAGGAAGTCTCCCATATGCTTTTCGGGGAGACGAAAAACTGGGATCAGGGCGATCATCTGGCCGATGCCGCGAGCCGCGCCGGACTGGCACTAAACGAGATGGAAGTGGCAATTGCCGACGGCAACCACATGCAGGAAATCGAAGCCAATCAGAGGGCTCTTGAGAAAGCCGGGCACTGGGGTGTTCCAACATATGTTTTTGAAAACGAGCCCTTTTTTGGTCAGGACAGGATCGACCTTCTGCGCTGGAGACTTCAACAATGCGGTCTAAAGAGATAGAGCGCGAAGGCACCCCTGTATGCCCTTTGTGCAAGCGGCCAATTCCGTCGCACGCAAAACAATCGCAACATCATCTCATTCCCAAGCTGAAAGGTGGGCGCGGTGGGCCTACTGTCCTGCTGCATCAGGTTTGTCACAACGAAATACATGCGACACTGACAGAAGCTGAACTGGCACGAGATTTCGACACGCCAGAAAAGCTCAGAACTCACCCTCACCTGGCCAAGTTCGTTCAGTGGCTAGAGAAAAAGCCTGCGGATTTTCATGTCAGAACACAAAAAAGCCTGCGCAGACGCCGCAAATAAGCGCCGACGCAGGCTTCAATGATGAGTGTCGTTGAACTAGCGCAAACGGGCAGTACCAAAGGTGCTGCTGAAACGCTTGCAATGGATGTGAACGGTCGAATATTTGTCGGCACCCTTGAAGGAATAACTCTGGCCACCACGATTGGCTTTCAGCTTGCCAACCAGCTTGGTGGGACGGCCATTGCCGACGTAGACATAAAGATCCGGACCCGGCGTGGTGCTGAATCCTGAAAGTCTGATCGAATTACCCTTCACTGTGGCAGTACCACGAACCTTGTAGCGACTCTTGTTAGCTTTGAATGTCCCTTTCTTATCCGCCGCAAAAGCGGGAATGCTGGAAAAGGGAGCGGCAACAGCCGTAGCCAGAAGAGATGAAACAAAAAAACGGCGATCCATAGCGAATTCCTTTAGCAAACAAATCAACGGTTTTTAGAAAACCCCAGATTATTTATCGGTGTTATGGCCCGCCAATGCCAATCACAGCCTATCACCCTTGTTTGATCTTCGCACTTTATCGAAAGAAGAAAAGCTCTTTCGTTTTGCGACAAGACAACTAATATGTGGCAATGACCCCAGAAAAGACAATGATCGATCCCTTTGGCCGTACCGTGGACTATCTGCGCGTATCAGTAACCGACCGCTGCGATTTTCGTTGTGTGTACTGTATGGCGGAAGACATGACCTTCCTGCCCAAACGGGATCTGCTGACACTTGAAGAACTGGACAGGCTGTGCACAGGTTTTGTCGAAAAAGGCGTGCGAAAGCTGCGTATGACCGGTGGGGAACCTCTGGTGCGCAAGAACATCATGCAGCTGTTTCGTTCCTTATCGCGCCACCTGGCGTCCGGGGCGCTGGATGAACTGACTCTCACCACAAACGGCTCACAACTGGCACGCTATGCCGAGGAGCTTGTTGATTGCGGGGTGAAGCGGGTTAACGTTTCTATCGACACCTTAGACCGGGAAAAATTCCAGAAGATCACCCGCTGGGGTCAGTTGGGTAAGGTGATGGAAGGACTGGAGGCCGCCAGAAAGGCCGGATTGGCTATCAAGATCAACGCAGTTGCGCTCAAAGAGGTCAACGAGTTTGAAATTGAGGAGATGATGCGTTGGTCTCATGGCGAGGGGTTTGATCTGACCCTGATCGAAACAATGCCGTTGGGCGAAATCGAAGAAGATCGCACCGATCAGTATCTCCCGCTCAGCCTGGTTCGCCAGCGTCTGGAAGAAAAGTACACACTAAACGAAATACCCTACAAGACAGGTGGCCCGGCCCGCTATGTGGAAGTGGCGGAGACCGGGGGACGGCTTGGCTTCATCACGCCATTGACGCATAATTTTTGCGAAAGCTGTAACCGCGTGCGTGTTACCTGTACCGGAACGCTTTATATGTGTCTTGGTCAGGATGATGCAGCCGATCTACGCGAACCGCTGCGGGCTTCAGAAGGCAATGAACTGCTTCATGCAGCCATCGACGAGGCCATTAGCCGCAAACCAAAAGGCCATGATTTCATCATCGAGCGTCGCGGCGAAGCCCCTGCGGTTGGACGTCATATGAGCATGACCGGCGGCTGAAGCAGCCGCGATCTGCGAAGAGACAGGGCGCAACTAACTCAATAGAGCGAGCAGCTTTTTGCCATTGGTGGCCACTGATTTACGCTTGTCCCTGGCGTGACGCTCAGCGTTAGGGCGTAGCCATTTCTGCAATTTTGCATCGTCTTTAGACCAGCGACCCAGCACCTGCATGCTGTAGTTCAAAACGATCCAGTCTTTGTGGTTGACGAGGTTGTCTTTCATGATCTCAAGACCCCGTGCCTTCTGTCCCTCTGACAAAAAGTCGCGCGTCAGATCAAACAGGATGGCCAGTGTCCATTGGGTTGACGCCTGATCGATTGCCGCCACATCACTTTGCAAGCCGTCCATGAAATCCATCGTCCAGTCCGGGTGTTCAATCGTGACCCGCTTCATGGCATTGGAAACCCGAAGACGAACAATCTCATCTTTGCTGAAATAGCATCGGTAAAGTTCTTCCTGCCTCAAGCGATCAGCCAGCACGATGTCAACAACGTCAAGGGTACGTCCCAAAGAATTGGGGTGTCCGCCTGTCAGCATGGTTTCAAAATCCTCGGCCATGCCGTCATCTTAGAAAAACCCATTGCGCCGGACAACTGACAGCCCCGCCCCTCAACGCATCTGCGTGAATTTCTGCCAGGCAGGATAACAGGAACTTGCAGTGCTCCTGTAGGAAGTTTTCCAAAGCGTCTTATCAAAGACCGCCATGGTCTCGAATACGTGATCTTCATCATCTGGACGTCACGACAAGCTTTGCATAACCTTGGATTTCGAGGTTTTCCAAAGGGAGTAAAAATATGACTAAAACACTGAAATACAAAACCTTCTTGGCAGCATTGGCTCTGTCAGTCTGCGGCGGCATCAGTGCAGGCAATGCGCAGTCTGCAACTGACGCTGAAAAAATGTCGTTCTTCATCACGAGCAATGGCGCCGGTGATGGCGCCAACTTTGGTGGCCTGGAAGGTGCAGACTCTCATTGCACAAAACTTGCGAAATCTGCCGGTTCGTCGAAAAGCTGGGCGGCATATCTAAGCACAAGCATGGTCATTGACCGCAGCAGCGGCAGCCCCAAAGTGACCGACGGTATCAGCGCCAGAGACCGCATTGGTAAAGGCCCATGGCACAATGCAAAAGGCGTCCTGATCGCAAAAGACGTTGACGATCTTCACAGTGCCAACGCAAACATCAACCTGGAAACCGGGCTTAATGAGAACGGAAAGCCAGTCAACGGGCGCGGGAGCAAACCCAACGAACACGATATCCTCACTGGAACCGATTCAAACGGATATTTTTCCACCGCTGGCGGTGATACAACATGCAGCAACTGGACCAGCAACGGCAAAGGGTCTGCAATCGTTGGCCACCACGACCGTGTCGGACTTAACAAGTCCAGAAACATGATTTCGTGGAATTCTTCTCATGGTTCAGCCGGTTGTGGCGAAGCCGATCTCCCCAAAACAGGCGGCGCTGGCCTGCTCTATTGTTTCGCTACCGACTAGGCGTTTCAGTTTTTTGACTGATACGCAAAGGCGGCCTGAAGCCGCTCAAAACTAGCGTGACGCCCTTTCAGGCAATCGGTGAAACCGAATTGCCATGAGCGCGAACCAGCCGGACTGATTCTGCAAAGACGGAAACAGTCCGGTTGTACCATTCAGGGTCCGGGTTTGTTGGCTCGAGAACAGATACAACCCGGATTATCTTTCAAAGTTGATCGCTTGTCGTTTGTCGTTGCGCCGATTCCGGGCAGTCATGAGACATTTGTCGACAGCACATACCAACCATCTTTTGTAAAAGGCGGATAACTCACCCTCTGAATTCAGTTCATATCAGGGGTGTTGTTTCCAAAGACCTGCTACTCAGCCAGTTCCTCGCGTCGCATTTCCAGTTCCAGCCACTGCTCTTCGGCAACAGCCAACTGACCTTGAGTTTTTTCAAGGAGCTTCACAAGTTGGTTGAACCGCTTCGGGTTTGTTTCAAACAGCCCCGGTTCGGCGAGTGCCCGGTTCACTTTATCAACATCCCCCTCCAGTTTTTCGATCTCCCCCGGCAGCGTTTCAAGTGCATGCTTGTCTTTAAAGCTTAGTTTTGAAGAACCTGACTTAGAGGTGGAATGAGGTTTTGCAGCCGATTTATCCGCGCTGGCAGCAGGCGGTGCTTTTTTGAAATCATCAAATACAGCAGAACCACGCTGGCTCACCATGTCAGAATAACCACCGGCATGTTCGACCCAAAGCCCCTGCCCCTCCGGTGTGATGACCGAGGTGCAAACACGGTCAAGAAAATCGCGGTCGTGACTCACAACAATTGCCGTCCCTGCATAATCTGCGATCGTTTCCTGCAGCAGATCGAGAGTTTCCAGATCAAGATCGTTGGTCGGTTCATCAAGAATCAAAAGATTGGAGGGATGGCGCAGGTTCATCGCAAGCAAGAGCCGCGCCTGCTCGCCACCAGATAACCGCCCAACCGGCGTCCCAGCCTGTTCCGGCAAAAACAGGAAGTCTTTCATATAAGCCATGACATGCTTGCGGCTTTCGCCAATTGCCACAACGTCGGTTCCACCGCCGGTCAACGTGTCTTTGACCGATCTTGTCGGGTCGAGCGCCTCACGTTTCTGGTCAATGACCAGCATCTCGATATTCGCGCCCATCTTCACCGTGCCGCTATCCGGTTTCAGCTTCCCGGTGAGCAAACTGACCAGCATCGTCTTCCCCACCCCGTTTGGGCCAACAATTCCCAGTCGGTCGCCCCGCGCGATGCGGTTTGAGAAATCACGAACCAGAACACGTTCGTCAAAGGCTTTCGACACCTTTTCAACCCGCGCCACCAGCTTGCCAGAGGTTTCACCATCCGCGACGGTCATGGTGACATCCGATGTAGGCTTTAGTCTTTCAGCCCGTTGCTGGCGCAGTTTTCCAAGGTCACCCAAGCGCCGCATGTTGCGCTTGCGTCTCCCTGAAACCCCATGCGTCACCCAGTGCTCTTCACGTACAATCTTGCGGTCCAGCTTGTGGGCATCGAATTCTTCCTGCTCCAGCAGGGTATCCCGCCAATCTTCAAAACTGGCAAAACTCTTTTCCAACAGTCTGGTTTTTCCCCGGTCCACCCAAAGAGTAGAGCGGGAAAGATTTTCCAGAAACCGGCGGTCATGGCTGATCAGAACAATCGCAGAGCGCAGCGACTTCAGTTCACCTTCAAGCCATTCGATGGCGGGCAGATCAAGATGGTTCGTGGGTTCATCAAGCAATATGATATCCGGTTCGGGAGCAAGCACGCGGGCAAGCGCCGCCCGACGCCCCTCTCCTCCAGAAAGATGGTCTGTCTGCTCAGCGCCGGTCAGCCCCAGCGCTTCGAGGCAGCGTTGTGCCCGATAAGGGTCATCGGCCTCCTCCAGGCCTGCTTTCACATAGTCCCCAATTGTTTTGAAGTCGGAGAAATCCGGCTCTTGAGGGAGATACCGAATGGTCGTGCCGGGTTGGAGAAAATAGTCTCCATGATCAGCTTCCACCATGCCAGCAGCGATTTTCAGCAGGGTCGATTTTCCCGATCCGTTTCGCCCCACAACGCACAACCGTTCGCGCGCATGCACCACCAGATCCGCGCCAGTCAGTAACGGCGTGGCGCCAAAGGTCAAAGCAATATCGCGAAGTGTCAGAAGTGGCGGCGCCATATGATTGCCGATAGGAAAAATCCATCGCGATATAACCGGCCCGGATTGCCGCGTCTACAGCCCGTGAGCATGACTTTGGCTGTTGACGACCTATCGTACTGCCAACGGCAAGGCGAGAAGTTCAAATAATAATGAGCAGGTCAGCTCATTGATAGAAACTGACCTGCTCTCGAAGCGGTGATGGATGGTGTCATCCCCGCTCCAGTGGCGTGCACTCTGTCTGAGCTAGGTGCCCCATCAGATCAGAGATGTTGATCGCCCCGATCACGCCACGTTTTCTTCAACACTGCAGCAAGCTCCTTCACACTCATGTCGGTGGAAATGCTCTGCTCATAAGGGTCAGAACCGACTGCAGCATAGACAGCCGCAAACGCGTTTTGCAGGTCGGCATAGGCGACATCAAACTGCACAGCTGCAACCAGAGTGTTCATCTCCTCGCGGATCAGTGTTTGCTCTGAAGCCACACGAGCCCGTACCGATGCGCTTATCTGCGCTCGCAGCTTGCGTTGGACCTGATAATATTCTGCAGCTGTGGAGGCCGAGCGCAGCAGATACTTGTAGCGCGCTCTTGCAACATAGACCTGGGTCATGATGGCCATGGTTGTCGCCAAAGCCCTTTGATCCAGCAATTTGGCTTCGGCTTTCACAACGTTCTTTCGAGCCGGATAGGTAAAGACCTTCATAACATTCCAACCAACCTTTGCCCCCCAACTCACCCAGTTGTTGTTGAACAGAAAATCATTGGTATCGAGATTGGTTCCTGCATAAACCGACGCTCCCGGCAGGATCTCCAGCAGGGCAGCTTTGGCTTCTTTCACATTGATGCGCTGCTGGTACTCCACCTCACGCAGCTCAGGCCGGTTTTGCAATGCGAGCAGGACCATATCTTCGCCACTGGCTTTGATCGCAAGATCCGTAAGCCGACGCTTGGGAATATGCAGGTTGAAGTCTGACCCCGGATCAACATTCATCAGGGCCGCCAGCTGGATTTTCGAAGTCCTCAGCTCTCGCTCCAGACGATGAATCTGACGCTTTATGTCGACCAGCTCACGTTGATAGGACAAGGCGGCGACCGGGGAGGTCTGGCGGGCGTTATAGAGTTTTCGCGACTGTCTCAATGCGCGTTCCGTACGGTGCCGCAATCGCCGAAATCCATCAAGCAACCGATCAGCGCTGACAGCCCTCCAATAGGCCACCCGCACATCTTCGATGATCTTGTTGATGGTTTTGCGTTTGCGTTCCTCGGCAATCAACGCCTGGTCGGCGGCCTGTTTGGCGCGGATATAAGATAATCCAAAGTCCAGAACATGCCACGAGAATGTGGCATCGGCAGTAAAGGTATTGCGTTGTTTCGAATAGGTGGGATCGGCTGTACGAACGCCGGCCAGCAAAGTGCGTGAAAAACTGGCGGTTGAATTGTTGCGATCAGCATAATTCCCATTGACCAAAAGCTTCGGCAAAAGATCTGCCGACTTCAGCCGCAGGTTCTTGTTTGCCATAAGCCGGTTCATGATCTCAACCCGATAATCGAGATTGTATTTCAGCGCGCGCGCCATCGCGGTATAGAGCGTAATCTTGCCATTGATAGGCTCCTGATTGGCCGTCACACGCGCGAATTGGTTCTCTGCATAGAGCGCAAGATCAGCTTCTGTGAGCGGAGAAGATTTCACCGTGCATCCCGCCAAAACAACGACAGTCAAAATTGCACCCAGACGCTGCGCCTTTCCTTTAAAAGGCAGAAATTTTCCCGCATTAGGTTTGCGCAAGCTATTTAATGCACTTTTTAGTTGTATTTTTTCGCGTGAATAATTGTTTCGATTTTTCATAATTAGGTCCCCATCATGTCCTGAAAAGTGAGCGAGTCGCCGTTTCGGCGGCTGTAGCGAGACGAGCGATTTCATCACTCAGCGGTGTCGCAGAAGCCGGATTATTATCATTACGGGACTGGAGGTCCTGAACCTCAACTTCTCCCGGGCTTTGTTCAAGCGGTTCGCCAGTTGTTGTCATGGCGCCGGACTGCATATCGATTTGCACCGGTATGGAGACCTGGCTGCCATCACGCAGCCTGGCGAAAATAATAACATCAACGGTATCAACGTCACCGACACGCTCAATAATGATCGAATTCGAAGAGGGCATATTGATCCAGGCAGGGCGTGCGCTGCCATCTCCCATACGGATGTCCCAGTCGAGAATCGGCGCTGTCCCAAATGTCTTCAGATCAACATGGATGTGGTCCAGGCTGGTCACGGCACGAAGCGTGACGGTTCCCTGGCCGTTTGCAAATGAAAGGTCGATTTGACCACCACGATAGGGATGCGCGTTCAATCCTGTACCTGTCAGCCGGTCTGTCTCTGTTGCAGCGGAGATGGCAGAGCTTATTGCACGGTCGCCAAGAGCCGTATTGCCGCCCAAAGGTGCAACCCCGTTGACCGCACTCTGCACAGGTTGATCAGCATCAAGCCCAATCCTCAAACCCTGAGCATCGCTGCCATTGATCGCATTGGAGACAGTAAGCCCAACTGGTCCAACAACAGGAACTTCAGTAAAATCAGCTGGTATGACGGGAAGAGCCTGCGGAGTGGTATCATTGGCTTCCTGCTGTGCAAGCACGGTAAAGAGGAATGTGGTTGAGATCAGCCCCCCTTCACCATCATCTGCCGTTACAATAACCGGATAAAGGCCGTCACCACCCGGCCCCCGGCTCGAAGCAAAACCACTCAAAGTGCCTGAAACTCCTCCAGTGAGCGGATCAAGGAACAATCCATCGGGAAGGCCGACAGCACTAAAGGTCAGATCATCATCGTCTGTATCATCGAAAAAGCCGGTTATGTTGAAATCAAAATCGAAACCTTCAACACTTTGCTGATCGGGAATCATCACAGCGACCGGCGGTGGATTGGACGCATCGATCACCAGAGTAACGGTGCTCTCATCATCACCATCGGAAATTGTAATAGTGATGGGATAGGTGCCGTCTCCATTGGGGCCACCTTGGGAGGCGGAGTTGTCAAGAACACCGGTCACCGTACCATCAGGATTCAGAACCAACCCGGCAGGCAGTGGGCTGGTCGTGGTGAAAATCAACGGCTCATCACTGCCATCAGGATCAATAACATAAGCTGAGATATCAACCAGCGGCGTTGTGCTATAGTCGGCCGCATCTGTAATAACCTGAACAGGCACAACCGTTAGCGGATCGGCTGGAACCGGATTGCGCGGATCAGGGCCCGGATTGGCAGGGTCAACAATAACTGGTGCGTCGTTGGACCCGGTTACTGTCAATGTCAGCGTGGCTGTGTCCGTTCCACCATTGCCATCATCGACGGTGTAGCTGATCACCTCAACCACGGTCTCCCCTTCATCAAGACCATTATAAGCCATGCCGGGATCAAACATGTAGGACCCGTCATCGTTGAGAGTAAGAATCCCGCCCCCCGCAAGGGTAAACGGTGTTCCAACGGTGATCGACATCCCATTCTGGTCTGCCATCACAACCGTCAAAACATCATTGTCGGGTGCAGTGTCATTGTCGCCGGTTGCCGGGTCTGTGATCACATTGCCTGTCAGCACCAGATCATCTTCATCCAGCATCACAGTATCATTCACCGCGACAGGTGGCGGATTTGTAACATTAATCATCAAGGTGACGGTGCTGGTGTCATCACCATCAGATATTGTGATCATGACAGGATAAATTCCATTGCCATTGGGGCCACCCTGGGAGGCTGAACTATCAACCACGCCGGTGACAGTACCGTCCAGGTTCAACACAAGACCGTTCGGCAATGGATCAACCGTGGTGAAGGTTATTGGTTCATCCGTGCCATCGGGATCCAAGGCAAAGACCGACACATCAATCAACGGTGTTGCGCTGAAATCCTCACCATCCGTGACGGCCTGAACCGGAATAACAGTGGCCGGATCTGCCGGGACCGGGTTAGCCGGATCAGGGCCAGGGTCGTTGGGATCAATTACAACCGGCGCATCATTTGAACCTTCCACCAGGATGGTGACAACCGCAGTATCAACACCACCTTCACCATCATCAATTTGGTAGACAACCTCAGTTGCGACGGTTTCGCCGTCATCAAGACCATTGAAATCCTGCCCCGGATCAAAGGTGTAGGATCCGTCCGGGCCTATTGTGAAAAGTCCACCGTTCGACCCGGCAACAGGTATCCCGACACCCGCGCCATCAGCCAACGTGCCAAGCGCAGTGACATCATTACCAGATGCCACGCGGGTCACATTGAGCGGGTCACCATCAGGGTCAATATCTCCGATCAATGTTCCGTTGGGAGCAAAAACCGACCCTGAAAGCTCTGTATCTTCGTCAGTTGTCCCCGTGTCATCCTGCGCCACAGGTGCCGGATTGTTGATTGTAAATGTTACACTGGTGGTGAATGCCGCACCCGAAGGATCAGTAGCGGTAATTGTGATAACATATGTCCCCGGCGTGCCACCTGGAATATTGGTCTGCTGCGAGGCGTCTGCATCCGGTGTCCCGGTGATCGAGGTGCCGTCAAACAAAAGCCCCGGCGGCAGGTCAGCCGGATCAATCGTCAGCGTGATGGTATCAGTTGAGTCCGGATCACCAAAATATGGAGTCAGATCGAACGGCGGCTGCAACGCGCCATCCTCACCCGTCTGGGCAGGAATATAGTCTTGCGGGTCCATCGGCGGTTCAAATGGTGTCTGTGGATCGAACGGCACGCCTATAGGCGGATTGCCGGGATCAATTGGGGGCTGTGTCGGATCAACCGGAATCGGCCCATCATTACGGCCTTCCATCGTAATGGTAACAACAGCCGTATCGGTGCCGCCATTGCCGTCATCAATCTGATAAACGACTTGCGTTGTCATCGTCTCACCAACACCAAGACCGTTAAAATCGTCACCGGGGTCGAAGGAATAAGAACCATCAGAATTGACGGTAAATGTGCCGCCGTTCGACCCGGCAACAGGTATCCCGACACCCGCGCCATCAGCCAACGTGCCAAGCGCAGTCACATCATTGCCAGTTGCCACGCGGGTCACATTGAGTGTGTCACCATCAGGGTCAATATCTCCAATCAATGTTCCGTTGGGAGCAAAGACCGACCCTGAAAGCTCTGTATCTTCGTCAGTTGTCCCCGTGTCATTTTGTGCCACAGGGCCGTCATTAATGTCGCGATAATCGAGATCGTTGATGAGCGGTATGGCGGTTCCAACCGATGCATCTCCACCGGCATCGGGCAGATAGTTACCTGCTGTGTTAAGCGGATCAGCAATCCCTTCATTGACCACGAAACCATCATTGGCGTTGCCGTCGATAGCGGTTTCAAACACATCAAACAGCCCATCCCCGTCGGCATCGTTCAAGGACGTCGAAAGACCGGTTTGCAGTGCAATGTTGAGGCCGTTTTCGCTGGCATCATCAAGCCCGTCGCCATCGGAGTCCGTATCCAGATAGTCGGGAGTTGCGTCAACAACTATGGCGCTGCCCGGCGGCGGTGTTTCACCATCTGTGTTGACCGGGTTCAAGCCATCACCCACATGCCCCATGAGATCGCCCAGCGCTGCAACACCGCTATCATAGGCATCATCAAGGCCGTCACGATTGGTATCGACGAACGAACCGCCGGCGTCAGGATTGCCCGTCCCAGATGGTGCAATGTAGCCAGCGGTTGTCTGAGCTTCTATGTTGTCCGTGATGCCATCATTGTCGCTGTCGATATCGAGGTGGTTAAAGATGCCGTCACCATCCGTATCGATACCGGTTACACCACCGCTTATTGTCGCACTGGAATATTCCACCTGGTTCATGATGATGCCGAATGGATTGCTCTGCTGGCTGTCATACTGGAACGTGATGGTATCAAAGGGCTGGTCGCTTGAGAGATTCAGCACGCCGCCACTCTGAGCCCCGAAACCACCGGGAACAGTTGAAACAAAGGTTCCATCGAAAAGAGTGGCGTGAACACCGTCACCATCATCGGTCCAGCCAAGGCTCACTGTGCCCGCATTCACGGTGAAATTGCCAATCCGTTCTTCACCAGACGGTGTGTTAAAACCCACATCATTATTGATGAAGCCAAGCCCGATATTGACGTTACCAACCGGCTGGCTGAACGTGACCGTGTAGGTTCGATCCGTTGTGGCTGAATCTGTACCAATCCGGTATCCAAGCTGCCCATCCAGCGTCGTCTGATTGCCGGTGATGTCTGTAATGGTAATCACCGTGCCATCCGGTCCGATAAAGCTGTGAGAACCGGCCGTTGTTACCGGACCACCCGAGGGTCCTGGAGCAATTGTTGAAGCTGAAACGGACTGCTGCGGACCAAGTATCAGGCCGCCAGAGGTCGCCCCTTCCGCAGTATCCAGAATGCCGTCATTGTCGTCATCTATGTCGTCTACATCATCGACACCGTCACCATCTGTGTCGGGACGTTCGCGATAGCCGACCTGCGTACGGTCGCCAAACTCGTTAGCAAGGCCACCCGGGTCTGCTGTCGGGTCATTAATGTCTCCGTCGCCGTCGCCATAGTCGGCGTTGGTGCCGTCATCAATACCATTGTTGTCGTTGTCGGTACCGGCACGGGCCAGGCCGCTTTCCAGCTCGTCAGACATGCCGTCGGCATCACTATCGTTGTCGCGAAAGTCGAATCTCGTATCGCCGGTGGGCGCGTTGGCATCGGTATTCGATGGTGCAAACAACCCAATGTCATTGACCCCAAAATTGGTGGCATTGTTCACATTGGTCAGCGTTTGGTAGCCTGCTGTTGGCTGAGCTTCAATCTGGTCGGCAATCAGATCATCATCGGAGTCGAGATCCAGATAATCTGCCAACGTGTCTGTATCGCTGTTGACCGGAGTAACGCCAGCACCACCATTGGCAGCCAACGGTATGCCAGTGATCGGGTCCACCCCACCATCGTGAAAACCGTCATTGTTGATATCAACAATCGTGAAATCCTGACCGCTTTCGATGAGATCGGAAATCCCGTCATTATCGCTGTCAACATCAAGCGAATTTGCAATACCGTCACCATCGGTATCAGAAACGATTTGGCGCAGCTCGATATTGTCGAGATAGAAGTCATTGCCGCGCGAGCCGGTTTCTGTCGACGTGAGGTCGATATTCAGGGTCCCGGATGCCGGGGCAACAAACTCGAAAGAGTGCCGAATCCAGTTAACTGTTCCGATACTCACCCCCAAAGGTCCCGTCGAAAAGACAACGGACCCATTGAAGATGACATCGATATTGTTCTGGCTGGAACTGTTCTCAGGAGTTGCAGCCCAAAACGAGTATTCGTAGGTGGAACCAGGGATCAGGCCAGTTACGACATCGCTGAGCGTTGGTGTGTCGGAACTGGGGTCGGAAAGGAAAAACCTGCCGGTTTCGCCGTAAACTGGATCTATCGCAGGGAATGCATGAGTAGAGAAGCGAGGCGTCTGCTGGTTTGAGATATAGGTGTATTCACCATGATTAATTCCGCCAACAATGTTGGAGCCGACATTGGGATCAAACTGATCGTAGGATCCACCGGTTACCGCTCCTGCATAGGGATCTGTGGCAGGAGATTCATCAGGTGCGCCCGATGCGAACCCAAATGTACCACCATTGAAACTCTCATAGAGATTTGGTCCCACCAAAACTGTAGCTTCATTCGCAAAGCCGGTACCCAGATTTTCGACCGTATCCAGAATTCCATCATTGTCATCGTCCAGGTCATCAATATCGTTGACACCATCGCCGTCATAGTCACCAGCCACTCCACCGAGAAAGGCGGTTGAGGACAGGGACGATGTCGCTGTTGGCGCCTGTCCGCCGCTGTCGTCCAAAATGGTTGAAGGCGGGTTGGAGGCGGTGCCAGCTGTGCCATCCCAGACCCGGAACTCGAGATTGGCTGCACCGGAAAAACCAATATCCGCAACGAACCGGAACACCGTTAGATGATTGAACAGCAGTGCTTCACCGTCAGGCACAGGTTGCGGATCGATATTCGCTTCATCACCAACCTGAAAATCGGTCCATTCATGGGACGGCAGATCGGTTCGCAAATACTGCCAGCGGCCGTCATATTCATTGGCAAAGGTGACACCAATGCCGATTTCATCGCCTTCAGCATCCACAATATCCAACTGTCCAAGCAGGTCCTGTACAGAAATCAGACCGAGACTTTGGGCAATTGCACCACTGCTGAGTGCTGTTCGCACATCATCGCCGGTCAATTGTGCCACAGTCGCAAAGTCCTGTGGAGACAATGCAACAATCGGGCTTGGAAGAGCGCCACCAACTTCAACAACGGTTCCCAAAGGTTCTGCGATGACAGTTGGTACCGGCGAATCATTGGTGCGAGACACGGTCAGGGTCGACGTCGCAATGGTCCGAGCAAAAGGATCAATCACCCTGAATTCGAAAATTCGGTTCCCCTCAGCATTATTTTGATTGAGGTTTTGATAAGCCAACAGGCGCATGAAGCCTTGCAGGTCATCGGAAGGGAGAGGCTGACCCGCACCGGTGGCATTTTGAATTGTAATGACCCCAGCAGCATAGCTGACATCAAAGGTGGTTGACCCAAATGTCAGGGGGTTGGGGGCGATGATTGTACCCGTACCAAGGTCGATCGTGAGCTGCAGCGCGCCTTCGTCAATGCGGAAGAGTTCATCCGAACCATCATTGACTGCTGGTAGAGTGATCGCAATCTCGACTGTGGTGATGTTGTTTTCGTCATCCTGCACTATCGCATCGAAAGTGAGCAGATTGGTAAGCGGTTCTCCCGGCGTATCTTCGATAAAGACAGCATTGTAATCGGTTCCCGGCAACGCACCATTCAGGTCCACGACAGGCGCATCATTGTCGCCAGTAATTGTAATTGTGACTGTGGCTGTATCGGTGTCACCACCATCAGATAGCGTGTAGGTGAATGTATCGGTGTCCGTCTCCCCTGTGCTCAGACTGTCAAATGCACCATTGGGATCATAGTCAAATGTTCCATCCGTGCGAATGGTCAACAATGCTCCCGATGGCAGGGTGATCTGCTGATTATTCGTAATGTCAGCATTGTTGATCTGTGTTACCGTAAGCGGATCATTATCGGCATCACTATCAACACCATTGCCGTTGTCTGACAGCAAATTGCCATCGGTAATGATCCCGATTTCAGCGGTTCCGGCCTCCGGGTCTTCGTTGATGGAAAAGTTGTCATCCTGTGCAACCGGCAACGAGCGGGCGATCACCTCTACTGTTGCCGTTGCAACATTGGACAATATGATGGGCTCTCGCTGAAAGCTTATATTGTCGATTCCAAAGTCATTTCCAGTTGGATTGACAGACAAGTTGCGAATTTCAAAATTCGCGGAAGTTGAATCTCCATTGGCAAATTCAACGGTAAAGGTCTCAAACATGTTGACTGGCAGAACACTTATCGTTTGCAGAACAACATCATTGACAACAATCTGGAAAGGCCCGGCAGCCACGCTGTTCACGCGGCCAAGATCAACGCTGATCGTATAGTCTGTGTTTGGTTCTACTGGAATATTGTCGCGCCCAAAAACCGTGTTTTCACCAGCCGGGGCAACACCGAATGTGTTGTGAAACAGGAAGTTGCCATCCGCACCCGCGCCCAGACCCAACGGGCTGGAGGATGAATCTGTTCGCACACCAGGCGCTGCGATATATCCGTTCAGCGTGTCGGCTCCGGTGCTCGTTACGCCTTCACTGCCATAATAGACGGATGAACCAATCTGAGCCGAGGTTGCACGTCCGCCTGCAGTCAGTTCTTCGAAATCAATTACGAAGGTTGCCGGATCAAACTGTGCGACCTGAAAATCAAACATGCGGTCATTCGCATCACTGGGCGTTGCTGCCATATTTCGGTAGGTGACACTACGAATAAGGGCGTCCATATCCGCATTCGAGATGCTGCCATTTGACTGTTCCCGAACGGTAATCACGCCATCATGGAATGAAATATCAACCATCGCCGTGGTGCCGGGAACAAGAACGCCACCCTGAGCAAAGTCCCCACTCAGCGGAATATCGACACCAGCAATCTGCAATATTTCACTTGTACCATCGGGGAAATTGCCGGTCGGCGTGATGGTCAGGAAAGTGAAATCGCTTATGCGCCCCCCATCAAGGACATCAGCATCCACATCCACGATAGGTACAGCAGCAGAGCCTGCTGTGAACTGTGAAGAGAAGTCACGGTCTGTATCTGAAACTGAGGCGGTGGAGTTCAGGTCCAAAACAGGTGGGTTCGGTAAATCCCTGAAATCGAGATCGGCTGTCAGTGGGGTTACAGCACCCGCGACTGCGTCCGCATCTCTGTCCGGCAGATAGCCGTTCTGGTCAGACACCGCCGTAAGCGGATCGGTCACGCCTTCCGCCACCACAAACCCGTCATTGATATTGCCGTCTATTGCGTTTTCGAATTGGTCGAACAAACCGTCGCCATCAGCATCATTGGTGCTGTTAGAAAGCGTACCAATAGGAATTTCCGCCTGACCCAGGCCATTTTCCAACGTATCCGACAGACCATCATTGTCGCTGTCAGTATCAACATAGTCAGCATCGCCATCGGAATCTGAATCGACTGGTACGATGACATCAGCCGTTGCGATATTGAAACCGTAACTATCAATGACCACCGTGTTCGGGGCGCCATAAATGACAATCTGGATGGTGTGGGTTGCATTGTTTTGAAGGGCAACCAACCCGCCAATATCAAAATCCTGAAACCCCGAACTGGAACCGATATTTGCTAAATCAAATTCTGCGGCAAGTTCTCCATCCAGCAAAATGGCAACATCGCCATCAAAGCGTGGGCCAAAAGTGGAAAACGAACTCAACGCTAAAAGACGGTCAGGATTATCCGAAGTTGTAATATCAAATTGGATAAAAGCATTAGCCGCGATAGCCTCTTCCAGAGTTGCACGGTCTGTACCAATGAGTTGTGTTGCAGTCCCTGCTGCCGATGCTGTGAAGCCGGCGCCAAAGCTGACAGCAGAGCCGGAAACAACTTCGCCCCCTGAGCTGTTCGCCTCCAGTCCACCAGGAAAGGGAGTTGAGTTATGATCGAAAGACAGATTCGGCATAGCGTTGGGACGGGCAATATCTGCAAAAACACCACCCAGATTATCATCCAGACCGTCCCGGTTCACATCGGTAAAGCCCTGTGTCCCCGCGACCCCTGACGGGGCGATAAAGCCATCTGAGGTTTGAGCTTCAATAGTGTCGGTTATACCGTCATTGTCTGAATCGATATCGAGATGGTCGGAAATACCATCCTGATCAGAATCCCTCTCAACGACGATGGAAACAGCCGTACTCAATACAAATGTCGTCTGATCAATCCCCTCAAAACGCCTGTCATTGTGGGATACGTCAACGCCGTAAGTCTCTCCCACTCCAAGGCTGAATCCAAGATCAAGGAACCGATTGAGGGATGTCTGGGTGCTGCGTGTGAAAACCGTGCCGTCAGCCAGACTTTGTCCATCGGCCAGACCAACACCATTGATCGTATGCGCACCCGTAACCGGATTGCGAATAACAACCGGGTCCTGGGACAATGTGTGATCTATGGTGAAGGCACCCCCCTCAACACGACCCGGCAGACCGCTGGTAAACGGCTCACCCTGCAAACTATGCGTTGCACCGGTAAAATTAAGGCCGGTAGAAGTCAGCGAATACCCATAGTTGTGACCGTCTATGTCGGGCAATGCGTAAACAAGTAGGATGGCAACTTCGCCTCCAACTTCGCCCACTTCAAGCGTCGGCGCGATGAACTGCGGATTTGCCGCTGTACCCGTTCCAAAACCGGGACCACCGGGGCCATCACCGTCTCCGGTAAAGCCAAAATAGTCGAGTGTCAGGGAGCCGGCTTCGTTGTTCAGTTCATCAATAATGGGAATGCGGAAAAAACCACTTCCATCGCCATTTTCAGTGAGCTCTACAGTGCCGATAGTAAAGCCGTCGATCAGGCGGAACCCTTCTTGCGTATCAAGTATGCCGTCATTGTCATCATCGATATCGTCAACATCGAGAACACCATCGCCATCGGTATCCAGACCTGCGCCAAAACCAATTGTCACGGTTGCGGTGTCGGTTGCCCCGTTACCGTCGTCAATGGTGTAGGTGAACGTATCGGTTGGCCCGTTAAAGCCGTTGGGGTCGTAGGAAAAGGTGCCGTCAGAATTAACCGTCACCAGCGCTCCGGAAGCCAGGCTTGCTGAATTTCCCACATCACCGGAAACACCATTGACCTCGGTTACCGTCAAAGTGTCATTTTCACCGTCGGAGTCGGCACCACCGCCGTTGTCGGCAAGCAAGTCTCCATTGATGATAGCCGTACCATCGGTCGTAAAAGTATCGTCCACGGCTGCCGGTGGATCGTTAACCGACACGACCTGAATACGGGTGGTTGCCGTATTCGACGCCTGCGTTGCATCATCTTCGACAACGATAGTGATTTCACGGACCACGGCAGTCTGCGGATCAGCTGATACGTTCTGGAAGGTAATCGCCTGAATGGCTTGCTCATAATCATCAGCCGTAGCGTTGCCGGTCAGGATGATGTTTGAGGCAGTTGAAGAAGGATCGACCGCGATGCCCATGGGCAGGGTATCCGTGACCGCAATCAGGTCGTCAGTCTGTGCATTGGTCAGGGTTGCAGTTACACGGCTAATCCCGTCCATGTCATCTGCAATCTGGATATTGTCGGTTGCAATCGGCACCACGCTGCCACCTTCGAGAAAGATATCAGCGTGATCGGGATTGGTGTCCGTCGTCTGCGGATTTGTGAAGATCGGTGTGAAGTTACCGTCAAATGTAAAGTTGGCCGCACCAGAACGATCATAGGTAATTTCAAAACTAGACGTGGATGTGAAGATCAACTGAACGGCGTTGGTTTCATCCATTCCAGGCGTACCAGGATCAGCATCCGATGGCTGAAACGTCAAAACACCGTTGTTGACTATTGGCATGAGGTCGCTGTTATCGGCAATGACAAACCCGTCGATGGCATCCTCAGAAATGCTGATACGTTCACCCCGAAAGCCCATACTCTGGTTGCCGGTCTGATCGAGATCAGTGACCAGCAGGGTGAAATTGGCGGCAACAGGTGCGCCGGTAGTCGAATCGATCACCTCCCAACGCACAGTTGAAATATTCGTGCCATTGGGTGAACTGGAGTTCATATTCACATTCGCATTGTCACCATTCATGTTGGGTGACAGATTGAAGGTCGGATTCGCATTGATGTTTTCAACGACAACTGCGCGAATATCGACGGCGCTGCCGTTGAACATTCCCACATTCTCAAACAGCGCCGTTTCACCATTCCCGACGCCATCAGCCAACTCGCTTTGACCGTCATTGGCGATGATGGGAACTGTAAAGGCGAAAGCTATGAAACCATCCTGTCCCGGAGTTGGAGAGGTTTCTATAAAATCAAGATCAAGGGTTGGTGGATCATTGGCCACCGCAGTTGTGAATGCAAAGTCATAGGTATTGTCGATGATATTGTTGTTGCCGCTGATTGATTGCGGCAAATCAAATGTCGGATCGAACTCGTAATTATGAAACTCATTTCCGGCACGGTCCTGGATTAGACTACCGGCCGTAAAGAAGCGTCCATTGTGACCAGGAAAACCCATGGTGGTGGTGCTGTTTTCGTCACCAATGACAACGCTACCCCAGAACTGACCATTACCCGAACCGGTTGCACCAAGTTCAACCGTGGTCGCTGATGGAATGTTCCACAGGACGTTCCCGGTAAATTCCGGGTCAAAATTAAAACCGTTGCTGCCATCGGGCGCGAACATATCCGATACATTGTTTATTCTGACAACACCTGAACCATCTGCCTCAACATTAATGATAATAGTCTTGCCCGCCAGATTTGGGTCAAAGTTGATCGGCGTTCCAAACGGCAGGTCGAGTTGGTCTGGCGTTATGTTGAAAACCTGAATGTCGTCCGTGCCAGCACCGGCAAAAGTGACACCACCCCCGGTCACCGTTACCGTTCCTGTCGATGGTAGCGTGGCCCAAAAGGCAGATCGGGTCTGAAGATCCGCAATATCCTGTTCAAACGCAGCTATATCTGCAGCGACGGTTGAATCATTGGCGGTCTCATCCCCGGTTGCGGAAAAGATATTGCCCACATCGTTGATTTCACCACCGGCGCGCACGTTGTGGGTGGTTCCAAAACCAACGGTGATGTTGGTTCCGCCGCCGATATCAATATCACCCCCAACAATAAGTGTGTCTTGTCCCGCTTCGGGCACAACCTGTGAACCGACACCAACCCGGCCAAGACTGTTGAATCCGCTGGAGGCGCTGGTTTCAAAATCACCAACGACAACGATAAGCCCCTCAGCTTCGGCACCAGCGTTGATGGTGTAGTCTCCGCCGACAAGAACACTGACCGAATTGTCATCACCAGCAATATTTCCATTGGTAATGGCTGGAAATACGGAAGGGGGATTTGTTCCGATCGCCTCGCTCAGACCGTCTCCTAGATTGTCCTCCAGCACCCCACCGGAAACAAGGCTGATTGTATCACTGCGGATTCCATCTGTGGGATCTGGCGTCTGACCGACACCATCATCATCATTATCACCCGCCGAACCCGCATTTGCATTGTCAGGGAGGCTGCTCACCCTGCCAACAAGAGCACCAGCACCGGTAAAATTGGAAGCAGCAATTTCGATGACATAGTCTCCGTCAGTCAGACCGGAGAAATTGTACTGCCCACCATTTGTCGTTGTGTCAGTTTGGAAAACGGACCCGTTCTGCAACAGGTTGACGACAACGCCATCGATCCCGGATTCCGAACCATCAAGAACTCCATTTGCGTTGGTATCATCCCAGACAATGTTTCCCAGTTCGAACGTATCAAGCGTTCCGGTAAATTCGGAACTTGCAATAGAGCTGGTCTCAATCTGCCCCTGCCGCACCTCAAGATCCCAGTCACCCCCCAGATTGGCAGCGCCGGTGAGGTCTTCAGACGCAGCAACATCAGCGCCTGTCAGTGTCGCAAGAGCTTCAACTGCCGACGCACCTCGAGCGTGAGCACCGAAGTTGCAGCCGTAAAGCAGAATATCCGCAGATTGCGAAAGCGCCTCACGAATGATGATCATCTCATCAGCATGACGCCCACGCATGGATGCTTCGGTCAGCTTGGCAGTTCCAAGATCAAGCGTACCGGACCGTCCATGGGAGATAATATGGACCGCATCAACATTGTCATGATCGGCCAATACGCTGGCAATCTGTTCGACACCGTCTGATTCCGGACTAATTGTATAGACCTGAACATTGTCTCCAAACTGGGCCAGGAGGGTGGTTGCGTCTTCTACCGCAGCATCAATGAACGCAATTTCCACCTTGGATGATGCGCCTGTTCCAGGGGCATCCGCCTGTTCTGCAAGTTGTGCATCAGGGTCCGCATCCATCGGCTCGTTTCCAGCCAATGCCGCAAGAACCGCTTGATCATTGCGACTTACCGCCGTTGCCCATGGCGCCACAGATGCATGACGGATGGACTGTTCAACGTCTTCTTGAACCTGCTCTGTTCTAGCCTGTTCAATGGCATCCATACCAGTCGCCATGCCAGCCGCATCGAGAAGAATGCGAGGTTCAAGCGCCTGAAGAGATTCAGCCGAGCGTACAACACCCAGATGAGAGAGATCGAACTCTTCGGGTTTTGCATTCTTCGAACTTTCGTCCTGCATTTTCGAGCAACTCATTGAACCGGGCTTCTTTACGCCCAATGACTCCACCGACATGTGCACTTCCATCTTGGTTGCAGGCCTATTTCAAAATCAACTATTAGTTGTATTTTTTAACAAGTCACTACTTTTGCGAGAAGTTTTTTACAAGTTGCTCAATATTGGGGATATCAAATGCCCCGAAACAAAAAAGTTCCCGATAAAATTATTTGAAAACAGAGCTTTGGTCGGCCGGACGAAGATCAGACAAACGGAACCAGTCAACAACTTAAATGTCCGTTCACCTCACCTGACAGCCTGATTTTGAGCGTAGCGGAACAAATACAACCAGAATGGAGCGCTTGATTCGCTTACGGTAATGGTTACGTGGCGGCGCTCTCATACCAGTTCAGGTGATGACATCAGGCTCAAGACGCCCTGTATATTTTTCAATATCAGCCAGGCGGTGCGCATCCGCCACGAGGTCGGCAAGCGCATCACCGGTGGCAAGATCAAGTATGCCCGTCGCCGGTTCAAACCGTTCGATATAGACGCGCAGTGTTGCGCCAACGGTACCTGTTCCTGAGAGGCGGAACACGATCCGTGAACCGTCGTCAAAGCCGATCCGAATGCCCTGCCCGTTCGTCGTGCTGCCATCCACGGGATCATGATAGGAAAACTCATCTGCCATTGTGATTGTTCCGGCGGTCATCTTCTGGCTCACGACTTTTGGGAGGCTATCGCGAAGGTTTTTGATCAATGTCGTTGCCGCTTCCGCGTCAACCTCCTCAAAATCATGGCGCGCGTAGTAGTTGCGTCCATAGCTGCGCCAGTGATCTTCCATTATTTCGGCAACACTCAATTTACGTGCAGCAAGGATATTCAGCCACATCAATACGGCCCAAACACCATCCTTTTCACGCACATGGTTGGAGCCGGTTCCGGCACTTTCTTCGCCGCATAGTGTGATATCGCCTGAATCAAGCAGATTACCGAAGAACTTCCAGCCGGTTGGAGTTTCATGGCACGCCAAACCTTTTGTCTCCGCAACACGATCCACCGCACAACTGGTCGGCATCGACCGCGCAACACCGGCCAGTCCCTGCGTATAGCCAGGCACAAGGTGTGCATTGGCCGCAATCACGGCCAGACTATCGGAGGGTGTTACAAAACATTTTTTGCCAATGATGAGATTACGGTCGCCATCGCCATCCGAAGCGGCTGCCAGATCGGGTCCGTCATCCTTCATCGCCTCATCATAAATTTGTTTTGCATGGACAAGATTTGGATCAGGGTGACCGCCACCAAACGTCTCGCTTGGTTCGCCATTAATGATGCAGTTTTCGTCGGCCCCAAGAAGATCAACAAATAGACGCCTGGCATAGGGACCGGTAACAGCGTGCATCGCATCAAACCGAAACCGAAAGCCGCTGGCAAAGAGATGCCGTATGGCCTCAAAGTCAAACAGCGTTCCCATCAGTGCGGCATAATCATCAACGGGATCGATGATATCCACCGTCATTGAGCCTATCGAACTGGTCGCAACCCGGCCAAGATCTATGTTGTCGGCATCACAAATTTCATATCGTTCAATAACCCGGCTGCGTTCAAAAATCGCATTGGTCAGGCTCTCTACTGCCGGGCCACCATTTGCCCCATTATACTTGATACCAAAATCGCCGTCCGGCCCACCCGGATTGTGGCTCGCAGACAAGACAATCCCACCAAAGGTTTCATTTGAACGAATGAGATGAGAAACCGCCGGAGTTGAACAGAGCCCACCCCGCCCAACAATTGCGCGCCCAAAACCGGCCGCTGCTGCCATTTTCAGAATTATTTGAATGGCCGTGCTGTTATAAAAGCGCCCGTCCCCGCCAACCACCAGCGTCGTCCCAGAAAATCCGTCAAGACAATCGAAAATCGATTGAACAAAGTTCTCCAGATAATTTTCCCGCTGGAAGTGGCCGACTTTCTTCCGCAGCCCTGACGTTCCCGGTTTCTGATCATCATAGGGTTTGGTTGCGACGGTTCGCACTTTTGTCATGAAACTGGTGATCCGGATCTCTTTGGCGGCAGCTTAATTCTCCTGCCCACCGGGCGCCACAGCTGGACTGGATCAGCACGCATTTTTCACACACCATTTATTGCAGGAAAAAATGGTGAGCGAACAGCTGAAACAAACAGAAACGACACTTTACCAACCGCGCCCCTAAATCAAAGTTTTGACCTTTTTTCACCCGTTTGGAGCCGCATTCGAAGCCGAACTTGGGAGGCGAAAGTCGATTGGCTTTCACCTGTTGTCCTTACGGCTACAGGGCCAGGCTCAGCGGCAGAGCCCCTGATCTGCCGCAAAACTGAAAGGTAATAACCATGAAAAAACTTATTGCAGCACTTAGTATTTCTATCCTCTCGACCTTCGCCTGGGCTGCACCAGCCTTTACAGCCGCCGACACCAACGCAGATGGATCCATATCCATGGAAGAGGCAAAGGCTGCATTACCTGACATGGAAGAAGCCAAGATCGTTGCCGCCGATGCCAATGCTGACGGCGCGTTGTCCGAGGAGGAATATACCGCACTAACAGCAAGTTAACGCCCAACCTGCCACCAAATTGGCAGGACCCAGGGTCGCCCGGCAAACACGCGCCCGTTTGTCGGGCGATTTGTTCCTGCAGTAATATTGAACACAACACTTGGATTTTTTGTCACTCACACCATACACTTCGTCACCCTGATCACGAGCGGTGGAGAAACAGTATGCGACGAACAATCCGGAACTTTGCCTCACCTGTTCTTTTTTGCTTTCTGACATTTCTTGCAACATCAGGAATGGCTCAGCAGGCTGCTGACCAAATTGCCCCCGAGGCAAAAACCACCGACGCCCAGCGCGCAGTTGAGACGGTCAAGGCGCAAAAATGGATGGTTGCAATTGCCAACCCCTGGGCAGCAAAAGCAGCAGCAGACATTTTGCGCAAAGGCGGCACCGCCGCAGACGCGGCTGTCACCGCGCAGCTCGTTCTGGGATTGGTTGAGCCTCAGTCTTCCGGCATAGGGGGCGGAGCCTTTCTCGTGTATCGCGATGGCAAAACCGGCCAGCTCACCACGCTCGATGGCAGGGAAACGGCACCAGGTGCCGCCACACCCCGCCTTTTTCAATCTGAAAACGGCGAGCCGCTCAAGTTTTTTGATGCTGTTATTGGCGGACGTTCCGTCGGTGTACCTGGCGTTCCGGACTTACTGGGCTCGATGCACAAAAGATGGGGCAAGTCTCCCTGGAGCAGTCTCGTTCAACCGGCCATCGATCTTGCTGTAAACGGAACACCTGTCGGTAAACGGCTGGCCGGTCAGGTTGCAAGAGACGCAGAGCGCCTGTCCAGACACAAAGACACCGCTGATTATTTTCTGCCTGGGGGAAAACCCCTCGCAGCCGGAGCAATTTTGAAAAATCCGGCATATGCCGCAACCCTTGTCAAAATCCGTGATGGCGGGTCGGCTGCTTTCTATACAGGTCCAATAGCCGATCAGATTGTGAGCACAGTCCGCGGATTTTCAACCAACCCCGGCCTTCTGACACAGCAGGACTTTGCCAATTACCGTGTCAAGGAACGCAACCCGGTCTGCGTGCCCTATCGCGGCCACGAAGTTTGCGGCATGGGACCGCCTTCATCGGGGGGGCTGACCGTTGGGCTCATCCTCGGCATGCTGGACTCCTATGACCTGAAATCTCTCGGCCCTGAAAATGCCGAAAGCTGGAGGCTTATCGGTGATGCGTCCCGCCTCGCTTTTGCAGATCGAGGCCGCTACATGGCCGATATTGATTTCGTACCCATGCCCGTAAAGGGGTTGTTGAAGCCTGCTTATCTGAAATCGCGGTCGCAATTGCTGGCGTCAGACAAGGCGTTGGAGACAGTTTCTGCCGGTCAACCGGAATGGGACCATGCCCGCCTGTGGGCCGATGACACCGCACTTGAACTACCTTCAACCACCCATTTCTCAATCATCGATTCGCAGGGCAATTCGGTCTCAGTCACCAGTTCAATTGAAAACGGTTTTGGTTCGCGATTGATGTCCGGGGGCTTTTTGCTGAACAACCAACTTACCGATTTCTCCTTCAAGTCCCACGCAGACGGCGTACCCATTGCCAACAGGGTCGAGCCTGGTAAACGGCCTCGTTCCTCCATGTCGCCGACCATCGTTCTAAAGGATGGCAAACCCATCATGATTGTCGGATCGCCGGGCGGCAGCCGCATTATTGGTTATGTGGCAAAGACGATCATCGCCCATCTCGACTGGGGTATGAACATCCAGGAAGCCATTTCCTCCCCCCATCTGGTGAACCGCTTTGGGATCTTTGATCTCGAAGACGGGACGGCAGCCGCCACTCTCGCTCCCGCCCTGGAGAAGCTGGGTTACGAGGTCAACCTGCGGGATCTCAACTCAGGTCTGCACGCGATCATCATCAAAGCTGACGGTAGTCTGGAAGGTGGTGCAGACCCTCGCCGCGAAGGTATTGTCATTGGAGAATGAAGTTGAACCAGCCCGATGGTTTTCGTTTCAGGCCACCTTCGTGTGTCAGTCACAAAACTGAAATACTCTAGCCTTCTGCCGAGGCCGGGTCCGGCCCATCGCCGGATGTGTCGGGCAACATCCCCAGCGCGCTCATATAGAGGTCAAGCATCGCTTCCTGTTCCTGCCGCTCCGTTGTCTCAACCTTCCGCAGGCCAACAACTTTACGTAGGGTTTTGACGTCATAACCGTTTGCCTTGGCTTCCGCATAAACATCCTTGATGTCGTCAGCGATGGCCTTTTTTTCTTCTTCAAGACGCTCAATGCGCTCGACAATTGTTCGCAACTGGTCGCGGGCAACAGATGTATCAACCATGAATTTCTCTCTGGAAGCAGATAAAACCGAAGCCTGTGTTCAACACAAAACCGGGCACCGCTTCAAGGGCTGAGTAGGTTATTTATGGCTCTTTGCAAAAGCTTCCTTTTGTTCAGTCGACGCCTCTGTCTGATATTTATCGCGCCATTCGCCAAACGGCATCCCGTAGAAAATCTCACGAGCCGCATCCTTATCGATATCAATCGACCTTTCATCAGCCGCTTCCTGATACCAGCGCGATAGGCAATTGCGGCAAAATCCGGTCAAATTCATCATATCGATATTTTGTACATCGGTGCGTTCCTGCAAATGGTCCCGCAACCGACGGAAGGCCGCCGCTTCCAGTTCGGTCTGTGTTGCCTGATCAATCTCGCTCATGTCCCGTCCCTCTTGATTGCGGTCCCGTCTGTGCGGGAACCATAGTGCTTGATCTCATGCATATCGGCACGCTGATTGGCCGCGTCAAGCAGAGGAGTAAGCCGGTCAGCCCATTTGCGAACGCCAGCTTCATCCGCAATCAGATCCTGGCGCACTTCAAGCAGGCTGTGAGCCAATCCAGAAAGGGTTGCGTGGCGGTACATGGTGTCGTTTCGCAGCGCCCCATCATAGGGTTCGTTGTCGCCGATCACCAAGTCCGGGTCGCGACACAATTCGTCAATCATGAATCGGCTGAGACGCGGATCATTGTCCCACAGGAACGCAGCATGCCAGGGCCGTTCGACCCCACGCCAGACCGGGGTGAAGGAATGAACGGAAAATACAAGGGGAGCATTACCCGTCTCACAGGCTCTTTCCAGCGCAGTATCGATGGCATGGTGATAGGGAGCGTGAAAGGCGGCAATGCGAGTGGCGGTCTCTTCGCTTGTGATGGGATGATTGCCGGGAATGACGCTTCCGTCCGACAAACGCATAATAATGGTCGGGTCATCCTCTCCGCGATTGGGATCAATCAACAGCCTTGAAAAACAGGAATGTATCGCAGGGGCACCAAGCCTCTGCGCCAACTCACGCGTTAATGCCTCCGCTCCGATGTCATAGGCGATATGACGCTCAAAATCCGCCGCCTTGAGGCCCAGAGTTCCATAGTTTGCCGGCAAACTATTGCGGGCGTGATCACACAGGAGAACAAGCCCGCAAGACCAATCTCCCTCAATCAACTCGAAAGGCTGAAATGTCATGTCAGGTTCGGGCTCGCGCGATGGTGTGGAGTGACAGGCAGAAACGTGATCAGACGAAACACAAGCTTGCTTGTTGTCACAATCACCACAATGGTTCAATGCTGGCAAACCATCAGTTCTACTTTCCAAATACGTTGACAACCTCTTCAACCCGATTGCCCTTTGCCTTTGCATTTTCCGCCCTTGTGATGGGCGCGATAGCAATGGGCATCTCACCGGTTTTCGTACGGCTTGCAGAGGTTGGTCCGTTCGCCAGTGCATTCTGGCGTGTGAGCCTGGCACTGCCCTTTTTGTTCATATGGCTTTGGCTGGAAGCCCGGCAAAACGCCGTCTCATTGCGAAATACTCTGGTCTTCGACAAAGCCGTACTGCTCACGGGAGTATTTTTCGCCGGTGATCTGTTTTTCTGGCACCTGTCCATTCTCAACACCACCATTGCTAATGCGACTTTGCTCTCCTGTCTTGCACCGGTGTGGGTCGCCTTGTTTTCAGGTGCCTTCATTGGCGAACCGGTAAACCGCAACACTCTGGTTGGCCTTCTGATATGCCTCGTCGGGGCAGCGTTTCTGATCGGAGGGAGCTTTTCTGTCGCACCGGAACGCCTGCTCGGCGATATCTACGGCTTCTTAACATCCATCTTCTTTGGTCTGTATTTTCTGGCAGTGCGGGTTGCAAGACGCACTCACGGAACCGGTGCTTTAACATTTATGGGCGGTTGCGTGACGGCCGCCATGCTCCTCGCGATAACGCTTTTAGCCGGTCAGGGGCTGTGGCCACAAACCATGGCCGGCGTCGCGGCATTGTTTGCGCTGGGGCTGGTAAGTCATATCGGCGGTCAGGGATTGCTTACTCTTGCGCTTGGCGCTTTGTCGGCGACATTTTCTTCGCTGGTGATCTTCATTGAAGCGGTGGCCGCAGCGTTTTTTGGCTGGCTGATTTTCACTGAAGCTTTGGAGCCAATTCAAATTGCCGGAGGCAGCTTCATACTGGTGGGAATTTGGATTGCGAGACCCAGGTCATGAGCACTGAAGTCTTAGGTGCATACCCCTTCAAATAGTTGAGCGTTGCGGACCACGCGCGTTGACACTGGCCTGCGAACAGGGCAACACAAAAACACCATGAAAAGTTCAGAATCGACATCATCTAATCGATTTAGAAAGCTCAAATATAGTGCTTTCCCGGCGATTATTGGGTTGTTTTTTTCATTACAAGCCTCTCCGGCTCATGCTGACCTCACGGTTTGCAACGATACCAAGTCTCTGGTGGGCGTGTCGGTTGGCTACAGGAGCCGCGGCAGCAGGTCGTGGATTATGGAAGGTTGGTGGCGCATTCCCTCAAAGGTTTGCACATCAGTTATCGAGGGCGACCTGAATTCGAGATATTTTTATCTGCATGGCGAAGATTCAGAAACCGGCGGCCGCTGGCGTGGGCCCGTGTTCCTGTGCACATCAAGCAAGGAATTCAAAATCGAAGGCCGTAAAAACTGCTTTGCTCGTGGTTACGAAAGAACCGGTTTTTTTGAGGTCGACACCGGAGACCAAAAGAACTGGCAGGTTCGGCTCACAGAAACCAATCAAACAAAGAAGGATGCGGATTCTCAATGAACCGATCCCGTCGAGTTAAAATTCTTGCCACACTTGGTCCAGCATCCAACAGCGAGGAAAAGATTCTCCAACTGGCAGAAGCCGGAGCAGATGTTTTTCGCATCAATATGAGCCACGCAAGCCATGACCTGATGCGCAAAACCGTGAAGGCAATCCGCAATGTTGAAGCAAAGCTGGGTTTCCCGATTGGTATTCTGGCGGATCTTCAGGGCCCCAAGCATCGGCTGGGCAAATTCAGGGATGGTTCGGTTCCAATCAAAAAGGGTCATGTGATCATACTCGACAGCGATCCCACCCCTGGCGATCAAAAACGCGTAAACCTGCCCCATCCTGAGATTCTGGAAGCCATGAAACCGGGGCATCGTCTTCTGGTCAATGATGGCAAGGTGAACCTGCAGGTAACAGAAGTTGGCGATGGCTGGGCAAAGACCAAAGTAGTTTCCGGAACGGATCTGTCGGACAACAAGGGCGTCAACCTTCCCGATTCCGAATTGAAATCTGGTGCCCTGACCCAAAAAGACAGAAAAGACCTCGACGCCGTGCTGCAGGAGGAAATCGACTGGCTGGCACTCTCTTTCATCCAACGGCCTGAAGATTTGGCGGAAGCCCGCAAAATATGTCAGGGCAAAGTTGGCATTTTGGCGAAGATCGAAAAGCCACTGGCGGTCGAAAGGCTCGATGAAATTATCGAACAAGCCGATGCGATCATGGTCGCACGGGGCGATCTAGGGGTTGAGATGCCTCTTGAACTCGTTCCGTCAATCCAGAAGAAAATGATCCGCAAATGCCGCAAAGCCGGACGCCCCGTGGTGGTTGCCACACAGATGTTGGAATCGATGATCACATCGCCTGTTCCAACGCGTGCAGAAGTCTCAGATGTGGCAAACGCCGTCTACGAAGGGGCTGACGCCATCATGCTGTCGGCTGAATCCGCCGCCGGGGATTACCCGGTGGAAGCCGTGTCCACTATGAACTCCATTGCTGAATCAATCGAACAGGACAAAGGCTATCTGGCAACCATAGCGGCACAGCGCCCAGAGCCGGAGTCAACCGGTGCCGACGCCATCTCATTTGCCGCTGCCGAAATCGCGCGTACGCTGGATCTCGCCGCCATCGTCTGTTTCACCGCATCCGGTTCGACAGGTCTGCGCGCATCCAGAACGCGGCCGGAAAAACCCATTATTGCTCTCTCACCAGTTGCAGCGACCGCACGCCGCCTTGCCCTGAGTTGGGGCACCAAATGTGTCATCACCCCTGATGCCACGGATCTCGATGATATGGTCGATAAGGCCTGCAGGCGTGCCTATCATGAGGGTGTTGCACGTCCGGGAGAGCGGATCATAATTTCAGTAGGTGTACCATTGCGTACACCTGGCTCCACCAACATGCTTCGTATCGCCTATATCGGAAGCGATGGTAAAGGCTCGGTCCACCGTTCGGTGTAAACGAAACTGCTCCCGCTCACTGCCAGACTTTTCGTATCGCGGCTACAATCTGATCGGTCGCTGCGTAGTCAGGCTTGTGACCGACACCCTCCACAACAACAAGTTCAGCTTCCGCAATATCGCGCTCCAAACCAACGGAATGGATTTCAGCCAGCACAATATCGTCCTTGTCACCGGTAACAATGACTGTCGGCGCCTTGATTTCCTTATAGCGTGGCGAGAAGTCGGTCACGAAGGCCTTCAGCGTGGCAACGTCATGAGAGTTATGACGGAATACATGAGGGCGAAATACCAGGGGCGTCGCGCTGCTGGCAATGTAGTTCTTCGCAACTTTGTTGGGTGAAAACACGCTCTGCACGCCCTGCTCAACAGAGAGCGATCCGACCGGCAGTGTTAAAATCTCGGTAAACAGACGGCCAATCAGCGGCATCGTTGCAACATCGTAATACCACGTCACCCCACCGGGCCATGGGTGGGTTGCCGGAGCCACAAAAACGAGACCCTTCACACGTTCCGGGTAGAGAACTGCGAAGGCAGCTGCGGATGCACTTCCAAGGGAATGACCAACAAGAACCGCCTTGTCTATCTTCAGGTAATCCAGAAGCTGTCGATAAACGTCAGCCTGTTTTGCCGGGTCGTCGGCCCCTGCTCGTTCAGAATAGCCATGGCCCGGCCTGTCGATGAAAATCATCCGGGCATCCCCCTTTAACGCAGACTGATACGCTCCAGACTGGTCCAGCAGGTTTCCACTCGCCCCATGAATGAAAAGCAAAGGCGGCTTATCTTCCTCGCCTTCCGGCGCGGCTATGTCGAGATAGTGGAGTTTACCGCCACCCAACGGTGCAAACCGGCCGACGGGGGGATATAATTTTTCGATTTCCATTGCCTGGAACCGGGTCCACAGAAACAGACCAAGCACCAGCAAAACCAGAAGCAGTAGGAAATAAGTCAGAATTCTCATCACACAGCCCAAAAGGTCGCTTGCTCAAATGGATCAACTGAACAACTACGTTTTGCCTGTCCAGTAGGATTTTCGCCAAACCTTTGAAGACTGGCCCTTTAAATTGCACTGCCCGCGAGTTCTTCTTCCAGTCTGATAACAGCGTCCTGTGCGCTCTTCATCGCAGGATACACCGCCAACGCACGGTACCAGGTTTTCAGGGCCTGGTCCTTGCGCTCCAGAATTTGCTGGATCGACGCCAGGCCAGCCAATGCTCCAAAATGACGCGGCTCAAGCGCCAGAGTGCGCTCGATATCAGCAATCGACCTGCCGTAATTGCGCATCTGAAAATGCAATGTGGCCCGCTGGTTCCAGCCTTCTGCATAACCTGGTTTCAACACCACCACCTGATCGAGCAGATCAAGCGCGGCGACATAGTTCTTTTTACTCAGGGCATTGCGCGCCCAATGGGTGAGAAGATCAATCGACCGGTCATCGGATGTCTGCCACAACTCCCACACACGTTGGGAAATGAGTTTTGCCCGGCGTTCGTCAGCGGTTCGGGCAAGCTGTTCAAAAAGACCGTCAAGATCTTTCGCCAGCTCAAATGCAGGCTTGGCCGGTTTGGCTGGTGCAACCGCCTCATTTGACTTGGGTGCAACTTCATCCTCCAGAGGGTCCTGGAGCGTGTTCGGTGCTGGCGCTGGTTCCTGCTGCTGTTTGATCCCCGGCAATTTCAGCAAGGGGCTTTCAGTCTTTTGCGCAAAGACCGGGCCCGTGAAAATCACGGCAGCCACAAGTGTTAGAATCGCGAGAGCCTTGGTCATTGCAACAGGATAAGACCCGTTCGCAAATGGTCAATTGCAAATTACTGTGATTTGGATGTTAGCGGCCCTTCAAAAAGCCGGTAATCAGCCCTGACGCGCTTTAAACCGCGGGTTCACCTTATTGATCACGTAAACGCGGCCTTTTCGACGCACCAGACGATTGGCACGATGGCGGCCTTTTAGAGACTTGAGCGAATTCTTGACTTTCATCGGACCAAACCATTTGTTTTGGGCTACACCGGCCGATACCGCCTGCCCACAAAAAAATAACGCGCCGTTGGCGCGCAGAAAAGCTGGGTGTGAACTAGTCAGATACCGCATTTTTGTCAAGCTTGTTCGCCCTTTCCCTGCCAAACCGACAACATATCCTGCCTGCGCCGTTGTATGTCGCCAAATGTCGCAGACATCAAAAGGCTTGGCTTTAAGCCCTGAATTGTCGAATAAGGGCTCAGTCCCGTTTAACCTCGCAGGCAGGTTGCCGCCGATGAAAAATTTCAGCGCCCTCTCTCTTGCACGCGAAGCGATGCGCGGACACAAGGGCTGGGAAAAGCACTGGCGCAGCCCTGAGCCAAAAAAACAATATGATATCATTATTGTAGGCGGTGGCGGCCATGGACTGGGTACAGCCTATTATCTGGCCAAGGAACATGGTCTGACCAACATCGCTGTGCTGGAAAAAGGTTGGCTGGGCGGTGGCAATACCGGCCGCAACACCACAATCATTCGATCCAACTACCTCTATGACGAAAGCGCAGGCCTCTACAATCATTCCCTGAACTTGTGGGAAACACTGTCGCAGGAACTCAACTACAACGTCATGTTCTCCCAGCGCGGCGTGATGATGCTGGCGCACAATGTCCATGACGTACAATCCGCACAACGCCATATTCACGCCAATCGCCTGAACGGCGTTGATAACCAATGGCTGACCCCACAACAGGCGAAAGACTATTGTCCCCCTCTCAACATCTCAAAGGACTGCCGCTATCCCGTTATGGGGGCAGCCCTGCAGCGTCGCGGCGGAGTCGCCCGTCACGATGCGGTTGCCTGGGGATATGCCCGTAAGGCTTCTGCCATGGGAGTCGATATCATTCAAAACTGCGAGGTGACCGGCATCAACCGAGCACCATCCGGCGAGGTGACCGAGGTTGAGACAACACGCGGGACCATTGGTGCCAAAAAGGTTGGTATCGTTGCAGCCGGGCACACATCCGTCCTTATGGAGATGGCAGGCGTGCGCATGCCGCTTGAAAGCTATCCCCTGCAGGCACTCGTGAGTGAGCCGGTAAAGCCGGTTTTCCCCTGTGTCGTCATGTCGAACGCCGTTCACGCCTATATCAGCCAGTCTGACAAGGGCGAGCTCGTTATCGGCGCAGGAACAGACAGTTACCTTTCCTATTCACAGACCGGCTCCATGCATATTCTGCAACATACCCTTGATGCGATTGTCGAACTGTATCCCATGTTCAGCCGCATGAAGATGTTGCGGACTTGGGGTGGGATTGTCGATGTTACACCTGACCGGTCACCCATTCTCAGCAAAACTCCGGTAAAGGGACTTTATGTAAACTGCGGTTGGGGAACCGGCGGCTTCAAAGCCACACCGGGAAGCGCCCATGTTTTTGCCCACACCATTGCCAAAGATGCTCCACATCACATCAACGAAGGCTTCACGCTGGATCGGTTTAGAGGTGGACGGCTGATTGACGAGGCGGCAGCCGCTGCTGTGGCACATTGAGGAACCAGCTATGCTTCTGATCCATTGCCCTTATTGCGAAGCCGACCATCCCGAGTTGGAATTCGCCAATGCCGGTGAAGCGCATATTGTGCGGCCCCGCGAAATGTCCAACATGAGCGACGAGGACTTCGAGGCGATGTTCTTCATCCGCGACAACCCCAAGGGGGTAAGCCTGGAGCGCTGGAGGCACGTCCATGGCTGTGGACGTTTTTTCAACGCTTTACGACACACAGTCTCGGACACGTTTCTCAAAGTCTACAAAGCTGGCGAGGCACGCCCGTCAAACGACGAAATTGCGAAGCTGATCAAATGAGCACTGCCGCCACCGCATACAGGTCCAACGCATGACCCAGCCGTTTCGCATCAAAGGCGCGGGTACTTTGCCACACACCCGCACAATTCAGTTCACGTTCGATGGACAGTCTTATGAAGGTTACGAAGGCGATACGCTGGCGTCGGCTCTGCTGGCAAATGGCGTTCACCTGATGGGGCGATCGTTCAAATATCACCGGCCACGCGGCGTCGTGGCTGCCGGGCCTGAAGAACCCAATGCGCTGGTTGGAATTACACGCGACAGAGCTCGCCACACACCCAACGTGCGTGCATCCGTGCAGGAACTCTATGACGGTTTGAATGCGACCAGCCAAAACAGGTTCCCAACCCTGAATTTTGACATCGGAGCCCTAAATTCTCTGATGTCTCCATTCTTTCCTGCGGGGTTCTATTACAAAACCTTCAAATGGCCGGCGAAGGCATGGGATGCATTGTATGAACCGTTCATACGGCGTGCTGCGGGGCTCGGCGAAGCGCCAACAGAAAGCGACCCGGACCGCTATGTCAATCGTTTTGCCCATTGCGATGTTTTGATCATCGGAGGAGGAGCGGCAGGTCTGGCTGCTGCCCAAGCCGCAGCCGAAAAAAGTCAATCCGTGATCCTATGCGATGAAAATCCTGCGATGGGCGGTTGGCTGCTCGCCGACAGTGATATTCAGATAGATGGACAGACAGGCGCACAGTGGGCGGCAAACATGGCCGCGGAACTTGCAACGCGAGATAACGTTCGTCTTCTCACCCGCACCACCGGCTTTGGCTATTTCCAGCACAACATGGTGGGACTGGTCGAACGGATAACCGATCACCAGGCTCGTCCCGAACCAAGCCAGCCACGCGAGCGCATGTGGCAGGTACGGGCCAAACAGGTCGTAATCGCTCAGGGCTCCATTGAACGGGCCATGGTGTTTCCCGGTAACGATCGCCCCGGCATTGTGCTGGCAGGTGCGGCGCAGAAGTGGCTTAACCAATACGGAGTTTCCGTCGGCAGCAGAATTGGCGTCTACACCGCCTGTGACACGGCTTACGCGGCAGCCTTTGATCTTCATGAAGCCGGTATCGGCATCGAAGTCATTGTCGATTATCGCAAGGTGGTGGACGAGACCATTCTGGCACAGGCCCGTGAGCACAAAATCGAAGTTGTGCTGGGGGCAACAGTCGCCCAGACAACCGGCCGGCTGCGCATAAACGGGATGCAGGTTAAGACGGCTACCGGTGAACAAAAAGAATTCGATATTGACGCCTTGCTGATGTCAGCCGGCTGGACCCCGTCCCTGCATCTCTACTCCCAGTCTCGCGGCAAACCGGTTTGGGATGAAGCAAGCCAGCGTTTTCTCCCGGGTGAAAGCCCACAGGATTGCATATGTGTTGGCGGGTGTACGGGCACCGATTCCATGGAACAGGTTCTTGCCGAGGCGGAGCGCGCCTTGGGCAACAAACCGCGCAAGTTCGATATCGAAGATGATGTTTCAACGGATGGCGGTATTATTGGCGCAACCGGAAACTCCACCGAAAAAGGCAAAGCCTTTGTCGATTTCCAAAATGATGTAACGGCCAAAGACATCGCGCTCGCCGTACGCGAGGGCATGCACTCGATCGAGCATGTAAAGCGTTACACCACTAATGGCATGGCAACCGATCAAGGTAAGCTGTCCAACATGCATGGATTGGCGATCGCAGCAAACCTGCTGAAGAAACCGATTCCGGAAGTCGGGCTGACAACATTTCGCCCCCCCTACACACCAACAACATTTGGCAGTTTTGTCGGCCACACGCGCGGACCGCTTTTCGATCCGGAACGCAAAACACCTATCCATGACTGGGCAGTAGAAAACGGGGCAGATTTTGAACCGGTCAGCCTCTGGCAACGCGCATGGTATTTTCCCCGCGCTGGCGAAACGATGCACGAAGCTGTTGACCGGGAATGCCGGACCACCCGCGAGATTGCCGGGATATTTGATGCATCGACCCTTGGAAAGATTGAAGTTACCGGGCCCGATGCCGCTGCTTTCATGAATATCATGTACACCAACAGCTGGGACAAACTGAAGGCGGGCCGCGCCAAATATGGCATCATGTGCCGTGAAGACGGGTTCATCTATGATGATGGCGTGGTTGGAAAACTCTCCGATACCCGTTTCCATGTAACCACCACAACAGGTGGAGCACCAAGGGTGCTCAATCACATGGAAGATTATCTCCAGACCGAGTTCCCGGAAATGAAGGTCTGGCTGACCTCCACATCGGAGCAATGGGCAACCATCGCCGTGCAAGGCCCCAAAGCCCGGGAGATTATTGAACCTCTTGTGACCGGGGCAGATATTTCAGCCGAAAACTTTCCTCATATGAGCGTAGTTGAATGCAAGGTTTGTGGTGTCCCTGCCCGCCTGTTCCGCATTTCATTTACCGGGGAGCTTGGCTTTGAAATAAACGTGCCAGCCGATTATGGCCGTTCGATCTGGGATGCTGTGTGGCGTCGTGCGCAACCCTTGGGAGCCTGCGCCTACGGCACCGAAGCGATGCATGTAATGCGAGCCGAAAAGGGCTACATCATCGTTGGTCAGGATACCGACGGTACGGTCACCCCCCACGATGCAGGCCTGTCATGGGCTATCGCCAAATCCAAACCGGATTTTGTAGGCAAACGTGGAATGATGCGCCCGGATCTGGTGCGAGAGGGCAGAAGACAGCTGGTTGGGTTAAAAACCAGTGATCCAGGCAAGGTTCTTGAAGAAGGCGCGCAGATTGTTGAAGATCCCGAACAACCTGTACCAATGAAAATGCTTGGTTTCGTAACTTCATCCTATTGGTCTGGAACACTCGGCAAATCAATTGCCCTGGCTCTGATAGAGGACGGCTCCCTGCGACTGGGAGAAACACTCTACGTGCCAATGGCGGATGAAATAATCGAAGTCGAGGTTACAGGCACGGTTTTCTATGACGAAAAAGGAGAACGGCTCCATGGCTAAGTCTCCCAAAGCAACGCGCGTTCTTCCAAACCAGGACCATCTGACTTCCAATGCTTTTGTTACGCTTGAAGCAGCACCAGCTGCGTCAAGGATCAGTCTGCGAGCAAGCCCGAGGGGCGCTGCAGCCTTTGCAAAAAACATAGGCTTTGATCTGCCTGCCAAACCTTCGACTTCAAAATCGAAATCGGGAGTGGTCGCGCTTTGGCTTGGACCGGACGAATGGATGGTGTTCAGCGAGAGCGAGCCAGAGAAATCTCTGCAACCCAGACGTGATCACCGCGAATATTCCGCCACCGATATATCGCACCGCAACACGGCGTATATCGTTTCAGGCTCCGGAGCACAGGCCACGCTGAACAGCTCTTGTCCAAGAGACCTGTCACAAGCAACTTTCCCGGTTGGGGCTTGCAGCCGAACAATTTTGGGGAAGGCAGAAGTCATTCTCTATAGAACAGGCAAAGAGAAGTTCCGCGTCGAGTGCTGGCGTTCGTTTGCGCCTTATGTCTGGGGGCTTCTGGTAAGCGGCGCCCAGGATGCTAATCTCTAGAGCCGCCAAATTTGGCGTCTTGTGCACAATTCTCTCAGTGATACTAAAGAGGCGCAACAGAACCCTGGCTGGACGCGTCCGTTGAAGACCGAAGTGAAAAAGCGAGCCGTATTTTTCATCGGTGGCTATGACCCAAAATCACCCGAAAGCTTTTTCGACCGCATGGACCGCGAACTTGGTCGCTTCCAAAAGCTTTGGGGCATCGAGGTCGAAGGCGGTGAGAGAAAAGCCATCCTGCCTGATGTAAATCGCAAACGTTACTCGGCAAGCGGCGAAGGCTGGTCAACCCAAACGGACATTCATTTTCTGTCGCTGGACGATATTGTCCTGAAGGATTTTGCCGATTCTTTTCTGACCCGATTGGGTCGCTATCTTGTTACGATGACAGACTACTTCATCAGCGGAACAGGTTTTGCGATATTCAGACAAGCCTGGCGGTTTGGCATCTATTTTTGCTATCCGCTGTTTATGTTGTTTCTGATCTTCTTAGTCAGCCTCCTGCTGGCTTCAATCGTTTTGGACACAAACATCGCTTTTTCCAAAATCATATCGGTCGTAGTATTCGCCAGCTCTTTTTTCGCAATAACAAAAATCGTGGGCAAACGCCTGTTCGTGCTGCATTTGATGGATTTGTGGAGTTTTTCGCGCAATTATTTGCGCCAGAACCGCGATGACATTCATTCCAAACTTGATCGCTTTGCTTCGGAGATCTGCAACACCTCGCGCAAAGGAACCTACGATGAGCTTATTATGGTGGGTCACAGCACCGGGGGCGCTCTCATACTCGACAGCGCCGCACGGGCGTTGGAAAAAGACCCAGCGCTCACGTCGCGCAATACGAAAGTGAGCGTTTTGACCGTGGGATCAACAGCATTGAAAATTGGCATGCACCCCGCCGGTGGCTGGTTTCGCGACAGGGTGGCGACCCTTGTAAACGACCCTGAAATGGGATGGGTCGAATATCAGTGCCACACCGATATCATCAATTTCTACAAGTCCGACCCCGTCAGCGCCATGAAACTCGGCCAGTCTAACCCACCCAAACCGATTGTCGGGCGCATCAGAATTAAAGACATGCTGGCGAAAGATGTGTATCAGCGTATCAGGCGCAACTTATTTCGGGTTCACTACCAATTCGTTTTTGGAAACAACGCCAAATATCACTATGACTTCCCGGCAATCTGCGTCGGACCGGCACTCTTGCAGTCGCGGGCCAGATATCCGGCGGCTTTCTCTCAATCCTTGCATGGCGGCGATGACGGGCAGGTGAAATCTCAATGAACGAGACAGCGGCATTGGTGGTTTGGGGCATTGGCCTTGCGGTATGGATAGCGATTCGGTTGCCACGCAGGCGCAAGGCTCAACGCACAAAAGTCGTCGTTGACGGCAAGTCAACAGGCGAGAAAATTGCCCTTGCTCTGTGCATTGTGGGCCTTGCCATTGTCCCACTTGTCCACTCATTCACATCGCTTTTTGAACCGGCAAATTACCCGTTCAGTCCGTTTCTTGGCTGGATTGGCGCACTATCAATGCTGGCGTTCCTGATTCTTTTCTACCAAAGCCACAAACTTCTCGCACGCAATTGGTCCGTAACACTGGAGTTGCGTGAAGGGCATGAGTTGGTGGTCGACGGCCTGTACCGTTACATGCGCCACCCAATGTACACGTCGTTTTGGCTATGGGGGTTGGCGCAACTTTTTCTGATACCAAACTGGATTGCAGGTCCCGCTGGCTTGGCAAGCGTCGCATGGCTTTTCTTCAGCAGAATCAACAAGGAAGAAGCCATGATGCGCGGTCAGTTTGGCCAGGCGTATGATGATTATTGCGACAGAACAGCGCGCCTGATTCCCGGCATCTACTGACTGGCTGTGTTCCCTGCGCCACGCCTGGCACCAGAATTTAAGTGCTGCCGCAATTGTGAACAACCGATCATGTCTTCGGCTTGCTGAAATCGGAGCGGTTTTGTATGTCGATTCCATCTACGAAAATTCTTCTGGGGAAGATAGGTCATGCACCGGTCTTGGGTTCAGATTGCCTTTGCAAGCGCTTGCTTGTTGTTCGCTACGACTGCCTTCGGCGATGAAATCGAGAAACATGCCAGCAGCAAAAATGCAAATTTGCGCGGCAAAGCACCCAGCAACATCTATCTGCTGCGCGGCTTCGGTGATGTGTTCTCCAAAGGTCTGGATGCCATTGGAGCGAAGCTTCAAAAACGCGGGATCAATGCTCAGGTAAAGAGCCATAGCAACTGGCAATCCATTACCAGAGAAATTATCATGAATCGCAAGCGCCATGGGCGCAAACCGGTTGTTCTGATCGGCCATTCGCTGGGGGCGAACGCCGTTTTGAAAATCGGACGCCAGCTCAAACGCAACAGAATCCGGGTCGACTATATGGCGACCTTCGCTGCAACAAACCCTGTTCCCGTATCGTCAAACGTTCGCCGGATCACCAATTATTATTTCAAGAAGGACGGATGGGGAAAGCCTGTAAAACGTGGTGCAGGCTTTCGTGGTGTCCTGAAAAACATCGATTTCTCCGGAAACAAATCCATCGGCCACTTCAATATCGATGAGCAACCAAAGTTGCAAAACCAGGTTATCAGAAACATTTTACGATATGTACGTTCCCGTAAACGGGCAGACGTAAAGACGGTAAAGGCAAGTACAAACGGGTAACTGGTTCGGTCGCCTTTGAGGCGATTTTGGCCAAGCCATCGCCGGGTTTCAAAGGCTGCCAGACATACGGTTTGCAGGGCTGGGTCGCACTACCCGACATAAATTAATCGGCAACGCGTATTGACCCATGGGCATTGTCCTGCGACACCCTAGGCTGCGTCTTTCGCCCAAAGCGCCCTTAAATTTGGGTGGCGATGCAGACACCCATACTTGCGCAATGCAGAGAACTCAGCACAAGAGAACGCAAATGGATAAGAGGAAAATCGGCGACGTGCAAAAGCCCGACGCTACAAACGCTATTCAGGAAAAAATTGGTGAGAAGCTGAAAGAAGCTTACGCCGATGTTCTTGAAGCACCTGTTCCAGATCGGTTCCTCGATCTTTTGGAGAAGCTGGAATCGACCGACAAGGGAAGGTCCCATTAGGGCAAACGATGACAGTTTCGCACCAACTGAAAGATGAACTGCTCAGTATCATCCCGAACCTGCGGGCATTTGCCTTATCGCTGACCAAAACGTCAGACCGCGCAGATGACCTGGTTCAGGAGACATTGATGAAGGCGTGGAACAAGTTTCACACCTATCAGGAAGGCACCAATCTGAAGGCTTGGGTTTTTACCATCATGCGCAACGAGTTTTACTCGCAGATGCGCAAAAAGGTTCGCGAAGTTCAGGACAGCGAGGGAACACTGAGCGAGGGTTTGGCCACCCATCCCCAACAAGATGGCCATATGGATATGAAAGATTTCCGCATTGCGCTAGAAACTCTTCCCGAAGATCAACGCGAAGCTATCGTGCTGATCGGCGCCAATGGATTTTCTTACGAGGAAGCCGCAGAAATTGCCGGGGTGGCCGTAGGAACAATCAAAAGCAGGGTATCGCGTGCAAGAGTGCGTCTGATGGAAGTTCTCGAAATCAACGGTGAGAGCGACTATGGCCCCGACTCCGTTGCTGTCCACGTACTCGGCTCAACATCGCTAGGCGAAAAACGGTAGAGTTTCTAGCGGATCTTTATCGCCACCTATCCGATAACCGAGAAACTGGAATCCTGGTTGATTTCACGGTTGCGCGAAAAGAACCCCAGTGAGATTTCCCGCGAAATATTCTCCAGTTTGAACGCAACCGGGTCTTCATCATGGTTCCTTCCGGCTTCGCAGGCCTCAACAAGCGCTGTCATGATTTTTCCTGCTACCGGCGCGTTCTTGTACTGATTGCCGCTGGTTCCGCATGCCATGTAGAAGCCCGGCAAATCGGACTTGTCGTAAATCGGGATCCAGTCATCTGAAACATCATAGAGTGCCACAACACCCTTCGCCGTATCCGGTATGCCGAGTTCCGGGAACCGTTGCCCCAACCGCATGACCATGGTTTTCCATTGCGTTGAAAAATTGGCATCAAAATGGTCCGGTTCGTCCACCCATTCCTTCTCGTCGCACTCAGGATCTTCAGAACCGATCAGAAGATGATCGCCCTTTTCGGGCCGGGCATAGGTATGCACATCACTGTCTGAATAAACAAATCCGGATTCAGTCGAATATCCCGGAGGGGCCGGCACATGTGCCACTTCATGACGAAGAGCACGTGTCGATATCTTCATACCTGTTGTGACCCCGGCCATGTCGTTGATCTTGGATGAATGAGGCCCCCCAACATTGATAACGACACTCACATCTATCGCTGATCCGTCCGATAATTCGACACCAGACACCCGACCATTCTTTTTCAAAATGCCTGTAACAGCCACATTGAACCGAAAATCAGCACCAAGCGCCTGTGCCGCTGCCTGGACATTTTGAGCTGACAGTTTGGGGTCATTCACATAACCGCCGCGGGGAAAAAACACGGCTCCTGGAACCTGCGACCCCGTCGGTTGACCAAATTGCGCATCATCAAGCGTTCGGGCCGGATGGTATGTTCGCGTATCAACCCCTGGATAAAACCGCTCGATGTCTTGTGGTTCGATATGCTCATAGGGGCAGCCAATCTCATCCATCGCCGCACAAACCCGCGCGAGGTTGTGATTAACCGGCGACTTGATCACCAGACAACCGGTATCGTGATAAGTAATCAGCTCCTGTCCTTTGACATCGCCAACATAGCCCGCCCAGTCCTTCCAGTAGTGCCATCCCTCAAACGCCAGTGCACAGGTCTCAAAGGCAGAATAATAAGTGCGGATAATTGCGCAGGAGCCTGACGTGGAGCCATGCCCGGCCTCAGGCAACTTATCCACGGACAAGGTCCGAAAGCCCCTCTTTGTCATTTCAAAGGCGGTACAGGCACCGATCACGCCGGCACCGATAATCAAAGCATCATACTTCGCAGCCATGGCACCCCACCTGCCCTTAAAGTCCGTCATCCAGAAAGGTGCTATCGCAAATGACCAGACAGCGCCAGACATTGCATCCACATCAGACCAGCCACCCGTCTCGCCCCAAAGAATAAAGAGCCGCCGCCGCAACCAGAATGCAGCACGAAAACAGGGTTTCCATCCATGTCTTTGAGAAAATGGTGGGCGATACTGGGATTGAACCAGTGACCCCTACAATGTCAATGTAAACGTCTTGTTGTTTCACTGTGTTCCACTGCGCATCAAACTCCCTGGCAAACCTATACAATATATGGCTTTTGTGTAACAAGCCGTTTCATAGGATTTCGTGCAGTTTCGAAATCGTGTGACCACGATGTGACCACAGGAGCCAGTCGTGCCGAAGATGAAGTTAACCGACGCAAACGTAAAATCGGCCAAAGCTCTGCCCACAAAGAAGTCAGGCACCGTTGTTGCCACCGAATATGCCGATACGGTCGTGAATGGCTTAGCTCTGCGTGTCTCTCCTCAGGGGGCTAAATCGTGGACCTACCGATACCGCGTAAATGGAAAGCAGAAGAGACTGTCAATGGGCAAGACTGACAGTGTTTCCCTTGCTGAAGCCCGCAATCGCGCCAAATCCGAAATCGGGAAAGTTGCTTCCGGTGCGGACCCAGTCAAGGACAAGCAACTCACCAAGATTGCCAATGCCGAGAGCACAGACCTACGAACAATCGAGCAAGTAGGCAGGTTTTACTTTGACGAATGCGCTTCTGGCCGCCATCGACCCAACGCAAAGCCAAAGAAGCAAAGCACTCTGGAACTTGAGACCTACTATTTCGACAAGGACATTTGCCCCGCAGTGGGCAATTTGGAAATGCGCGACTTACAGAAGGCCCACATTCAAAAGTTTATCAACGGTTTGGGCAAAAGTGCTTCTCAACGCTGCCGAGTCATACTCCACAGCCTCTACACATTTGCCCAGCGCAACGAGATTGTTGAAACTAATCCAGTTCAATTTGTAACCGTAACCGGCATAAACGCCCGTGAGCGCGTGGTGAATGATGATGAATTGCGGACAATCTGGCAGGCCTTGACACCACCTATCGAAATTGAGGGGGCCTCCATATCCCTCGGCGTTGCCCATGCCATCCAGCTCTCATTGGTTACGCTGCAAAGACGCGGCGAGATTGCAGGGATGCAACTTTCTGAAATTGATCAAGACAAGCGTATCTGGACAATTCCTGCACCCCGAACCAAAAACGGGCGCACTCACGTGGTCCCATTGTCCGCTTTAGCCATGGAAATAATTGATGAAGCGCTCGCTCTTGATTCAAAGAAGGGCGAGTTTGTTTTTCCTTCCCCCAAAACGAAGGGGCAACCGATTAATCCGAAAGCAATTACTAGAGCATTTGGCAGGCTTCGCCGGGCAATATCGCTTGAAGATATCCGCCCGCACGACCTTCGAAGGACCGGAGCAACCAACCTAACCGGCGAAACACTGGGCTTTACCCGTTTTACAGTGTCCAAAGTTTTGAATCATACCAGTGACACGGGCGGCGCTGCTACTGTGACCGGCGTTTACGACCGCAATGAATACCTTGCTGAGAAACGGCGAGCATTAAACGCGTGGGCCGAGCGGCTTCAAGAGATAGTTAGCGACAAAAAACCGGAATCCAATGTTGTGAACCTTCGCGGCTAGCTTGCCGGTGGTTGATCGGTCTATGGGCTGACAAAAGGCATTCGACATCGGTCTGATTGACAAACTTTCTCACCGCCACGACTTCAGCCCTGAACTTCCGTTGATCCATCAAGACAATAAAGACTTCGCCGATCTCAATATCGAATTCCGAGGCTGGTTCAAATTCCAGTATGATTTTCGGTTGTGGGTGGCCCAGCAATTCCTGCTCGTGGTTTTGCCCATACAATCCTTGCCACTCGCTTGCTATCAGAAGCCCAGGCTTCCAGCATTTAATGGTTTGATCGATACAATTTTGAAGGGCGACTAAAAACTCAGAGTGGCGGAGTTCGTTGGGATCGATGCTATGCATTTGAAGACCTTTCATTGTGAGGCAACATTGCCCGTGTTTCAGGTCTATCTCTCGGTGTTTTAGAACAGCGAATCTTCAGCCGTAATTTTCACTATCGGAAGTTGTGAACGTGCGCTCAACAGCGTCTCTCAGCACCCTAGCGTCTCTCAGCACCCCGGCCATGATAATTACAGGCCAATTCACGGTTGACCAGTCACTGGGATAGAGACGTGTGGATGACGCAGCGCGCGGTTCCCGATACCGAAAGGGGCGATATTCAGCACTGTCCCCGGACCGCGCCACCCAATTGAACGCTACAGAGGAGATACAAATTTTCTGAAAACAACTTCGATAAAATTCCAGGCTGGTGTTAAATGTACAAGATTTAGCACTATCGCACTGCATTCTGAACTGTATTATTATCACCGGACTTCGTGTGCGAGATATAGTACCCCCGGATACTCACCACGAAGTTCCAGGGGCGAGGGGTCGGATGAGCAAGGGCGAATTGCTCTCCGACTTCAACTCTCTCGCAAGCCCAATTTCTTCTTTGCCGCAGTCAGGGCCAATTCCTTTACCAACCCGGCAATCTCTCGCATCGAAAAGGCCGCTAGCTCACCAGGTGAAAGTGCCTGAGTTAGCTGGTTCCAGATGTCGCATTGTTCCAGTGCAGCAAGAAAATTGTGCCCGTCAGTGGTCATGTCAGTCACAAAGACAATAGGAGCCTCCATTCCCACTGCGTCGGAAACCCTACCTTCGATCATACCATCATCGTAAAGACGCTTTACGTGCCGCATCACAAAGACAGGCTCATAGCCCTCAATCTGGACTGGCGCGGCGCGCAAACTGTCTTTCTCACGGATCACAGCAAGAATTTTGCAAGTCAGCTCAACATCATTGCGCACATCAGCAACTCTTAGATGGACAATTTGCCCAACGATACCGTGCCGACGCCAGTGTGAATAGTCGTAGAACATTGGTTGTCATCTTTCCTAATTCACTAACCTAGCTACCCATCAAAGCTGACTTCAGTTCAAGGACACGCAAATTCGCAGTGGCCAAAGCCTGATTAAGCGTTTGATCGACCTGGTTGGCCGTCTGGCAGGCATCCAGTGCGTTAAAGGTGCCTTGACGTATACGGATCAAAGTTGCCGTGATGCTCTTCATAGCCGTTGCCTTAGCCAGTATTGCCGTTGCCGTCGCTGTGACAGCGGCTTCAGTGACCTGCCCGGTGGCATCAGTGGCAAGATGATAGATCAAGGGTGTGGTGGCCGGTGTGCCGTTACCGGCAAGGACCACATGGGCTTCAGCCTCTTGTGTGGGCCAGGACTTCTGTTCAGCCTCCGAATATCCGGTGATGAATTGCTGCGCCGCAACATCGGCATATTCCACCACCTTGCGCTTGGCTTCGGCAATCAATTGTTCAATCGTCGGGGCTGCTTCAGCAAACGGTTGATCGCTGGCTTCTTCAACCAGAAATCCGGGGTAAACCGCCTGCACATGCGCAATGGCTTCGGTGGCTTCTGTAAGTGGCGGGAAAGTCATGGTCACAAAGGCCGCTTCGCCATCGTTTGTTCCCTTGAAATGCTTCAATGTCATCTGCTTCAGTTCCTAGGTGTTGGGAATGTGGTCATATCGAACGATGCTGGGTAGGCGTATCGGGTGGATGCCGTACCTGTGCGCACGGGTCTGCCGAATATGCGTATCTGCGACCAATCAGATGGCGCGACCCAATCAACATCGATACGCCGTGCATACTGGCGATTAGGCTGGGTCACATAGGGGCCGGTTCCACCTTCCGATGATGCCATGAACAGGAAGCGTGACAGGACGGTTGCTGTCCGTTGACTGTCGGCATTGACACCTGATCCATAAAGCCGGTTCGGATCGTTCAATGTCAGGGCTGCAATGATAACTTCCCAATCAGCAACTTCAGTGTTGTTCGTAGGCCGACACATCATGTCGATCGAGGCTAGTTTTTCACCGGAACGATAGAGCCAACCCCGGTTTTCCCACTCAAAAATCGGGTCATTTTGGGTACCGGCATTTTCGGTGGCCTGCATATACCCGATGCCATAGTTATCATCGGCAAGGCTGATCCATCGCGCGTCGGTATAATGATATACGCGAAAGTCCATCTGATCCTTCGAAATGGACACCGACGACCCGCCACCAGGTGCTTGTTCAAGCGCCTTGATACGGGTCGCCAGCAGGCCGCGCAAAATATCGTTTGCTAATCGCATGTCGGTGCAGGGCTGCGGTTCGCCTTGTGTTAGATCTATGGGGCAATCTTCGCCCATGTGGCACCATTGGATTGCCAGCGCCTTAACCGCGAAGCCTTGGAGTGTGTAGGCGGGTTCTGCTTCGATGGCTTCCACAATGTCTTTGCATGTCGCGTAAGCTTCGTCTTGCGCCTTACCATCGGCGAGGGTGCCAAGAGCGGTATAAGCCAACCAAGCTTTGCGCAGGCGATTTCCGAGGCTCAACAAGCCAGCATCGGGGCTTTGAATGTCGGTTGGGCAGGGGATAGGATTTGCAGTCTGTTGCTGTGTCATATCAGTACCATTGATGTTTGGGTGTTTGGTCAATCTGTTCCGGCCAATTCATGTCGCCGAAATCGACAACATCAAACTCTAAGCCGGCGCCATCGCCATTGCTGTGTTCATCATCGCCAGTGTTTTCGTCATCATCGCAACAGGATTCAATGTCTGGATCGCCGTCGAAGGCATCCAACGCGGCGATAGCGGCTTCCACGGCCTGTTCCAGCTTGTGACGGACTTGTGCCGCTGTGAGGTGTTCATTGGGCTTGTGAGCGCGGTTCACTTCTTTTCCTCCCTGCCTGATCGGTTGCTTACAATCTCCAAACGGCTTTGAATTCGCCTTGTTTGCCGTCAACTCTTGATATACACATAAGGTGCATATTTAAGCATGTCAACATTTCGTGTGTATAGGTTGGGACTTTAAGTGATAACACCAAACCAAAGCAAAGCAGGCCGTAATTTGGTTGGAGCCACGCAGGAGCGCTTGGCCGAAGCTGCCAATGTCAACAAAAGAACGCTGATGGATTTTGAAAGCGGCAAGAGGGCTCCAAATCCGTCAACGCTCGCTGCTATTGAGAGAGGGTTGTTGTCAATGGGTGTTCAGGCTTTTCCTGAAAACGGCGGGGGCGCTGGTGTTCGGTTGGTGAAGCGGCAGAGCGAATAATTCAGTTGCGACAATGTACACAGATAGGCGGCCACACTTAACAATCCCAATAGTCTCAATGTTCATCACTCAATGTGTGAATATAGTCACAGACAATTCTGAAGCGATGCATTTCTCTGAAAGTCAGGTATTTGTCGACATACAGCGAGGTACATTGATTCATGTCAAACACCGAGCAAAAACACTCCGGAAATATTGCATCCTGGATCGTCGGTATCACGGGAATTCTGGTCGTAGTACCAGCTCTAATCAACGCTGGCGCTGATGTGTATGCATCTGTAGCGAACTTGCCCAAATCAGATGCTGAGAAAATCAATTTAGAAATGTTCGAAGAACACTTCGGGAAAAATCCGCTTCACCGCGGCGAGATTCCGGTCAAGACATCAACTGGTACAATGAGTATGGAGCTTGAAGTTCACACAGGTGGTGACATCCTCATACGCTATGGCAATAGTAGCCAGTGGTTTCGTTCGCCTGTGAAAGAAATTGGGGCTACGTTCTCCCTTGTCGGAACCGCGTTTGCACAAACTTCAACGGCAAATTCGAACGGCAATTTCTATCAACACGACACTCTCAAAGGTGGTCAGATTTTGAGGGAGAGGTTTTATTCCAACGGAGAAAAAAAGACCTTTGTCATAGATCGAAAAACCGGGATTTGGAGCGAGCTTGAAGTTGCTGGCAGCCCCCCGCGACCAGCTCCAAGAAATCTCGTTGTACCGACATTCAAATATCCACAGATCGACGTGACAAAATAGTCAATGACGATTTCATCGAAAATTCTCGAAGCTCTAACTCAGAATTCAGATCGCTCAAGTGCCGTTCTTGCCAAAACACCTGATACACTACCCCAATTTTAGACAACACTATGCCTGATCTCTCAATGTGCGCCAATGATGTGCGGATACTATGACAGGTTAAGTTCCCAAGCGCCCCTGTGCCCCTTGGCAGTAATTTTCCTAATTCGGCCCATATTGCTCGGTTTCTTCAATCAATTCTCCGCTTCGGAAAAGCAGGACAGGCTCGCCCTGCTTTCCATCTGGACTTACACCCACCAAATAAACATCGAACACTTTTGGATCGTTTCCTGTGTCCGGTTCAAGCTTGTCGAGGCGGCGTTTCATCGCATCAATGTTCATCGTGACTTTACCTCGCGGCGCAAAACTACACCTGTCGGCTGACCATCCGCTCCCACGATTATGCGCTGAATGGCCGTGACCGCCTCATGGTCATCCGGTGTTAGACGATTCAGTGCATCGAGGCGGCGTTTTAGTGATGGAATGTTCATTGGCTTTTGGCCTCCAGGTGTTTCAATCTTTCGTCTAGCTCAGCCAGATCAACCGCTCGCATGCGAGCCTCGATCATTGACGTGAGTTTCGTTCCGTCATCGACTGGCAGACGCCCCGCCATAACCTCATCTGAAATGGTGGCCAGAGCGTCCTTTGGTTCCAACCCGGATAACGGGGTTTCCAACTGAAGTGATACGATGTTGCTGCTCTTGCCGAAGCCACGTTCAATCAGTTCTTTGGATGCTGAGATACGGGCAGCGGCTGGCGTGTCCTCACTCTCCATGAGCTGCACGAGCGTGGTGATTGCTGTGTCAGCATGTTCACCAGCCAGTGCGCGTATGTGTGCCGTGGCCTTGTTTGGCGTTCCTGCTGTTCTACCGCCTCTTTTTTCCTTGGTCACGTCTACTTTGGCCTACTTTAGATGATCTGGATCATTGCAGAGTCGGGCGATTGCCGCCGTAAAGCATAGGAACCTGTAACGACTGAAGCTCATAAAACGCCTGAACCCTGTCGATAATGCCGTCTGTGAAAAGAAGCGCGTCCTTGAATGCGTCATCCGGCAAGTATGGATGTAGCTTGCTGTTGAGATAGCGCACTACATCAAGAGCCGCGTTAGCATCCGCAATATTGTTGATTTGAGCTGTTCCGATACCATTGAGGAATTCATCGGCGGAATCCTTGTCGAGTTCGCCATCTTGGCCAACGTTGACCGAAAGTGAGTGGTGAAGCTCTTGGAATGTAAGAGGTCGTTCCGTGTCGTCTTGCATTGCCAGTCCTTTATCGTCCGCCTGCCGTCGAAGTGATAGCTTGGTAGGCTCCCGGCGTGGTGCCACTGAGTAACGCCTTCATAAGCCGATCAGCTACGGCTTTGTTAGCTGGGCTTTTGTCTGCAATCAGTTTCAGATTTCGCAATGCTTCAGCCGCGTTTTCGCCGCGTGTTTCGGTCAGCACTCTTGCAATGTCACCCCAGGTTTTTTGGGTCACACGTTGCTTGTCACCAGGAGCAGTGCCGAATAGCTTCTGGATGGATGCCTTGGTTGCCTGAAGTGGCTCACCAGATTTTGCGCGGTTTAACACGCCTTCATTGAGACGGTCATTTAAGGCTTCCGATATCCGTTGACGGGCATGGGTCTTGGAATTGTCAGCCACACCTGCGCGCAGCTCCAAGCTTCTAGCCGCTCGGTCAATTTGGTCAAACAGTCGATCCGCACCCCCTCCGTTTTTGATGAGTTCCGCAAACTTCTGTCGATTGGCTCTTGATGAAAGGCTGGTGACGGCTTTGGCCGCTTCCCGCGCATCCATGTTGGTGTCGGAAACGGTACGTTTTACGTTCGCCAGCATGTCATCGATAGACGATCTGGCACCCTGTTGTGCGGCGGCTCGTTCTGCGGCTGAAAAGTTGCCGGCTGCACTGGCCACGTCTTCTCGTGTGAGGGAAGGCTTGAGAACATCGCGTCCTAGCCGCAAGGCCCGGTCTTCTGCAATTTTGTCCCCACCAAGTTGCAATGCTTCCCCATAACCGGGAACGGCATCAGAAACAGCGTCACGCAAGTCGCGAGCAATTCCGCTAAGGCGTATGCCGTCACCGGTCGGGCGTCCGAATGTATCAACTGCGCTGGCACTCTGTTCACCCAAAGCCCGCTTGATGGCGTCAAGCTGTTCAACGTTGAGCGGGTTTGAGAAGCTGATGGATCCATCATCAGCGATGGTTGCCATGATTTGCTGATTTGCGCGTCCCCCGATCTGCATGGCGTCGTTGGCCGATTCAATTGCTTGATTAAGCGTTTTGGCAGGAACACGCGCAAGAACGTCTTCAATATTCCGGCCTTGCTGCGAGGCATAATCAATCGGGGAGGCATAGGCTGCATCGTATGCAGCTTGTCTTGCCGGGGCAGAGCGTTGAGCAATCCCTCTGGCCGTTGCTTTGGGCCCTTGAACCGTGCCCAAGGTGTTATCCAAAGCTCGATTGATCGAAAGTCCGGCGCGGGTAGCACGGTCGTCAATGGCTTTGCGAGCCTGGTTGGCTGCAGGGCCCGCTGATTGAATGGAAGCGTCCAAGAGACCGCGAGTTGAAGCGCCAGCATCTGCCAACATGGCGTCCGGTCCAGCGTCGGCGATGCGCTGTGCACCGGCCCCAGAGAACACATCATCTGCACTTACAGCATCAGTGAGCAAGTCAGCGGTCTTGGCATCAAGTCCAAGCGCCTTTCGTGCGCCTGACACCACGCCCCGGTCTGTCAGCTTGCGGATAAGTGTTTGAACGGCTTGGCTGGCTACCGGGGCCGCTGCCCCCAGTCCGGCACCAGTCGCGCCGCCAATGAGTGCTGATTGTCCGGCATTCTGCGCCCGCGCGGCGGGACTTTCACCCAGACCGTAGCCATAAACCGCACCCTCGGTAGTACCAGCAAGTCCACCTGCCGCTGTCCCAAAAGCAATCTTGCCAGCCAGTGTCGAGGGGACGGCACCAGCCAAAGCGGGTGCTGCGGCTGCAGCGGCAGGCAGTGCTGCACTGACAGCCCCGGCCATCTTCAACCCGGCTGTCGAATAGGGATTGCTTTGCTCAAAGTTGTTCATCCGCTCTCGAGCAATGCCCAGCGTGACAGGATTTCCGCCAGATAGGGTTTCATCGAGATAGCTTCCGACAAACGGAACACCGGACAGTGCGGTTGCGCCGATATCTCCCAAGGTGCCTAGAATGCCTTGTGACTGGCGTTGCGCGTGGGCCTTTGTGTCAACCATCTGTCCAGTTTCAGGATCAAAAACCACACCCTCAGGGGCTGGTGGTAAATCCGGCCCCGGTGTGGACCTATAGCGAGACCATGGCCCTTGCGCATGTTCCGGCGCTGATGATCTGTATTTTTCCCAAGGTCCGGCCATTAGCGGGCCACTTCCCAGTTGTTAGGGTCGCCGGGGTCTCCACCGGTGAATCTATATCCGTCTTCAATTGCTCCAGACTGTGGGACTGATTGGGTTGATTGCGCCGGTTGTCTGTTATTGGCAGGCAGACCAGCAACACCAGCAAGAGCACGTTTCATTTCCGGGGTCATTATTGAGCGCTTATCAAGGTCACCTATCTGCTGCTGTGCCTGGGATGCTGTGATTTGACCTTGTGCGTAGGCTCCAACAATTTGACCGCGCTTAATATTCAACGCTGCCTTATCCTTCATGATTTGGGCAATCATGGTGTTCGCTTCCGGGCGGTTTGACAGGGCTGGAAGTGAGCGCAACATGCCGTCATATTCAATATCGGACGTTGAACCAGAACCGGGTGCGCGAAGCGTTGGAGCTATCCGTTTTACAATGCTCTGAAAGGCATCACCAGCACTCGAAAACCCCTTGAAGGTCTCAGCAAGTCGCCCGGTAACTGGCCCCTGCGGTGCAATCTGAATAAGCTCGTCAAGAACCTGAAAATCTTGTTGCAATGCGCCTGACGTTGAAGCCTGCTCTTGATAAGTAGACCACAATTCACCAGTTTTTTTGTTCAGGCTTTTACGGAGCGAGGCGTCATTCGGCTCACCGCCCACTGTGTTCGTGATACTTGTTGCACCAGCCTTTCTCTTGGCCTGCTGGTATTCAAAGAAAGAGCCCTGATAGCCCTGATTTTGTGCAAACTGATATTCCTGAATATCTGATGTTGGGTCTTGTTGCTGATCAACACCGGGCAATACACGGGAGCCATCATCCTGATAATAGTTGAACCCGTCCGCGCCCTTTAGAATTTGCCGTTTTGGTGGCGCGTTCACCTCTTGCTGTAACTTTTGCAATTGCAGTTGACGCAAGGGGTCACTCGCCTGCTGCTGTTGTTGCAGCATTATCGTGGCCGCTTGCTTCATTTCAGGAGTGGCAAAAGGATTAGCCAGAAGTTCGAGAATACGGGGGTCTGGCTGTGTCTGTGCGGTTTGTTGGGGTTGGGGTGGCTGTTGAGCCTGTGCGTGTGCCAAAGAGCCAGTCCTCTCCCGCGCAAACTTCGTCGCATCTTCCACATTTTTGAACGAAGGGAACCGTTCCTTGGTTATGGGGTCCACCGCTCCATTTTCCCTAATGTATTCAATGATTCGACTCTCGCTTGATGTAACACCTGAATCGTCCAGTATTGAGGGGAATGTGTACCACTTTCCGTCCACCGGAACAGTAACGGTTTTTTCCGAAAACGGCGTCCCATCTTCTCCTACGTGGATCGGCCTTCCTTTCCCCGTGAACCTTGGTGAATGCTTGCGCGCGCGTTCAAGTACAGGGGACTCTGTACGGGATGCATCACGTTGAACGCCTTGCCCTGAAAATGACGGCAAGAACTGGCTCGCATAGGTGTTGCGACGGGCAACCTCGCTATTGCCCTGCCTGTTATACCCGGCAAACCGCCATGCATTGTTCATAAGCCTTTGGGCTTCTTCCACACTGCCAGCATTGTTCAGTGCTTCAACAAGCTTTGGGTCTTCCTGCAGGAAGAATTGCGCCTGTGTTGCTGGTGATGGACGTTGCGGATTGTCTCCGTTAGCCTTGGCAAAGTTTCGCAGGTTTTGAAGGCGTTCAGCCCTCCACGACATAATACCCCCGGATTGCCCGGCAACACCACGTTCAGAAGGGTCATTCCATTGCCCAAAGGCATTCTTTGGATTGAAGGCACTTTCTGCCCGGCCCGTTGCTGCAATCGCTGCAAGACCGTTTGGATTGGTAACACGGCGCTTAATCGCGTCCATGAACCCGGAATAGATCTGATTACCACTGTAATCTTGTGGCCCACCCACCTTTGGGGTGTTTCCAACGGTGTATCGGGCGGCCTCAGCGCTTCCAGGAGTTTGCACAGCATTAGTCCCGGCAACTGCAGCGCTTGGGGCTGTTGAAGGCGTGTAGCTCGCCTGAGACGCGGCAGGGCTTCCGCCATTCAAAAGGTTGCGGAACATGTCACGTGCGCCACTCTCGCCCTTTGCAATGCCTCTATTGGCTGCATTGCTGTCAATGCGGCCACGAATGCCCTTCGCCAAGGCGAAAATACCCTCGCCAACGTTTTGTGGTGCCCGGTTTGTCAGACCAGCAAGCATGGCATCGGCCAATTCACGCTTACGCTTGAGTGACGATGCTGTCTCACCTGTATTGCCTCCGAAAAGGAAATTCATTGTTCTTAATCCATATCTTTGGCGCGGGCCTTCAACGCACTAGTGAAAGCAGCTTTGATCAAAAGAGTGGGGTCCATTTGACGCTTTTGCGTCGGGCTGGTTGGGCCATGCCCTTGAAAGTGAAGCGAGCCAGTTGGTCGCTTTTTCAAGGGTACGCTTGAAAACAATTTTGAATGCAAACGTCGAAGATGAGTATAACACGGGCGACCTCGTTTGGGAAATCGCACCCTGTGTCCAGTCATGGAAATTAGTGTAGCAAGCGCGGCTCTATCACTGCGAAATCCGCGTGGGTCAACACCGCGTTGTTCCAAATAGGGCTCAAACCGACGCAGTGAGCGTGGGAAGCGATAAGTCATTGGATCGCCACCCCAAAATGGAAGCGTTGAATTCTCGGCCTACTCGAAAGTTTAATTGAAGTACCAGATGTTGAGTCTAGCTCCCTTTCAAGAGCCCAGCGGTCCTTCCACGCGTTCAGAACTATCCGCTCAAAACTCCAGTCTCTGTAAAAGTCTTTGTCTTTGTCTCTGTCTCTGTGGGGGATCCGTATCGATAGGGTATGCATAAGGTATCGATACGGTATCTGAACCCATTGATGGGTAATCATCTGGCACCAAACCCGCGAATAAAATCAGTGTCCGCCAAACTCGTAACATTGGAATTTTGCCCTAATTGCCGCTTGGCCTTAGTCAACTCGTACTCACGTTTCTTTTGCTCAGCTTTGGCAATTCGCTTAACGTCGGATTCCTCAAACGACACCTCAACCCGTTCTCTAATTGTGTCGCTATAAATTTCCCCAATCCTATTTCTAACCCCTTTCGCGTGTTTCTCATTGGTCGGTGGATTGTGCTCAAACCACTGATCAATAAACAGTTCGTCGGTTGCATTATCGAAATGTATCAAACCGGATTGAACGAGTGCTTCACGAGCCTTCGAGATTTCCTCTACCCCCCACCCGAGGTCGCTTGCTGCGTAGGCGTCTGGGACCATGTAGGCACCCCAGCTACATTGGTGACGACTGGTGAGGTAATACAAATAGACCAGTCGCGCGCTGTCATCTGGCAAGGCACGAAAGCGAGTTGAATTCCAGACACGCGGTGAGACCTTTGTAAATTCCCTACTCATTCTGCGCCTCCATCGGTTGGGCTCGCGCTGTAAGCTTCGGAGCGGATTTCAATTGCCCGGCGGCAAACTTCTGCGAAGTGTTTTGGCCGCAAGTCGAACAACTCACGGCATTGCTGGAGCGGCTTATGACCCGGACCATGGGTTGCGAGCCAACGGGCGGCTTCTCTAAGATTAGGAGAATTCACTTATGCGGCCTCCCGATCTTTCTCAGGATTGCCGAACAACCATTTTTCAGCACACTGGCGAGCCTTCACCGCGCACGACAACTCTATGAATCTGCCGATGTGTATGACGTGGCCGTTTAACCCGATGTCGGCCAGATACCTCCGCTTTGCTTTGCAATAAGAGACTCCACGATATCCCGTGTTTGAATTGCAAACGTGGCGGTTGCGGTTGTTCTCCCTTGGGGTAACGTCGCGAAGATTGGCAATTCTGTTGTTGGAACGATTGCCGTCAATGTGGTCAATCTGCCCGACTGGATCACTACCGTGTGTCATCTTCCAGGCAAGGCGATGCGCAAGGTAAGGGACTCCGTCGACATAAACCTGCCTGTAGCCTTCTTTTGAGCAGCCAGCCTTTGCACCCGCCTGCATTCCGCCCCTCCTGGTGCGATGGAATATCTCTCCAGCGACCGGATCGTAGCGCAACAATTCATGAAGCCGCGCTGATTTGGGCAGCGGCTTGTATTGAGGACAGCAGGAGGGGAGGCTGGTTTCACGGTACTGCTGCATCAATATGATGCACTGCCGCTCCGCGTGAGCCGTCCAGCATGAGCCGGGTGACTTGCTGACGTTGTATTTCTTACCAGATTGGCTCTTTAAGCTCTTATCCACGCTGCACCCCCAATCCCGCCAGCGCGGCAATGAGTGAGGCGGTCGGCATCGGCACGTGACAACGTTTAGCAACGTAACGAGCGGCTTGTGTATTAACTAGATTTAAGCTAATAGCGGTGTTGTCGAGATTTTGTTTTTCGGCATCCTCAGTCCCTCCAAGAACTGAATTAGAATGGTGCCCCTGCGTGATACAGGTTGCACCGTTCGCCATTTCTGGGAAGAGCATCCGTTATGCAGCTTCCGGAAGGTTGTTGGAGCGATCCTGCACCCAAGCATCAATGGCAGCGGCTGGATATCCAACGCGAAGGCGGCTCAGCTTAACAGGTTGCGGGAAATCGCCAGTCTGACGCAAACGCCAGCGAGTTGCACGGCTCAATATTCCAAGAGCATCGAGGTCGTGTTCGGAATAGAATGCTTTTTTCAATGATTTCATCCTTAGTTGAAAGAATGAAACTCATATTCACCAAGTTTTATCGTGGCTCACGCCAAGAACTTCCCGAAGTTTATGGCTTTTTGTTCAAATTGTTTAACGCATCTACGGTCGCCACGAAGTCGGGATGATTAGCGTTGTAGGCGGCTTTTATAGTGCTCTCGCTAACTTCATCACCAACAGCCGTGAAGCGCGCTGCGGCTTCCGCTATAGCTTCTTCCACTGTTGCAGGTTTGGCCCGTTTCGTATCCGCCAAAATAACATGCACAGCATTGCTATAACGCGTATCTCTCCGAAGTTTCAGCAGCTTTCGAATCTGCTTTGGTTTACCCTGTCCTTTTGCATCAATGCCCAAGCGCTGTGAATAGGTGTAGCCATCAGGGTCTATTAGAAGGTTCTGCCAGGGTTCGGCCAGAACACGCAGAAACTCCACGGGGACTTCAACAGTATGTTCGCGCAGCTTCTTCACGGGAAGATTTTCAAGCAATTGTTTTGGGTCAAATTCTGAAAGATCGTAAGCGGCAACCAAACTCGACAGAAATTCCAATACCACCACGGCATGGGAAAGCTCACCCTTCGCAACCAGACCAATGTATCTGCGGTAATAAAGCGAGGCCGCATCATATTCAGAAAGCCCCGTCGGTAACTGATCTTCTGTTATTCTGCGAGCCATCAAAAAATGCCTTCCTTGTGACCACAATGTGACCATGACGCACAACTCGAAACCTTAATTGCTGCTAAGTCATTGAAAATAATGGTGGGCGATACTGGGATTGAACCAGTGACCCCTACAATGTCAATGTAGTGCTCTCCCGCTGAGCTAATCGCCCGTCTTTGAACGGTGGTCCGCAATCAATGCGGCGTTCGGGATGTTGGTTGGCTAACCAACGACCGGCATACACCACAGATCAGCACTTGGCGTCAACAGTTCAGTTTATTTGGATAGTGTCTTTGTTTGAATTGCAGCCGTGGGATTAACCAACGCTCGCAAATCGATCAGCTATCCACCCTGCGACGCACCACTCAACATCACCTGGCGCTATGATACGGCCCCCTCACAAAGGAATGGCAATGGCTCCTTCGAGCCCTGAGTAGAAATGAAATGATTGTCGCAGATTGAACGATCCTCAATTGAGTCGGCCACTGAATGCGGAAAATTGAACTCCTATATTCTCGACAACGAATGCAAGTTTCAACAAACTTCGCTTTACAGTCCGCCTGTCTCTTTCAGGAAACCAACGATCTCTTGCACTCCGTCCATTGCAGGCATATCTGTAAAAACCACCGGATTGTTCCCCCGAGCCCTCGCAGCATCATCCTTCATTCGATCAAGATCCGCTCCTACGTACGGCGCAAGGTCTTTTTTGTTTACAATAAGGAGATCGGAACGGGTGATCGCAGGGCCGCCCTTGCGGGGGATATCCTCTCCCTGGCACACCGAAATCACATACAGAGTGATGTCTGCAAGGTCGGGTGAGAATGTTGCAGCGAGATTGTCGCCACCGGATTCGATGAAAACAATGTCAAGATCGTCATGACGTTTATTGAGTTCGGCAATGGCCTGCAGATTGATGGAGGCATCTTCGCGGATTGCTGTGTGGGGGCAACCACCGGTTTCAACGCCGATGATGCGGTCTGAGGAAAGCGCTTGCAGACGAACGAGAGCCTCCGCATCCTCTTTGGTGTAAATGTCGTTCGTGACAACACCGATAGAATAGTCAGCCGCCATCGTCTTGCAGAGTTTTTCCGTTAGCGTGGTTTTTCCGGAACCAACCGGGCCTCCAATGCCAACACGCAACGGTCCATTGTATGATTTTGTCATGACCGGAACATTCTCCCTAGAAGCTCTTCGTGCTTCATGGCCATGATTTCTGCCATGAATGTTGCGCTACCCATATCGCCTATTGAACCAGTCTTTGCTGACTCGGACACTTCTAAAATGACGGGTTCCAACCGTGCAAGAATGCGGGCAGCAGCGGTTTGCCCGATCACGGACAAGCGAATTGCTGCCTGCATCTGATTGGTGGTGAAACTGTGCAGGTAGGCATTCAGCGTTTGCTGCAAATCCAACCCGGTCACTCCGGCTGCGATGCCCACCGCAACGGGCAATGCGCATGGATCCGGGATCAATACCTGCGTGGCATCGGGCCAGTTTCGCACCGCCTGCGCAAAAGCCTCGCCTTGTGCAGTCAATTCCAAATACCGTTCAGCGCTGCCCGCCAAGGCCAGCGCAAGGTTTGTACTTTCCTGCGATGCATTTGCATTCTCGCAGTTACGCCAGGCGTGTGCGAGCACAATTGCATCATTGCGGATTGATCCGTTCTGTAAAAGGCTGGTCAACCATTCAGCGAGTTCTTCCTCGTTCGTCACGAGGTCTGTTTGAACCGCTGTCTCTAATCCTGACGAATAGGAAAACCCACCCGTCGGGAAAACCGGCGAAAGCCATGCCATTAACCGCAGGAAACCGCATGCGTCAGTCATGGTGATGGCTGTGATATGCGCCGCGTTCCGGACTAAAGGGTAATTCGGTTTTCTCAACGCTTGCACCAAGCCCCGTCAGCATTTCTTCAATCACGTGATCGCGTCGTATCAAAATGTAGTCTTCGAATATTTGCGCGGCCAGATGCCGGTTTCCGATTTGCCAGGCGATTGAAAGGAGGTGTTTAGAGTTGTTGGCCGACACCTTCAACAAAGGCTCAGGTTGGGCCAAAACCTCAACCGTGGAACCGTCACTCAACTGCAGGATGTCGCCGTGCATCAGGAGTTGTGCTTTTGGAAGATCAAGCAGGAACTCGGTGCCACCTTGTGTTGTCATAACAACCCGGCGGCGGTGTCGCTGAGTTTCGTCGAGTGTTATCGTGTCGGCGATAGGGCCATCGAAACGAGACCCGGAAACAACCGACGATGCTGTCGGTCGTTCACTCAAAACAGAAAGTAGCGCTGTGCCATTGGCAGCACTTCCGCAGGTTCACACGTCAGCAATTCGCCATCGGCGCGTACTTCGTAAGTTTCGGGATTCACATCAATCTCCGGCGTTGCATCGTTCAGCTTGAGCGATGCTTTCGATATGCCGCTGCGCGTGTTTTCAACCGCCAGCATTTCTTTCTCGACACCCAATTTCCCTCGAAGGTCGCTTTGCGCAGCAGCCTTTGAAACGAACGTCACCGATGAATTGGTCATGGCCTTACCAAATGCGCCAAACATGGGGCGCATGTGGACGGGTTGAGGCGTCGGAATTGACGCGTTCGGATCACCCATGGGAGCCGCGACAATCGTGCCACCAATTAACACCATCGCTGGCTTAACACCGAAAAAGGCCGGATCCCACAATACGAGATCGGCGCGCTTGCCTTCTTCGATGGAGCCGATCTGGTGGCTCACGCCATGTGCTATTGCCGGATTGATCGTGACTTTCGCAATGTAGCGACGCACCCGGAAGTTGTCGTTGTCGCCGGTTTCTTCTTTGAGCGGACCCCGCTGTTTCTTCATCTTGTCTGCCGTTTGCCATGTACGAATAAGCACTTCTCCAACACGGCCCATGGCCTGACTATCCGAGGCAATGATCGAAAATGCGCCCATGTCATGGAGGATATCTTCGGCAGCAATGGTCTCTTTGCGGATACGGCTTTCAGCAAAGGCAATGTCTTCAGGAATTGACTTGTCGAGGTGATGGCACACCATGAGCATATCGAGATGCTCTTCCAATGTATTGACCGTATAAGGACGTGTTGGGTTGGTTGATGATGGCAGCACATTTGGCAATCCGCAGACCTTGATGATGTCGGGTGCGTGCCCACCCCCTGCCCCTTCGGTATGGAATGCGTGGATTGTGCGGCCTTTGAAGGCGTCGACCGTATCCTCCACGAAGCCGGATTCGTTGAGCGTGTCGGTATGGATCATCACCTGAACATCAAACTCATCTGCAACACTAAGGCAATTGTCGATAGCCGCAGGCGTTGTTCCCCAATCCTCATGAAGTTTAAGTGCACAGGCGCCACCCAGCACCATCTCATGCAATGAGGCTGGTAGCGAAGCATTCCCCTTGCCTGACAGACCCAGGTTCATTGGAAAAGCATCGAAACTCTGGATCATGCGGCCGATGTGCCACGGCCCCGGTGTGCAGGTTGTCGCCAAAGTTCCGTGGGCCGGCCCGGTGCCACCGCCAAGCATCGTCGTAACCCCTGAATGCAGGGCTTCTTCGATCTGTTGCGGACAGATGAAGTGTATATGGCTATCAAACCCACCTGCAGTGAGAATTTTACCTTCGCCGGCAATCGCCTCCGTGCCTGGCCCAATAATGATGTCGACGCCGGACTGGGTATCCGGATTACCGGCTTTGCCGATCTTGATGATCCGGCCATCCCGCAGTCCAACATCGGCCTTGTATACACCGGTATGATCGACGATCAGCGCATTGGTAATTACGGTATCGACGGCACCTTCAGCGCGGCTTGTCTGAGATTGACCCATACCGTCGCGAATGACCTTACCGCCTCCAAATTTCACCTCCTCACCATAAATCGTGAGATCGTGCTCCACTTCGATAACAAGATCAGTATCGGCAAGTCGAACTTTATCACCCGTCGTCGGGCCATACATGGCTGCATATTCAGCGCGTGGGAGAGTGGCTGGCATTACACGTCTCCCATGATTTTCTGATTGAACCCGAACACACGCCGTTCTCCTCCATAGGGAACCAGTGTTACATCACGCTGCTGACCAGGCTCGAAACGTACGGCGGTTCCAGCAGCAATATCAAGCCGCATGCCCCTTGCCATGTCGCGATCAAAGTGCAGTGCCGGATTGGTTTCGAAGAAATGGTAGTGGCTGCCCACTTGAACAGGGCGATCGCCGGTGTTGGCAACTTTCAGCGTGAGTGTCTCAACACCCTCATTCAAAATAATATCGCCAACGGCAGGAATGATTTGACCCGGAATCATGTTTGTCTCCTACCGTATCGGTTCGTGTACAGTGACAAGCTTGGTTCCATCCGGGAATGTGGCTTCCACCTGTATGTCGTGGATCATTTCAGCAATGCCATCCATGACCTGATCGCGCGTGATAACGTGGGCACCGGCTTCCATAAGATCAGCAACGCTACGGCCATCCCGCGCGCCTTCAACAACAAAGTCAGTGATGAGTGCAATGGCTTCCGGATGATTCAGTTTCACACCACGAGAGAGGCGCTTGCGCGCCACCTCTGCTGCCATTGAGACGAGTAGCTTGTCTTTTTCACGGGGCGTTAAATGCATATTTTGTCCCTACAATGCCCAAACTTTAGGCAATGATGTATCCCTGTTCATCAACCTGATCAGCGGAACAAGCTTTTTGCGCAGGGAATAACTGTCTTCAGCAATTATCCTAGCAAGAAGCTTGCCATTCCAATAGGAAGCTCCGCCGGACGCCCCCAGAATCCCGCGAGCCGGGTCAATCAGACCTTCCGCTCGATCTGCAATCAACAACAGACTGGCTGCAGCCAACTGTCCTGAAGCAACGGCACGCGAACTCAATTGACTGTCGACATTACCATCAAAGAGTGTTTCTTCTGCGTGCAACAGACGTCCGTCCTGACGTATGCGCCAACTGTCTTTCATATGGCCATTTAAAACCTTTTCATCCATGGCCTGACGACCGAAGACCATGGGTTCGACCATCAGCAACTCGGCATCTTTGGCAAGTTCGACATCGATGTTCCGCTTAAATGCCCCTTTGTCAAAGAGAATGGTTTCTTGTGGTAGCCAGGCGAGCTTTGCGCCCCTACCGACGATCAATGAAATACTGGTTTGAGCCATATTCTCGCTTGCCGCATAGATCCGTTCGCATGCCTGCGATGTCACTGTGAGCACCGTTTCGTCGTTCAACTCGAAAGACCAATCGAGCTGGTCCCCGCCCGTCAGACCGCCTGACGAATTGATCATGACCGCCTGTAATCCATCATCGCTCGTAGTCGGCAACCTGATCTTGGCGCAGCCTTCCTGATACAGGTGGTCGATGCGGGTTTGGTTTGCGGCGCCCTTTACACGTAACCGGCCAACACCCTTACTACGCTGGTGCGGTGACAGCAGGATTTCTTGGGTGTATGGATCAGCTAACATGGACGCGCGGTGCTTTCGTCATGGCTTAGACTTCGCCTGAGTATTGCGCGAACCTTTGTACAAGCATGTCGGCAAATCGACCGGAGGCAACAGAAAGGGCGCGGCCCCGCAGCTGAACAAGATGCAGATTAGGTGGCTTTAGGTCGCGTATATCAAGAGGGATCGCAATCATTTTATCAAGTGAAAATTCGACCCCAGTTGTTATGTTCGCAATGAATCCGACCGCCGTTGAATTTTCCAATGTGTGACTCGCTAAAGGCAACTCACACTCTAAAACAGGACGAAGCTCGTAGTCCTGACGACGGGCCGCAACATCCAGCAAATTTCGCAAACTACCGGACATGGGTAAAACCAACGGGTGCGGCAAGACATCATTGAACGTGACAGTTTCATGGTCGGCGAGAGGGTGGCTTGCATGCATGATCGCTGAAACCGTCAAAGGCGCGACAGCCAGCGTGGTGATGTTTGGAAACGCTTCCGGTTGGACCACGCCAGCCAGATCAATCCGGTAGTCAATTAGTTGTTGCTGAACGTCGTTCCTCTCCATCCGTGCAATTGAGAATGTAACGTCAGGATGGTCATGGCGATAGGAGCTTATCGCTTCAGAAAACCCCTCCATGGCCAGTCCATCGTCAAAACCGAAAGTGACATGCCCCCGGCGCGCGCCCTTCATGTCCTCAATTTGAGAGCGCACCCGATCCATATCTGCCATCTGACGCCTGGCATGAGCCAAAAACAATTCACCGGCAGCGGAAAGGCGAACACCCGTCGCCATACGTTCAAATAATTGCGCGTCAAACTCATCCTCAACCGCCAACAGGCGCCTGTTTAGGGCTGATGGCGTGATGGCCATTTTCTCTGCGGCTCTGCGAATTGAACCGGCTTGGGCGATGGCGTCGATGAAACGAAGAGTGGTTTGGTGGCGCATTACAAAATTAGAGCGGTGCGTTTTCGGCAACACCCTGCTTCAAAATAGGCAGACGACGCAACCACTTATTTTCGCCTAGCGTTGGCTATCGGCACAAAAGACGGCCGTGGACAACCCCGCTGGTGACGCAAAAAACCGCAGCGGAAAACTTAAAAGGCTAATTCATGCTGAGAAGACATTTTCTTGCCGGGGCCGCATCCTGTTCCTTGCTGATGAGCGGCTGGGCCCATGCCGCCGACACAATCAAGGTTGGAGTGCTACACTCACTTTCAGGAACAATGGCGATTTCAGAAACAACGCTGAAAGACGCCATGCTGATGCTCATCGACGAGCAAAATAAAAAGGGCGGACTGCTCGGCAAACAACTGGAAGCGGTCATAGTTGATCCGGCATCAGACTGGCCATTGTTTGCTGAAAAGGCCCGCGAACTGATTTCCGCCAAGAAGGTAGACGCAGTTTTCGGATGCTGGACCTCGGTGTCACGAAAGTCAGTTCTTCCCGTGTTCAAAGAACTGAATAGTGTCCTATTTTATCCGGTGCAATATGAGGGTGAAGAGAGCGAGCGCAATGTGTTCTACACGGGAGCGGCGCCCAATCAGCAGGCAATTCCCGCCGTCGATTATCTATTGGAAGAAGAAAGCGTACAGCGCTGGGTTTTGGCCGGAACGGACTACGTCTACCCCCGTACCACCAACAAGATCCTTGAAGCCTATTTGAAGTCCAAAGGCGTTGCCGCCGAAGACATCATGATCAACTATACACCATTCGGACATTCTGACTGGCAGACCATCGTCTCTGACATCAAGAAGTTTGGATCCGCTGGCAAAAAGACCGCAGTGGTTTCTACCGTAAATGGCGACGCAAACGTTCCGTTTTACAAAGAGCTTGGCAACCAGGGCGTTAAAGCCTCAGATATTCCTGTGGTTGCATTTTCAGTCGGTGAAGAAGAACTCGCAGGCTTCGACACCGCGCCTCTCGTTGGTCACCTGGCTGCATGGAACTATTTCCAATCGGTTGAAGCACCAGAAAATGCGGATTTCATCAAGAAGTGGAAAACCTTCACAAAAGATGAGAAGCGGGTGACCAACGACCCAATGGAAGCCCATTACATCGGCTTCAACATGTGGGTCAAAGCCGTTGAAAAAGCAGGCACTACCGATCCGGACAAAGTGATCGATGCGATTGTTGGCGTCGAGGTTCCAAACCTCACTGGCGGTATGTCGAAAATGCTGCCCAACCATCACATTACCAAGCCGGTATTGATCGGCGAGATTCAAGCTGACGGGCAGTTTGAAGTCGTATCGAAAACCGATGGACTTGTGGCTGGTGATGCATGGTCAGATTTCTTGCCGGAATCAAAGCCGTTGAAATCGGACTGGGTCGATCTGAAATGCGGCAACTACAACACAGATACTAAAGTCTGTGTTGGGGCCGAGGGCTAGCATTCGCTCTTTCAAATTGGGCACCGATTTCTTCTACGCGAACAGTGTCCATAGGGAGACCGCGGGGGTTCTATCCTCCTCCCAGAACCCCCGCGGAACTATCTAAATAATAGAGAGACGAAGTCATGCTGCGGATTTCAAAACCTCTCATCATCTTGTTTGCGATTGTTTGGAGCCTTGCTGGTTCGGCCTTCGCACAAAGTGCTGATGTCCGGTCAATCATCGCCGAGTTTGCGACCACGAAGTCGTTCAAGCAGGTCGAAGCTGTTGTCGAGAAGCTGGGAGCGACCAGCGATCCGGTCGCTGCACCAGCTTTGCGTGCATTATCAGATGGCAAGCTAAAATACCGCAAGAGCGATGGATCAGTTTTCATAACCGTTGAAGGATCGGCAGGCTTGTCTTTGATCGATCCAGTATCCGGCGAAAAGGTTGATTCAAGCAGCGCCGCTTCGAGCGATTTCAAGAAAGTCAAAGTGAAGAATTCTCTACGCCGGAAAATCGCGGCGGTGCTTTCAGGAATGACTCTCCAGTCGAAGTCAGCGACACGCCGCCTTGCAGGTGCAAAGACGATATTTGAGACTTCGGATGCAAGTGCACTTGAAGCTCTGGATGCTGCCCTCACGAACGAAGAAAACGCGGAAGTCAAAGAAGTCTTTCTCGATGCGCGCGCATCAGCAATTTTAGCGAGCGACCGAACCGAACGAGCCAAGCTGGATGCCGTTGACCGTCTGGCAGCCAGGGGCGATCGCGCTGCACTGTCATTGCTTTCGAAGTTTTCTGCGAGCACCGATGGAGCACTGAAGGAAAAAATTGATGGAGCCATGACGTCGGTCGCGGCAGGTCAGGCTGTTTGGGCGAACGCTCAAAATATCTGGTATGGCGTATCCCTCGGCTCAGTGTTGCTGCTGGCTGCCATCGGGCTTGCAATCACTTTCGGGGTAATGGGTGTCATCAATATGGCCCATGGCGAAATGGTGATGTTGGGGGCCTACACCACGTTTGTGGTCCAGCAATTCGTCGCAGCTTTTGCACCCGGCCTCACAACTTACGCTTTGCTATTTGCTTTGCCATTGGCCTTCCTGGTGAGTGGAGCGGTCGGCCTTGTGATGGAGCGTGGTCTTATCCGGCACCTTTATGGTCGCCCATTGGAGACATTGCTCGCCACCTGGGGCGTTTCACTTATTCTCCAGCAAACTGTTCGTACAATCTTTGGGGCAACGAACCGCGAAGTATCGAATCCTTCGTGGATGTCAGGCGCTTTTGAAGTCGGGCAGATGTCCATAACGTGGAACAGGCTCTGGATCGTCCTTTTTGCGATGGCCGTGTTTGCGACTCTGTATTTCATCATCAACCGGACAAGCCTTGGACTGGACATGCGGGCCGTGACCCAGAACCGCCGCATGGCTGGTGCGATGGGCATCCGAACCTCGTGGGTGGACGCACTCACATTTGGTCTTGGTTCAGGGATTGCAGGCATTGCCGGGGTTGCACTCAGTCAGATTGGCAATGTCTCCCCGAACCTCGGGCAAAGCTACATCATCGACTCGTTTCTTGTCGTCGTGTTTGGCGGCGTGGGCAACCTGTGGGGCACACTGGTCGGAGCAATGTCTCTCGGCATTTTGAATAAGTTCATGGAACCTTACGCAGGCGCAGTACTCGGCAAAGTCATCATCCTCGTATTGATCATTCTTTTCATACAAAAGCGTCCGCGCGGTCTGTTCGCCCTTAAAGGCAGGGCAGTAGAAACATGATCACAAAAACGGGCTTATCACCGTCCGCCGGCCTTGGAAAAGCGACGCGCATTTTTATCGGAATCATTTTGGTTGCGGCAATTGTTGTACCTCTTCTCAACATCACCCTACCTGCCGACAACACATTCCATATCCCTGATTATCTGGTCGCGTTGTTGGGCAAATTCCTCTGTTACGCCATGCTGGCCGTGTCGTTGAATTTAGTGTGGGGCTATTGCGGTATTTTATCGCTTGGCCACGGCGCGTTCTTTGCGTTGGGTGGTTACGCTATGGGCATGTATCTGATGCGCCAGATTGGAACACGCGGCGTCTATGGCAACCCGGTCCTGCCGGACTTTATGGTCTTCCTGAACTACAAAGAATTGCCCTGGTTCTGGTATGGGTTCGACCAGTTCTGGTTCATGGCTTTAATGGTGATTTTGGTGCCGGGCATTCTGGCATTTGTGTTCGGCTGGTTGGCCTTCCGTTCCCGTGTCTCAGGCGTCTATCTTTCAATTATTACCCAGGCGATGACGTACGCCTTGTTGCTGGCCTTCTTCCGCAACGATATGGGTTTTGGGGGCAACAACGGCCTGACCGACTTCAAGGACATTCTGGGCTTCAATATTCAAACCCGCGAGACACGCGCGACGCTCTTTGCACTTAGCGCACTGTTCCTCGCACTGTATCTCTTCGTCACTGCTTACATGGCCGCTTCAAGGTTTGGAAAATTACTGATGGCAACGCGTGATTCCGAAGCGCGCACACGGTTTCTTGGCTATCGACCGGAGAAAGTGAAACTTTTCGTCTGGACCCTTTCCGCCATCATGGGCGGTATCGCCGGCGCCCTTTATGTGCCGCAAGTGGGGATCATCAATCCCGGAGAATTCGCTCCCGCCAATTCCATCGAGATTGTCATCTGGACGGCGGTTGGTGGTCGCGGAACGATCATCGGACCCGTGATTGGCGCTTTCTTTGTAAACGGCGGCAAGAGCCTGTTCACTGGCTGGTTCCCGGAATTCTGGCTTTTCGTTTTGGGACCTTTGTTTGTGTTCACCACACTTTATTTGCCCAAGGGCATCGTCGGCACCACGACTGAATTCTGGCAGAAACTGCGTGCTAAACCTGCTGAAATTTTGCCCGAAGCACCCCCTCAGGCGGCGGAATAATCCATGTCTCTGCAAGTCACATCATCTGTACTGTACCTTGATGACGTCAGCGTTTCTTTCGACGGTTTCAAGGCGATCAACAACCTGTCGCTCGTGCTGGAGCCCGGCGAAATGCGCGCAATTATCGGCCCTAATGGCGCAGGCAAAACCACCATGATGGATATCATCACGGGAAAGACCAAACCCGATTCCGGTGACGTTTATTTCAATGGCAATGTTGACGTCACCAGGTATGACGAAAGTGCTATCGCAACCATGGGTATCGGGCGCAAGTTTCAAAAACCGACAGTGTTCGAAAACCACACAGTTGAGGACAACTTGCTGCTTGCGATGTCTGGAATGCAAACCATCAAGTCCATGCTCTTTGGCGGTCGCACTCACGATGAACAGGAACGGATTGATGAAGTCCTCACAACCACACGCCTGAATACCCGCAGAAACGATCTCGCGGCCAACCTGTCTCATGGCCAGAAACAATGGCTTGAAATCGGAATGCTGCTCGCACAGGACCCCAAACTCTTGTTGGTCGACGAGCCGGTTGCAGGCATGACCGATTCCGAGACGGAAGAAACTGCCCGGCTATTGCGTGAGATTGCCGAAGATCATGCGGTCGTTGTGGTCGAACACGATATGGATTTCATCCGCGACCTCGATGTGAAAGTCACCTGCCTGCACGAAGGTTCGGTTTTGGCGGAAGGTTCACTGGATAGCGTCAGCAGCGATCAGCGCGTCATCGACGTCTACTTGGGAAGATAGCGATGCTGACAGTAGAAAATGCGAAGCTTTCTTACGGCTCTTCTATTGCGCTACGTGGTGCATCGCTGGAAATCGGGCCCAATGAAATTACCTGTGTCCTCGGCCGGAACGGTGTCGGTAAAACGAGTTTACTTCGCTCAATCATCGGCCAGCATCCGCTTTCGTTTGGAAGCATCACATTTTCAGGCCAAGAATTGGCAAACAGGCAAGTGCATGATCGGGCGCGTTCTGGAATTGGTTTTGTACCGCAAGGCCGTGAGATTTTTCCGCTTCTGACGGTGAAGGAAAACCTGCAGACCGGTTTTTCTTCTCTTCCACGCAAAGATCGAACCATTCCCGAAGACATTTTCAATCTGTTCCCAGTTTTGAAAGATATGCTCAATCGTCGTGGAGGAGACCTCTCAGGCGGTCAGCAACAGCAACTGGCGATTGGCCGGGCCTTGGTTTTGCGCCCAAAGCTTCTGGTGCTGGACGAACCAACAGAAGGCATCCAGCCCTCCATTATCAAGGATATTGGCAGCGCTCTTCAAACGCTTCGCGATCGAGGCATTGCCATCCTACTGGTCGAGCAATACCTCGATTTCTGCCGCGAAATAGGCGACCACATCTACATCATGGATCGCGGAGAAGTGGTGTATAGCGGGTTGCCGAAAACACTCGACGATTCATCGGTCAGGCGATACCTGACCGTTTAGATATCGTTGTTCAACTGAATTTTGAAGCCATCTCCCGGTCGATAAAAGAATAGCCTCAGATGATGCTTCCATACCGATCAACGGTAGCTTACCCCAATGTTATCAATTCAAGCCATGTCGCGTTTTGAATATCTGCCCGTGGTATACCAAGCAGCTTCGTCCGCCTTGTTGCCTTTGATTAATTTTGATCACCGTCAACTTCGGGCAAAACTCTGGCGGTCTTCTGGTTGCAACATCATCTGGCCTGCGACACGGCATCGATTGACGGTTCGCATCGACCCGGAAATTCGAACTGAGACAACACAGTTTGTTGGGTCGGGAGTCGGCCTTTATCCAGCCACTTCACGACAGCTGAAGACAATAAGAGTTAGCCGGGCTTCCGCAACTTACGCTGCTGCGAGCATTTTTTCGACCTCGTTGACGAGATCGCGCAGATGGAAGGGCTTGGACAACACCTTGGCGTCCTTGGGTGCATCAGATTCTGGATTAAGCGCTACGGCAGCAAAACCGGTGATGAACATGACCTTGAGATCCGGATCAAGCTCGGTCGCACGACGGGCCAGCTCGATACCGTCCATCTCCGGCATAACGATATCGGTCAAAAGCAGCGTAAACGGCTCTTCACGCAAACGCTCATAAGCGCTCGCACCATTGTCGTAGGAGATAACTTCATAGCCAGCATTGGCCAGCGCTTTGGCCAGAAAACGGCGCATGTCATTGTCATCTTCTGCCAGAAGTATCTTGTTCATACTCATCCCGTTCTGATTGACGACACCATCCTGCCCAAAGATAGGTCCAGCTACTCACTGCTGTCCGAGCAGACATTCTCTGGATCAGTCAGACACTTTTTTCGTAAATATCGGGTGAACAGACAGAAATTTCCACCCATATGTACCACTTCCATGCAAACGACGCTCTTGTGATCGCTGAAATACAACCAAGACTGGACAGGGCCTATACCACCTGCCACCATCGCTGAATCAGGGTCCACTCAACCCAGAAGGTCAAACAGAAACTCGTGACAATACCGTTCACAAATAAATTTGATCCGGCAGGCGAAAAGCCCTTTCAGGTGCTCCAACCGGCGCAACAAAGGGTGCCTTTTGTTTTCAATTCCCCTCATAGCGGCCGCCACTATCCTGATACTTTTGTGGATGCCGCGCGCCTGACCCGTCATCAATTGCGCGCGTCAGAGGATGTTCTGGTCGATAAGCTTTTTGACAGTGTCGTGGAAATAGGCGCCCCGTTGCTCGCTGCCCGGTTCCCGCGAGCCTGGCTTGATGTCAATCGTGAGCCGTTTGAACTCGACCCGCGCCTGTTTGGCGAACAACTCCCTGCTCATGCCAATATCCGTTCCATGCGGGTTTCGGGAGGTTTTGGAACCATCCCTCGTCTGGTGGCTGAAAACCTCCCCATATACCGTGAGCCCCCCACTCTGGACACCGCTCTGGCGCGTATTGCGGGTGTTTATCGCCCCTACCACGATACCTTGCGTCATCTGATTGCCGCCACATCAGTAAATTTCGGCCATGCTGTTCTGGTCGATTGCCATTCGATGCCGTCGAATGGCAACAGATACAATGACCGGGGCCGGGCGGACATAATTGTAGGAGACCGGTACGGCACATCCTGTCATGGCGAAATCAGCCGGGAAATCATGCACCGTTTTGGCGAGCTTGGATACACGGTAACCCGCAACAAACCCTATGCTGGCGGCTTTATCACCGAGCATTACGGACGTCCGCTCAAAGGTCTCCATGCCGTTCAGATAGAGATCAACCGCAGTATCTACATGGATGAAGAAACGCTGCAGCCAAATGCGGGCTTCAACAGTCTTGCTGCCGACATCCGTGAGGTCATGACCCATCTTGTAAGCCTGCCCGACCACGAATTTGCGGCCGCATCCATCGCTGCTGAATAACGGAAGCTGGTTTACCGACTGTGATCCCCTCTCATTTCGCACAAGACATTATTTCACTGATCAATCGTGCCTGCGACGCGGCCGCCCGGGAAACCTTACCGCGTTTTCGATCCAGATTGACCGTCACCAATAAACTCGAGAACGACTTTGATCCTGTCACCGAAGGAGACAGGCAGGCAGAACGTGCCATCCGGTCCATCATCGAGAACGAATTTCCTGACCATGGCATTGTTGGAGAAGAGTTCGGCACCGTTCGCCCCGATGCTGATTATCAATGGATCATCGATCCCATAGACGGAACCCGTGCCTTCATATGCGGACTACCCGTGTGGGGGACGTTGATCGGTCTCTACAAGGACGGCATCCCCTGCGCTGGTGCATTGGATCAGCCATTTACCCGGGAACGTTTCATATCGGTCCTGCAAGAAGACAGTGAGCCCCCGAACACCACGCTGACAGTTGATGGCGGACAACCGCTGTCTTTGAGAACACGCTCGACTGAATCGCTGGCACAAGCGACCCTGATGACGACATCGCCTCAAATTCTCACGGGCAATGAAAGGGTGGCCTTCGACAGGCTGGAAAAAACCGTAAAACTGTCGCGCTACGGATGCGATTGCTACGCCTATGGCATGGTTGCCGCCGGTCATATCGATCTTGTCGTCGAATCCGGTCTCAACATTTACGACATCGCAGCACTAATTCCCATTATCGAGGGTGCAGGAGGAATAGTAACATCCTGGGATGGTGGAGATGCTTCAAAGGGCGGTTCGGTTCTGGCCGCCGCAAACACCAGTCTCCACAAACAGGCGATGGAAATACTATCACTCTAACTTTGCTGTCCGGGAATAAAAGCTTCAATGACCGCAAGCATCTGCTGGCGAAAAACATCCCGCTCCTGAAGAATTTCATGTTTTGACCCTGATATCGTCTGGAACGAACCGGATCTCATCTTTCGGCCAAACACTTCAACGGCTGAAGGCGAGACCACTTTGTCGCTGCCCGCCACAACAAGAAGTGTAGGGATAAGAATGGCACTGGAATATCCCGGTTGGCACACCTGAGCCATGGTACGGCACGCCGCAAACAACCAAGAAACCGTTGGCGGCCCGATGCCCAGGCCGGGCCTCTCGTGCAAAACACCTTTATTGCGGGTAAACCGTTTTTCATCGGAGGTCAGTTTGTTGCCCGCAAACGGGCGCGATGGTGCCCATTTCTTTTTTCGCCCCACACTCAACCGCCCCAGACCTACCAGAGTGAACAATCCAGATATGGGTTTGAGCCAGCTCTGCCGAATTGGGATGCCGGTCAACTCAAGCAGCGGGGAGCTGAGAACCATTCGTTGAACGCGGTTGGTCAATGCGGGTCCAGCCAGCAGAGCAACCAGGCTCCCGGTAGAATGGCCAAGAATGAAGAAGGGAGGCTTGCAATCCGGCAGAGCAACATCAGTCAAAATTGTTTCGAGATCGACCAGATATTGATTGAAATTCTCCACATGCCCCTTGCTGGGGTCTCTTAGAAGGCGTGATGACCCCCCCTGCCCTCGCCAATCAAAAGTCAGGACGCCAAACCCCAACTTGCGCAAGTCCTCGACGGTTTCAAAATACTTCTCAATGAACTCTGAACGACCCTGGAGAATAATGATTGTCCCCTTGCGGCTGCCCTGTATTGGCTTCCAATACGCATGGCGCAGTTTTGCACCATCGGCCGTCATGGTGTGATCGACCGTCGCCCCCTGGGGTGCAGGGTTATCGCGTGTACTGACAAGTTCAGCTTCTGTTTTTGGCGAAGATTGCAGCATTACATCACAATTCAGGATTTCAGCCTCTTTATAGGCGCACCTTAAGTGGGTCAAACCTCTTGAACGATAGTTTTCACCCCCCATATCTTTCGCGTGGGCGCCGGAAACGGGCCTGCAGGCACCCTTGGTTCTGGCCGTGAGGCAGATACAAATGGGTGCGGAACATCAATGTCGCTCATGAGAGGATATGATTATGCGTCACGTAGACTTTAGCCCCCTTTATCGTTCCACCGTCGGCTTTGACCGGCTGTTCACGCTCCTGGATTCGCTTGGACAACCTGAGCAAGCGTCGCCAGCTTACCCACCCTATAATATCGAGCGAACCGGTGAACATGACTATCGCATTTCCATGGCCGTTGCCGGTTTTGGCGAGAATGACCTGGAAATTGAGTCGAAAGAAAACACACTTCTGGTCAAAGGCAGCCAAAAGAAATCGGAAGAAACAGACGGCGAAATGCTCTTTCAAGGCATAGCCGCCCGTAATTTCGAACGTCGGTTCCAACTCGCCGATCATGTCGAAGTCAGAAATGCCCGTTTGGAAAACGGCCTTCTGCATATTGAACTGGTCCGCGAAATTCCAGAGGCCATGAAGGCCCGGAAAATTTCAATCTTGCCCGCCGGCTCAAAGCAGATTGAAAGCAAAGCCAAAAAGGCTAGCTAACGCTTAGTCATTCAAATTGGCTGACAAGAGCGCCTGCAGTTTTGTGGGCGCTTTTCCATGTGTAGTTTGCAAACTGACAGCACCTTTAGAAGTGCTGACCACCATTGAAGCCGCGATCATCAAATTGACCATAGCGCTTGCGAGTAAGCGGCCACTCTGCCAAAATTGAAAAATAGGACAGCGAGACTGACCCATATTGTCAAAAGCTGCAGGCTGCTATAGACAGTCTCAGCGGTCGGCAGTGCGGGCCATCACCGCCGCAATCGCAGGGCGATCAATTCGACCGGCGGTCTTCAAAAAAAAGCGTGCTCTTACGAGTGCGATGGCATGAAACGGTGAAGTTGAAACGCATTCCCGTAAATTCGGGCTTGCTCTGACACTTCAGACGGCTTGCTTATCTGCAAACACTGGTTTGGTTTCGAGAGGTTTGATCATGAACAATAATGGGAGAACACAGGGCAGCCAGCCATTCGCCACCAAACGCAACCAGGCCGCCGGACTTTACGATCCCAATAACGAACATGACGCCTGCGGTCTTGGCTTCATCGCCAATATGAAGGGCGAAAAATCTCACAAAATTGTAGAAAATGGCATCAAAATCCTTGAGAATCTCGAACACCGCGGGGCCACAGGTGCTGATCCCTTAATGGGTGATGGTGCAGGAATGCTGGTCCAGATTCCGCATCAGTTCTTTTCCCAGGAATGTTCCAAGCTTGGTTTCGAACTGCCAGATGCCGGACACTATGGCATTGGATTTTTCTTCATGCCGCAGGACGCTGATCTGCAGGAGAAAATCAAATCCATCATCGAGACCGTTGCCGCAGCTGAGGGTCAGTCTGTCATCGGCTGGCGGTCTGTGCCTGTCGACAATTCTATGTTGTCTCAGGATCCAGAGATTATGGCGTCCGAACCGGCTCACTGGCAGGGTTTCTTTGCCCGCGCTGAAGATCTGGACGACGATGGCTACGAACGCAGTCTCTATATTATGCGTCGCGTACTCTCCAACCGCATTATCGATCAACTGGGGTCGCGCGAAGACATCTACCCGGTTTCGCTGTCGTCACGTACGATCGTCTACAAGGGCATGTTTCTCGCTGATCAGTTGGGGCCGTATTATGCGGACCTGCGCGACGAGCGGTTCATATCAGCGCTGGCGCTCGTCCATCAGCGCTTCTCCACCAACACTTTCCCAAGCTGGAAGCTCGCTCACCCCTATCGCATGGTGGCCCATAACGGTGAAATCAACACCTTGCGCGGCAATGTAAACTGGATGGCCGCCCGGCAAGCCACATTATCGTCGCCGAAATTCGGTGAGGATATCGAGAAGATCTGGCCGGTCTCTTACGAGGGGCAGTCTGACACCGCCTGCTTTGACAATGCTTTGGAATTGCTCGTGCAGGGCGGCTATTCCCTTGACCATGCCATGATGATGTTGATCCCCGAGGCATGGGCAGGCAATCCATTGATGGATGAAGAACGCCGCGCCTTCTATGAATACCATGCCGCAATGATGGAACCATGGGATGGGCCTGCGGCTGTAGCTTTTACCGATGGCCGTCGGATCGGGGCAACGCTTGACCGAAACGGCCTACGGCCCGCCCGGTATTTTGTGCTGGACGACGACACAGTGGTTCTTGCGTCAGAAGCGGGAACATTACCCGTTGATGATGCAAAGGTGGTCACCAAATGGCGCCTGCAACCGGGCAAGATGCTGCTGATCGACCTGGAAAAAGGCGCGATTGTCTCAGACGAGGAAATCAAGGAAACACTCAGCACAGCCAATCCTTACGACAAGTGGCTTTCTGATACCCAGATTGTGCTCGAAGACCTGCCCGGCAAAAAGCAATCTCCGCGTCGTTACAGGGGCCAGGATCTGCTCGATGGCCAACAAGCTTTTGGCTATACGCAGGAAGACATCAAACTGCTGCTGTCACCCATGGCAACAACAGGTCAGGAAGCGCTCGGCTCCATGGGCACCGATACGCCCATTTCTGCTATCTCATCGCGCGCCAAATTGCTGTACACCTATTTCAAACAGAATTTCGCGCAGGTGACCAACCCGCCCATCGATCCGATCCGCGAAGAATCGGTGATGAGCCTGGTGTCTTTCATTGGTCCCCGCCCCAATCTCTTTGATGCCGAAGGCTTGTCGAAACTGAAGCGTCTTGAGGCCCGGCAGCCAATTTTGCGCAATTCCGATTTGCAGAAAATTCGCGACATCAGCGATATGGGCGATAATCAGTTCGTTTCACGCATTCTCAATATCACTTACAGTGCAAGTAAGGGTCCAGATGGCATGAAGGAGTGCCTCGACAACCTTTGCGCCCACGCTGAAAAGGCCGTCAATGGCGGCGATAACATCATTATCCTGTCAGACAGGCATTTCAGCGCTGAACGGGTTGCTGTTCCGGCAGTTCTGGCAACAGCTGCCGTACATCACCATCTGATCCGCAAAGGTCTGCGCACCTCGGTAGGGTTGGTGGTCGAATCGGCGGAACCGCGCGAGGTCCATCACTTCGCAGTTCTTGCTGGCTATGGTGCGGAGGCAATCAATCCTTACCTCGCCTTCGAAACCCTGGCAGAAATGCACACCAACGGCTATTTCCCGCCGGAAGTGGACGAATTCGAGGTCATACAACGCTACATCAAGTCCATCGACAAAGGCCTGTTGAAGGTGATGTCGAAAATGGGAATTTCCACCTATCAGTCCTATTGTGGCGCTCAGATTTTCGATGCCGTTGGCCTGTCGACCCAATTCGTCGACAAATATTTTACAGGCACGTCCAGCCAGATCGAGGGCATCGATCTTGATGCAATCGCCCATGAAACCTATGAACGGCACCGCGCCGCTTACGGCGATGTGCCGGTTCTTCGCCATGCATTGGATGTTGGCGGCGACTATGCCCTGCGCGAGCGCGGCGAAGACCATGTCTGGACCTCTGATGAGGTAACCAACCTGCAGCACGCTGTGCGTGGCAACAGTCAGGATAATTACCGCGCTTTTGCAAAATCAATCAACGAACAGTCTGAACGTCTGCTGACCATTCGTGGGCTCTTTCGCCTGCGCAACGCCGAAGAACGGGGAAAGAAAGCCATCCCGATTGAGGAGGTGGAACCAGTTGCCGACATAGTCAAACGTTTCGCCACCGGTGCCATGTCCTATGGGTCTATTTCGGCGGAAGCGCACACAACACTCGCCATGGCGATGAACCAGATTGGTGGGAAATCAAACACCGGCGAAGGGGGCGAGGAGGTCGAACGCTTTTCGGATAATCGCCGGTCTGCCATCAAACAGGTCGCATCGGGGCGCTTCGGCGTTACAACCGAATACCTCGTCAATTCCGACATGATCCAGATCAAGATGGCGCAGGGTGCAAAACCCGGCGAGGGTGGCCAACTACCCGGCCACAAGGTCGATGCCATTATCGCCAAGGTCCGCCATTCCACTCCTGGCGTTGGACTGATTTCTCCTCCGCCTCACCATGACATCTACTCCATCGAGGACCTGGCACAACTCATATACGATCTGAAAAACGTCAACCCGGTCGCAGATATCTCGGTGAAACTGGTGTCCGAAGTTGGTGTGGGCACAGTCGCCGCGGGTGTGGCCAAGGCAAGAGCCGACCACGTGACAATTTCCGGCATGGAAGGTGGGACCGGCGCAAGCCCCCTCACCTCAATCAAACATGCCGGTTCACCCTGGGAAATAGGTCTGGCCGAAACCCATCAAACTCTGCTCAAGAACAAGCTTCGCTCGCGCATTGCCGTTCAGGTGGACGGGGGCCTGCGCACAGGTCGAGACGTGGTGGTTGGCGCATTGCTGGGAGCAGACGAATTCGGTTTTGCAACTGCACCGCTTGTCGCGGCAGGGTGCATCATGATGCGCAAATGTCATCTCAACACGTGCCCGGTTGGCGTTGCCACGCAAGACCCGGTCTTGCGGAAACGCTTCAACGGTGCGCCTGAACACGTCATCAACTACTTCTTCTTCGTGGCAGAAGAGGTGCGCGAGCTCATGGCTGAACTGGGCTTCCGCACAATGGACGAAATGGTTGGACAGATTGATGTTCTGGACCGTGAGAATGCGATTGATCACTGGAAGGCTCGTGGGCTCGATTTCGCAAAACTGTTTTATGATCCGCAAATGGGGCCCGATGTTCCGGTCCATCATTGTGAAACACAGGTGCATCACATCCATGACATACTGGACCGCCAGCTGATCGAACTAGCCGGTCCGGCGCTGGAAAGTCGCGAAGCCGTCAAGATTGATCTATCGGTAACCAATGTGAACCGTTCGGTCGGCGCCATGCTCTCCGGCGAGATCGCAAAACGGTACGGCCATGCCGGTCTTGCCGATGACACAATCCATATCAAGCTGTCCGGCACCACTGGACAGGCATTTGGTGCATGGGTCGCACGGGGTGTGACGCTCGAAGTCGAGGGCGAAGGTAATGATTACGTTGGCAAGGGGCTTTCAGGCGGAAAGCTGATAATCTATCCCCCGCAGGCAGCAAAGCAGATTATCCCGGAAGAAAGTATCATCGTTGGCAACACCGTGCTCTACGGCGCTGTCGAAGGTGAATGCTATTTCCGCGGTGTGGCGGGCGAACGGTTCGCAGTCCGCAATTCCGGGGCGATCGCAGTGGTCGAAGGCGTTGGCGACCATGGTTGTGAATACATGACCGGCGGTGTGGTGGCTGTTCTTGGCTATACGGGACGCAACTTTGCAGCAGGGATGTCGGGCGGCATAGCCTATGTTCTGGATGAGGATGGTACATTCAAGAACCGCTGCAACCTCGCGATGGTCGACCTTGAACCGGTTCCCGAAGAAGACGATTTGATGGAATCCCAGCATCATGGCGGTGGAAATATCGAACACCACGGACGCGTGGACGTTTCCTCCGATATGACCCGGCACGATGATGAGCGTCTGCGACAACTTATCGAGAACCATCACCAGTACACCGGCTCAACGCGGGCAGCAGAGATCCTTGCCAATTGGGATGATTATCGTCCCAAATTCGTCAAAGTGATGCCGACCGAATACCGCCGCGCACTTCTGGAAATCGAGGAAGCGCAACTCGCAGCCGGTGTCGCTGCCGAGTGAGCCGAAACAACAAAACAAACATGCGCAGATACAAATGGGTATCTGCGAAGTGGAGTGAAATCCGATGGGTAAGGTAACAGGCTTTCTGGAGATTGATCGACAAGATAGAAAATATCGGCCGGCTTCAGATCGAATCCGTAGTTTCAAGGAATTCATGATTCCTCTCCCTGAGCAGAACCTGCGCGACCAGGCGGCCCGCTGCATGGATTGCGGGGTTCCCTTTTGCCACGACGCCAAGGGGCTGAAGGGATGCCCTGTCAACAACCAAATTCCAGACTGGAATGATCTGGTATACCGAAATGAATGGGAGCAGGCGTCCCGCAACCTGCATTCCACCAACAACTTCCCCGAATTTACGGGCCGGATCTGCCCGGCCCCTTGCGAGGCTTCCTGCACGCTCAACATCATCGACAGCCCGGTGACGATCAAGACGATTGAATGCGCCATCGTTGACAAGGCCTGGGAGAACGGTTGGCTCCCCCCTCAGGTGCCAGCGCACAAGTCTGGAAAACGGGTGGCGATTATTGGATCGGGACCCGCCGGAATGGCCTGCGCTCAACAGCTTGCCCGTGCAGGGCACGACGTCCATCTGTATGAGAAGAACCGCAAAATCGGCGGTCTACTACGCTACGGTATTCCTGATTTCAAAATGGAAAAATACCATATTGACCGCCGTGCTGATCAAATGGAGGCAGAGGGCGTCACCTTCCATATGGAGACCCATGTAGGCCACGATATCGCAATTGAAGACATTGTCTCAGACTATGATGCCGTTGTTCTGTCGGGAGGGGCGGAAAAACCCCGCAATCTCCCCATTGAGGGTCGTGACCTGCAGGGTATTCATTTTGCAATGCAGTTTCTGCCACAGCAAAACCGCAGAGTGGGTGACGAACCAAACGACAATGTCGAACCAATCCTTGCGACCGGAAAGCATGTAATTGTGATCGGTGGCGGCGACACCGGGTCAGACTGTATTGGCACTTCAATCAGACAGCGGGCGCTTTCAGTTACCCAACTTGAGATCATGCCAGCGCCTCCCGAAAAAGAGAACAAGGCACTAACCTGGCCAAACTGGCCCTTGAAAATGCGTACCTCGTCCAGTCAGGAAGAAGGCGCAGACCGGGCTTTTTCTATTCTGACTCAGAGGTTTGAGGGGCATGACGGGCACGTGAAAACCCTTCACTGCATCAAAGTGGACGAAAAGTTCCAGCCAATCGAAGGGTCCGAGTTCGTACTGAAAGCTGATCTTGTTCTGCTGGCCATGGGTTTCGTTTCACCCGTCCACGAAGGTATGCTCGATACTCTGGGGCTTGACCTTGACGAACGGCAAAATGTTTTAGCGGACACCAATGCCTACAAAACAAGCCACGAAAAGATCTGGACGGCAGGCGATATGCGCCGGGGCCAGTCGCTGGTTGTCTGGGCAATCCGCGAAGGCCGTCAATGCGCCCGGGCCGTTGACGAAGCGCTGATGGGAAGCTCTGTCTTACCAAGGTAGCCACGGGCTACAAAAATGCGGACTATCTCGACAGACTGGTCTCCGCGATCAGTTGGCGGCAGCAACCGCCGATGATGTTGACGCCGCCGAAGGTTGCTTTGGCGGCCATGAATAGTCATCAACCCGACCCACTGTCGTAGGGGTAGCCGCCGGTGTTGGAGTTGCTGCGGGAACCACGTTGCCTGTTGTCCCTACAGCCCCGCTCAGATCAACCGTTTCACCAGCCAGGATTTCAGCACCATCAACCTGCGGGTCGTCCAACCGTATGACCAGCGTTCGCCCCGTACGGGCCGGATCATACTGTTCAACCTCAGGGATGTCGGAACCTGGAATGGGAACGATTCCTGCCAGGGCTGGTGATGCGCTGCTCTTCAATGCTTTTTGCACCTGCCCTTCAACATAAAAGGCCAGTCTGCGCCGACCGACCTTGGTCAGATTAATCCCATCTTTGGCACGAAGGAGAACGATCTGCCCGTTTATGTCAGGACCGGAGCGGGTATAGGCACCTTCTGCATCGGCAAAACCATCCCAGACATCAACAAACTTACCGCTGGGGGACTCCGCCGCCTTGCCGTACAACTCGTTGAATAACAGGAAATCCTTGTTCATGGTCTTGAAGCGAACCGGCGGCAGCCCAACCCATGAAAATGGCACACCACTGGATTTCAGGGCAGCACCAAGGTCATTGATACGTTTTGTATAGATCGCATCCCACTCGGGAGTGCGCCTTTTGACATTGCGGCCATTCAACCGAACAAGCTGGCGGTCATTGGTTCCAAGCATGGCAACAACATAGGCCGGTTTGACCTCTTCAATCATCGGGCCGACAACACTGGGCCAGTCAACAATATCATTGCGAATAAAACCGGAGAGGCCGCGCGACCGGTCCAAGACTTTGATATTCCCGCTCTTGGCAAATGCAACCTGCAAGCCATCGGCCAGACCACCGGCCAAGAAATCACCGATCACGAGAACCGTTTTTGCATCCTCGGTCTTTGTGATCGGCACCCCTGTGGCAGGCCTATTTCTTGAAACGTTTGCTACACGACTGCGACGGACGCCGCGATTGACACGCCGACGGGCTGTTTTCCGCGAGGCGCGCTTACGGCGCGATCGGGTTATTCGTCGTGTCTTGCGGCGAACGCGTTTGCGCACAATCGCCTTGCGTTTGGCTTTTCGCCGCCCAAAGAGGACATTGAAAAGACTACGGCGCTTTCTGCGACTTGCCTGCTGTGCATGGGCTTCGGACACACCAACGGACAACACCAGTTGTCCAGGCGCGAATTTCACTGTCAATCCGACAATGCCGAACACCGCCAAAGCGGTCAAAAACACTGCAATCCTGGCAAAACGTGAAGCCAACAGTTATTTTCCTTTTCACTGTCGGCACCCGAATACCGATGATTGATCTGACCTTTTTATCGCAGGCGTTTCAATAATTTAGGCGATTCAAAACCATCCGGGTTCATACCCAGCTTAATTTGCGCCTTGCGTATCGCCGCCCGGGTGCCGCTCCCGATTTTCCCATCTATATCGCTTTGATACAAGCCCATACGAGCCAGCCGGGATTGCAGTTCTATACGTTCATCCAGAGTAAGCTTGCGATAAGGGCGGGGCAGCGGTTTGACGAAGTTACCGTACCCTGCAATCTGGTCAGCAAGATGTCCTACTGCAAGGGCATACTTGTCGGAATTATTGTACCGTTTGATGACGTAAAAATTCTTTGTCAGCAAGAAAGCGGGGCCATTTCGACCGGCAGGAAACTTCAAGACGCCACGGCTCTTACGAGCCGGCAATGGCTTACCATTGGCCCGACGGATGCCAAGTTTGGCCCATGCTGCCAGCGACCGTGACTTTCCGGCCTGGCGTGCCAGTTTTCCTGGGACCTTAACTTCATATCCCCAGGTTTGGCCGGTTCGCCAGCCGTTGCGGCGCAAAAGGTTTGCAGCCGTAGCCAGCGCGTCAGGAACTGAACTCCAGATATCCTTGCGCCCATCGCCATCAACATCTTGCCCATAAGCGATGTAGCTGGTTGGAATGAATTGCGTATGCCCCATGGCACCGGCCCAGGATCCCCTTAACTGCTTGGTCGAAATACGGCCTTTCTGGAGAATCTTCATTGCTGCAATCAATTGCGTACGGGCAAATTTGCGGCGACGTCGGTCGGCATAGGCAAGGGTCGCAAGCGAGCGAACAACGCTGCGCAAAGACCTCTCCTTTTTCAGCGCTTCCCCATAGCCAGATTCCATTGACCAGATTGCAAGGAGAACATTGCGGCTCACGCCATATTTGCGTTCAATGCGGCCAAGCCATTGCGAAAGCTGGGCTTTCTTCTCCTGGCCAATGGCAATCGTCTGTTCGTTGACGCGACTGTCGAAATACATCCACATCTTTTGACGAAACTCGGGCTGGTAGCGGGCAAGCTCCAGAACTTCCGGGTCAGGTGACTTGATACCGGCAAATGCACGGTCAAAGGTCTTTCTTGAAACACCATTCTTTCTGGCAACGCCCGAAAACCCCTTCATCCATTTCTGGAAGCCTGCATTGGCATAGGCCGTACCCGGCAAAGCAAAAACCGCTGTTGCAATGCCCAACCCGGTCAAAACCGTTGCCACTGTTCTTTTGCAGTTCTTTGTGCGGAAAAATCCCAACATTGAGGCCCTTCTCTTTCTCAAAGCAGAGGACGGGGACTGATTCCCCGGCCGTTTGGCATACTCAACGCAACACTCGTTAATTGTTCGTTTACCATAACCCCGATGGATGCAAACAAACAAAAATCAGTTTGGGGTTTGAAAGGAATAAATGGCAAAGGTTTGTCAGGTTTCTGATATTAGCAACCGACTTCGCCAACCGTCTGAGAGAACAGCACATGTCAGCATCACCGACCGCCATTCGTCCTGTGAGAAAAGCAGTTTTTCCGGTTGCGGGTCTCGGGACACGTTTCCTGCCCGCTTCAAAGGCGGTGCCGAAAGAGATGCTTACCGTGGTCGACATGCCGGTTATTCAATATGCCGTGAACGAAGCTCGTGAAGCCGGTATCGAGCACTTTATTTTTGTCACCGGGCGCAACAAGCACGTCATTGAAGATCATTTTGATCTTCAACCCGAGCTAATCGACACCCTCGCTGACCGCAACAAAAAAGACATGCTGGAAATTCTGGAACGGTATCAACCAGAAGCGGGTCAGACCAGTTTCACCCGTCAACAGGCACCTCTCGGCCTGGGTCATGCCGTGTGGTGTGCCCGCGACATCGTTGGAAGCGAACCATTTGCTTTGCTGCTACCGGATATGGTGATGAAGGCGGAGGGAGCGGGTTGCCTGTCCTCCATGATGGATGTTTATGCGACAACGGGTGGCAACATCATTGCGGTGGAAGAAACCAGCGACGAGGACATCCCTTCAAAGGGCATCGTTGATCCTGGAGAAAAGCGCGGAGATGGTTTTGTGATCAAGCGTATGGTCGAAAAACCTGCTCTTGCTGAAGCTCCCTCAAATCTGATGATAAACGGGCGCTATATTATTCAGCCGGAGATATTCGACCTGCTTGAAAATCAGGAAAAAGGTGCTGGCGGCGAAATCCAGATCACGGACGCCCTTGAACGCTTATCCTCAACCCAGGATTTCTTTGGATACAAGTTCACCGGCAGTACCTTTGATTGCGGCTCCAAGGAAGGCTTTATCGCAGCCAACGTGTCTTTCGCACTCGCACGGGAAGACACGGGACCAACCGTTCGCAAAATTATCGCTGAAATGATGGATTAGCGCTGCCAGCGCAGCCCAAGTCGCGCTGTATAGGCGTCAAACGATGACCCTTCTTCGGTACTGTCTGAGGTTTCATAGCCCAGGCGGCCAATAAAGGCCCAGGATCGGTTCAACCGCCATTCGGCGCCAGTTTCGAACTGGTAATTTGTATCCTGACGCCCCGAATCTTCATTGTCGGTAAACGATGCCAGAACCCGTGCATTCAGCGACAAGTTGGCACGTACATCCCGCGTCACACCAAGTGTGCCTGAATAGGTTATCGAACCGGCCTCGTTGAGGCTCGTCGAGCCTGCAAAACTGGTGCTGGCGGTGGCTGTAACAGTGGTCAGATCCTGTGGTGACCAGTTTATCGTTCCATCAATGGTAAATCCATCAAGGTCGCGCAGAGCGGAATCTTCAAACCGCTCGATCGAATAGCCAACGGCAATATCACCATTGAGCTTTTCACCCTGATTGAAGGCAATGCCAGTTCGCAACGCCAGCGTCGTGCTATCACGCTCGTTACCATTGCGATCCACTGAATCGTTAAAGATCGTCCGTCCGACAGTAGCCTGAACAAATGGCTGAACGATTGGCGATGCCTCATAATTCAAACGACCCCGCAACTGAAACAAGGTATTGTTGCGGTCACCCTGATCGAGAGTTGTGCCATCACTCAGATCAGCATCTCCAAACGTCTCATTATCGAAAGAGCCCCGCAGGCTGCCGGTATATCGACCGCCGGTACGCTCAACCTCAACAAATCCGCCTGTTCTGTACACAACAGGTCGGTCATCAACAAAAGCCACGCCAGAAAGGCTCAGATTATCGCTGACGGCGTTTTCTGTAGTCAGTGAAACATCTGTACCGACGGTTGCCGTCGTGCTGCTGTCGACGTCCAACCTCAACTGAACATTGCCATCAAATGTCGGCAGACTTTCACTGTTCCCATTGAAGAATTCCTGAAAACTCCCCCCGACTTCCCCCCGCAAATCGTGAACAGACCAGTTTGAATTGAAAGTAACACGTGCTTCCGTTTGTGAGAAAAACGATTCCTCACCATTTTCAAAAAAGTCAGCGTTGCTTGTATAACCAATTGTCTCAGTCACCGTGGGAAAGACTGAGAACGTTCCAACTCTCAGTCCAAGAGGCGCAAAAGGATCATCATCACGGGGTACAGCCCCTACCCCGCTTTGAATGCGTTGGACGCGGACATTGGCAAGTGGCGTGACGTTGCCATCCTCATCAACCAGGCCCACCTGCTCAGCCGGTTGTTCAGCCGTATTACGTCGCGCCCCAACTGGTTCCTGTTGCGGGACAATTGCCCCATCATCATCTGCGTTCTGGTTGTCGCTGCGGCTTTGATTGTCATCGTTGCCATTACGATCATCATTGTTGCCGTTGCGATCTGCACGGGTGTTGTCCGCCCGGTTTTGATCGCCATCCCCGTCATCGGGAGGAACCAGGGGATCTGGAAAAACCGGCTCGCGCTGACGACGCAGCTCTTCCTCGGTTTGCTCAGAATCTTCAATTCCATCAAGGTTGGAGTCGGTTTCCGGCGTGCCCTGCGTAATCGGGTTGATGGTTGGTCGCAACAAATCATCCGCCTGCTGCGCCCAGGCGATAACACTGCCTGCTACCGAAACTGCCAGCAAACCCAATGCTGGAATAATCAGCCCATGTCTGGCTTTCTTGGACATTTTTTTCGGAAATCTCTCGCAGGTCTGTTCAAACTCTCCCCGCAAAGACGGCCGTTGAGACAAGGAGATTACCGAAATGTAAACAGGCGTGGTTAACGCTTTCTTTCCAAAGCCTGTTTCGCAGGATAATTATTGGTGCTTTTTCCGTTCCTGTTTGGCGACATTTGGGATACGAGACCCTCATGAATAAAACATCGACAGAATCAAGCACTGTTGCCTCTGCCTTGCGCACGCTGACCACGGAGACCGAAGGGCTACAAACGCTCAAAAAGGCCTTTCACAGCGGGCTGGCAAAACAGTTCGAAAGCACAGTTGCAACCATCAGCGGAATTGCAGGTCGGGTGATTGTCACCGGCATGGGCAAGAGCGGCCATGTCGCGGCCAAAATCGCTGCAACACTTGCATCTACCGGTACGCCCGCCTTCTTTGTCCACCCATCGGAGGCCAATCACGGAGATCTGGGCATGATCGCCCGCGATGATGTGATCCTGGCGCTCTCATGGTCAGGTGAAGCTGTGGAACTGCGCGGCACCATCGATTACTCCAAACGCTTCAATATCCCGCTGATCGCCATAACAAATAATGACAAGTCCACCCTTGGAAGCCATGCCGATATTGTGTTGATGTTGCCCAAGGAAAAAGAAGCCTGCCCGCACAATCTTGCCCCCACCACCTCTGCAGTCATGCAACTTGCACTGGGCGATGCTATCGCGATTGCACTGTTGGAAAACCGGGAGTTTACGGCCAGCGATTTTGGCGTTTTTCATCCAGGTGGAAAATTGGGCGCTCAACTCAGCCGTGTTCGTGATCTGATGCATACGGGAGACGCCATGCCTCTGGTAAAATCAGGCACACAGATGACTGACGCAATCCTGCAGATCTCCGGCAAGGGCTTTGGCTGTGTGGGCGTGACAGGCGATGCAGGTGACCTGATTGGCATTATTACCGACGGTGACCTCGCGCGCCATCTCAGTGGTACTTTGCTGGAAGAATCGGTTGACGATATCATGACCCGTGATCCTCAGACCGTGGCTCCTGATGCGCTGGCCGTATCGGCACTGGAAATTCTCAACAAGCGGGCGATTGGTGCCCTGATTGTCACAGAGGAAAGAAAGCCAATCGGTATTCTCTCATTTCATGACCTTCTGCGCGTGGGTGTCGCTTAACGAAATATGCGGTTTGCCAGGAAGACGAAAGCGCTTGAGAAAACCAAAAAGAAAATCACTTGTACCCACCAGGCCCAGAAGACGGATCCGGGTGATGACATAAGCATAAAAGCAGCAACAGCCATTGCAGAAAGCCCATACCCCAAAAGTGACAGGCGGGGGGAAAGCGCTTCGCCGGTCAACAGAAGGAAGCCGGCAATCATCCACAGCCACGGGCCAAGTTCCGCAACAATAAAATAAATAAAATCAAACATTTATGGAAAAATGAGCCAATTTTTCACCTCGGTTTTCACCAGGATCTCTTCTTGCAGTTGGTAGAGTCAAATATAAGCATTGTCATGTCTCCAACTGAAATTTCATTAGAAAATCAGCTATCCAACATCGTTTCGAATCCAGCCTTGCAGTTCACGCCGGACAACCTGCTCGATAACATCCATCCCGTGCGTGCCATCATTGAGGCAGGGAATATGGCTGAATTTCTCTCCGCCATTATCTTCAAACTCCTCACAGACCTCACCGGCAATCTCCTCAAGCGTTTCAAGACAATCCGCTGCAAACCCCGGATTGACGACGCAAATGCGCTTTACGCCTTCTTTCGCCAGACGTTCAACAGTCTTGTCGGTATAAGGTTGAAGCCATTCCTCCGGGCCAAAGCGTGATTGAAAAGTGCTCAGCAGAAAGCCTTCATCCCAGCCCATTTTTTCCCGCAGCAGGCGAGAAGTCTTTAGGCAGTGGCAATGATAGGGATCGCCCTTTTTGAAATAACTCAAGGGAATACCGTGGTAGGAGGCGATAATATGCTCCGGCTCAAAGTCCAGCCCTTCAAGATGGGCCGAAATAGACTGAGCTAACCCGTCAATATAAGCAGGATCATCATGATAGGGCGGAACTGTGCGCAGCGCGGGCATCCAGCGCATTTTCATCAATGCCTCGAACGTCTTGTCATTAACAGTGGCTGTCGTGGCAGCGCTGTATTGAGGATAAAGCGGAAAGACGAGAATACGCTCGCAACCGGCTTCCTGCAGAATATTCAACCGGGACTCGATCGACGGATTCCCATAGCGCATCGCCCAGTCAACGATAACATCATCATGTTGCGACAGCCTGTCAGCAAGTAGCTCGCCCTGCGACCGCGTGAAGGTGCGCAGTGGCGACTCATTCATCTCTTCATTCCAGATTGACGCGTAGAGCGCACCGGATTTCTTGGGTCTTGTATTAAGAATGATGCCATTGAGCAGCGGCCACCAGATAATACGCGGTGTCTCGATAACCCGTCTGTCTGACAGGAATTCTTTCAGGTAGCGGCGCATGTTCTTTTTGTCATGACCATCTGGCGTGCCCAGATTGACCAGTAAAACACCAACTTTGCCAAAATTGACTTCAGGATGGTTCGTTGGAAAATTTTCCGCGGAAGTGTCGCGTTGAATGGGAGTGATCATGGAAGTCCTGCTGCTGCAAAAAAGGGCGGTGAGCTCGTCCGCACACTGCCGAGGTCGAGCCTAAAAGACAACAATGAAACAGAGTGCCTTTGGTCGCAGCTAATAATCAAACGACAGGAGAGCCATTCATCCACAGGGCATCAAATTTTATGCAAATGCGTGACGCGCTGTCATGAAGATGCAAAACTGAGCGCACACGGGTCAGAAGGCTGAAGTTCAAATTAGAAGGAACTGAAAACATGAAGAAATCGCTCAAGACACTGCTGTTGGCGGCTGGACTTGCGACATTGGGACTGACGCAGGCCTTTGCCGAAAAGGTCAATGTCAGCTTCATCGTTGCAAGCGACATGGACACGATGTCAGGCAAGGAACGCGGTGGCGTGGCCCGACTGGCTGCTGTGGTGAAAGCGGAAAGAGCCAAGGGCGGCAACACGATTTTTGTCTATCCGGGAGATCTGCTTTCGCCCTCCATTCTGGCAGGATTCGACAAAGGCGCTCACATGGTTGAGTTGCTCAACATGTCCCCTCCAGACATTCTGGTGCCGGGAAACCATGAATATGATTTTGGTCCCGACGTTTTCATCAAACGTATGAACGAAGGCAAGTTCGCCAAGCTGGCGACCAATACGCGCTACAAGGACGGGTCAAAAATTCCCGGCTTTGAAGACACAATGATGAAGCAGTATGGCGACGTTAAAATCGGCTTCATGGGACTGACCACCGAAGCGACGCCAGATATCTCATCGCCTGGAAATATCACGTTCCTTCCTAACCTGGAGACCGCTCGCACCGCCGGAGACGCCTTGCGTGAGCAGGGTGCCGACATGGTTGTCGCTGTCGTACACACCGCACAACGTATGGACTTCGACCTGCTCTACAAAGCTGGCGTTGATGTCGTCCTTTCCGGGCATGATCACAATCTTCATGTTTTCTATGATGGCCGCCGCGCGCTCGTAGAATCAAAAGAAGAGGCCGAATATGTGACCATCATGGATGTTGAGTTCGATGTGGGCGAGAGCCGCGGCAAAAGGCGGGTCCGGTGGTGGCCCAACTACCGCATTATCGACACGGCAACGGTAACGCCAGACCCTGCTGTCGCGGAGAAGGTTGCGGGTTATGAAGCAACTTTGTCTGAAGAACTGGATATCAAGATTGGCACATCAGAGGTTGAACTCGACACTCGTAAAGCGAGCGTTCGAACAGGTGAAACCGCATTTGGCAATCTGGTTGCCGATGCTATGCGCGAGGCCGTCAACGCCGATATCGGCTTTACCAACGGCGGCGGCATTCGCGGCAACACGGTCTATGACCCAGGTCACACACTGACGCGCCGAGATATTCTGACTGAGCTTCCGTTCGGCAATGGAACAGTAAAACTAGAAGTTCCGGGAGCCATCATTCTGGAAGCACTGGAGCACGGTTATCGTGGCCTGCCAGAAGCCGAAGGTGGATTTCTGCATACCTCCAACCTCAAAATATCAATCGACACATCCAAGCCCGCTGGAAGCCGGGTGTCGGACGTCAGTGTGGGCGGGGAGCCACTGGATCCGGCAAAGATCTACACACTGGCAACCAATGACTTTATGGGACGCGGTGGTGATGGCTTCAGGATGCTGCGCAAGGGCAAAAGCCTGATCAATGCGTCATCAGCCAAACTGATGGCGAATGATGTTATGGTCCACGTCCGTAATCTTGGAACAGTAAAGACAGCCATTGAAGGGCGCCTGACCATCAAGTAGCACAAGCTATCGAACATATGGGGCGCTGATGGATTCCGGCGCCCCATGCCCCTTTACCCACGGCCAAAAAAAATCCTCTACCCAATCGAGAACTGATGGATTTCAATCCGCTTTCAGACGCTTTCGCTCAAAACCCCTATCCAACCTATGCAAGGTTGAGAGAAGCAAAGAGCCCCGTCTTTTTTGAAGAAGCGGACTGCTGGTTGCTTTCACGCTATGAGGACGTTGATCACGTCGCCTGCCAGTCAAGCATGGTGCGCTCACCGGAAGCGTTCATGAACCCTGAAGCGATCGCTGCTCAAAAACGTGAAATGAACTGGCATGACATGCCAAACCACGAAAAATATGTGCAGTTCAGCCTGCTGGAAAGCGATGGCGATATCCACCGCCAGCTTCGCAAACTTGTATTGCGCGAATTCACAAAGTCATATGTCGAGCAACATCGCAAAAAGATTGAAACCTATGTCAGCGGATTACTTGATCAACTACTGGACAAGCAGGATATCGAGTTTATCGAGGATCTCGCGTCACAGGTTCCCGGTCGCATCATAGGCAACTTGCTTGGTGTTCCGGACGAAGACTGCCCGCAATTGAGAATCTGGTCGGAGAATGTTGTCCAGTTCTACAACATCAACCGCACCGACGAACATAAACAACTGGCAGAAAGTGCAACGACCGAGTTTCTGGAATATCTTGTCGCGCTGGTCGCGGAGCGCTCCAAAAAGCCCCGAAACGACCTGATTTCAACCCTGATCGCCGCGCGCGATGCCGGCCAAATGACCGAGGTTGAACTGATTTCAACCTGCATGTTGATTCTCATGGCCGGACACGGTTCCACCATCGACGTATTGGGAAGCGGACTGCTGACCCTGTTGCGAAATCCCGATCAACTGACGCTCTTGCGAAACAATCCTCACCTCATGCCCACAGCAATTCAGGAGATGTTTCGCTACGAATCTCCCCTCCCCTTCTTTCATCGCTATGCGACCAGGGAAATTGAAGTGGGAGGCATGACATATCCCAAGGGCACAAAATTCGGCCTGCTGTATGGATCGGCAAACCGTGACCCGGATTTCTTTCCAATGCCTGATATGTTTGACGTGCGGCGTGAGCCGAACCGACATATCGCATTTGGCCGGGGCGCTCATCTGTGCCTGGGAAATCACCTTTCCCGTCTGGATATGGAAATTGTATTTTCGCAACTGCTGGCGCGAACCCGCTCAATTGAGATGACCATCGCCGAGCCGGTTTTCAAAAAGGGACTGTCTGTGCGTGGCCCGGTAGCTTTACCGTTACGCCTTGTAACCTGATAAAAACCGCCTCATGATTCATAGTCACGCTGATCGTCGATCACCTTGCCATCGTTTGGCAGTTCCGACACCGTCTCCACAACCCCGCCCAGTTTGGTGATATCGCGCAGAGTAGATGCGACTGCTTCGGCATCAACATTTGCACCAGTGACCTGCAGCGTCATCGCGTCCTGATCACCATCACGCACCACAATCAACCGGGCCGCTGAAATTTCGGGATGACGCTTTGTAATATCGGCAACCTGTTTGGGATCAACAAACATGCCCTTCACCTTGGCTCGCTGGTCTGCTCGCCCCATCCAGCCTTTGATCCGCACGTTGGTGCGGCCGCAGGGCGACTGTCCCGCCAACACGGCGGAGAGGTCGCCCGTCCCAAAACGAACCAACGGATACGTGGTGTTGAACGTGGTCACCACCAGTTCACCCACTTCGCCTTCTGCCACGGGGTCATCAGTTCCGGGCCGGACAATTTCAACGATCAGATCTTCATTGACGATCATCCCTTCGGTTGGCGCACCGTCAAGCTCGGACTCATAGGCAATGACACCAAGGTCGGCGGTGGCATAAGCCTGCAACACCTTTACCCCGCGATCCGCATAGTCCTGCCGCATGGATGGGAACAAGGCCCCACCCGAGACCAGTGCCCGTTTGAAGCACGACAGGTCCTGGCCCATTTCATCAGCCTTATCGAGAATGACTTTCAGATAATCAGGTGTGCCGGTATAGGCCACCGGTTGCAGAGCCACCGCAGCTTCCACCTGCATCTGGGTATTGCCGACACCGCCGGGAAAAATCACACAGCCAAGCTGCCGCAAGGCTTCATCCAGAATGAAGCCGCCGGGTGTCATGTGATAGGCAAGTGCATTGTGAACAATATCGCCCTTTCGAAATCCCGCTGCAAACAAAGCTCTGGCCCCAAGCCAAGGATCAACACCGGCACCCTGAGGTTCCCAGACCGGCCCGGGCGACATGAACACGCGACTTCCCGCCAGATCATCCAGATTGGCAAATCCGCCAAAAGGTGGGTTTTTGATTTGTGCCGCCATCAGTTCCGGTTTGCGCAGTACAGGCAATTGAGCCAGCGCATCGCGGGATTTGACGGACGAAAGGTCGACCCCGTCCAGATGCGAAGCCAGACCGGAGGAAACTCCAACCGCATGCGCAAGATGGCCGGGCAAGCGATCAAAAAGATCGTTCTCACGCTCCTGGTTGTCTCGGGTTTCGAGAGCATCGTAGTGATGGGACATAAAGTTCTACCTCAAAATTCTGATCCAGCGCGCCAGATCAACCAAGCTCATGATGGCGCTGGCAACATAGGTCAGCGCCGCCGCTTTCAACACACTGCGGGCAGCCGGCAAATCATCGCGATGAAGGTAGCCACCCTCCTCCAGGATCGGCAACGCCTTTCTGAAACTTGCATCATATTCGACAGGCAACGTCACCAGATGCACAAGAATACGCACCGTGAGAAGCCCAATTCCGACCGCAGCCAGAGCAATAAAAGCAGAGGGTGTTCGGACAAGCACACCAAGCACAGGTGCCGCAACAAAGAACACAGATGCAATTTTGTCTGTGATCGTGGCGATACCAACCAGTTTTTGTCGTAACCTCAGCCCCGCTTCATTGTGATGATGCTGCAGGGCATGACCCACCTCGTGCGCGGCAACAGCAACAGCGGTCAGACTGGTGCCATCATAGTTTTCCTCACTCAGGCGAACGGTCCTGTCTGCCGGGTCGTAGTGGTCCCCCATATCGGTCTTTTCCACCGTGGCCTTGTCGAGCCCATAGTGTTGCAGCAGATGCTGGGCCAGCTCTCCGCCACTTCCAGGAAAATCCGGTCGCGGGATGTTGTGTCTGGCCATAATCTGTTTCACCCAGAACTGCGGCCAGACAATCACTCCAATCAGAAGAGCCATGCCGATGATTCCCAAGATGACCATAAACTAGCCCTGGTCCAGTGAAATGGTTTTGTGCGGCGCGATGGCATGCACGACGCTTTCAACACTCCCGTCAAGCGGCGCAAGATCAATACTGAACTCAGGTCTGCCAGCATCGCCATATACGGCCCGGTCCGGCCACAGGAATACACTGAGTTGAAACTCGTGCTCGGCCTGTCTGAGTCGCAGGTCCTTGATATCATCCCAGGGAACGGCCTGACTGGAATATCGCGCATCAAAAAGGCCATCGGGCCGAACGGCCAGAACAACTTCATTGCGCATGAAGCGCCAGATCATGGCTGCAGAACAGAAGCTGAAAAAGATCAGACCCGATACCAGTGTAATCGTATTGTAATATGCGAAACCAAACAGCCGTGAAAAAAGCCAGACCAGAAATGACACGATACATGTCAATCCCACAGCCGTAAGTACGGATATTTTGAATGAGTTGCGAGAGTAGCGAAACTGAGTAGCCATGGGGTTCAATATAAACAGATCGAGACGTGGTTTGTAGGGACAGGTAGGCTGAACCTTCAGGAACAAATTCCAAAAGAATTCAGATTCTTGCCCAAAAACAAAAAAATCTGTGGGCAACTTTGATTGCGTCTGAAATGAGGCATTTTTTGCCTGATTAAATCAATAAATTGTCCCCTTAGTTTTTCGTACAAGGGGCAAGTTTATGTTTAAGGAATACAACCGTCTAACGGACATCGTGCGCCAAATTTCCATGGCTGAAGATCCACATGGATTACAGCTCTGCTCCGAAAGGTTGCAGGGTCTGTTTGGCGCATCGGCTCATCTTCTGGCTTCCATTCAACTTGATAGAAATACGACGGCTGCCGAAGTTCGGTCCCGGCCAATGGAAATTATCAGCGCTGTTTCTCGCGACCAGAAAATCATTGCTGATTTGAAAGTGCAGATGGCTGCTGTCATTGATCAGATGCAAGACGGCTTGCCAGCCTTTGACGCACACGTATGGAATGACCAGAACACTCGATGGACCATCGCGAAACGAAAGAATTCTGATCCATCAGTTAAGCTTTCTGAGACATCACTGGCCGTCTTTGTTCCCACTGGGCATCGAAGTGTAAGCCTGCTCATTTTGTATGGAGCACCGAAGGCAGCAACAGCACAAACCGTTCAGGCATTCCACTCCCTGGGTCTCAAGCTGGTATCGAAGCTAATTGCGGTCCAGGTAAAATTGGCCGAACAGATGGTGCAAACCAAAAAAATGTCGAAGCGTTTCAAACCAATTGATCGCAAGCTTCTCAACACCCGCCTGCCAAGTCATGAACTGGCGCAGTCGAACAACAAAAAGAGCCTGCAAAACGCAGCCTGATCCTTATATTTCAATCGGCTCGCCATGAAGAATACCGCCCTTGCATTTCTTCTGTTCGCCCTTCTGTCTGTGTTGGCAGCCGTGCCTGCATTTCAATACCTGCCTTCGGTGGTGCAGGATTTCTCGGTTGACAACACCAGGCTGAAGCCGGCCCCGGAATATGAACTCGACGCGCATACGCAATGCAGGTCCTGGCTTGATCTGATGCTGGCTTGCAGCTTTGCATTCACGCGCAAATCCGACGGTCAAAAACTCAACATGGATTATGTTATTTTTTGGGATTCCAGCTCAACCAGCACCGAGGCTCTAAAAACTTCAGACGGTAGCTTCATCACCTCAAGCTATGGATTGAGACATGTGGAAAACCGGGCACTGGTCATGATGCTCGCGGTTGGCCTGCCGCTCATTTTGGGAGCTGGGCTGCTATCTTTGTCTATGCGCCGCAAAAAGAGAAACGCTTAGGGGTCAGGCCAACCAACGCTTGCGACGCTTGTAGTGTTTCACATTCTTAAAGCTCTTGCGCCCCTCACCGCCAACACCAAGGTAGAATTCTTTCACGTCTTCGTTTTCACGCAACGCTGCACCCTCACCGTCCAGAACCACGCGCCCCGACTCCAAAATGTATCCATAGGTTGCGTAGCGCAGGGCGATATTCGTGTTCTGCTCGGCAAGAAGGAAGGACACCCCTTCTGCGCTGTTGAGCTGTTTCACAATCTCAAAAATCTCTTCCACAAGTTGTGGCGCAAGCCCCATGCTTGGTTCATCAAGCAAGATCATTTCCGGTTTGGACATAAGAGCCCGACCAATCGCACACATCTGCTGTTCACCACCGGATGTGTAACCGGCCAAAGAAGATTTACGCTCGCGCAAACGCGGAAAATAGTTATATACGAGCTCAAGGTCATGACGAATAGCGCTGGCTCCATCCTTGCGGGTAAAGGCGCCGGTCAAGAGGTTTTCTTCCACGGTCAGATGACCAAAACAATGACGTCCTTCCATCACCTGAATACAGCCGCGCCGTACCAGATCATTGGGAGACAGTGACTGAATTTCTTCGCCCTTGAAACGGATATCACCCTTTGTCACCTCGCCACGTTCAGCGTGCAGCAGGTTTGAGATGGCCTTCAAAGTTGTGGTCTTTCCCGCACCGTTGGCCCCCAGAATGGCCACAATGCCACCCCGCGGCACGGCAAGTGACACCCCTTTCAAAACGAGGATCACGTGATCGTAGATCACCTCGATATTGTTGACTTCCAAAATGGTTTCGGCAGCGTCGGTCACAGCAGCGGCGTCAGTCATATATCAATCAACACTTATCTGATGGAGGGTCAAAAAAGAGTGGGCCGGAGCAATACCGGCCCACCAGTATAGTCTGTTTTCGATTATCCGCAGGTCTGGCCTTTCCAGTCCGGCTTGTCGGAAACATATTTTGCGGCTGCGTCCTCAAGAAGCGGACGGACGACATCATTCATCGGCTCAATCAGATCGGTCGTCCGTTTCCAGTCGTTGCCGTCCCACTGCTGGATGAAGACGGAACCGCCACCTTCATGATCCGCACAGTCGCCTTTGACCGCACCAGTGAAGCCCTCAAGACCAAGCTCTTTCAGGCGCGCATTGGAAAGGTCGAATTTCTCCAGACCAAGACGCATGTCCTCGCCGGTTATGGCTTTCTTGCCTGTGGCCTTTTGGGCGGCCGCAATGGCTTCAGCAACAATCACCGCATTGAACAGGCCGCGGTTGTAGAGCACGTCTCCAACCTTGTCCTTATCCGATTTGGAATTCCCTTTATCGACAACATGTTTGATTACGTCCTGCAAAGCAGGGTAATCCGTGCCGATACCGGAGAAGTTGGCTGCCAGGTAGCCTTTGCCGTCTGCACCAACCGGATCCAGATCCGCATGGGCACCTGACCACCAGTTGCCGATGAACTTATCAAGCGGGAAGCGAATTTTCTTGGCTTCCTTGACAGCGGTGGCGTTCATCGCACCCCAGCCCCACATAATCATCCAATCAGGACGTTCCTTGCGCACGTTCAGCCACTGCGAACCCTGGTTCTGCATGTCTTTACCTGCAACAGGGAAGCCGACCCACTCAAAGCCGAGTTTCGGGCCAAGCTGCTCCAGAAGCGGAATAGGCTCGCGACCATAGCCTGCATCAAGATAGATGAACCCAATCTTCTTACCTTTGAGGCCACCATTGGCGTCGATATATTTCAGGATCGACGACATCTGGCTCCAGTAGCCGGTGGGATAGGTGAACGTGTAGGGGAATTTCTCGCCAATACCGGCAGCCGACAGACCATAGCCCATGGACAGAACCGGAATTTTGTCTACCGGCGCTTTAGGGATAAGTTGCAGCGTAATACCGGTTGAAAGCGGGTTGTAGACCAGCGCGCCATTGCCTTTGGTGGCTTCGTAGCACTCAACGCCTTTCTGCGCGTTATAGCCGGTTTCACATTCCTCAACCTTGATTTTGATACCACCGATACCACCATCACGCTCGTTCAACATATTGAGGTAGTCGGCAAAACCGTTTGCAAATGGGATGCCGCCACCGGCAAATGGCCCTGTGCGATAGCTCAGCGATGGAATGTAAAGCTCGCCTTCATGGCCATCAGCAAGCGCCGCAGGAATGGTACCTGCAGCCAATACCGCCGAAGCGGCAACGCCCAATAGGATGGATTTGAGTTTCATGTTTTTCCTCCAGTTTTGGCACCTCGCGGCACCGAATTGAAACCGAATTTTCTTCGTCAGGAACACGGTTTCGTGCTGTTCCCTCCCTGGCCTTTCTGTGGTTGCAGAAAGGCAAATATATCAGCCGTACGGAAACGGCCAGTTGCGCAGTTTTTCTTTCCCGATCTGCCACAATCGGGCAAGCCCGTGCGGCTCCATGATCAGGAACACAATGATAAGTGTTCCGATAATCAACTGGGTGAAATGTTCCACGGTGGACGCACCAATATCAATCCCCATCGCCACAGGAAAAGCACGAATGAGAATTGGCAAAATGAATATGAACGCCGCCCCCATAAAGCACCCGATCAGCGACCCCATGCCACCAATGATGATCATGAATAGAACCTGGAAAGAGATGTTGATGTTAAAGCTCTCAACTTCTGCCGACCCCAGCCACAAGAACACCATCATCGCGCCAGACACGCCGCAGTAATATGACGACATCGCAAAGGCTGAAAGTTTCGCGTTAAGCGGTTTGATGCCCATCAGTTCAGCAGCAATATCCATATCCCGGATCATCATCCACGACCGTCCGATACGACCACGAATAACATTGGACGCAACCCATGTCAGAACGACCACAATCGATAGCACAATCAGATAGATATGAATCGGATTGCCAGAAGCCGGATCAATCGGATAGCCAAACAGTGTCGGCGAGGTCGCATCAATCGCGCCAGAGTCATTGTAGTTGTAGAGCCACGGTATTCGGATAAAAGCCCATTCGAGAAAGAACTGCGCCGCCAGTGTCGTGATGGCCAGATAGAGGCCTTTAATGCGCAAACTGGGCAACCCGAAGATAATGCCGACACCCGCCGCAAAAAACCCGGACAGCAAGATATGAATGATGATGTTGACTTCGGGAAAGAAGGTAAAAAGCTTGTAGCAGGAATAAGCTCCCACCCCCATAAAAGCTCCCGTACCAAGCGAAAGCTGACCACAATAGCCGGTTAGAATGTTCAATCCGATAGCGGCAAGCGACAGGATCAGAAACGGGATCATCATCGACTTGATGAAAAAATCGCCCCCAACCAAAGGTATCACCACAAAGGCGACAACGAGGATAAGGCCAAGACCGATACGGTCTTGAAGAATGGGAAAGATCGCCTGATCAGCCCGGTAATTGGTTTTGAACTGCCCAGCCTCACGGTAAAACATCAGGCTGTTTCCTTCTTCTTTTTGCGTGGCTTTTTTGAAGCCTTTGTCCGTTTCGCAGGCGAAGGCTTGGTGGGCACAGCCAGACCAGTTCTGCGTTCTTCAATGGCAAGATGAACCAGTTGCGCAACCTTGGCGCTCTTGGCAGTTACGGTATCGCTGATCTTAACGTGCCGAAGTTTCTTGCCCTTGCCCTCAAGCATGCCATTGGGGTCCTCAAGCATTGCACCCCACCAAAACCCCACACTCAGATGCCCACGCTGGGGAGCCAGATAACAATAGCCCTCGCTCAACTTCTTCTCGCCAAACCCATAAGCCACCGTTTTGTCTTTGTTGCGCGGCACTTCCACCGCATCGGGATGAAGGCCAATGACCAATGCCCGTATATGTTCAGCTATCTCTTTTACATCCTTAGAGCGGCGCCCAAAAACACCACTCCATGTCCCGTGTTTGGCAACTGTTTCAACCATAGCGATCACACTCGCTCAATAATCTTTTCACCGAACAGCCCCTGAGGTCTGAACAGCAGGAAGATGAGAGCCAGCACATAGGCGAACCAGGCTTCAACACCGCCGCCAAACAGGCCACCCCAATAGACTTCGAAAACCTTCTCTCCGATACCGATGATCAACCCGCCGACAATGGCACCAGGAATGGATGTAAACCCGCCCAGAATGAGAACAGCGAGAGCCTTGAGTGCAATCACCTCCAATGCAAAGGAAACGTCTGATCGCGCACCCCACATTATACCGGTAACCAGCGCCACAATGCCTGCGGCAAACCAGACAATAGCCCAAATCTGGTTCAGCGAAATGCCCACTGAAAGTGCAGCCTGGTGATCATCTGCCACCGCACGAAGCGCGCGCCCGATACGGGTTTTGGAGAAAAATACAGCCAAACCAATCACCATGATGGTTGCTATGACGACCGCCGCGATATCCAGGTGTTGAAACGAAACCCGTCCTCCAAAAACCTCCCAATCGCTAACCCCTGTCGGCAAACCCAGCTCAGTCGTGATCATCGATTTCGGCTCACCACCAAAAATACTTTCCCCGGCCCCTTTGAGGAATAGGGTAAGTCCGATGGTTGCCATCAGCAAAATTGCATCATTTTGTCCCACCAGGGGGCGCAGAACAAAACGCTCAACCCCGATGGCCAGCAACGCCATGACCCCCAGCGTCAACAGGAGCGCAAGCCAGGCCGGAATCCCAAGAGCATACAGGCCCACCAGCGTAAGCGCTGCAAACACAACCATGATGCCTTGCGCAAAATTGAAGACCCCTGACGCTTTGTAAATCAAGACAAAGCCCAGGGCGATCAATGCGTATAAAACACCAGAAACAAAGCCTTCCCAGATCGTCTGAATCAACAGATCAGGGATATCAAACATCAACCCAAACGGTGATACGAAGATTTCGTTCAGTAAATCCATCACGTTCTCACTCGATCAACTGCGGGAACAAACCGGCGAGGCCCAGGGCGATCATAACTACCGCTATTGCCCAACGCAGCCATTTCGGCACCATGATCAAAGCAATGCCCGCTGTCAGCAGAAATATCGAAACAGCCTTTGGATAGGCAGCCAACAAGTCCATCCTGGTCTCCCATTAATGCGGCACCCCCAAATAGGCATCAATAACATCCTGATTGGACTGAACTTCCTCAGGCATCCCATCAGCGATCTTTTTACCGTAATCCAGAACAACAACACGATCAGCCAAATCCATCACCACGCCCATATCATGTTCAATGAGCGCGATTGTGGTACCAAACTGCTGGTTCACATCGATAATGAACCGGCTCATATCTTCCTTCTCTTCCAGATTCATCCCTGCCATGGGTTCGTCCAGAAGAAGCAGGTCAGGTTCCAGAGCAAGCGCCCGGCCCAATTCAACACGTTTCTGCAAACCGTAGGGCAGCTTGCCAACAGGCTGCCGACGAATATGCGCGATCTCCAGAAAATCGATGATCTCTTCAACCCGCCTGCGGTGCTCAATTTCCTCGTCCCGGGCAGGGCCGTAATAGAACATCTGCGCCAAAAAACTCTGACGCATTTTCAATGAGCGCCCCGACATTATGTTGTCGAGCGTCGACATACCGTGGAACAACGCAACATTTTGGAAAGTGCGCGCAATGCCGGAAGCTGCTGCCTCATAAGGTTTCATTTTGCTGCGCTTCTCTCCGCGAAAGGCTATTGTCCCCTCCTGCGGATGATAAAACCCGTTGATCACATTCAGCATGGAGGTCTTGCCAGCACCATTGGGCCCGATGATCGCCCGCACCTCACCTTTGAGGATGTCGAAGGAAACATCCTCAATCGCGGTCACACCTCCAAAGCGCAACGTGACATTGTCAACGCGAAGAAGTTCAGAACCGGCTGCCAGAACATCGCCCGACGTATGGAGTGCGGAATCATGAGCATTCATTCCGCTGCCTCCTTTAAGGCATCATCGGCGTAGACCTTCGCGTCCTCAATCTTCACGGTGGCCGAAATACTGCCTTTACGGCCATCTTCGAACACCACTTCGGTTTCAACGTATTTCTCCGTCGATCCATCATACAAAGCATCAATAAGCGGATCATAACGTTCGTTGATCAGCGACCGTCGCACTTTCATTGTGCGGGTCAGTTCACCATCATCGGCATCAAGCTCTTTGTGCAGCACCAGAAAACGATGAATTTGCGCACCCGCAACCCGTTCCTCTGACGCAAGATCCTGGTTCACCTGATCCACGTGATCGGCCATCATGGCGTAAACCTGGGGGTGGTTGGCCAGCTCCTGATACGACGCATAGGCAATGTTGTTGCGTTCTGCCCAGTTGGCGACCGGCTGAAGGTCGATGTTCAGCATGACGGTGGTGTAATCTCTGCCATCACCTATCGCGACCGCTTCCTTGATGTTGGGGAAGAATTTCAGCTTGTTCTCGATATATTTGGGCGGGAACATCGAGCCGTTGTTCAATTTGCCAACATCCTTTGCCCTGTCGATGATCCGCAGATGACCGTTCTGATCCAGGAACCCGGCATCACCGGTTTTCACCCAACCATCCTTTGTCTTGGTTTCGTCTGTGGCCTTTTTGTTCTTGTAATAGCCCATAAAAACACCCGGCGAACGGTAGAGAACTTCTCCGTTATCCGCGATATCAATCTCAACATCGGGCGAGGGTGTGCCAACGGTTTCAGCTGAAATTTCACCATCGGGTTGTGCGGTCACATAAACACTCGCCTCCGTCTGACCGTAGAGCTGCTTCAGATTCAGCCCAAGTGAACGGTAGAAACGGAATATCTCGGGGCCAATAGCTTCACCTGCCGTGTAACCCACTTTCATGCGCGTCATGCCAAGGCGGTTTTTCAGCGGTCCATAGACCAGGAAATCGCCAAGGCGGTAGAGGAGTCCGTCTTTGAGGGAAACACTTTCTTTGTTCAGAATTTTCTCGCCAACGCGATTGGCAACATCAAGAAAATACCGAAACATCTTCTGCTTCAGTGCGCTGGCATCCTCCATCCTAACGGTGATGTCGGTAAGCAGGCCTTCAAAAACCCGCGGCGGGGCAAAGAAATAGGTCGGTGCAATCTCGCGGCGATTCTCGGTCACGGTGTCCGGACTTTCTGGGCAGCAGACACAGTACCCGGCTGTCATGGACTGGCCATAGGAGAAGATGTGATCACCCACCCAAGCCAAGGGCAGATAAGCAATGATCTCATCATTCTCGTCAAATCCATCGAACTTGTTGGCATTCCTCGATGAGATCACCAGATTATCATAAGAGAGCATCACCCCTTTTGGTTTGCCGGTGGTCCCGGAAGTATAGAGCATGACCGACAGGTCTTCGCCCTTGCCTTTGTTGATCTCTTCAACCCACCCGGCACCAACCTGCTCATCCTGCGCCAGCATGTCCCTGCCGGTTTTCTGCAGCCCCTGCATATGGTGCAGGAAAGGCTCTTCATAATCTCCAAGCCCGCGCTCCCAATCATAAATGATGGTTTCCAGTTTGGGCAGGTCATCTTTGATGGAAAGCAGCTTGTCGACCTGTTCCTGGTCTTGCACGACAGCCAATCGCACCTCGGCATGTTGCAGCACATAGACCATTTCCTCAGCCACTGAGTCAGCATAGACCGGGATCGGCACCCCGCCCAGCGCCTGAACGGCTGCAAAGCTCCAGTAAAGCGCAGGACGATTGGAACCGACGACAGCAACTTTGTCACCGCGCTTCAATCCGATTTTTTGTAGACCAAGCGAATAGGCACGCACTTCTTCCAGCATCTGCGCCCAGGTCCAGGTCTGCCAAATCCCGAAATCCTTGTGACGCATAGCCGGACGGTCACCAAATTTCTCGGCATTATGCAAAAGATATTTCGGGAATGTATCCAGCCCGTCTGACGATGCAGTCATGGTTCAAACGTCCTCCCAAACGCTTTCAAGGACGATGGCTCGCAGTTCCACCCCTTCGCCGTACTGATCTTTAAGGAAAGCTTCAGCCGAACCGACAGTGTTACCTAAAGAAACATCACGGGCAAGGCGTTGCCCACCACTTTCCAGCATTCAAACCACTGAACTTTGGTTGGCATCCATTTCTCCCCACTCAATCCAGCGCCCATGGAAATCTGCCCGTCCCAATTGCACATCAAGACCCTGTGGCCAGATCTGCAGCCTCACACCCGCACCCGGTGTTTGGCCATCTGCTTCAAACCGGATCCAGGCCAGGGGAGCATCATCACGCGCACGGCCACCGGCCTGTCGAATGATCTCCTCACCCCGCGCCCGCGCTTCACTGGGCAAATATTGCCAGGCGATCGTTGAATAGACCGTGTTGCACTGGCCGGGTTTCGGGTCTGCCAGAACAGATTCCAGCCAGGCCACAGCATCCATCCGGTCAACGGACACTGGATGCTTCGAGATTACCGACAGCGCCTCATCCAACCTCTTTTTGCGGTCGGCCTGGTCCGGCCATACATAAGAGCGGAGGCGAAGACGATTATATTCCTCGCGGGTGTCAAGCGGATTGATATCGCAGCCGCGTTTCCCGCAAATCTCGACAGCAGCATCAACCGGCTGCGCGCCTTTCCATTCGGGGTTAAGATATGGTTTGCCGTCCGGCCATCCGGTTTCAATATCGCCAAGCCGGTAGCGGAATCGGTCACAATTCAGATTAAGACCGCCCGACGCCCCAACCTCCAATAAATTGAGCGGACATCCAACATGGTTCGACAGGGTCATCAGTGCCGGCCAGATAACCCCGGAACGCGAGACTTCATTGGTCTGTGGCGGTGACTGCATCCAGTCGAGTAGAAACGCTTCCTGTTGCTCCAGCGTCTCACGGATCACGGACCAGCGCGAAACAGTTTGTGAATGGGGAGGATATTGGAAAGTCAACTCTCCACCGCGGCCATTGAGAACCAGCGCATGCAGCCCGCCACAAAGACGCAACGGGATACTGTCAGCGGAAGAACCGGGATCACCTTCCCAGTCAAGGCAAAGCCGGGCCACCGCCAGTTCGCGATCAAGGTTTTCGCCTAAACATCGGCACAGGGATGCCGTAAACGGCGATCCTAATGCTTCACAAACTTCTGCCTGAACGGCAAAAGACTGCCTAACTAACTGTTCAACCATATACAAATGTACCGCATCTCAATGCGGCACACAATCGCAACAGCACAGGCCCGTTAAAGCCTCCTACTCGGCGGCCTCAAGCGCATCCAACCCACCGACATTTTTGAAACCGGCCCGCAATTGTATACGTTCACGCCGTGCCTTCTCGACATTACGCTCCTTGACATGGCCGTATCCCCGGATCGTTTCAGGATATGTAGCGAGGGCCAAAGCCGCCTTGAGATTTTCTGCCTTAAGGTCAACGATGATTTCTTTGACAACATCTTCGTAATCGCGAAGCAGCTGCCGCTCCATCCGGCGTTCCTGTGTGTATCCGAACACATCAAATATGCCGCCGCGCAAACCACGCAATCTGCTCAGCCATGAATAGGCTTTCACCATCCAGGGACCATAAACCCCTTTCTGTAATTCACCTTTATCGTTGCGTTTAGCGAGCAGAGGTGGCGCGAGATGGAACTCCAGTTTTTCCCAGGATTCGAACTGACTTTTCAACTGTTCGTTGAAACTTCCATCGGAAAACAGCCGCGCAACCTCATATTCATCCTTGATCGCCATAAGCTTGTAGAGATTGCGCGCAACAGCTTGTGAGAGCTGCATGTCACCGCTCACCGCTTTTTCAGCGTCCATAACGCGGTCCATAAAACCCTGAAAGCGAAGGGCATAGTTCTTGTTTTGATAGGCGGTCAGCCTTTCCACACGCCGCGACACCGTTTCCTCAAGGGTTTCAGAAATCTTGCGATGTTCCAAAACATCGGCTTCCGGTATCTCGCTGACAGGCAACCAGGACTTGTCATGTGCTGCGACCCGCCCCCATTCAAAGGCGGCCTGATTCATCGGGATTTGAACTCCATTAAGCTCAATTGCCCGCAAGATCGCTTCGCGTGACAACGGCAGGCCGCCATTCTGCCATGCAAAACCGAGCATGAACATGTTGGAAGCAATCGCATCACCAAGCAATGAGACGGCCAGTTTTTCAGCCTCAATCACTGCGGTCTGGCCCTGCCCCGCCGCTTTCTGCAATGCCTTGATAATGCGCTGGGTGGGGAAGGAGAAATCCACATTATGAGTAAACTCACCCGACAGCTTCTCGTGATTATTGACCACAACCTTGGTTCGGCCCTGCTCAATCGATCCAAGCACTTTCTGGGTGGATGCCGTCACCATATCGCAGCCCAAAATCAGATCAGCGCCGGAAGCTGCAATCCGGATGGAGTTGATGTCTGAAGGCGTTTCGGCAATGCGCAGATGGCTTGCCACCTCTCCCCCCTTCTGGGCAAGACCGGCCATATCAATGATCGCCGTTCCCTTGCCTTCAAGATGAGCAGCCATGCCGATCACGGCTCCCACCGTCACCACACCGGTTCCTCCCACCCCTGTAACGATAATGCCGTAGGAGCCCTGAAGTTCCGGCACCAACGGGTCTGGAACCACCGGCATCTCAGCCTTGAGACCCGGCGCGCTCTCGCCTGTCTTGAGGCGGGCACCATGAACAGTCACAAAACTTGGACAAAAGCCATTGATACAGGAGAAGTCCTTATTGCAGGCAGACTGGTCGATCTGACGTTTGCGACCAAACTCGGTTTCGACTGCACCAACCGCCACACAGTTTGATTTGACGCCACAATCGCCGCACCCCTCGCAGACCTGCTCATTGATGACCACCCGTCGATCAGGGTCAGGAAAGGCACCACGCTTGCGGCGGCGGCGTTTTTCCGATGCGCAGGTCTGATCGTAGATCATCACGGTCAGACCTTCGGTCTGTGCCAATTCTCTTTGAACATCCATCAGTTTAGAGCGGTGATGGATGGTTGTTCCTAACGGCCATGAAATCTGGCTGGAATATTTCTCAGGTTCATCGGTAACAATAACAACACGTTTTGCGCCTTCAGCCGCTACCTGACTGGCGATATCCCAGGGGGTCAGCCCCCCTTCATTCGGTTGACCACCGGTCATCGCAACCGCATCGTTGAACAGAATTTTATAGGTAATGTTCGCTCCGCTGGCCGCCGCTTGCCGGACCGCCAGATAGCCGGAATGATTGTAGGTGCCGTCGCCAAGGTTCTGAAAAACATGGTCTCGCTTGGAGAAGTGATGTTCTCCAACCCAGTTGGCCCCCTCCCCGCCCATCTGGGTATAACCTTCTGTTTCCCGATCCATCCATTGTGCCATGTAATGACAGCCAATACCGGCATAGGCGCGGCTGCCTTCCGGCACGTGGGTGGAAGAATTATGCGGACAACCGGCACAGAAATAGGGAATGCGCATAGCAACGCCTTCCGTACGTTTCAGCTTTTCCTGCGCATCTTTGAGATATTTGACCCGCGCGCCAAGCTGGCGGTCTTTGGCAAAACGGTTCAGACGTTCACCGATGGCGATGGCTATCTGATTGGAATCCAGCGCACCCTTGATCGGGAAGAGCCAATTGTTCTTCTCGTCTTTCTTGCCAACTACAATTGGTGGATTGGCGGTGCCATAAAGTTCTTCAATGACCTGGATCTCGATCAGCGAGCGTTTTTCCTCGACCACGATGACCAGATCCAGCCCCTTTGCAAACTTGCGAAGCTCGTTGCGCCCAATGGGCCAGACACACCCGATCTTGTGAAGGCGCAGACCAAGATTGGCAGCGCGCACTTCATCAATGCCCAGATCATCCATCGCCTGACGGACATCGAGATAGGACTTCCCAGCAGTAATCACCCCAACCTTTGGACTTTTGCCGCCAGAAATAACCGTCTCGTTAATCCTGTTGGCTGAGACGTAATCGAGAATGGCATCTACCTTGCTTTCATGCAGACGCTCTTCCTGCCCAAGAATAGGATCAGAGGGGCGGATACTAAGCCCGCCTTCGGGACGACGGTCTACCTTGGGTTCAACAAGTTTCACACGGTCGACCCGACCATCGACAACAGCGGTCGATTCAATCGTATCCTTGACGCACTTGATCCCGACCCAAACGCCCGCATAGCGTGAAAGTCCGTAACCAAAGACCCCATAATCAAGCAATTCCTGCACCCCTGCAGGCGAAAGAACCGGCATCTTCAAATCAAGAAAGTGAAACTCCGATTGATGTGCCGTGGTCGATGACTCTGCAGTGTGATCATCGCCCATAAGAGCGAGCACACCGCCGTTTTTTGACGTTCCCGCCAGATTGGCATGACGAAAGACATCTCCACTGCGGTCAACACCCGGCCCCTTGCCATACCAAATGCCAAACACGCCATCGAACCGGCCCTCACCCCGCATTTCTGCCTGCTGCGTGCCCCAGATGGCAGTCGCGGCGAGGTCTTCGTTGAGACCGGGTTCAAAAATGATATCGTTGTGCTTCAGCTTGTCCTGCGTCTTCCACATGGCAAGATCGAGCCCGCCGATGGGCGACCCGCGATAGCCGGAAATATAACCACCCGTATTGAGACCATTGCGCCGGTCCCGTTCTTTCTGCATCAGCGTCAGTCGCACAATCGCCTGGTTGCCGGTGATAAAGACATTTTCCTTGTCGAGGTCGTATTTGTCGTCAAGATGAACAGGGGCGAGCTTTGAGGCCACCGAACCCGCAGACTTTGACGTACCACCACTTTTTTGTGTCATCCCGATCTCCACCGAACATTAAGAATCAGAGCAGGAAACCCCGCCTGATCGATCACAAGTGTCGCCCTCCACCTGGCTGCCGTCAATGCGAAAGCAGACAACCCTGCAAGATCTCATACCATAAATACATAGGCCAACGGCACCAACACGCAAGTCAACTCATCTCAACTACCATAGAGCCAAAAGGGCAACTGGGTAGCCAGGGCCGGAAAGAGAAAGACGAGCACAAGAGCCAGCATTTGCAGTCCGATGAAGGGCACCACACCCCGGTAAAGCGTTGCGGTTGTCAATTCTGCAGGTGCCACACTGCGCAGATAAAACAGCGACAGGCCAAAGGGCGGGGTCAAGAACGAAGTCTGCAAATTGAGCGCTATCAGGACACCAAGCCAAACCGGACTCATCTGTGATCCGTCCGGCATGGGCATCGCCAACAGCACAGGCGCGACAAGTGGGACAACAACAAAAGTGATTTCGAGAAAATCCAGGAAAAAGCCCAGAACAAACAGGATGAGCATGACCATGATCAACGCACCTATTGTCCCACCAGGCAGATGGGCCAAAGCTGTTGCGATTGTCTCGTCAGCACCAAGCCCACGCAGAACCAATGAGAAGATGGACGCGCCAATAACGATAAGAAAAATCATCGCAATCAGATGGGTGCTTTCTTCCAAAACCGACCTCAAAACCGTTCGGTTCAATCGTTTCCCGGCAAGAAGCAGCGCACCGACAGCACCGACACTTGCCGCTTCTGATGGCGTTGCCACCCCAGCCAGTATTGAGCCAAGAACTGCAACCATCAAAAACAGCGGCGGAAGAAGCGCGCGCAGCGAAGAGATAAGAGGCACAGTTCCTTCATCGTCCGTCGGTTCGATGCGCTCCGGCACCGTGCGGCGGGAAACAAAAAACTGGTAGATCATAAACAGGCCAACCAGCATGACACCGGGAAACAAGGCACCAGCGAAGAGGTCTGGCACGGAGACGGTTTCAGGTGCAAAATTGCCAGCATCGGTTTGCGCCTTTTGCCAGGCATTGGAAATCTGATCACCAAGGACAATCAACACAATAGATGGCGGGATGATCTGGCCCAGTGTTCCTGCCGCCGCCACGGACCCGCCGGCCAGTGCGGGTGAGACTCCGTTCTTGAGGAGATTGGGCAAAGCCAGAAGACCAAGCGTGACCACACTCGCTCCCACAATACCCGTGGATGCCGCCATCAACATGCCCACAAAGGATACGGATAGGGTCAGCCCGCCTGGAATATGGCGAAATATCCGTGCAGCCGCATCGAGCATATCCGCGGCAAGTCGCGACCTTTCCAGCACCAGCCCCATGAATACGAAAAGCGGGATCGCAATCAAAACCGGGTTGGTCATGATACCAAACAAGCGCAAGGGGATCGCTCTAAAAAGAGCTTCATCAAACACCCCAAGGAGCCAACCAATACCAGCAAACACCACCGACAGCCCGCCCAGAACCATCGCGACAGGATAGCCAAGCATCAGCACCACCAGAGCGGCCAACATCAGGATAATATCCAGATGGGCGGCCATTACTCTTCGTTACTTTCTTTTCCCAGGGCCAGCAGGCTTATCCCGCCCGCCAGCAGGATCAGGGCAAAAACCGGTATCAGGGTTTTCAGCAGGAACCGCCCCGGAAGGCCGGAGGCTTCAGGTGACCCTTCCAGAATTGACCAGGATTGAGCGACATAACCAATCGACGTCAGCACAATGACCAGCACAAAGGGCAACAGCAGAAAAACAAAACCGAAAGCATCGATCCCCGCCCTGCCCCGTTTCGACAGGCGGGTATAAATTACATCAATGCGTACATGGCGGTTGGCACAAAATGTCCAGCCAACGGCCAGCATGAATATCGCGGCATGCAGATAGGTGGCCAGTTCCTGTGCCCAAAGGTAGTTCACGCTAAACAGATAGCGCGCAAGCACCACGCCAAACTGGACAATCACCAACGCAAACACCAGAAATGCTGCACCACGCCCCAAAGTCGCAACTGCGGTGCTCAGCCATTCAAGCGGTTTTGTCGTAGCTTTTCTCAACAGCCTTCTCCAACAACGGGGCTTGGCCCCGTTGCATCAGAAGTTCAGCGAAATGTCACGATGGTTGGACTGACAACTGGCGACAAAAAGCGCCTGTTTGCGTGACATCTTTTGCTGCTGGCGGATGCCGATGGTATCTCGAAGAGCAACTTCATAAGACGTAACACCGGCTACAAAATCACTTCCAGCCTTCTCACGCCATGGCAGTTGCTCATCATAGAGCGCCCTTGCCTTATCAAATTCAGCCAGTGCTTTGTCTTTGTCCGGTGTTTTTGAGCGCAGCGCACGCCGGGCCTTGCTCAAAGCCGACTTGATCTTTGAAGCCCCTTCGATTGCCCCAACGCGTTTGGAGAAATCATTGATGACGCTCTCCATTTCCTTCGGCTCTTTGGAAACGATATCGGCACGCTGTTTATCAAACTCAGGTCCAATTTCCGTATAGGCTGCGGTTGAGGCCAACAGCGCAGAAAGTGCGGCCACACCTTCATAAGCCTGATCGGCATTGCGACGGAATGTGGCGCGAATTTTGGATTCCTCTTTGGTAAGCTTGGCAAATTCAGCCTGCTTTTCTTTCCATTCTGCAGGCACTTGAGCCAGCAGCGCTTCGCGCTCCTCTTCCAGGACTTTCATTCGGGATTCAAGGCGTTCCCGCGCAGCCTTGTTTTCCTCACCCCGCAACCGCGATACCGTGGTTTTCAGCTCTTTGACATCAGCAGCAATAGCCCGTGCGTCACGTTCCAGACCACGAACCTGGCGATGCAATGGCCTGAATGCGCCGGAAGCGACGGCAACGGCGGCTTCAGCTTTCTTTGCAGCATTCAGATCAGCAATGGCGGCATCAATCTTTTCAAACCCGCCGGTCCATCCCTTCGTCAAATTGGCAGGAAGGAAGCTGACATCGAGACCCCGCGCCGTGTCCATGGCGCGCCTGAGCGATTCATCACCGCTGGAAAAACGGCTGTAAACATATTCCTCGACACAATATTGCAGGCGCGGATTGCGCGGTGGAGGCGCAGTCTCCGACAGCATTGAAAGACGATTTGGCAGATAATTCACCAGTGGTGGATAGAGGCCAACAATAAACAGTGCGGCGATCTGCAGGCCAATGAAGGCAATCACGCCCTTGTACATATCGATTGTCTTGACGATGGCCGGCGCCACACCACGCAAATAAAACAACGCAAAGCCGAAAGGCGGTGTGAGGAACGATGTCTGGATGTTGAGGCCGATCATGACACCAAGCCAGACGGCCGTGATGTTAGCAGATGGATCCGCCAGCAGGATAGGCGCGACAATCGGCACGACCACCACGGCGATCTCGATGAAGTCGAGGAAGAAGCCAAGAATAAAGATCACCGCCATGACGATGATGAATTTCGACCAGAATCCGCCCGGCAGGCCTTCCAGGAAGTTCTTCACCAGTTCCTCGCCACCAAAAGCTCGGAATGCCGCAGTCAACATCGCGGCACCAAGCAAAATGATGAAGACAAGCGATGTCGTTTTGGCTGTCTCAACCATGACACCGTGAAGGGTGTTTTCAATTTTCAGCGTCCGCCATCCACTCCAGATAAGAGCGATGATCAGCAACATGCTGGCAATAACACCAATAGTGATCCCTGTAGCGTCTTCGGGCGAATTGATCGCCTTGACGTTCATTGGATAATTAGAAAGTGCATAACCAGCCAAGAACAAAGCAATGATGGCCAGAAAGGCAGGATAGTAGGTCGACTTGCGGCCTTCCGTTAGCCGATAACCGGCCATGATCAAGGCCCCTGCAGCACCGATGGCACCAGCCTGGTTGACCGTCGCGATACCCGCGATAATGGAACCCAGCACAAGGAAGATCAATGCCAGCGGCGGGATCAGGGTCAGACCGACCTTGAACCAGAAAGCACCGTTAAAGGCTCCGTCATAGCGAACCGCCGGGGCTGCGTTTGGGCGGATAAGGGCAAAGATCAGAATATAAGCCATGTAGAGACCAACCAGAACAAGGCCGGGCAAGAAGGCTCCCAGAAACATCTCACCCGCGCTGGTAGAGGCAACATCAAACGTTGACGGCATGGACAGTTCGCCGGTCGACGCTTTGTGTAGCGCCTTGCGCGCCGTGCCGGCCTGATCGGTCGCCGAAGCCAGCTGGTCAGCCAGAATAATCAATACGATGGAAGGCGGGATGATCTGGCCCAGCGTGCCGGATGCCGCGATTGTGCCTGTTGCCAACGGCTTGGAATAATTATTGCGCAGCATCGCGGGGAGTGAAATCAGTCCCATGGCCACCACGGTTGCACCAACAATACCGGTTGTCGCGGCAAGCAGGGCGCCAACAAAGACAACCGATATGCCCAGGCCGCCGGGAACCGGGCCAAAAAGCTGTGCCATGGTAACAAGTAGGTCTTCAGCGATCTTGGAGCGCTGCAACATGATGCCCATGAAAATAAACAGCGGAATGGCGATCAGCGTGTCGCGGTCGACATCCCAATACACCCCTCGAAGGTTGGTCACTCCCGCCGAGAGCCACTGAGCTGGTCCTCCCGAATGGAAAAAGGCGTCAGGGTTTCCGGTAAACAGATAACCGCTCGCCGCAGCAAGGCAGATGGAAATAACGGCCGCACCGGGAAGTGCGAAGGCAACCGGATACCCTGAACCCAGTGCCACAGCCATGATGATGACCAAAATTGCGAGGAAAAACAGTTCCATGATTCAGCCCCGCCTCCTAATGCTCAAGCGTTTTGCCGGATTCGCGTCCGCCGGGTTCTTCCCGGTAGTCGGCAACGGATTCGAACAGATAGCTGGTAAACTGGATCAGCATGGTAATCGCAAACACGCCCAGGAATGCCGCCATCTGATATTTGACATACATGCCGGTACCACCGGTCTGCGTGACTTCAAAATTCGCCACCGGACTGTTGATGATCGACTGTTTCCCACTAAAACCGATAATGATGATGATCCAGGATGTCGTCAGCCCCAGCATGATGCAGCCGATTGCATTCACGAACCCCTTGGTCTTCGATTTGAACCCGGCATAAAGAACATCGACCCGCACATGCTCGTCTTCCAGAAGCGTATAGGCTGACGCAAAAAGGAACAGGGCGGCGTACCAATAACGCACAAGGTCGCCCATCAGCGCCTGCTCATAGGAAAATATGAAGCGCGAAATAACGATAAGCAGTTCAGCCGCTGCAATCAGCAGCGCCAGCCATGTGAAGCCAAGCGTGCCGGTAACAGCCGCCACCACAAAGCCCAGAATTATTAGCGGGACATGGATGTAGGGCCCCACAAAACGCGCACGCCCCAGGTTGCGCACCATCGCATCGTCAAAAAACAGGGGCAGAAACTTTTCAACCCGCATGAAGGCGACCGTCGCATCAACAAGCCCGACAAAAAGTACGGCCCAGAAACAAGCTCTGATGAGATAGATATTGAAATCGCTGATTTTTGCAGCCTCAAAGCGCAGAGACCGGTTCGGCGCGCGCGAGACCAGAAAGAATGCCGCGACGACAGCAAGACCATAAAGAGCAACAGAGACCCAGCCGCTCGCATCGCCTTTGGTAAAAGCGGAAACGCCGCCGGGAAATTTGAAGGCCACGACCAGAATATTGTTTATCATAAAGGCGACGAGAAGCATCAGCATCGACCAGCCGAAAAGCCTTACCAGAGGAGCTTTTGCCCCCTCACTGGCCAGTTCAACATTATCGGTAATATCTGACATGACTCCCCACCCCTGATTCAGAACGATGCCCAAACATCGGCCTTCGTGGACCACGACGTTCTCAAAGCAAATTTCCGACTTTAATAGCAGAAGCGGGGCCTTAGCCCCGCTTCAATTTTTCGACAAAAGACACTTGCCTTGGATTTACAGGCCCAGCACGCGGTTGCGCTGGTTTGAAAAACCAATTTCCGCCTGCTTGCGGAAGGCACCAATCTCACGCAGCTTGGCCTGGAAATCATCGTTGATTTTCGCAGCAAGAGGCGAGTGATCGCGGGTTTCAGCAAACACTTCAGCAGCAGCTTCACCAAACGCATCCCAGGTATCATCATCAAACGAACGAAGCTGCACGCCGTGGTCGTTGATGAGTTTACCGAGATATTCGCCGTTATTGGCAGAAGCTTCTTCATGCTGTGCAGCATGTTCTTCGTTACAAGCCGCTTCGACGATGGCTTTTTCCCAATCGGAAAGGCCTTCCCACCATGACTTGTTCATGCCGAATGCGAGACCACCACCGGGTTCGTGCATACCGGCTGTGTAGTAGAACTTGGCGGCTTCGTAGAACTTCATGAAGAAGTCATTGTACGGGCCAACCCATTCTGTTGCTTCAATCGCACCCGATACGAGGTTTTCGTAGATCTGTCCGCCTGGCAGGGAAACTGTTGAAACGCCAAGTTTTGACATAACCGTACCGCCAAGACCCGGAATACGCATTTTGAGGCCCTTAAGGTCATCAGCAGAATTGATTTCCTTGTTGAACCAGCCACCCATCTGAGTGCCGGTACCGCCACATGCGAGAGCCTTGAGGCCAAATTCTGCAGACAGTTCGTCCCAGAGAGCCTGACCGCCCTTGAATTTGATCCAGGCATTCCATTCTGGCGACGTCATGCCGAAAGGAACCGCAGTGAAATATGCAAAGCCAGGATGCTTGCCGACCCAGTAATAGTCAGCGGCGATGTAAGCCTGTGAGTTGCCGGAAGCAACTTCGTCAAACACGTCAAAAGCACCAACGCGCTCACCAGCAGCAAAATATTCCGTGGTCAGGCGACCTTCGGAAAGCTCGGTGATACGGGCAGCAAGGCGTTGTGCTGACAGACCGAGGCCTGGAAAGTCACGTGGCCAGGTAGATACGATGGTCAGTGTTTTCTTGTCCTGCGCAATTGCAGGCGTTGCAAGTGCAGCAGCACCGACGGTGCCGGCGACACCCGCCTTTTTGATAAATGAACGTCTATCCATGGATTTCCTCCCGATTGGATTATTTGTCTTTGCCCAGCCAGATAATCAGCTGTTGTGGTGCACTAGTCACCGTTTTGCACCACAGGTGCATCCGCTTAAAAAACAGACATTTGTTGCCGGGCGCAAGCGGAAAGATACAATTGCCGACGACAAGCGACAAAAACGCTTGTTTCGCAATCCTGCCCAAGCGGCTATAATCAAAGGAAACCAGTAACATCAGTGCAGCTTGGCTTGCATCCAACACACTGAAAGATCCGAGATTTAAACATGTCAAAACCCATGGTCGCCGTCACAGCTGATTGCCGCGAGTTCGAAATTTATCATTGGCATTGTGTGCCGCAGCCTTACATCGACGCATTGGCAGATGTCGCTGAAATCATGCCAGTCATTGTTCCCGCTCTAGGTGATCGCGCAGATATCGAGACCGTGCTTGATCGTGTTGACGGAGTGCTGGTGACGGGTGCCAAGTCAAATGTTCATCCTAAGAATTATGGTGAAGAACCCACACCAGCGCATGAACCTTTTGATCCCGCAAGAGACGCAACGACCTTGCCGCTTATCCGTGCTGCCATTGAGCGCGGCGTCCCCTTACTGGCAATCTGCCGCGGCATCCAGGAACTCAACGTCGCCATGGGTGGTTCTATAACCGCCGCATTCCAGGAAGCCCGCAACGTCCCCGAGCATAGCTATCCCGACGATGGCAAAAACGATGTTCGTTTCGCAATTTCACATGGGGTCAAAGTAGCGGACAATTCCTGCATCGCCGATGTTCTTGAGGTCGACAACAAGCAAGAGGTTCGCGTTAATTCACTTCACAGACAAGCGCTGAACAGGCTTGGTGAACGCGTTGTCGTAGAGGCAGTAGCCGATGATGGAACTGTTGAAGCGGTCTCAATTGCCGACGCCCCTGGCTTTGTCATTGGTGTGCAGTGGCACCCCGAATACTGGGCGCAAACAGACACACCTTCAAACCGCATCTTCAAAGCCTTTGGCGCTGCCACCCGGCAGTATGCTGCCGGAAAAACCGGCGTTGCGGTTGCAGCGGAGTAAAACCATGAGCCACGACCACGACGATCATTCGCACCTCAGCGATACCGACGCCCGTGTACGAGCGCTTGAGTCGCTTTTGGTCGAAAAAGGATATATCGACTCCAAGGCTCTCGATATCATCATCGACACCTATGAAACGAAGATCGGTCCCCGAAATGGCGCACAGGTGGTGGCTAAAGCCTGGAGTGAACCGGACTATTTCAAATGGCTGATGGAGGATGCAACCGCAGCGATCAGTTCGCTTGGTTTTACGGGCCGTCAGGGTGAGCATATGGTGGCCGTCGCCAACAGCGATGATACTCATCATCTGGTGGTTTGCACGTTATGCTCCTGCTATCCTTGGTCGGTTCTTGGCCTGCCACCCACCTGGTACAAATCCCCTCCCTACCGATCGAGAGCCGTGATCGACCCGCGCGGCGTGCTTGCAGATTTCGGCATCACGCTGCCTGAAACCACCGCTGTTGAGGTGCATGACTCAACCGCAGAGACCCGCTATCTGGTGATCCCGCGCCGCCCGAACGGAACCGACGGTATGAGCCAGGAAGATCTCGCTGCGCTGGTAACCCGCAACTCAATGATCGGCACGGGGCTTGCTCTGTCGTCGGACGCAGTTTGATGGCTTTATCAGGCGCCGATATACAACAGATGGCGCTCTCCTTGCCCGGAAGCGAGAAAAAGTCACACTTCGAAAAAGACGATTTCCGGGTAGAAAACAAGATATTCGCCACGATGCCAGAACCCGATATTGCCGTTCTCAAACTACTGCCAGACCAGCAGGCACTCCTTCTGGAGACACAGCAGGACACTTTCGAGGCTGTCAAAGGATCATGGGGACAAAAGGGATGGACGCGGGTTCACCTCGCCAATATCTCCAGGGCTGAGATGATCACATCTCTTGAACTTGCCTGGCGCAACATCGCTCCAAAAAAGCTGCTCAATGAACTGGACAAGGAGAGATCGTCATGAACGGTGGCGCAGATCTGGGCGGCATGCAGGGCTTCGGCCCAGTGGTGGATGAACCGGAATACCCGAAATTCCACCAACCCTGGGAATCGCGGGTGATGGCCATTGTCGTGGCTCTTGGAGCTTGCCGGCAATGGAACATCGATCAGTCGCGCTATGCCCGTGAGAGCCTGCCACCAGCTGACTATCTGCGTTTTTCGTATTACCGCATCTGGTTGGAAGGTGCGCAGAAGCTGCTGCTAAGCACTGGTATGGTGACAGTGGAAGAGCTTGCCGAAGGCAAACTGCACCGCCCTGCCATCCAAGTCGCCAACAAAATGGAAGCCGAAAAGGTATGGGATATGTTGCACGCACTTGGCGGAGCAGCAGACCGTCCGGCACAAGGCGAACCATCTTTTGCGATAGGTGACCGGGTCAGCACGATCAACACCCATCCGCAAAGCCATACCCGCCTTCCCCGCTATGCGCGGGCCAAGACGGGAACCATTTCAAAGGTCCTGGGCTTCCATGTCTTTCCTGACATTTCTGCCAAGGGTGACAGGGACGACCCGCAATGGCTTTATCAGGTATGTTTTTCAGCCCGTGAGCTATGGGGCGGGGATAAGAATCCCCGTGACAAGGTCACTCTCGATTTATGGGAACCACATCTGATGGCCATGACGGATGATTGATCTCGACAAACTACGAGGCATTCCTCAGGCCGAGGGTGAGCCGGTTTTTGCTGAACCCTGGGAAGCACAGGCCTTTGCCATGGCTGTCAGCCTGAACAAACAGGGCATGTTTACCTGGAATGAATGGGCCGACACCCTGTCGGCTAAATTGGCGGTCGAAGACGCAAATAAAAGCGGAGCCGACTACTACATGCACTGGCTGGCCGCACTGGAAGAAATTGTCGCAGTAAAATGTAATGTGACGCCTCAGGATCAAGAAGATCGCAAGGATCAGTGGCTACGGGCAGCAGCGGCCACACCTCACGGGCAGACGATTTTGCTCAAAAACGATCCGCAGGCCTGCTGACCGCGTTTTAAGCTTATCCTCGTAGTCAAAATTCAGACTCACACTGGCGCTTCAAATTCAAGGAGCTGCCTATGTTTGACGCACCAACCCAAGCCCAGATTTTGATTATCGCAAAGCGACTCAATGTACCCACCGCCGCGCTGCTGGCCGTTGCAGAGGTCGAATCCGGAGGGCGCACATTGGCCAAAGTCAAAGGACGTTTTGAGCCGCTCATACGGTTCGAAGGCCATTATTTTGACCGGATGCTGAAAGGAAAAGATCGCCAACAGGCCCGGAACGCTGGACTCGCATCACCCCGTGCGGGAGGCGTAAAAAACCCCCGCTCCCAAACCAATCGCTGGAAACTCTTACGTCGCGCCATGAAAATCAATCGGGCTGCCGCTCTTTCATCCATATCGTGGGGGTTGGGCCAGGTCATGGGGTCTCACTGGAAATGGCTGGGATACAGGGACATCGAAGAACTGGTTGAAACCGCCCGTTCAGGCATCGCGGGACAGGTGGAGTTGATGGCGCGGTTTATTGACAAAAGCGGGCTTGATGATGCTTTGCGCAAACAGGATTGGCCAAAATTCGCCCGGCGCTACAACGGTCCTGCCTATGCCAAAAACCGGTATGACATCAAGATGGCCAGGGCATTTGCGCGATACAAAGGCCAACATAAGAAGTCTCTGCCCCAGGTGCAGAAATCAGCTCACAGGCCGGATCAGCTGTTGTTTGGCGCAAGGGGCGCAAAAGTCAAGGAACTGCAAAAGGCTTTATCGGCAAATGGCTATCCATTGGTCGCAGATGGACTGTTCGGCTTGATTACCGACAAGGTGGTGAGACAATTCCAGCGAGACCACAAAATAAAGGAAACGGGGATTATTGGTGCAAAGGAAAGCCGGATTCTCTTTGCCAGACAGTCAAATTTGCAAGTCAGACATACCCGGGAAAAACCCGCAAAACGAACAAGCAATCAGATGAAAAGGCGGAAAAACAGCCGTGGTCTCCTTTTTGGGCGAATGAAGGCAGCCCTTCTTTCCATTTTCCGTCGCATCGCCTAAAATCACGCAGTCCTACTCCATGATTCAGATGCCGCATGAAAACAAAAAACGAACGGCTGGGCGAGATTCTCTCGCTTGCACCGGTCATCCCGGTTTTGCAATTCGACGACACCGAGACGGCCGTTAACACCAGCCGGGCACTTGTAGCGGGCGGCCTGCCCATTATCGAAATAACGTTGAGAACACCGGCTGCGCTGGACTGTATCAGGGCGGTGTGCAAACAGGTTGAGGGTGCCGTGGTTGGCGCAGGCACGGTTCTGACACCGGCACTCATGCGCGACAGCATCGAGATGGGTGCCAAGTTCATGGTCAGTCCGGGAGCCAGTCTTGATTTGCTGGAAGCAAATCAGAAAAACGATATTCCCCTCCTGCCCGGCGTCGCCACCCCCAGCGAAGCAATGGGATTGATGGCGGAAGAGTTTGAATATCTGAAATTTTTCCCTGCGGAACCGGCGGGTGGAGCCGACTATCTCAAGGCGCTCGCTCCTGTTCTTCAGGGTTTGAAATTCTGCCCCACCGGCGGTTTGAGTGCTGACAATGCCATGGATTATCTTACGCTGGACAATGTTGTTTGCGTCGGTGGTTCCTGGGTCGCTCCCAAAGCCATGATCATCAATGGTGACTGGGACGGCATAAGCGAATTGGCAAGCAACGCCGCGCAACTGGCCTGACACGGGTTTTCTTGATGAAAACTCATCGACTTCTTCCGGCACTCACGGCCATATTGATACTATTGGTGGGTGTCGGTGCAGCTCATGCACAAAAACTCATAGTCTTTGCGCCCTCCAGCATGACCGATGTCATGGCGGCAATCGCGCAATCCTATCAGCAGGAAGAGCAGGGAGAAATTTCCCTCTCCTTCGCCGGCACATCTCAGCTGGCACGCCAACTTGACGGCGGCGCGCCGGCAGGCGTTTTTATCACTGCCGACAAACGCTGGATGGACTGGGCATCGGAGCGCGATTTGATCGACCCCGCAACTTACGTCAAGTTTGCAGGAAACCGTCTGGTGATCGCCATTGGCAAGGATGTTCCGTCACCGGATGACCCCAAATCGCTTCTGACCAAAGGTTTTTTTGCAATGGCCGAGCCGGATGCCGTTCCTGCAGGCCGATACGCCAAGCAGGCTCTGGAAAGTCTGGGCCTATGGGCGCAGGCCAGAAAACAAGCGATCTTCGGCGAGAATGTGCGCGTCACCTTGCGCCGTGTTGCGCTGGGCGAGGTCAATGCCGCATTGGTCTATGCTACCGATGCCCAGATCGATCCAAGGGTCCGCGAGTTGATCAGCATCAAAGGGGAACATCATGACCCAATCGCCTACTGGGCCGCGCCTGTAAAAGATGCGGATCGGAAGTCGACAGCTTTCGTTAAATTCCTGCGCAGCCAGCGCGTTCGGGTTATACTTGAGGAAAACGGTTTCACGGTCCCGGAAGGGATTGAGCAATGACGGATTTCATTTCTCCCGAACAATGGCAGATTGTCTTACTGTCTTTGAAGGTAGCCGCGGTTGCGATGCTCGCCTCGCTGCCCTTCGCGATCATCGCCGGACGCCTGCTTGCTCGCCCCAAACTGCGCGGCAAGACATTGCTGAGCGCGCTTGTTCACCTTCCCCTTGTTCTGCCGCCCGTCGTAACAGGATATGTATTGTTGCTGACATTTGGACGCCGCGGCTGGATCGGGTCCTGGCTGGATTCACTGGGTTTAACGTTCACCTTTTCCTGGATAGGTGCTGCACTCGCGGCATCAGTCATGGCCTTTCCGTTGCTGGTGCGGCCCATTCGGCTGGCATTTGAAACGCAAAACGCCCGGTTTGACGAGATGGCCGCGACGCTTGGGGCTGGTCGTTTTCGCAGGTTCGGAAGCATAGCCCTGCCGCTGGCCTGGCCCGGAATACTTGCGGGCATGGTACTTGGTTTCGCAAAGGCATTGGGAGAGTTTGGCGCAACAATCACGTTTGTATCCAACATTCCCGGCGAAACCCAAACTTTGTCTCTGGCGATCTACACATTGCTGCAATCCCCAAGTGGAGATCGCGCTGCATTGACCCTGATTATCATATCCATCGCGCTCTCCTTTCTCGCTATTTTGCTGTCTGAGTGGACCATGGTTGCCATGGAACGCAGGCGGAGCCGTTAGTCATGGTGATCGTCGAAATAAAAGGCTCGGTGGGTACATTTGCCATTGATGCGGACATTCAGGGCGGCATTGGCGTGACAGCCCTTTACGGTATTTCCGGGGCTGGAAAATCGAGCATCCTGCGTGCCATTGCGGGCCTGTGGAAGCCAGATTCCGGACGCATAATTGTTGGCGAGAGAGTGCTTTTTGACTCCCAAAACAACATCAACATCCCGGCTCACAAGCGCAAACTGGGCGTGGTTTTTCAAGAACCTCTTCTGTTCCCCCACCTCAACGTTGAGAAGAACCTTCGCTTTGGCTTCTCAGGCAACACCGCGTTTTGGGACCAGGTAATCAAGATGCTTGATCTTGGCAATTTGCTCACCCGAACACCCCGCCACCTTTCAGGTGGTGAAGCACAAAGAATAGCGCTCGGCAGAGCTTTGCTGACAGACCCTGGAATGCTGTTGCTGGATGAACCGCTGACCGGCCTTGATGATGCAAGGCGGGCGCAGGTTCTGCCCTACCTGGAACGGTTGCGCGACGAAACCACTGTCCCAATCCTTTACGTCAGTCATCACCGTGATGAAATCACCCGTCTTGCCGATCTGGTTTTCCTGGTTGAAAACGGCACAATAACGCGAGAGATGACACCCACCGAACTCGAAAAGTTCAACTTTTCTGAAACCGGAAACTGACAATGATCGCCACAATATTCCGTTGCGCAGTGGTTTTTCTGGCCTTGCAGATCAGTGCCGTGCCTGTTTTCGCTCAATGCGAAAAAGACGAGATTGTTATCAAACTGGGAACACCGCTGCTCAAGGAAGGCAGCGCGCGCAACCGGGCTGCAAAAGCGCTGCGCGATGCCATCAACAAAGAGATGCAAACACGCGCTTGTCTGCAACTGCTCTCAATACCTGCGCTCTACCGAGATGAGCTTGTAATGGAAGCCGTTGTCAAAGGCTCAGTTAACCTGGCTGTTCCCTCTTTCACGACGTTATCGGATGTCGAGCCAACTTTCCGCATTTTTGATGTTCCTTTTACCTTCAGCGACATTTTTTCGCTGGAAGCGTTTCAACGTGGTCGCGGTGGTAAGACCCTGTCTGACGCTCTTGCACGTCAAGGACTTCAATCACTGGGATTTCTGCACAACTCGACAGATCAGCTTTCATCCAAAAAACGCGTCACAAACCCTGCCGATGTCCAGGGATTAAAAATTCGCCTGGGGGGCGGATTTTTTGATACCCAGACGGTCCGTGCCTTAAGGGCCACCGCACAATCTATTGCTGAAAGTGAAACCGAAGCTGCGTTGCGCGATGGACGTCTGGACGCCCAGGCTTCCAGCTGGTCGCTGATGCAGGAGCGAAAGATTGGGGACGTGCAAACAGCACTGATTGAAACCAGCCACCGTTTCACAGGCTACAACATACTGGCCCAGCGCAAATGGTGGAATGAACTGGATGCAAAACTGAGAACTGATCTGACAGCGCTTATTGCGCGCATATCAAACACCACAAATTCAGCAACTCTGGCCAAAGACGTGGACGTCAAGAACTCGCTCATGCGCAGCAAGAGCGCGGTTTATGCGCTAACCCGCAAGCAACGGGCCGAATGGAACAGGGTATTACAGCCTGTTTGGCAGCAGTTTTTGGCACCCTTCCCAAATGATCTGAAAAACGATCTCGCCAAAGCCGTAAAAGAGGCTAACAGCCAGCTCTAAAAATCAGCCGTATCACCGCCTCAGATAGCGGTCTCGCAATTGTTTGGTGCGGTGCTTTGTCAGCTCTGTAAGGCACATGTTTACGGCCATCGGCCGGCCGGTTCCCCCTTCCCATTCCAGACCAACGGAATCGGCGCAATCGCTGTCTCGATAGGCCAGCCAGGCTCGTTGTGCCTCAAGCAATGCAGCCTTTCGCCTCTGATCATAGTCGCTGCCAGTAAAGCCCCCCTGAACCCGGCTCCAAACCAGATTGAGTTCATTGTCACTCGCCTGCAAATCCAGACTGGTGCAATGGTTGATGGCAAACTGCGATTGATCGTTAGCGCAATCAACTTCCTGCGCACTTGCCGTATCTGAAAGGAATGTGAACAGACAAACCCCTGACAAGACTGCAAAGATTGGGTGTTTCACGCTCTTTCCTCTTTCAAAAACAATTCAATACGGTCCAGAGCACGACTGATGTTTTCCTGCGAATTGGCGTAGGACAGGCGCATATAGCCTTCTCCCAAAATACCGAAATCTGGTCCTCCAATCGCAGCAACTCCATGTTTTTCGAGCAGCGCCGAAGCGAATTCCTTCGCCTTCCAGCCCGTATTCTTGATGTTGGGGAACGCATAAAAAGCCCCCTTCGGCATGACACAGCTAACGCCCGGCAGGGCATTTGCACGTTCGACCACCAGTTTTCTGCGGCTGTCGAAGGCCGTCATCATCTCAGCAACCGCCTCCTGCGGCCCCTCGATGGCAGCAATGCCAGCATATTGCGATGGTGCATTAACGCAGGACCAAGCGTTGACCGCCAGTTTACGCACCTTATCGAAAAGCGGCTCGGGCCAGATCGACCATCCCATGCGCCAGCCCGTCATTGCCCATGTCTTTGACCAGCCGTTGAGAACTATCAACCTGTCACGGATTTGCGGGAAGGTGAGAAGCGAAACATGCTCTTCGCCATCATATGTCATCTGGTCGTAGATTTCGTCAGACATGATCGCCGTATCGGGAAAACGGTCCAGACCAGCAATCAGCTTTTCGATCTCAGAACGCGGCGTCACCCCCCCGGTCGGGTTTGCAGGTGAGTTCAAAATAATCAGGCGGGTCTTGTCAGAAACAAGAGACAAGGCTTCATCGCCCGAAAAGGCAAAGCCATTTTCCTCCCTCATGGGAATAGGAACCGGCGTCGCACCGGTGAATTCAATCATGGAACGATAGATCGGAAAACCGGGATCGGGATACATGATTTCGGTTCCCGGTTCGCCCATCATCAGGATGGCCGCGAACATGGTCACCTTGCCGCCAGGCATAATACAGACAGAATCAGGCGAGACTTCAACACCGGTTGTGTCCAAGGTTCGTTTCGCAACCGCCTCCCGAAGAGGCAGAATACCGGTTGCCGGCGTATATCCGTGATGGCCATCGCGAAGTGCCTTTACCGCAGCTTCAACTATGTGATCTGGCGTCGGGAAATTGGGTTGCCCAATACCCAGGTTGATGACGTCCATGCCGCCGGCCGCCAATTCGGTCGCTCGCGCCAGCACAGCGAAGGCGTTTTCCTCGCCAATGCGATCAAAACCAGGGATTGTACTAATCATGAAAACTCAGTCTGGTTAGAGAAACATGGATCAGATTGTCTCGTGATTTTGGCTCTACAGCAACAACAAATACAGCCCTATCAGTGCGGCAAGGAGGGATATACAATGATAAAAGATCTGACTGACTGGAAGGCATGCCCACGACCAAAACGCATTGTTCTGGAGGGGCGCTTTTGCAGGCTTGAACCTTTTGATGCTGAGGCCCATGGCGACCAGCTCTTTGAGGCCGCAACGCGTCACGATAGCGAAGACCGCTTTCGCTATCTGCCTGACACACCGCCCCAAAGCCGTGCTGCATTCCAACCCTGGCTGGATAAAGCGCAAGCAAGCCCAGATCCGCTCTATTTTGCGGTAATTGACCGGGTAACAAATCAGGTGGAGGGTCGCCAAACTCTAATGCGGATTGATGAAGCCAATGGCGTAATCGAAACCGGCCATATCTTCTGGAGCGGCAATATTTCGAGAACACCCGTAACCACCGAAGCCTTCTTCTTGTTTGCCCGCCATATATTTGACGACCTTGGTTACCGGCGTTTCGAATGGAAATGCAACAACGCCAACGAACCATCAAAACGCGCCGCCGAGCGTTTTGGCATGAGTGCCGAGGGCATATTTCGCCAGGCTGCAATAGTGAAGGGCGAGAATCGCGATACAGCCTGGTTTTCACTGCTCGACCATGAATGGCCTGTCATGAAAACCGCTTTTGAACGGTGGCTTGCGCCAGCCAATTTCGATAAGGATGGCCAACAGATCAAACGACTGCTTGAATTGAAAGGCTAACGTCATGGGAAATCGGTTGCAGGGGAAAAAGGCGCTTGTCACGGCTGCCGGACAAGGTATTGGGCGCGCTATCGCCGATATGTTTCACTCCGAAGGCGCAACCGTCATTGCCAGCGATTTCAATTCCAATCTCCTGAGTGAATTCTCTGACGGCGGCATGCAAACCCGTCAGCTTGATGTGACGGATGGGGCTGCGATTCGACAAGCAGCATCGGATATCGGCGCTATCGACATTCTGGCCAATGTGGCAGGGTTTGTTCACCATGGCTCCGTGCTTGAATGCGATGACGATGCCTGGGATTTCTCCTTCAATCTCAATGTCAAAAGCATGCATCACATGATCCGCGCTTTTTTACCCGATATGCTCGAGAATGGCGGCGGGTCAATCATCAACATGTCGTCGGGCGCATCGTCGATCAAGGGAGCACCAAACCGTTATGTCTACGGTACCACCAAGGCTGCGGTCATCGGGCTGACTAAATCGGTGGCGGCGGATTTCGTTGCCAGGGGGATACGCTGCAATGCGATTTGCCCCGGCACTGTGCGTTCACCATCCTGGGAAGAACGGGTTGCCGAGTTAGGGAGGGAAGTCGGGAGTACGGAAAAGGCAATGGAGATGTTTGTTTCGCGCCAGCCCATGGGTCGGGTCGGGGAAGCAAAGGAAATTGCTGCGTTTGCAACCTATCTTGCCAGCGACGAAAGTGCTTTCACAACCGGCACCGCCATTCCCATTGATGGTGGCTGGACGCTCTAGGAGAAAGTAATCCATGAAAATTCTGGTTCTTGGTGCGGCTGGTATGATCGGCCGCAAACTGATTGAACGATTGCTCGTCAATGGTTCGCTTCGCGGCGAAAAGATAGAGGCAATACACGCATTTGATGTCGTTGAAGGGGCGTTCGACAACAGCGGCTCTATCAACATAACAACGCAAGCCGGTGACGTTGCCGAGAAAGCAACCATCGACCGTTTGGTCGCAGCACGTCCCGATATCATCTTCCACCTGGCCGCTATCGTCTCCGGCGAGGCCGAAGCAGATTTCGAGAAGGGGTATCGCATCAACCTGGATGGCACGATGAACCTGTTCAACGCCATCATTGGCGAGGAAGGATATACCCCCCGCGTTGTTTATGCCTCTTCAATTGCGGTTTTCGGGGCGCCGTTTCCTGCCTCGATTGAAGACGAATTTCACCAGACACCCCTCACATCATATGGCACCCAAAAGGCCATAGGAGAGCTTCTGCTCGCCGATTACACACGCAAGGGACACATGGACGGGATTGGCCTTCGGTTCCCGACCATTGTGGTACGCCCAGGCAAGCCGAATGCCGCTGCCTCCGGGTTTTTCTCAAACATTATTCGGGAGCCACTTTCTGGAAAAGGCGCAGTTTTGCCGGTCGACAAGAGCGTGATGCACTGGATGGCCAGTCCGCGTTCTGCAGTTAATTTCTGCATTCATGCCGCAGAGCTGGACGGAGAGACAATCGGACCACGCCGCAATCTGACACTGCCAGGATTGGCCATCACAGTAGGCGAAATGATTCAGGCCCTGGAAAGCATTGCAGGAAGTAAAACGGCCGCGCTGGTCACGCATGAACCTAACGAAACCATCATGGGAATTGTTGCCAACTGGCCAAGGCGATTTATTGCCAGTCGCGCTGAAGAACTCGGTTTCAGCGCTGAAAAAACCTTCGAAGAGATCATTCAGGCACATATCGAAGATGAGCTTGGAGGCCAGCTACCCCAATGATCAAGCAAGACGGGATACTGAATCACGCACTTTGAGCTTAGGCTCGATCAGAACAGGTTCGGTATCCGGTGTCTCGCCCTTGATTTTGGCAAACAGAGCCCGCGCGGCAAGGCGTCCAATCTCGTCATGGCCATCGTCCACCGTGGTTAGTGCCGGTGCTGAAATAGAGGCTTCTTCGATATCATCATAACCTGTGACCGCAATGTCGCGGCCCGGTTCAATACCTCGTTTGCGCAAACCATGCATCACACCAAGCGCAACTGTGTCGCTGCAACAGGCAATGGCAGTTGGAAAGTCCTTCCCGGTACAAATCTTCTCCACTGCTTCAAAACCGGCCTTGCGGTCATAGGGCGTCTCAATATCTTCGCGTGTGGGAACAGGCAGTTGCGCCTCCTCAAAAGCCTTGTGGAATCCCCGCCGCCTTGCCCGACCTGTCGATGTAAGCCGTGTCCCTCCAACCAGAGCGATATCACGGTGTCCCTGTTCGATCAGATATTTGGTCACCAATCGAAATCCGGCTTCGTCATTGCCCAGAAAGGCGGGGACATTGGCATCATCAACCGTTCGCGCAACAAGCGTGACACGCAAGCCCCCCTGTTCGATGCGGGCAATGTCTTCCGCGTCAGTACCAACTGACGGCGACATGATGACACCATCGGCTCCAAACTGCATCAGGCTGGAAATAAAGCCGTTCTGCAGCTCCAGATCATCACCATGATTGCACAAAATGAAAGTCTGGCGGTTGTTTCCAAGCTCCGTTTCAATGGACCGCAATATCTCGGCAAAAAAGGGATTGATGATATCACGCACCAAAACACCCACAATATCGGAACGCTGAGTGCGAAGGCTGGCGGCGCGGCGGTCATAGACATAACCAATTTCTTTTGCCCGTTCGCGAATTCTCACACGGGTTGCTTCAGCCACAAGCGGTGAATCGCGCAAGGCCAGAGAAACCGTCGCCGTGGAAACACCCAGATCATCGGCAATAGTAGACAACGTTATCTTCATCGTTGCGGTGCTTTTCCAATCCTGTGCCAGCGACCTCCGCCGGTTGCTTGTCACCTTAAGCTGATATTTGGAACCGCTGCAATCATATCATTTGCCAAAGCCACAGCTGTTGAAACTGTATGCAAAAGGCCGCTTGTCGGGAGCATAGACCACGGCTATGCACTATCGCAGAAGGGCTTGTGAACATCGGAGAAAAACTTGCGCACCTGGATCAAAAATCCGCTTTCCATTCTGGCAGAAAACGCCGGTGGCGGTATGGTCGTTGATGGCGGAAAAATTGTTGAAATCATTGCTGCAGGCAGCCAGCCAAGCCAACCGGTAGAGAGCACCTACGATGCGAGCCAGCACGTTGTGTTGCCCGGATTGATCAACACGCACCATCATTTCTTCCAGACGCTGACCCGTGCTCATCCGGCAGCCATCAACAAGGAACTGTTTCCCTGGCTTCAGGCGCTCTATCCGATATGGGCACGCCATGTGAAACCGGACACCTTTCGCCTTGCGACACGGCTGGCCCTGACCGAGTTGATGATGTCGGGCTGTACCACAGTGTCAGACCATCACTATCTCTACCCGGACGGTCTGGAGAACGCGATGGACATCCAGATCGAAGAAGCTGCAAGGCTTGGCATCCGTATGACCGCGACACGCGGTTCCATGAGCCTTTCACAAAAGGACGGCGGCCTGCCACCGGATTCGATCGTGCAGGATGATGACACTATTCTGGCAGACTGCGAGCGGGTCCTGAACACCTATCATGACAAATCCGAAGGCTCCATGTTGCAGGTCGCGCTTGCTCCCTGCGCTCCGTTCACTGTGACAAAACGGCTGATGACCGAGACAATGGAATTGGCTCACAGGCATGATTGCACCTGCCACACCCATCTGGGTGAGACGATTGACGAGAACGATTACTGCATTGAACACTACGGCTATCGTCCGGTGGATTATCTTGAAGAACTGGGCTGGATGAACGACCGTGTGTGGCTGGCTCACGGCATTCATTTCAACGATGATGAGGTGCTGCGCCTGGGCAAGGCCGGTGTTGGTGTGTGCCATTGTCCGACCTCCAATATGGTGCTTGCATCAGGCAATTGCCGCACAAAAGAGCTGGAAGCCGCTGGATGTTCGGTTGGTCTTGGAGTTGATGGGTCAGCTTCCAACGACAACTCAAATCTGATGGAGGGAGTTCGTCATGCCTTGATGGTCGGACGCCTCACATATGATGCGGCCAGTGTTACCCATTTCGATGCGTTCCGCTGGGCCACGGAAGGTTCAGCCAAATGTCTGGGCCGCGATGATATCGGCAAAATTGCGGTCGGCAAGCAGGCCGACCTTTCCCTCTACCGGCTGGACGATCTGCGCTTTTCTGGTGCTGGAGATCCGCTTGCAGCCCTCGTCCTGTGCGGGGCCCATGAGGCTGACCGCGTGATGGTGGCTGGTGAATGGAGAGTTGAAGACACCATGCCTGTCAACATGGATCTCGCCAGATTGCGCCATGAACACGGCGAAGCAGCAAAGGCTTTTCTGGAAAACCTGTAAGCAAACCACCTTTGATCGCTGTGGACGCTCTCGCCCTATCATCTCTTGGCCGGGATGATGAGGGAACACACCTTGTCTTTGGCAGCGAGGAAGGCGAAGCTGAGTTGATCAGCCTGAGCGGATAGTTCTGCTCCATCGTCAGGAGATACTTAACATGAAAAATCAGGAGCTTATGGCCTGGTGCGACTATCCCGAAATTGCTGTTCCACACGCTGATTCCGGCCCTCTGGCGGGAAAAACACTTGCCGTAAAAGATATCTACCAGGTGGCTGGCTACCCAAATGGCTGGGGTCAGCCAACGCGGCTCGCAGAGGCTGAGCCCGACACCGAAACCATGACAGCGGTGCAAAAAATGCTGGATGCGGGGGCGAAGGTCACCGGTAAGTCGCAATGCGAAGAACTGTGCTTCTCACTGACCGGTATCAATGTGCATTACGGCGCACCAGTCAACGGTGCCGCACCGGACCGGGTGTGCGGCGGTTCTTCGTCAGGATCAGTATCACTTGTTTCCAACGATATTGTGGATATCGCAACCGGATCGGACACCGGTGGTTCGGTACGCGCACCGGCATCCTATTGCGGCCTGATTGGTCAACGCACCACCCATGGCCGCATTCCTCTCGACCGCACCATGCCTCTGGCGCCGAGCTTTGATGTATTTGGCTGGTTCACCAAAGATGCCGACACTTTCGCAAAAGTGGGCGACGTTGTGATGGAAGACGATCCTGACACAACTCGATTGCGCCGACTGATCGCCTGTCCGGAACTTGATTCACTGCTTCTGGGTGATGCCGATTACACAGCCTATGCCAAAGGGGCCGAGCAGACCGAAAAACACTTCAATGATGAGCGGGATTTTGAACCCCTGCCCTTTGACATCGAAGAAGCCTATTGGAGTTTCCGCCGCTGCCAGTCGTATGAAGCCTGGGAAACACTTGGTCCCTGGATAGAACGCGCGAAACCCGATCTCGGGCCCGGCATCAAGGACCGGTTTGAATATGGTGCGTCTGTTTCAAAGGATGAATTTGATGCATCGAACGCTCATCGGGCAATTGTGCGCGATGCCGTGGAGGCGCTCCTTGGCAAGGATGGGTTGCTGGTTCTGCCGACGGTACCAAGCTGTGCACCACTGAAATCAGAAGATCATGATACGCTACAGGCGTTCCGCGAACAGGCGTTGATGCTGCTTTGTGTTTCCGGTCTTTCCGGTCTGCCGCAAATCACTTTACCGCTGGCACAGGTCCACGGCGCTCCCCTGGGAGTGAGTCTTATAGGCCCGCGCAACAGCGACAAAAGACTGATTGCAGTCGCGCAGGCTATTCTGGCGGACTGATTTCCAGCCCGCCTCATAAAATAATTTCGGCGTCCTTATTCCATCGTGGGAATGGAGAAATCCGCTCCCTCCTTTATGCCGGACGGCCAGCGTGAGGTGATGGTTTTCGTCCGTGTATAAAACTTGAATGCATCAGGGCCGTGCTGATTGAGATCGCCAAAGCCGGAGCGCTTCCAACCACCGAAAGTGTAGTAGGCCAGCGGCACGGGAATGGGCACATTCACGCCCACCATGCCGATATTGATGCGAGAGGTAAAATCGCGCGCCGTGTCACCATCTCGGGTGAAGATCGCAACGCCATTGCCGTATTCATGGCTCATGGCGAGATCGAGACCTTCTTCATAGGTTTTGGCACGAACAACAGACAGAACCGGCCCGAAAATCTCTTCCTTGTAGATCGACATGTCCTTGGTGACATTGTCGAACAAGCAGGCGCCCATGAAGAAACCATCTTCATATCCCTGCATGGAGAAATCCCGTCCATCAACGGCCAGGGTCGCTCCTTCCTCAATACCGGCGTCAACATAGCCTTTGACACGGTTATAGGCATCCTTGGTGACCAAGGGACCGAAATCGGCATCATCGCCAGCGGTGTAAGGGGCAATTTTCAGCGCCTCCACGCGAGGCGTCAGTTTTTCCATGAGCCGGTCAGCCGTTTCTTCACCTACGGGCACCGCGACGGACACCGCCATACAGCGTTCTCCCGCAGCGCCGTAACCTGCGCCCACAAGCGCATCAACGGTTTGATCCATATCCGCATCCGGCATAACGATCATATGGTTTTTGGCGCCGCCAAAACACTGGACCCGTTTTCCGTTCGCACAACCGCGCGTGTAAACATATTCAGCGATCGGCGTGGATCCAACAAAGCCAACGGCCATGATTTCGGGATGATCCAGAATTCCATCAACCGCTTCCTTGTCGCCATGAACGACGTTGAGAATGCCATTCGGCAGGCCTGCTTCGCTCATAAGTTCGGCCAGCATGACCGGCACAGAAGGGTCACGTTCTGATGGTTTCAAAATAAAGGCATTGCCGCACACGATGGCAGGACAGAACTTCCACATTGGGATCATCGCGGGGAAATTAAAGGGCGTAATTCCAGCAACAACACCCAAAGCCTGCTTGACCGAATGCATATCAATCCCAGGGCCAGCTCCTTCAGAAAATTCGCCCTTAAGCAATTGCGGCGCGCCGATACAATATTCGGCGACTTCCAACCCACGGATCACGTCACCCTTGGCGTCGGGAATGGTCTTGCCGTGTTCACGTGACAGCGCCTCGGCCAGCTTGTCCATGTCACGATGTAGCAAACGGACGAACTCCATCATGACCCGCGCCCGTTTCTGCGGGTTTTGAGCGGCCCAACCCGGTTGTGCGGCTTTGGCATTTTCAACAGCCGCCTCCAGCTCCGATGCTGATGCCAGCGGCACCTGCGCCTGAACCTCACCAGTCGCCGGATTGTAGACATCAGCGAACTTGCCGGATGTTCCCGACACACGCTTGCCGCCGATATAATGTTGAATTTCTTCCATGGGTGTTCGCTCCAGAATAACCGTCTTTGAAAGTCTTAGAGCAGGCTGGATTTTAGGGGAAGGTACCAGCTGAAAATCACGACTTAATTTTTCAATATCAGCTTCTTACGGAAAACCGTACATGGCACGGTAAATGAATTGCCCCCAGCTTGAATGAGATCGACCACCTTGTCACAGGCGTCCCAACCCATCTTGCGGTAGAATGCCATGGCCCGCTCGTTGCCGTCAGCACAATTCAAAAATGCCTCTTCGCAGCCTTCGCTCGCCAGGACACTCTCAGCCTCATGTATGAGGTCGGCAGCTATCCCCGTCCCACGTCCCTTCAGTCCAACAAAACACTGATAGAGCTGCCCCGGTTTGGTCGATGCCATGCCAACGGGTTCACCGTCCAGTCGGGCGACAAGAAGCCGGCCCCAACTTTGGTTGATACGCTCTTCAAAGTTCTGCCTGGTTCGATTTCTCACAAGAGCAGGATCAACCACTTGCCCATGGGCAAAATGCCAGGCTTCATGCCAAATTTCAGCAAGCGCCGTTTCTTCACCAGCCAGTGGTTTTGTAACAGATTTGACAGCCATCAAAGTCCGTCGACGGGTACTTTCAGATAGCTTTTACCATCGTCAGCCGGTGCTGGCATTTCACCGGCACGCATGTTTACCTGAACGCTTGGAATGATAAGTTTGGGCATTGAAAGTTGGGCATCGCGTTCTGTACGCATATTCACGTATTCTTCCTCGCTCACACCACCCCCCACATGAATATTATTGGCGCGTTGTTCGCCTACCGTGGTTTCCCAGGCGATATCGCGACCGCCGGGCCCGTAATCGTGACAGATGAACATCCGCATCGCCTCCGGCAGGCTCAACACCTTTTGAATGGACTGATAAAGTTGCGTTGCGTCACCACCGGGAAAGTCAGCCCGCGCGGAACCACCATCCGGCATGAACAGCGTATCACCGACAATAACGGCATCGCCGATAACATGCGCCATACAGGCCGGCGTATGGCCAGGCGTCGCCAACACAAAGGCATTCAGTGATCCGATCGTATAAGTGTCACCCTCCTCAAAAAGGGCATCAAACTGGCTGCCGTCACGCTGAAACTCGGTTCCTTCATTGAATATCTTGCCAAAAATATCCTGAACTTCGATTACCCGCGCTCCAATGCCCAGTTTCCCGCCAAGTTCCTCCTGCAAATACGGCGCTGCTGAAAGGTGGTCGGCGTGAACGTGGGTCTCAATGATCCATTCCACCGAGAGGCCCTGCTCTTTCACATAGGCGATAAGGGCATCAGCTGATTTCTTGGACGTGCGCCCCGACGAAAAATCAAAATCGAGAACACTGTCATAAAGAGCACAGGCGTTCGAAGTTGGATCTTTCACGCAATAAGAGATGGTGCTTGTGTCAGGATCAAAAAAACCCTTAACGTCCGGCTTCTGTTCCATATTGATCGGATAGGTGCTCATCAAAAATCTCCTAAGCGCGCGCCTCTATCCAGGATGGTGCCATGCGGCCCAACCACATGCCAATCAAAAGTGGGGGAAAAAACGCGAGAATGCCTGCAGACATCAAGGGAAGCGCGGTGAAGGCTGGACCCGGACAAAATCCACCCAACCCCCAACCGACACCGAACAGCGAAGCCCCGGTTATCAATCTTGGATCAATATCTGTCTTTGTGGGCAGGTGGAATTGAGTGTCCAGAACGGGCACAGGACGTTTCAGCACCAGCCGGTAGCCAAAATAGGCCACAACAACTGCACCACCCATCACAAAGGCCAGGCTGGGGTCCCAACTGCCAAACAAATCAAGAAAATTGAGAACCTTGGCAGGGTCACTCATGCCGGAAATAACCAGCCCAACCCCAAAAACAAGTCCACAAAAGAATCCGGCTATCGTTTTCATCGCATTATCCTCCCAACACATGTCTGGTAACAAAAACGGTAACAAATGCCGTTGCCATGAAAGTCCCGGTTGCAACAAACGACCGGGTTGAAAGACGCGACATACCGCAAACGCCGTGACCCGATGTGCATCCGCCACCATAGACAGCCCCGATGCCAGTAATCAGGCCCGCAAACATCATCAGGGGAATGTTGGATGACACCGTTTGTTGAACCGGAGCGCCAGACACCAGTTGAACCAGCAGAGGTGCAAGCAATAGACCAGCAATAAACGCAAGCCGCCATCGCAAGCCTTCATCATCCATTGCTTCGGTCCAGGGCGGCAGGACAGACGAACCAATGCCGCTTATACCGGCGATCCGACCATTTAACGCCATCAGCAAAACAGCCGACAGGCCAATCAGGCAGCCACCCAATGCAGATGCTACGGGGGTAAATTCAGTCATTGCTCAATCCATCACTTTGCGGCAAGAATCTCTTTATGACATAACATATTAGAGATATCTAATTTAGCAATATGGATGCTGCTCAACTCAACCCCCAGGATATGATCGCAAATGCAGAACGTGCCGAAGCTCTGCTATCCGTGCTCGCCAACCGACACCGGTTGATGATCATGTGCAATCTTGTCGAGCGGGAAATGAGCGTTAGTGAACTGATGGAGCATTCGACCCTCAGCCAAAGCGCGCTTTCGCAGCATTTGGCAAAGTTGCGAAGCGTTGGACTTGTAACAACCCGTCGCGAGGGACAGTCGATCTTTTATTCAATAGACAGCGAAGACGCCCGCAGCCTGCTCGAGCGGCTGTACGAGATTTATTGCAGTTGAGCGAGCGGTTACGCCATCGATAAAATGATCTTTGGCGGCGCTTTGCCGTTATGAATATCTTCAAAGCTTACAGCGCCCTGATCCAGCGATCGCACCTCAATCCAGTCGCGATTTTGAATAATCCCCCGGGCCAGCAGTTTCAATGCCGCCGCAAAATCATAGCGTGAGTAACAATAGGTTCCTGCGAAGGTGACTTCCTGCAGCGTGAAATAGCGCGTATCAAGACCGTCGCCAGCTTCCTGCAACCCCACATGCACGATGGTACCACCGGGCATGACCAGACTTGAGGAAGCCTTCCGCGTAACCGGGGCACCAACAGCGTCAATAACGAGATCAACGCTCCCCTCTTCCGGACCACCGACAGCGGGGTCATAAGCGGTAATCGGACAAATCTTCTCCAGAACTGCGCGGCGCTTTTCATTAGGCTCGGCAATCCATAGGTCTTTCGCACCCTGATCAGCAAGAACAATGGCGCACAAAACACCAATGGCACCACCACCGAGCACCACGCAACGGCTCTCGGCAAATGGCCGACGAACCGTCTTGCGCGCTGCCTCCACGGCATGAACACACACGGCCATTGGCTCGGCCAATGCTGCATCTTCATCCAAAAGATGGTCCGGCAGGGGATAGAGATTGCGCTCGCTCGCCACTGTCTGCTCGGCATAGGCGCCGGGAAGCTGCATACTCATCAGCTTGCGCTCCGGGCAGATATGATCATCACCCGCAAGGCAATGACGGCACTGACCGCATGTATGCAATGGATTGATAGCCACACGTTGTCCTGCATAGGCACCATTGCGAGGTGTCCCAACAGCTTCATGACCAAGAATCAGCGGCGGCACGCGGCGTGGGTCATGACCGTGCCAGGCGTGCATGTCAGAGCCACAAATCCCGCAATGGGAGACGTCGATATGCGCCTCGCCTGCCCCTGCCACAGGGTCAGGTGCATCCCGCAATTCCGATTGCATAGTCCCGGTATAATAAAGTGCGCGCATGGTGCGACTTCCTCAAACCCTAATTGACGTCAACTTCTCGCTAGATTGAATCCATCTTTTAAACGGAATCAATCCAGTTGGTTTTTGCCCACGGCAATTCAGCTCCACCGAATGCTTGCGCGGATACGGCACATAAGCGCCAAACGGCTCCCGGCTTCCTTCGCACATCGCTCAAAACTGAACCGCTTTAAGGGCTGGCTGGATAGCCGGAATAGCTGAAGAAACCTTCAGATCCCGCCGCCGACAGCCAATCAGGCAACCACAAGGCGAACCCGGGGAACATGAAAATTAGCGCCAGACCAATCACCTGAATAACCATGAACTGCATCATGCCCAGATAGATATCCTTCAAGTCCCATTCCGGCACCACGCCTTTAAGGAAATAGGCGGACAAGGCGACGGGCGGACTGAGCCAGGCTGTCTGCAGGTTCACGGCAACCAGGATAGCAAACCAGGTCAGATTGACCTGAAGGTCCACCAACAATGGCACGAGAATCGGTACGATGATCAACACAATCGGCACCCATTCCAGCGGCCAGCCAAGAAGGAAAACCAGTGCCATGACGAAGATCAGCATCGCGGCGGTGGAAAGGTCAAACGACAGGAGAAGTTCGGTCAGGAACTTCGGTGTTCCCAGGTTGGAGAACACAGCCCCAAAGAAATTGGATGCCGCAACGAGGAACATGATCAACACTGAAATTTCCAGCGTTTTGATCAAGGCATCGTAAAACTTGGGAACCGTCAGTCTGCGGTAAGCAAGAGACAGCAGAATTGAGCCAAACGCACCACATGCAGCGGCCTCTGCCGGTGTTGCCCAACCAGCCAGGATTGAACCAAGCGCAAAGGCAATCAATACCGTGGGCGGCACGAGCCCCATGAAGAACTCATACCAAAGGTCGGAGAAGTAGAACCCTCCCGGCTTGGTGGCACGCGCCCATTTGTAGATCAGGAACATCGCACCGAGCCACAAGATGGGAATAACCAACCCGCCCAATGGGAAGATTGCGAGACTTCCGGATGCACCGGCGGTAATCAACCAGAAGAATACGATCAAAGCCGCCATGACAGCAGCTACTTCAAGCAGATAATAAGGCGATGTTTCGGGTTGATCTTCTTCTGAGAGAATTGGACCAAGGCTTGGGTTAATCCAGCACCGGCCAAGCGCATACAGCATATAGAGCAGAGCCAGCAGAATACCCGGTACGATCGCTGCCCGGAAAAGGTCCGTCACCGGCACTTCAAGCACTGGCCCCATAACGATCAACATGATCGAAGGCGGGATCAAGATGCCAAGCGTACCACCGGCTGTAATCGTACCCGCTGCAAGTCTCACGTCATAACCGGACCGGTTCATGGTCTTGGCAGCCATGATGCCCAAAATAGTGACCGACGCGCCAACAATACCAGTTGCCGCGGCAAAGATTGTCGACACGAACAGGACGGCAATAAACAGGGCACCGCGCGTGCGTGACATCATCAGTTGCACCGCGTTGAACAAGCGTTCCATCAACCCCGCCTGCTCCATCACAATGCCCATAAGAATGAACAAAGGCACCGCAACCAGTTGGTCGTCCAGCATTGTAGAGTTCACCTGAAGTGTCATCAGGAAGAACGTTACTGCACTGCCAGCGCCCCAGGAGCCAAATGTAAAGGCCAGGAAAATCAACGTGAAGGAAATCGGGAAACCGACAAAAATCGAGAACAGCATTGCTGCCAGCATGAACAAGCCGATGGTGGATTTGGAGAAATCGAAAATTCCCCCTCCCGCAAGGGCATCCCACCAGTCATCGAATGGCACCATTTTTGGAAAAAATACGGAAGAAAAAACAATCGCCAGCGCAATAAGATAGACCGGCAGAATGCGAATAAACTGTGCTTCGCGCTCCTTGCCCATCTGATGAAACGCTCTGAAAAGCTCGGGAAGACCTTGCAGCAACAGCAAGAACGCACCGATCGGCATGAAAATCCTTGCCGGTGCGAGATAAGGAGCCCAGGTAGAGTCTCCTGCCTTTTCCCAACCGCTAAGGTTGAAAATGTCTTTACCGAAGGCATCCAGCGCATAGTCGCCCGATGACCAGAAAAAGAACAACATGGCGGGGAAATAGAACGCCAGATACAAGGATGCATCGACCGTGGCCTGCGTTTTTGGCGTCCAGTTACGATACAGGAAATCGGCACGAATATGCACGCCCCGCAAGAGCGCGTAGCCAGCGGCAGCCATGAAAATGACACCGCCGGTCATACGGCTGATGTCATAGTTCCAAAGCGTTGGGCCTAAGCCCCAGGCAACCGCCACATCATTGTAGCCATAGTCGGTAAGAACGCCGAATGCTTTGCGGGATACAACCTCAAAAACTGTGCCAAATATCAAAGGAACAAGCAGAAGGCAGGTCAAACGACCGGCCCACAGATTCAAGACATCTATAAAGGCCGTTATCGGTCGCTGCCACGGCGTCATGTCCTCCGGCGTTTCGCCAGGCTGTTCGGCCCGCCGTTCGGCGATGAGTTCATCTGTGATCTCCAGATCGTCTGGAATAACTTCCTCAGCCACCGGCTCTCTCCCCGAGTATGACAACTCTCCATTTGTGAATCCCCTCCTCCCGGGAACTCACAAATGGAGAAGAGGCGGGATGCAGAAGCACCCCGCCCTTTCAAGTATGTGCTTACTTCTTCAGCGAGTCAGCATAGGCCTTGCCAAGAGCGGCGTTAGAGGCCTGCGCACCAGCCCAGAATGGTACAGCGACAGCTGCAAATTCTTTCTGGCTGTCATAGACAGTCTTGAAGAATGCGTTTTCACTGGCATTTTTCTCAAGCAGTGCCTTCGCAGCGTTCATGTAAGCTGGGAAATAATCAGCTGGCGTATCATGAAGGATAACACCATCTTCTTCCACGAGCTTTTTCAAAGCTTTACCGTTTTCATAGATACGGTAAGACATTGCTTTTGAAAGCGAAGCGTTAGCAGCAACTTCCAGAGCTTTCTTCTGGTGGTCGGTCATGCCGTTATACACATCGCCATTGATGTACATGTCAGCGTTCACGACAACCTGGTGAAGACCCTGCAGGTAGTAGTGCTTAAGCACTTTCTGGAAACCGAACACGGAGTCAGGTTTCGGGCAGCACCATTCAGCAGCATCAATTGTGCCTTTTTCAAGCGCTGGCAGAATGTCACCACCACCCATAGCGACCGATGCAACACCGATGTCGTTATAGGCCTGGCCAGGAATTCCTGGAGGTGTGCGGAACTTGTACTTTCTGAAGTCAGCCATGGACTTGATCGGCTCTTTGAACCAACCGAGAGCTTCAGGGCCCACCGGCTGCAACATGAAGCCTTTGACGTTCACGCCCATTTCTGTCCAAAGCTGATCGTACAGCTCTTTGCCGCCAGCAAACTGGAACCATGACAGGAACGCAAGGTTGTCCATGCCGATACCACCACCAGCTGGTGGCGAACCGAACAGAGCGGCGGCAGGATGTTTACCGGACCAGTAGTGAGTCCAGGCGAACCCGCCTTCAACCAGACCTTTATCGACAGCATCAAGCACTTCTTTTGCGCCAACAACGGCACCAGCAGGCAGCACTTCAATTTTCACTGGATCGTCAGCTGTCAGAGCCAGAACGTCAGCAGCAAAGTTTTTCAGCATGACGACTTCATCAGCTTTTGCTGAAATAACCGACTGAATGCGGATATTAACCTCAGCAGCCATAGCTGCAGAAGTTACAGATACGGCCACGGCCGTAGCGGCAAGAGTTTTGCCGAATTTTGAAAGAACAGACATGGTTTTCCTCCCTGGTGTCTCTTTCGCGCCTTCGACGAATGTGATGCCATCATGGACCCCGCCGAAGGCTCGGGATGATGCAGATTCATCACAATTATTTTGGCGGATCATCCGCCAAACCCACCGGTCAAAAAATGACCGGAATTCTTATCTTCAACCCCCTGCGCCACTTATCCGGGCCAAGAAATCCCACAAAATGGGATCGGTTACTCCTCGGTAGAACATTTCCCCCGCGACATATATCAGAACCAGCAATCCAGCCCACGAAATCCAAGGATAGCGCGTCAGCACCCTCATAATCAGCGTAGCGGCAAACGCCATCAATACAATAGCAAGCCCCAGGCCAAAGATGAGTTTATTGGTATCACCATCAGCAATAACAGCCACAGCCAGTACATTGTCGATCGACATCGAAACATCAGCGATGGTGATTGTCCACAGAGCCTGACCGATAGTACGTCGCGGTTTTCCCGTATAGCCCTGTTTCGGGTCTTCTGCCGCTTCAAGAGCAAGTTCGGCCTCATGATCTATACCCGAACGAATTTCGCGATAAAGCCCCCAGCAAACCCAAAACAGCAACAGAGCTCCAACAAGAAGAAGCCCCGGAATACCAAGCAGCTTTGTGGCCACAACAGCAAAGACAATACGCAAGACAGCGGCGACCACCATACCAAATATGATAGCTTTCCTGCGCAATTCGGGGGCCAGCCCGGCGGCGGCCATGCCGATTATGAGTGCGTTGTCACCAGACAGAACAATGTCGGCAAGAATGATCGCGCCAAGATCGAATATCGTATCCCACATCAGGCAGCATCCTCTAATATCAGGTCGGAAGCCCTCTCACCAATCATCATGGCCGGCGCATTCGTGTTTCCAGAAACAATCATCGGCATGATCGAAGCGTCCACCACCCGCAGGCCGGACACGCCGTGAACCCGCAACCGTTCGTCCACAACCGCCATATCGTCACTGCCCATTTTGCAGGTGCCTGTGGGATGATAGATCGTGGTGGCGGTGTTGCGCGCCCAGTCAAGAATGGCTTCGTCATCGTCCATCCCCGCGTCAGGGCCGGGCGCATATTCTTCAACGATTTCCGATTTGGCAGGTTCAAAACCAGCAATACGCCGCGCGATCTTGATACCATCAACAATGGTCTGACAATCGAGGGGCGTTGAAAGATAGTTCGGGTGGATAACCGGGTGGTCTTCCACTCTCGACGACTGCAGTTCAAGATGACCGGCACTTTCCGGCCTCATCTGCAAAACCGATGCGGTGAAAGCATCGAAGGGATGCGTGGCTGTACCCACTTTATCAGTTGAGAATGGTTGAAGGTGAAACTGGATGTCCGGCGTCAGCAATTCATCACGGGTCTTGAGATATCCGGTTCCAAGACTTGCGGCCATGGTCATGGGGCCGGTACGTTTCAGTGCATATTCGACCGCAATCATCGCCTGCTTCCACAGGGAATTTGTTTCGGTGTTGATGGTTGAGGAACGACATTTGAAAACCGGACGGGCTTGCAGGTGATCCTGAAGGTTCTGCCCAACGCCCTTGAGATCGTTTGAAACCGAAACTCCATTGTCGGAAAGATTTTTTCCAGGCCCAATCCCGGAGAGCATCAGGATCTGCGGGGATCCGATTGCCCCTGCAGAGAGTATAACCTCTGCCCGCGCATTCACCACGGTTTCACCACCACCGCCCAAGGCCACGACACCCGTTGCCCGGCCTTCCGCAAACAAAACACGCTTGGTAACCAGGCCGGTCAGGATGGTAAGGTTGGAGCGGGCTTTCGCTGGCTTCAAATAAGCAACAGCCGAAGAACACCGACGACCGCCGCGGGCCGTAAGCTGGAAATATCCCATCCCCTCCTGAGTTTCACCATTATAGTCGTCATTGCGGGGATAGCCCGCGGTCTGCGCCGCTTCCAGATAAGCATCAATGCTCTTTCGGCTCAGCCGCGTCTTTGACACAGACAGCGGACCACTCCCCCCCCGGAGATTGCTGCCGCCATCTTCCCAGGTCTCAGCCCGTTTGAAACAGGGAAGAACATCATCCCAGCCCCAGCCCACATTGCCGAGCTGGCGCCATTGTTCATAGTCTTCCTTCTGGCCTCGCACATAAAGCAAACCGTTGATGGAAGAAGAACCACCCAAAACCCGCCCACGCGGCCAGTTAATTGACCGACCATTCAGCCCTGGGTCCGGCTGGGTCTTGTAGGCCCAATCCATTTTTGGATTACCCATGGTTTTGAAATAACCAACCGGAATATGGATCCATGGCGAGGTATCGCGCCCCCCGGCCTCGATCAATGCAACCGAATAGCGGCCATCAGCAGACAGCCGATTAGCCAACGCGCAGCCTGCCGAGCCAGCACCCACAATTACAAAGTCGAATTCCAAAAATGGAAACTCCCCACTACCACTCGACGCATGGTTTTTTCATGCAGCAGGCCGGATTTCATCCTCGCCTGGCCAAAAGTCTCATTTTTTGCATTTTTCAACTTGACTAGATAGTGCAAAAAATGAGACTTTTGGTCCCGATATTTATAGAAACACGTTGTGAACGTCGTTGCAATCACCAAGTGCAAAAAATGTCCACAATTCCAAATCCGATGTAAGGACATGACTAATGGGCGTGGAGAGCGATCAGGGCGCACGCATCGCGACCAACCTGCGCACATTGCTGATACTGGAAGAAGTTGCAGGTGCAGGCGAGCCCCTAACGCCAACCGAGATTAATCGTGCCATCGGTTTGCCCAAGCAATCCATCCATCGCCTTTGCCAAACCATGATCAGTGAGGGCTTCCTTGTTCGTGATGAAACAGGAAAAAAGCTGCTGCCCGCACCCCGTGCAATGACAATGGCAAAAGGGTTATTGAACTCCAGGCATCACAAGCTGGCCCGCCACCAGGTGTTGATTTCCCTTTCGCGTGCCACAGGCGAGACAGTCAACTTCGCCATGCCCGAAATCGACGGAATGGCTTACGTTGATCGCGTGGAAACGGATTGGCATTTCCGCATAGAATTGCCGGTCGGGTCGCGGGTTCCCTTCCACTGTACAGCCAGTGGCAAATGCTATCTCGCCAGCCTGCCGTCACGCACCCTCGAACAGGTTCTGAAAACCCTTGCTCTGGACCGCAGCACACCGAACACCATTTGCGGGCAAGATGAATTGCGCGAAGAACTCGGGAAAATCAGGCAGAACGGCTACGCAATCGACAGTGAAGAACTTTTCGAAGGCATGGTCGCCCTTGGTGTTCCGGTTCATGATAACCAGGGCAATTTTCTGGCAACCGTGTCCTTTCATGGCCCCACACAAAGGTTGAACCTCGAAACGCTTGTCCAACACCTTGACCTCATGCGTGACGGCGCACGCCAGCTTTCAGAAATTTCAAGCTGATCAGATCAGTTCATCGCCCGCGAATACGCGGGTCCAGAGCATCGCGCAAACCATCACCGATATAGTTGACGCTCAAGACCGTTAGCGAAATGGCGAGACCGGGCCACAGAACGCGGGTCGGCGTTAGCTGGATGAAATCCTTGCCGTCAAACAACAACCGACCCCACGTGGGATAGTCGGACGGAAACCCCAGCCCCAGAAACGACAACGCGCTTTCAGTGATGATGGCACTGGCGATCCCCAGTGTTGCGGATACCATTATGGGTGACATCACATTGGGAAAGATATGACGCAACACGATCTTCCAGGATCGGGTTCCGATCGACCGGGCCGCCAGAACAAATTCCCGTTCTTTCAACGCCAGAACGTCACCACGAACAATCCTTGCAGTCTGCATCCAGCTGGTGATTCCGATAATGAAAACAATCAGAATGAACACTCCGGTCTCAGGCCCGAATTGCTTGCGCAGGGGATCGCGAAACAGAAGGATAATGACAAGCAGCAAGGGCAGGATCGGCAGCGCAAGAAAGAGATCTGTCAACCGCATCAAAGGCCCGTCGAGCGGTTTAAAAAACCCTGCCAATACGCCCACTATGGCACCCAGAACCAGAGAAAGCGCCATGGCCACCACGCCGACCAGCAATGAAACGCGGCCACCCGCAATGACCTGAGCCAGCATATCGCGCCCCAGATTGTCGGTGCCGAAGGGGTGAGCGAAGGACATTCCCTGATTCTTGTTACGAATGTCGAGGAATTGTGGATCGATGGTGTGAAAATAGGAACCGAACACCACCACCAATATGATGCCCACAAAGACAAAGGTTCCAACCATGGCACCTTTGTGGGTGCGGAACTGACGCCACACATCGCCCCAATGGGAACGGTGAGGATGCAAGGCATCCGCAAATGCGTCGGCTGGCTGCGCAGAGCCGCTGTTCATGCCAGCCGTTTTCCCCATATCAGTCATAGCGAATCCTTGGGTCAAGCATGCCATAGAGCAGGTCGGCGATCAGATTGAACAACACAATGAGCACGGCAAACAGAAACGTAAGGGTCTGTACCAGTGGATAGTCCGCGCTCTGAATGCCGTTGATGAGCAAGGCTCCCAATCCATTCACACGGAAGATCTGTTCAGTAATGATGGCGCCGCCGAAAATCTGCGGAATGCTCAGCGCAATCACTGTAATGACAGGGATCAGAGAATTGCGCAGAACATGCACCAGCAGAACAATCTTCTCCGCCACACCTTTTGCCCGCGCGGTCCGAACATAGTCCTGGCTCAGATTGTCCAGCATCGAAGCACGCATGAATCGCGAAAGCTGCGATGCGTTGAACAGCGCCAGCACCATCACAGGCATGATCATCTGCTTCACCTGCAACCAGAAACTGGGCCAGTCATTGACCACCAGCGTTGTATCGTAGACGGACGGGAACCAGCCCAACTGTACAGAGAAAATTACAATCATCAGCACGCCGGTAAAGAACGTAGGCACTGAAAAGCCAATCATCGAAATGAACGTGCCGACCTGATCAAAGATCGAATATTGTTTATAGGCTGAGACAATACCAATCGGGATCGCAATCAATATGCCCACAACATAGGACATGCCGACCACCCAGAGGGTTTGAGGTGTTCTCTCGATAATCAGATCAACCACAGGAGACCGCGTGGACCAGGAAGTCACACGCAACCGCGTCTCGGAACTGGCAAACCAGTCGGCACACCAGGTCCCATCGCAGGTTTTTTCGAGAAGATTGAGCGGCTCATTTATCAGGAATTGCTGAAGCCACAGACCGTAACGCACGATAAATGGTTGATTAAAGCCCAGGGCTTCGCGGATCTGTTCTCGCACTTCCGGTGGAATTGTAAGTGGCAACTGCCCTGTGGGATCGCCAGGCGCGAGATCAAGAATGCCAAAAACAATGAAGGAGATAACCAGCAGGGTCGGGATCGCAAATAGCAACCGTCGAATAGCGTATGAACCCATAGCCCCGTGATCCTGCTGGATATCTTCTACAATGAACTGAGAGTGACATCCCGGACCATTATCTTTGCGGGCCGGGATGTCATCTGGTTTGGTTTAGAAGTGGTCTTACTTCTTACGTTTCCACTCAGCAGCGTTCCAAAGTTCCGAGTCCCACTCGTTCATTTTCACGCCTTCAAGAGTGTTGGCGTGTGCTGAAACACCACCGCGGTGGATCAAAGGAACGATCGAGCCGGACTGCACCAGCATATCGTTCATTTTCTTTGCCAGCTCAGCGCGTTTTTCCAACGCAGCTGTCTTGGACATTTCAGCCACCAGAGCGTCATACGCAGGATCGCAGAAACGCTGGATGTTAGAGCCCTGCCAGCCGTTCTTCGACGAAGGGATATCCGAGCACAGCCAGTTGGCCATGTATTTTTCCGGGTCCGTTCCATCGAAATTGTTGGTGTACATTTCGATGTCCGCATAGAACTTCTGGAAAGTATCCGGGCTGGATGGATCGCCGCCAAAGAACACGGATGCATCCAGATTGCGCAGCTCGGTTTCAACACCGATTGCCTGCCACATCTGTTTCACCAGTGCCTGCGTACCCTGACGAACGCCGTTGGTTGAAGTCTGGTAAAGGACTGAAAGGCGCACACCGTCTTTTTCACGGACACCGTCTCCACCTTTAACCCAGCCTGCGTCGTCAAGAAGCTTGTTGGCGAGTTCTACATTTTGCGTCTTGCATTCATCATTGGCTTCAGAAGCGTAGATTGCAGGTGCAGGCAATACGTTACAGGTGGCCTGACCAGCAGATCCATAACCGGCTTCCACCAGAATACCGCGGTCGATTGCCAGGGACAGCGCTTTGACAACGTTCTTGTCAGTTAAGAACGGATGCTTGCCGCCTTCCAGCGTCGCGCGCTTGTCACCAAGAGCCGGATCAGGGTTTGTCTGGTTGATCATCATACGTTCAACAGATGTACCGTATGCCGAGACCACTTTACCCTTCCCAGCCGCAGCCATTTTGGAGAGAATTTCCGGCTCGACCTGCAGGTTCCAGGCATAATCAAACTCGCCTGTTTCCAGAACGGAACGCGCCGAAGAAGCAGCGTCGCCTCCGCCTTTAAACAGCACCGTCGCAAACGCAGGCTGGTCCGGTACGCGGTAATTGTCGTTAGCCTTGTACTGGATCACGTCGTTTGGTTTGAATTCCGTGACCACAAATGGGCCGGTTCCAACCGGACCGAAATTCTGGTCAGTACATTCAGGGGCTTTTGCTCCCAGACAATCCTTGAACTGAGCTTCCTGAATGATTGGCGACTGAGCACCAACAAACGGTCCGTAAGGAAATGGCTTCGCCTTTGAGAACGAGATTTTCAAAGTCCGGTCATCGACTGCTTCCATGTTTTCAACATCAGCAAAGTTGGAAACCTGGGCACAACCACCTGCAGGATCAGTACAATACTTCCATGTGAACACAGCATCCGAAGCTTTGAAAGCTGATCCATCCGACCATTTCAGGCCCTCAGAAAATTTCCACGTAATGGATTTCAGATCCTCAGAAACGCCGCCATTGGCCACTGTTGGAATTTCGTCAACCAAAGCCGGGACCATCTCACCGGTTTCGTTGTATTTGGCGAGCGGCTCAATAATCAGAGATGCCGATTCAACATCTTTGGTACCACCAGAAAGATAAGGGTTCAGCGTTGAAGGTGCCTGCCAGTAAATAATGTTGAGTTGTCCATCTCCGCCACGTTTGGCGTGACCATCGGCAAAAGCGCTGGACGCAACCAGGGCGGTTGCGGCCGTGGCCATAAGTAGAGCTTTCAGGTGTTTCATATCAGTCTCCCTTTACTTCAAGCCGTAAAACGGCACTTTGACTATTTTTGCAGACAGGTTTGCCGCAAAAGTATTTCAGCCAGAACTGGCTTCTTATTATCCCGGCTCTCCCAGGTTTCATCGCATCCGTTGTCCATCCCCTCTATTGCGCAAAGTGACAGGCAACGAATTGATCTGGTTGAAGTTCACGCCATTCTGGCGGCTCCGTAAAGCATTTTTTCTGTGCAATCGGGCATCGGGTGCAAAAAACGCACCCTTCCGGCGGATTTGAAGGGCTTGGAACGTCTCCAGTCAAAATAACCCGTTCACGTTTGGCCTCCGTCGCAGGGTCCGGTACGGGAACCGCGGACAGAAGCGCCTGCGTATAAGGGTGCTTTGGTTGACTGAAAAGGTCTTCCATTGAAGCGAGTTCCATGATTTTGCCCAGATACATGACAGCCACCCGGTCAGCGATATGCTGGACCATGGAAAGATCGTGACTGATAAACAGATAGGTCAGCCCCCGCTGATCCTGCAGGTCTTCCAACAGGTTGACCACCTGCGCCTGAATTGACACATCCAGGGCAGCGATCGGCTCATCACAAACAATGAAATCAGGATCAAGAGCCAATGCCCGGGCAATGCCTATGCGCTGCCTTTGTCCACCTGAGAACTCATGCGGATAACGATTCACAAAATTGGGGTTCATTCCTACCGCCTCAAGCAGCTCCTGAACCCGTTCTTTGCGCTGAGCCTCCCTCATGCTGGTGTGTTCCATCAACGGCTCGGCAATGATGGCACCAACAGTCATACGCGGATTGAGACATGCCTGAGGATCCTGAAAAATCATCTGCATGCGAGGCCGCATCTGTCTCATTTCACTATTGGACAAATGCGCTATGTCGCGATCTTCAAAATGCACATCACCGGATGTTGGATCGTAGAGACGCAACACAGCGCGGCCCGTCGTGGACTTTCCGCAACCAGATTCCCCAACCAGACCCAGTGTTTCTCCGCGCCGAATTTCAAAACTGACCCCATCCACGGCCTTGACGTCACCGATCTTGCGCCGAAACACTCCTTTGTAGATTGGAAAGTGAATTTTCAAATCGGAGACCCGAAGCAAAGCATCTTCGGGTGTGACAGCCTCGACACTCATACGACACTGTCCTCCGCTTCAAGCCAGCAACGTGACTGCTGGTTTTCATTCACTTCAAACAATGGCGGGTTTTGAGCATGACAACGTTCATGAGCCTGTGTGCAGCGCGGTGCAAAAGGACAAGATGTCAAGGCGGCTGTCAGGCTTGGGGCTTGCCCGGGAATACTGCGCAAACGTCTGTCGCGTCCCCCTTCATGAGAAGGCAGGGTTTCCAGCAAAGCCTGAGTGTATGGATGACGTGGGTTGTTGTAGAGACTTTCAACGTCGGCATATTCAACAATTTGACCGCCATACATCACCGCAACACGGTCAGCGATGCCTGCCACGACGCCAAGATCATGGGTCACCCAGATAATGGCAGTGCCAAACTTCTCTCTTAAGTCTTTCACCAGTTCAATAATTTGGGCCTGTACCGTTACGTCCAGCGCAGTAGTCGGTTCATCGGCAAACAGCACCTTGGGGTCACAGGCCAATGCAATCGCAATCATGACGCGCTGGCGCATTCCGCCGGAAAACTGGTGTGGGAAATCCTTCAGCCGTTGATCCGCCGACGGGATACCAACCAATTGCAGCAGTTCAATCGCACGCTCGCGGGCTTCGCGCTTGTTCATGCCAAGATGAATACGTAACGGCTCCATCAACTGGAAACCAATTGTGAACACCGGATTGAGTGAGGTCATCGGGTCCTGGAAAATGAACCCTATGTCCCCGCCCCGCACCTCGCGCAAATCCTGAATGTTCAGTTCGAGAAGATCGCGACCCTGAAAGGTCGCACTGCCATTAACGATTTCAGCAGGCGGCATCGGCAACAATTTCAGACATGACATCATGGTCACGCTCTTGCCAGAGCCGGATTCTCCCACGACACCCAGGAGCTCGCCTGCCTGAAGCGAAAAGCTCACGCCATTGACGGCATGCACCTTCCCGTCCTGCGTGTGAAAGATAGTTTCGAGGTTTTCAACGGCAAGAACGGGCTCGGTATCCGTCACATTTGACGGAACCGCTGACAAATCTTCAAATTTACTAACGCCCACCGAACTCATGAAGCAAAGCCTACCCATTCGACAGGCTTTCGCAAGAGGGTATTTAAGCAAGCCGGCATTCAATACCCAGTTTTAGAACAACTTGATCGCAGCAGAAGTGACTGCCACAAACAATGTGACTTAACCGGAGTTTGCGACAATGCCCAATCCCTCTTTCCAACCTGTGTCGGGTTTTGATCTTCCCCGTTTCGCCGGTGTTCCAAGCTTTATGCGCCTTCCTCACATCCAAAAGGGTGACAAGCTCTATAGCGATGTCGAGATTGGACTGGTGGGTGTGCCCTGGGACGGAGGAACAACCAACCGTCCCGGTGCAAGGCATGGTCCGCGCCAGCTACGCGATTACTCGACAATGATCCGTGCCGTCCATCCGGTCTCGCACCTCAAACCCTTTGAGTTATGCAATTGCGCTGATCTGGGGGATGTTCCACCGAATCCTGCAGACCTGATGGCAAGTCTGGACCGCGTCAGCACATTCTATTCGCAGCTCAAGGATGACGGGATCACTCCTCTTACTGCCGGGGGAGATCATCTGATCTCTCTCCCCATTCTAAGAGGGCTGGCAAAGGACGGGCCGGTCGGAATGATCCATTTCGACGCCCATACTGATCTGTTCAACGAATATTTTGGCGGAACGAAATACACCCACGGCACACCTTTTCGGCGCGCCATCGAAGAAGAGCTTCTTGACCCCAGGAGAGTTATTCAGATCGGAATCCGTGGAACGATGTATGATGGTGAGGACATCGAGTTTGGCCGCGCCAATGGCGTAACGATCCTGATGATCGAAGATCTAATGGAACGGGGATTTGCAGATGTCATGGCACAGGCTCGCGATGTCGTTGGCAAACAGCCGACCTATTGTTCCTTCGATATCGACTTTATCGACCCGTCTCAGGCACCGGGAACCGGCACACCGGAGATTGGCGGCCCCGATACCTACACAGCCCAGAGGCTGGTGCGTGAAATGCGGGGACTAAATCTCATAGGTGCGGATCTGGTTGAAGTCTCACCACCCTTCGATCCGTCAGGGCAAACAGCCTGGGTTGGCGTCAGCATCATGTTCGAAATTCTCTGCATCCTTGCTGAAAGCCATCGTGCCCGGTTGGGCTGACCACCCGCCAGCATAAACCATCAATAAGCTGACTGTTGCCAATCTGTGGCCGCAATCTTGCTTAATGAAGAAGCCGTGCGGCGAAATAACAAGGTGTTAAGTTTTCATTAACCTTATTTCTTGAGCCGCCCTTAACGGATGTTGGTTATCAAAACCTCACCAAAACCCTTTCAATTTGACCTTCGACAGGAGTCCGGTCATGAGCCTGACCTTGAATTTTGAGAAGTCTGCAAAACAACACCGGTCTGCCAGACTGGCATTTGTACTTCCCCTCGCCGCCCTGGTTTTTGCGACCGGTTGCGCCAAGAAAAACGCTCTGCCCGACAATTCTGCCCAATTGGGCCTGAATACGGGAGCCGGAAGCGCCACCCCGGGTTCGACACAGGACTTCACCGTCAATGTGGGCGACCGCATTTTCTTCACGACCGATTCAACCTCACTTACGGCCGAAGCGCGGACAACCCTGGACAAACAGGCCACATGGCTTGCCAAATATCCAAATTACAGCATCACGCTTGAAGGTCATGCCGACGAACGCGGCACCCGCGAATATAACCTTGCATTGGGTGCCCGACGGGCTGCTGCAACGCGCGATTACCTTGTCGCCCGGGGCATCAACCGGGGCCGCGTAAAGACGATTTCCTTTGGTAAGGAACGTCCGGTCGCCGTTTGTAACGATATTTCCTGCTGGTCACAAAACCGCCGCGCCGTTACCGTGCTTGGTGGTGCCAACAGTTAATCCGCAAGACACGACTACAGCAAACCATATGGCGACCCTCCCAGGGGTCGCCATTTTTGTTTCTGGCATGGTCAGTTTGCTGATAGTAGTTGCAGAATCGATATCCCAAATTTTGGCCTGAATTATTGTGATGATAAGCTCAGTGCACAATCGGCAATCATGCCACCTACTCTGGAGCAGAGGGCTCGTGACCTATTTTACCAAAAAAACCATCTATTCCCTGATTTGGGCACTGGCGATGATGTGCGCAGCACCTACAATCAGCCATGCATCAGAAGAGCCCTACCAACTCGCCCAATCGGGAGACTCAGGCTTTCGCGTCAACGCTCTGGAAGAGGAAGTACGACGGCTGAACGGAAAGGTGGAAGAACTGACCTTTCAACTGCTACAATTGCAGGAACAATTGCGTAAAATGCAGGAAGACAACGAACTGCGTTTCCAGGAGCTGGAAGACCAAAGCTCCAACGGGTCTGCAACCCCAAAAGAACAGGTGACAAAAGCTCCGGCTCAAACCAACACAGGAGATAATCGCCTGGGAAAGTCTGAGTCGTCCGCGCGCCCTTCCGGCCCGGACGTTAAAGAAACTGCAAAGATCGATAATCCTGCTCCACCGAAAAACGAAAGCGGCGCACCGCCTCGCGCACTGGGAACGCTGAAGTTCGATAAAGACGGAAACGTCATCGATACACAGTCAGACACGCCAAAAAAGCCGCTTGATCAGTTTCCCGATATTTTCAACGACGGGGTTGAGGGAAGCATCGAGGCATCAGAATTTGGGGCTACACCCGCCGAAGTCTTTGAAGTCGCCGCAAAAGCCTACGAAAGCCGCAATTATTCAAGAGCGGAACAGGCTTATCGTGCATTTGTCAAAGCGTGGCCAAAAGATAAGCGGGTTGGTGTTGCGCGATACTATCTGGGTCAGTCACTGTTCTGGCAAAAAGACTATTACAACGCAGCCAATGTCTATCTCGAAACCCACAACGCCTTCCCGGAATCAAAGACAGCACCGGACAATCTGTTGGGTCTTGGTCTGGCCTTGGCTGGCATGAACCAACGCGAAGTTGCCTGTGCCACCTATGCCGAAGTACTGAAGCAATACCCGTCCGCCAAAGCCAGGCTGGGAGAGCGGGTCAAGGACGAGCAGACCAGCACCCGGTGTTGACGTGCCGACAGATACGAGAACGCCGGTTTTGAACCCGACACCCGATTCCATCACCATGGATGCCGGCTTGTTAAAGGGTCATGACATCGTTTTGCTTGCGGTGTCTGGCGGCAGCGATTCAATCGCCATGATGCAAATCATCGCAAACCGCACAGACAGGCCGGATATTGCGGTCGCAACCGTCGATCACGGCCTGCGCAAAAGCTCTGCCAAAGAAGCTGATTTTGTAGCGCTGGAAGCACAGAAACTTGGTCTCGCGCATACAATCCTGAACTGGAAACCAGGGGAGCAAAGAGCCAGTGCTGCAGCCCGAAACGCGCGCTACGACCTGCTGTGTCATCATGCGCTCACCATCGGCGCATCTGCTGTACTGACAGCCCATACCCTTGATGATCAGGCAGAAACCGTGCTCATGCGCTCATTTAGAATCAGGCCGGGTGGCGCAACCAGGGGGCTTTCGTGCATCCCCAAATGCGTCAGTCATGCTGTGGCTCCAGGAAGGGCGGTTTGTATCCTGCGCCCGCTTCTGACAACCAGAAGAACCGATTTGCAGAACTATCTGACCAGCCGTGATCTGCCGTGGGTTAGCGACCCCTCAAACGAGAACTTGCAGGCCGAACGGGTTCGTGTTCGCAAAACGCTGGCTGATACTCACAACTCTCTACCGGACCCAACAGACATGGCCAGGCTTGCCGTGCTGTCAGCGCGTCAAAGACAATGGCTCAATGTGCAAACCGCTGGCTGGTTGGCGTCCTCCCTTCATCAGGACACCACAGGACGGCTTGTTCTTGAGAGCAACCCAGCCCCTCGATCTGTCACACAAAATGCTTTTGAAACTCTGGCTTGTGTCGCAGGCGGATTTGAGCATCGTCCAGGCCGAGGCAAGCTGGAAAAGCTCATTGATGCTTTTCAATCGGGATCGGTCTTGCGCCATAACGTTGGTCGTTCAATGATCTCGGTTGGCAAAGCCTCTACATTGTTTGAACGTGAAGCGCGCAACAGTCCTGATTGCAAAGAGCGCCGGGGCTTTGTGGATGGTCGCTTTTTCGTTGAAGAAACGGGAGAAATACGGCCCTTTGTATCGGCTTTTGAGCATATGCGGCCAGAAAGCGACAACCCGCTCTATGACGTGTTGAAAGACAAACTCGGATGGACGAGTCCCACTTGTGTGGTGGTCTCACAAGCCAGTCAGCCGGTTTTAAACCGCGACAGTCCGGTTCTGCGTTCAACATAATGCGAAGAAATTGCCCATCTGCCTGCTGATGCCTTGGCAGACGGGAATTTGGGACCTATCTTGGTAACGAAGCAAGGTGCAATGCGCCAACACGACGTCACCAAAAACTGACGCAGGGCAATCGATGCCCGCATCATCGGGATATTTTCAATGAATTCCAATTTTCGCAATTTCGCGCTCTGGGGTCTTATTGCTCTTTTGCTGGTGGCGCTGTTCCAGATGTTCCAGTCGCCTTCTAATCAGAACAAAACCAGTGAAATTGCGTATTCGCAATTTCTGGAAGCTGTAGACAAAAACCGCGTTAAGTCGGTCACTATTTCAGGCGAGAAAATCAGCGGCGCTTATACCGATTCAAGCACCCGGTTTCTCACCTATGCACCCTATGACCCGGAACTGATCAAACGGCTGGAAACGCAGAACGTTGAAATCAGCGCCAAGCCCGTAACGGATGGCCGCTCGACTTTCACGGGCATGTTGATCAACTGGCTGCCGCTGCTGTTGCTGATTGGCGTGTGGATTTTCATCATGCGCCAGATGCAATCCGGCCAGGGAAAAGCCATGGGTTTTGGCAAATCCAAGGCCAAACTGCTGACCGAGGCTCATGGTCGCGTGACATTTGATGATGTGGCCGGTGTCGATGAGGCCAAGGAAGATCTCGTCGAAATTGTCGATTTCCTGCGCGATCCGCAGAAATTTCAGCGCCTGGGCGGTAAAATGCCACACGGTGTTCTGCTGGTTGGCCCTCCCGGCACCGGTAAGACACTGACCGCACGTGCGGTGGCTGGCGAAGCCAATGTGCCCTTTTTCACCATTTCGGGTTCCGATTTTGTTGAAATGTTCGTGGGCGTTGGAGCCAGCCGTGTCCGCGACATGTTCGAGCAGGCCAAGAAAAACGCTCCCTGCATTATCTTCATAGACGAGATTGACGCAGTTGGCCGCCACCGTGGTGCCGGTCTTGGCGGTGGCAATGATGAACGTGAACAAACACTCAACCAGCTTCTGGTGGAGATGGATGGATTTGAGACAAACGAGGGCATCATTTTGATTGCCGCAACCAACCGTCCCGATGTGCTGGACCCCGCACTGCTGCGCCCTGGTCGTTTCGACAGGCAGGTTGTGGTGCCCAATCCAGATATCATCGGTCGCGAGGCTATTCTCAAAGTCCATGTCAAAAACGTACCACTTGCGCCCAATGTGGACTTGAAAGTTGTTGCGCGTGGCACGCCAGGTTTCTCCGGTGCCGATTTGATGAACCTCGTCAACGAAGCTGCGCTGTTGGCTGCCCGTCGTGAGAAGCGGCTGGTGACAGCACAGGAATTCGACGATGCCAAAGACAAGGTTATGATGGGTGCAGAACGCCGCTCTATGGCCATGTCGGAAGAAGAAAAGCGCAATACAGCCTATCATGAGGCCGGTCATGCTCTTGTTGCTGTCACCGTGCCATCTTCACATCCGGTCCATAAAGCAACCATTATCCCGCGAGGGCGCGCCCTTGGTATGGTGATGCAGTTGCCGGAACGCGATCAGATTTCCATGACCTATGAGGAAATGACATCCCGCCTTGCCGTTATGATGGCAGGTCGTGTTGCCGAAGAACTGACATTTGGCAAAAAGAATGTCACCTCTGGTGCACAGTCCGATATCGAGCAGGCCACCCGTCTCGCCCGCGCAATGGTTACCCAGTGGGGATATTCCGACAAACTCGGCAAGGTCGCCTATGGCGAGAACCAGCAGGAAGTGTTCCTTGGTCATTCCGTAGCCCAATCCAAGAATGTTTCGGAAGAAACTTCTCAGATAATCGATGAGGAGGTTCGCCGGCTGGTGGATGAAGGTTTCAAGGAAGCCAAGCGGATCCTCACCAAGCGCAAGAAAGGTTTGGAAGCCCTGGCTCAGGGCCTGCTGGAATACGAAACGCTGACAGGTCAGGAAATTGATGAGCTGCTTAGCGGCAAGCCCCCTTCCCGTGATCTGGGAGATGATACGCCACCTTCACGCGGCAGCGCGGTGCCAAAGGCCGGTGCAGCCAAGAAAAAGCCGGACAGCGGCAAAAAGGGCGGCGCTACCGGCGGTATGGAACCCCAGCCTTCCTGATCAAACGTCCTAGACCGTGTGCGATATACGCACACGGTTTCGTCTCTTATCCCATAAGCTTGATCAATTGCCAGTGAGAGACAGGAGTATCGCGAAAGCTGAATTCAGTTTCAGCACGGGCAGAACCGGCAAAACCATGCAGGTTAATCGCAGTTTGTTTGGGACTGGATTAGCACATTTTCTGGACGGTAGGCATATGAGACAGCTTTCTTGATACGACTGTCACGTGCCCCAATACAGCGGCTCCCGACGCCCAATCTGCCCGGTTTTTACCTTTCCACTACTTTAACCATAACCACAATTGATGGCGATCACATTCGCTAACTTGCAAAGCGTCACCATAATTAAACACTTCATATTTTAGGGTTTCGAGCAACTTTTAGGTATGAAACCAGGCCTGTTAGAATTGCCATAATGTCGCTGCCAGCACCGCAAGTCACAATTCGTGAGTACAATTGAGGTGCAAATTCTGCTACATTAAAACCCGTCAATGCAGGAAGGGGCCTGCAAACGGGCTGACGACACTCAATGGTATCAACCCCAGTGACGGATGATTATGAGTAAAGAGCGTAAGTATTTTGGCACCGACGGTATCCGCGGTTTTGCCAATAAATCACCAATGACCGCAGAAATCGCGATGCGCGTCGGCATGGCAGCAGGTGTGGCTTTCAAGCGCGGAAGTCACCGTCATCGTGTTGTTATCGGCAAGGACACAAGACTATCGGGCTACATGATCGAAAACGCCCTTGTCGCCGGATTCACCGCCGCTGGCATGGATGTTTTCCAGCTTGGTCCTGTGCCGACACCGGCTGTAGCAATGCTAACCCGCTCGCTGCGCGCCGATATTGGCGTGATGATCTCCGCATCACACAACGCCTATCACGACAACGGTATCAAACTGTTTGGTCCCAACGGCTTCAAACTTTCAGATGAAATTGAAACAGAAATCGAACGCCTCATCGACGAGGACGTGACAGACCGGCTTGCGCATAACGGCAATATCGGCCGGGCGACCCGCGTGGACGGCGTTCATGACCGTTATATCGAATTTGCCAAACGAACGCTTCCAAGACAGATGTCGCTTGAAGGATTGCGTGTCGTGGTCGATTGCGCAAATGGCGCAGCCTACAAGGTGGCTCCATCGGCTCTTTGGGAACTTGGCGCCGAAGTCGTGAGCATCGGTGTTGAGCCAAATGGCACCAACATCAACGCAGAGTGTGGTTCAACTCACACCGCAGCATTGGCTCGCAAGGTCAATGAAGTTCGCGCTGATATCGGCATCGCGCTGGATGGCGATGCGGATCGCGTCATCATTGTCGATGAAAAGAGCAAGGTGGTTGATGGTGATCAGCTGATGGCGCTTGTCGCCCAATCATGGAAAGAAGATGACAGGTTGACGGCACCGGGCATTGTCGCCACGGTTATGTCAAACCTTGGTCTTGAACGTTTCCTTGGCGACATCAACTTATCGCTTGCCCGCACTGCGGTCGGCGACCGGTACGTGGTCGATCACATGCGCAAAAACGGCTACAATGTTGGTGGAGAGCAATCCGGCCACATCGTGCTTTCAGATTACGCAACAACCGGCGATGGCCTCGTTGCAGCCCTTCAGGTTCTTTCTGTGGTTCAGACCTGGGACAAACCTGTCAGCGAAGTATGCGCACGGTTTGAACCTGTTCCGCAGGTGTTGAAAAACGTTCACTATACAGATGGCGAACCACTAAATGACAGCAAGGTCGTGGCTTCAATCGAAGAAGGGCGTCAGCGTCTTGCCAACAGTGGACGGCTGGTGATCCGGGCTTCAGGCACCGAACCCCTGATAAGGGTGATGGGCGAAGGGGATGACGAAAGCCTTGTGCGCTCAGTGGTTGATGACATTGCCGCCACGGTTCGAAGCGCTGCAGCCTAGAACTGGGGCTTATTAATGGGTGGCTTTGTGTTGATCACAGAACTGGTCAACTCGTTACACATCGGGGTGAAGGCCCTTCTTTGCGGCTCACAAAAGCAGATAGGGTAAAGCTCTAATTCAGGGAGCTTTATCAATGCTGCGCTCAAACCAAATCGCCACGGGTCTCATGGCTGTCTCATGCATGGCCCTCATGTCAGGCCTGCCTGTCAACAGTCAGGAAAAGCAGGCACCTGTTCCAACTGCTACAGATGAGTCAAAAATTGATTTCGTCGATCTGTCGATGAAGGCGCTTATCGGGCAACCTGAAGAACGACAAAAAGCCCTCGATTACATTGTCGACAGGGGCAAAATCGACATGGCTCCCACTCTGGTCATGTTGTTGGGACTGGGCGGAAACCATGTCGCTGTGTCTAAAGCTCTGGGAAAGCTGACAGGCGAAAAACTGCCGACCTGGCGCGAAGCCATGATATGGCAGGAGAAAAATCCCCAGGTTGTTCCGCATCCAAGCTACCGCAAACTTAAACTGCGGTACTTTGCCAGCATCGATCCAAGGTTTCTGCAATTCTTCGATGAAAAATACACATCGCGCGACAAGCTGAAAATCCGTCTTTCTGAAATTACCTGGGGTGGCGTGCGGGTTGACGGCATTCCCGCGCTGGACAATCCCAAACTTCTCAGCGCAAAAAAGGCTGACTACCTCGTGGACGATGATCTCGTTTTTGGGGTGGAGATAAATGGCGATGTGCGCGCCTATCCACTGCGGATCATGGGGTGGCACGAGATGTTCAATGAGGTGATTGGCGGTGTGCCGGTCGCACTCGCCTATTGTACATTGTGTGGCGCGGGCATCTTATTTGAGACCAGCGTTGAGGGACGCAAAGAACCTCTCGTGTTTGGATCATCTGGCTTTCTCTACCGCTCCAACAAACTGATGTTTGACCGGGAAACCAAAAGTCTGTGGAACCAGTTCACCGGCGAACCGGTGGGCGGACCGCTGGTCGATGAGGGTATCAAACTAAAGATCCGTCCTGTTACCATCACGTCGTGGAAGGCATGGAAAACCAGCCACCCGGACACCAGGGTCTTGTCATTGGAAACAGGTTTCAATCGCGACTACGGATCAGGCGTTGTTTACAACGAGTATTTCAGCAGCCCGGATCTGATGTTTCCAACCTTCGTTGGCGATGAAAGCCACCTGAAGCGCAAGGAATTCGTGTTCGGCATACGCGAATTTGGCGCGGCAAGAGCCTGGCCGATACGCGCCTTTTCAGATCAGAAAATCATCAACGACCGTGTCGGGTCAACCGATCTCGTGCTGATTGGCGATGCACAAACGCGCACAGTTCGTGCCTATAAAAGCAACGGCCAGAAATTCAGCGGCACACCCAAAAATGGTGCAATTGACGGTCCGGGTGGCCGTTGGAAAGTCAGTGAAGATTTTCTCACAGGCCCAGGCGGAGAAAAATTGCCCCGTGTTCCCGGCCACATTGCTTACTGGTTTGCCTGGGACGGTTATCTGGGCGTGGAAAGCTCCCTCTACAAGGAGAGTTGAAACATTTGGCTTCGGCGCGCGCAGACTGTTTGTCAGTTTTCCTTTGACACAGAGTGGCACATTGTTAGAGCAGGCAGACGATCAAGCCCGCTTTCAAAACCATTGAGCACTCCCCATGTCCCAGCTTTTCTCTCCCATCAGCCTGCGCAGCCTTGAACTGGCAAACCGCATTGTCGTGGCACCCATGTGCCAGTATTCGGCCAATAACGGCACATTGAGCGACTGGCATCTCATGCACCTTGGACAATATGCCGTTTCGGGAGCCGGACTGGTCTTTGTCGAGGCGACAGGCGTTGAAGCCGCCGGACGCATCACCCCCGGCTGTCCGGGCCTTTATAGTGATGAAAACGAAGCTGCCATGGCTCGTATCATAAACTTCTATCGCACTTATGGCGCGGCAAAAATCGGTATCCAACTCGCTCATGCCGGACGGAAAGCATCCTGCCATGTTCCATGGGACGGTGCGGCACCGCTTGGTGAGGGGGATGGTTCATGGGAAACATCATCAGCTTCCGCTCAGCCCTATGCAGAGGGATGGCATATGCCTGTTGCACTGAACGATGCAGGTCTGGCTCGGGTCAAAGCTGCCTTCGTACAGGCTGCTGAACGGTCAGTACGGGTCGGGTTTGACTGTATCGAGGTCCACGCCGCTCACGGTTATCTGCTACACCAATTCCTGTCGCCATTCAGCAACAAACGTAACGATAAGTACGGTGGAGATATCGAAGGACGTATGAAGTATCCACTGGAGGTTTTCGAAGCCATCAGACAGGTTGTACCTGATGATATTCCAGTCGGCGTTCGGTTTTCCGCGACAGACTGGGTCGAAAACAGCACCTGGGACCTCACAGAAGCGACCCGGTTCTCCCACGAATTGAAAAAGCGGGGCTGTGATTTCGTTGATGTTTCAAGCGGCGGCAACAGTCCCTTGCAACAGATCAGTGTTGGTCCCGGTTATCAGACGCCCTTTGCAGCCGAAATCAGACAAGCGACCGGGTTACCGACCATGGCGGTCGGCATGATTACTGAACCAAAACAGGCCGAAACCATCATAAGAACGGGTCAGGCGGACTTTGTAGCTCTTGCTCGTGGTATGCTGTATGACCCGCGCTGGCCCTGGCACGCTGCCGAGGCGCTCAAAGCACAGGCGGCCTTCCCGCCACAATACATGCGAACACATCCGTCACTTCAGGGCGAACCAATACCGGGCAACCCTCCAAAAAAGTAATCGTACCTAACAGTACCCCTCTGCACCCAGCCATTGTGCACGGGAATATCGGTCGCCGTGGGCCCAGCCCACAGGAAGTAACGCGTCGATCTCTGCCATAACAGTATCGGTCATGGCGAAAGCGGCACCTTCTGCACACTCGGCCAGGTGTTCTGCAGATCGTGTCCCTGGAATGGGAATCAGATGATCCCCCCGCGCCAGACACCAGGCAATGGCCAGTGCCACAGCCGACGTGCCGTGATCTGCAGCATACGCCTTGAAACGCGAGACAATTTCAACATTCCGGCTGAAATTCGGCTCTGAAAATCGCGGCGTCCCGACCCGAAAGTCGCCAGCCTCAAAAGCTGTCGGGTCCGGAATTTTTTCTCCAAAAATCCCGCGCCCCAGCGGCGAGAACGGAACAAAGGCCACCCCAAGCTCCGCACAGGTGGCAATCATGCCCAGATCCGGATACCGGCTCCATAAAGAATATTCATTCTGCACCGCCGCCACCGGCCCCACAGCACAGGCACGGCGCAGGGAGAAAGGCGCAATTTCCGAAAATCCAATTCCGCCAATCTTCCCTTCATCACGGAACTTCAACAGGGTTTCCATCACCTCTTCGATGGGAATTTCAGGGTCACGGCGATGAATGTAGTAAAGGTCAACACAATCAAGCTTCAGATTTTTAAGGCTTTTTTCTAACTCGCCCCGCAAATGATCCGCTGAATTATTAAAACCGCGAACGTTGGTTTCCGGGTCGCGGAATATGCCTGCCTTGGTCGCAATCGTGAATTTGCCCGGGTTATCCTTGACAAAATTGCCAATAACCTTCTCCGACACGCCCATTCCATAAACATTGGCGGTGTCGAGAAAATCGATACCCATATCCAGACAGGAAGCCAAAGTCGCGTGGCTTTCTGCCTCGTCCGTTGGCCCATAAGCACCGGCAAACGACCAGCATCCCAGCCCGATCTCTGAGACCTGCGGCCCGTTGTCACCCAATTGGCGTTTTTTCAAATCTATCTCCTATGAAACTGAAACCACGCTGGCACGGTTTCCCAACAACCAGCGCAGCACATCATAAGCATCAAAAACCATGGCAGTCACAAGAGTTGCCACCAGAATCCACATCACAACGTGCTGTAATCGCTGAAGATTTCCGGTACGAAGCCGACCATACAGATAGACAACCAGCGGTATCCAGAAGATAAGATGCGCCAGCCCCAAAAGCCTGACCATCCCCATTTTGCTGAACATCCACATCATAAGACTGACACTGAGAGCGGTTGAAATGACGGTCAGCACAGCCGCCATCCGCGTCGATTTACTGAAAAGAAAAACGACCACCGAAACAACCAGGACCAGAAGAATGAAATTCATCCAGTACTGAACCCAAGAGGGCAGAAGAAGGGTTGCTTCTTGAAACGTCAATGCATCAATCCTTCATGGTCCGACATGTCTTCCATGCAGGATATGAGGAGGTTACCTTACAGGCAACAAAAAACCCGACCATTGGCCGGGTTCTTTAAAACTTTGATTTCCTGAATGAAATCAGGCTGTTTCGGCCAATTCGACATCATCCGGTTCACGCAGAACATAACCACGGCCCCAAACGGTTTCGATGTAATTCTTCCCGCCCGTCGCAGAAGCAAGCTTTTTGCGCAGCTTACAGATAAAGACATCGATAATCTTCAGTTCCGGCTCATCCATTCCACCATAAAGATGGTTGAGGAACATTTCCTTGGTAAGTGTCGTGCCTTTACGCAGCGATAGCAGTTCAAGCATCTGATATTCTTTGCCGGTCAGATGAACCCTCTGGCCGTTCACTTCAACTGTCTTGGCATCAAGGTTGACTTTAAGATCACCGGTGGTGATCACGCTTTCCGCGTGTCCCTTGGAGCGACGAACAATCGCCTGAATTCGTGCAACCAGCTCATCCTTGTGGAATGGCTTGGTCATATAATCGTCGGCACCAAAACCCAGTCCGCGAACCTTATCTTCGATACCTGCCAGCCCCGACAGGATCAAAATCGGCGTCTTCACCTTCGAAAGGCGCAAGGTACGCAATACTTCATATCCGGACATATCCGGCAGATTAAGGTCCAGCAAAATGATGTCGTAGTCATAGAGTTTGCCTAGATCGACCCCCTCTTCGCCCAAATCCGTGGTGTAAACATTGAAGCTCTCTGACTTCAACATAAGCTCGATTGACTGTGCGGTGGCGCTGTCATCTTCAATCAGCAGAACTCGCATTTCATTCCCCTTGAAGGAGCTATCTGCCACCAAACTGACCAGCTGGCCGGAGGCAGATGCCGTTAATTCAATTACCCGAACGCAACGCTGTCATGGATTGGTTAACAAATTGTGATTCTGCAAAGCAAGAGCTTATTGCAAAAAACCAGATTTTCTAGATAACCAATTGATTTTGTGCATTCTTTCTTAGATCCAGTAAGTTAATGTTTTACGTTAACGAAGTCTTTTAACCCTCGAAAACGAACATTTTGGACGAATGAATCAAAACCGAAGCACCTAGCATTCGGGCTAATTCGATAACGATCATTAATCAATCAGGTAAACGAAGGGTTACCAAGAAGGTTTTGGAAAGGAATATTAAGGAGAGATTGACACCGCCAGGATGGGAAGCCGGCATCCACCCCCAAATAATCAATCAAAAAGGGCAGTAAAGCCGCCCATGAGTCGTGCAGGAATCGTCAGAAAGAACAAATTACAACCCGGTTAGATACTATTTTAACAATTACCGCCCATTGTGGGTTCCATCGACGGAGTATGCGTCGGCCCGGTCTCTGTTTAAGATCGGTGGAGTATCACGCTTGTGCGGGAGTATTGAGTATGAAATCGCGTGAAAGCATCCTTCGCCTGAAAAGGTTTCAGGTGCAGGAAAAGGCCCGTCAAGTGGCCCAAATTGAGACCATGGTCTCTGAATTTCGCCGTATGGCCGAAGATCTCGATGGGCAAATCGCCTATGAGGAGAAAAAAGCCGGTATCGATGACACCAGTCATTTTGCATACCCGACTTTTGCTAAGGCTGCACGGCTTCGCCGCGAGAACCTTGAGACTTCCATTCAAGATCTCAATGAACAACATGCCGCTGCCAAACTGGCACTGCAGGATGTTGAGGAAGAATTGGCCAAGACTGAAAAGCTGGAAGAGCGCGATGGCAAAAGCATCGATGTTGAACCAGCACCAGAAGTCGACCGCCATGCAATGATTGGCTGACGCTCTGTAACCAAAATTGCTGACAATTCGGGGCTGTCTGTGATGTCACAGACAGCCCCTGATTTATGTGTTGGTGGCTCCGACCGTCCGGTCGGAGCCACCTGACCCAGTCGCCCAGGTCTGACTGGAATGTCGCCCCCGAAGCCGTACTTCCAGCCAATTCAATTCTACTTTCAGTTTCTACCGGCCTGAAATAGCGCGACCGCGAAACCCGCGATTGAAGCCACGGCCCGAGAAGCTGCGGCCCCGGAAACCACGATTGAAACCGCGACTGCGAAAGCCACGGTTGCGGAAACCGCGGCTACGGAAACCACGATTGAAACCATGACCGCGAAAGCCACGGTTGAAACCACGGCTGCGATATCCGCGATGTGAAAATCCGCGGCTAAAACCGCGACTGCGGAAACCACGACCACGATAGCCATAGTGGCGGCCACGGTAGCCGGCCTGAATAACATTTGCTGATCCGGCATCCGACACAGCCAGACCTGCATTTGACAGGCCGACAGAAGGTGCAGCAGCGTTTGCCGGCATGAGGGCGGGAGCAATCATCATTGCGCAAGCCGCAAAAATCGCCTTGAGAGAAACTTTCATTAACTTATTTCCTTTCGGGGTACCCGCCGCTCAAAAACGCAGCGAGTTTCGTCGAGTGGGTTGGGCTGGACAATTGTTCGGCCCACAGCATCAGCGCTGGTACTCTTTGAAATCGGCACGATGACCCTCATTCGCAAGACACTTCCGCAGAATGTCATTGAAGCGTGAAAGGCAATTTTCAGAAAGAAAAAGACATCAACAAATCAGCCACTTAGGGTGATCACGTAACTACACGAAACCTAGCGATTGTGTTTCAAAGGGCCCTTTATGCCAAAAACTCTGGCAAACTCGCGTTCCAGCTCATCGTAGTTTGCAGGCTGTCCCTGATAAATCAGACCGTTCAATGTCATCCATTTTTGAGCACTTGCCGCCCAAATATGGCCCACCGGTTGCAGCCACGTCTTGTTGTCCAGCGACCCTGCCTTGATGCTTGATCCAGCATCAGCTCCCCTGCCCCTGTGAAGAATCCGGGATCCGCATTGGGGGCAAAATACACATTCAACGGCACGCTCCGTGTCCTTGTCGCGCACGAATGCACCAACATCACCCTCAAGCGTGACGCCATCGGCCACCACGCGCAACGACATGCCAAATGCTGATGATGATTGACCCTGACATTCGGTACAATGACAACAATAAAGAGTGGTTGGCATCTTCGTCACTGTGTAACGCAGCTGACCACACTGGCACCCACCTGCCAGCGGCAACTCTGGAAACATGTTGGGACTGTCTTCCACTTTCTACCGTCCATCTTCGCAAATTACATCAAGAAAAGCTGCACCAAAACGCTTCAGTTTGCTCGTACCAACTCCCTTTACGGCACCAAACTCTTCTTCTGTCGACGGTCTTTTGATCGCCATATCAATCAACGTCTTGTCAGGAAAGATAACATAGGCGGGTACTGAGCGCGCTTTGGCGAGCTCCAACCGTTTCTTTTTCAGGGCAGCAAGCAGGTCCCGGTCTCGTTGCGACAATTCAGCCGAAGCGTCCACTTTCCTTGTCGAACCGGCTTCCAACCCGGAAGGCCGGTCTTGCGCCAGCGGATCAACTCGGTAACGAAACACCTCTTCACCGCGCGTCAGCCGGTTGCCTTTGGGTGTGATCAACAGACTTGAATATCCGGCAACATCCACTTCGAGAAAACCCGCAGCAACCATCTGACGCACGATACTTTGCCATTGCGCCTTTGCAATACGGCTCCCCATGCCGTGACAATTGAGTACATTGTGGCGGGCTTTGAGAACTTTCTCGGTTTCCGCACCACGCAAGACATCAATAATGTGGGCTTGCCCGTACCGTTCTCCGGTTTCAAAAATCGCATCGAAAATCAGCTCAGCTTCCGCCGAACCGTCCTTTAGTTCGACAGGACTGATGCAATTGTCACAATTGCCGCAAGCCGGGCTTTCCTCATGGAAATACGCAAGCAGAGATTGTCTTCGGCACCCCTGCGCCTCCGCAAATGTAATCAGCGCATTGAGACGGGCTGTTTCACGACGCTTGTGGTCATCGTCAGTTTTTTCCTGCTCAATGAACTGCCGCCGCAGCCTGATATCGCCTGGCCCAAACAGCATGTGAGCATCGGCAGGCGCACCATCACGCCCTGCACGCCCGATCTCCTGATAATACGCCTCCACAGAACCTGGAAGATCCGTATGGAAAACATATCGGACATCCGGCTTGTCGATTCCCATACCAAAAGCGATGGTTGCAGCCATCACCAGTCCATCTTCCGTCACAAACCGGTTTTGACGTGCGGCTCGCTCGTCCCGTTCGAGACCGGCATGGTAGGCTGTGGCGTTTACCCCGTTCTGCGCTAACAGCTCGGCAACTTCTTCAGTTTTCTTGCGAGACAGACAATATACAATCCCGCTCTGTCCAGGTCTCTGCCCGACATAGTCGAGCAGTTGATTTTTCCACCCTCCCTTGGGCGAAACATTGAGGGTTATGTTGGGACGGTCGAACCCGGCGACGAAAGTGCGGTGAGAACCGGCAAACAACTGGGTTTCGATGTCACGTCGCGTGGCCTGGTCAGCCGTTGCTGTCATCGCCGCTATCGGCACTTCGGGAAATCGCTGGCCCAAAGCACCGAGCGCGGCATATTCCGGCCTGAAAGACGGTCCCCATTGGCTCATGCAATGAGCCTCGTCGACCGCAAACAGACAGACAGGCAATTGTGCAATCGCATCAAGCATGCGGTCGGTCATCAACCGTTCCGGTGCCATATAAAGGATACGAGTCTGACCAGATGCAACCCGTCGCCACGCTGCAATATTGGCTTGTCGGTCCTGACTGGAGTGGATCGCATCAGCCGCAACGCCAGCAAGCTGCAAGGCTGACACCTGGTCCTGCATTAAGGCAACCAGCGGTGAAACCACAACGGTCAGGCCCTCCATGGTCAAGGCAGGAACCTGGAAACAGAGTGACTTGCCCGACCCGGTTGGCATGATCGCCAGAACCGACACCCCCGCAAGCAGGGTATCAATAATCTCTTCTTGACCGGCGCGAAAAGCTTCGTAGCCGAAAACATCACGCAATACAGCGTGTTTTCCCGCAACGACGTCACCGGTATTTGAGCTTGGATCAGGTAGAGCTGGGGCCGCCATCGAGAACTTGAATAAGACGAATCAAGCTACAGACTAGACGTTATCGCGCGCAGGATGAAGGCATACGGGGCGTCTCTGCAAGAAACAGTGACGCCCCGCCAAAAATTGATCAGGTTTATTTCTTTCCTTTGGGCTTTCTGCCCAATCCAATAGACTTGGCCAGCTTTGAGCGTGTCTGCGCGTAAGCCGGTGCAACCATCGGATAATCGTGAGGCAGGCCCCATCTCTTACGATATTCTTCCGGCGACAGATTATGATGCGCCTTCAGATGCCGCTTCAACGATTTAAAACTCTTGCCATCTTCCAGACAAACAAGATGATCGTGCCCTTGCGACTTGCGAATGGACACGGCCGGCTCAAGCTTCTCGAGAACCGGCTCCTGTGGACCGGAAAGGCCAGTCAATGCATCAAAGACATCACTGATAAGACTAGGCAATCCGTCTGCTGCGCAGGGATTGTTGCTAACATATGCAGATACAATTTCTGCCGATAACTCTGTTAGAAGCCGCTGATCATTGTGATCGCTATTCTCCATAGTAAATTCACTCCAAATTTTTCGTAAAAACCAAAAAGAGGTCTCACTGTAAAAAACGTCGCCCCGCTCCTCGTAATTTCAGCGCATCCAAGCAATAAATGGTTTTGCTAATATACGAGCTGCTGCAAACCAGCACTGAAGCGAATAACCTCTATCCCTTCTCAAATACTCTCCACTTTTACAATTGATTCAATGTTCTCAAAATGGTCCACCCAAAAGCATTATTGGTAAAAAAAATATACAAAATAGGTAGATTTTTGTTACCAAATTTGCAATCTTCAGGGTTCATATTGATATGCGATAACAGCCCAAATCACCGCATGACACATTGATAAGATGGCTAACTGACCAGATTGAGGCAAGCGATTGACTAAACGCGAACTTCCTGCAGTCTTTTCCCAAATGCTACTTTCCTTTGTAACGCTTGCCCGCCTCCTCAATCTAACCAAGGCGGTACGTGAGCTGGGAACCACTCGACAAACCATACATCGTCACATCAAGGAACTTGAAAAACTCAAGGGCACGAGCCTCTTTGAGGTTGTCGATAGACAATACCAGCTAACCGCTGCCGGAAAACGCGCTTACTCAACAGCCGAAGCTCTTTTATCACAGTCTGCCTCCTGGGTCGATGACGAACGAACGCTTATCAATGGGCTTGTTCATGTCAGTTTTAACGCTGACGATGGTACCTGGCTTTACGCTCAGCAACACCCGCTCAAAAGCGCATGGTCCCTTGGTCGGCCCTTGATCAAAAGGGGCCTGGAAGCCTGGACCACTGCAGAGTCTCAACTGGAACACAAGGCCATGAGAAAGGTGAGACCCTATCTTCTTGTATACCGGGAATATGATGATGAATGGCTCTTCGTCGAGGTTGGAGAAAAGTCATCTTATACCTCCTGGCTGGGTGAAGCCCGGGCCAAAAGCTCAATTGGCCGAAGGTTGTCATCCGATCCGGTATATCTGGATGCTGATAAAATAATGATGCAAGCCTACCGGCATGTCGCCATCCATGGTGGACACTGGTACGAGCATGTCAGCACGTGCCTGCCCCGAGGTGAGGGTAAAAGACCTCAACCGGTGAGTTACCAGAAACTGGTTTCTGCCTGCACATTCCCTGACGGGACACCAGCTGTTTCCGTCCTGATCGTCAGAACCAACCATATCAAAATTGAAAACCTTGATCCAACCCGCACCGGCTTAACGCTCCAGGAGGATCTCATGGACTTCGAAATTTAGGGTTTTCGGCTTGGATCCTTTTTAACAAAAGCTGGAAAATCCAAGTCCGCCCTAATCTGTGTTGCGTATCCAGCTCAACTTGGAGCGTTACACATGGAAAACTCTAAAGACCCCAATCATTGTCTTCATTCTAACATCTTCACAAGCATTCAAATTGCCGACCGACTAGGCGTTCACCTCATTTACGGTTCGAATTTTGAAGATTTCCGGGTGCTGTGCGAGAGCCAACCTCAAAAAGGGACAATCAGCCCCGCCTTTGATCCAAATCTGTCCCAGCTTGATGAATCAAACGCCATCTGGATTGTTGGATTGGGACCAGGCGGCGAGGTGGTTCATACTCAAACCCTGAAGCTGATTGATCTGAAACAGACAACACTGAGACAACATTTCACAACCAGTTTCCAGGACTACCGAATTGGCGGTTACAATTTGGATGTTGCAAACTCCCGCTGGTACCTGACCCGGGAAGCCGCCGCGATAACTGGTCGATTCACCTACCATGGAGAATTATGGATCAAGGGCGGTCCTGATGGCTTTCGGGGAGGATGCCTGGCGACCATCCTGACACGTCTAATGTTGATGATGGGGCTTTTGCACTGGTCACCCCACTACATGATCGGACTTCAGGCCGCGCTGACCACGTGTCGTGGCCTGGGTATCCGCGAAGGCTACATGCGAGCGGAACAACGCAGCATTCTGTGGAAGCATTTTGATGACGAAACACTGTTTGAAGAATGGATGGTGTGGATGAGTCGCGAGGAAGCGGAATTCAATCTGCGCATTCCCCCAAACACTTTTTTCAAATTGCTTGAAAAACCCAGAACCGCCAACAAACCCCTCTCGGTCACGGCAAAGAAAGCGGCCTGATCGGCCCCGGCAGATTTCAATCACTCAAACTCACTCAGGGCTGCCCTGCTGGCAGCCCTGAAAACGAACAGGCGCGGACTCATATGAGACCGCGCCTGTTAGCTTGGCAGAAATAGCGAGTTTAGCTGCGGTCTGACTCCAACACCGCGATCTGATCTTCTAGCGTCTGGATCATGTTCTCTGACTGCATCTGTGATGTCATGAACTCGGCAATCCGGTCACAAGCTTCAGACAGGGAGCTCCGCAGCACCGAATTTTCAGCTTCCAGCAAAGCATTCTGCTCACGCGCAACGTTGGTTTCCTCCCGAGTGGAATCCCACTCGCGATTCATCTCCTGAATTTCATTCTTCAGATCATCAGTGCGTGATTTTGAAGCTTCAAATTCCTGCTCTGCACGACGCAGTTGCTCAAGAAGGTCAACAGCCTTCTGCCGTTCTTTTTCCAAGCGCGGTTCAAATTTGGTTGCTTCGTGCTTTGCTTCCTTAAGAGCCACCTGAAGGTCCTGATAGTCACACCGAAGTTTGACAATCTGATCTTGCTGTTCAAGGCGTTGCTCGTTTTCTTCGCTAACTTGCTGATAGCGAACTGATATTTTCGAAAACAAAGACAAAATACCATCGAATTCCTGCCGAATGGCATCATCATATGGTGTTCCGACGCTGTAGTTGAACTGCAACTGACGCAGGCCACGGCGCAGTTTGAAAAAATCAGGCTTGATGGCATTCCGGTCATTGGCCGACGCTTCGTCTTCTTCACTCGAAGGAGCGTCCAACCTGCCGCGTTCCTGATCATCGAACTCTTCGGCCACTGTGTTTTGCACAGGCTGCTTACGTTCAGCCTCTTCCCGCTCGCGAACTTTGCGTTCTTCCTGCTCAATAGAGGGAGGAAGCGGAGATTTGCGAGCCAGAACATCATTGAACTTGGCCAGCGCCGCATTGGTTTCAGGGCTCAACGGCACAGTATCAGACGCTTCTGCCTCAGGCTTGGCATCCAGTCTTGGGGGCAGGCTGGCAGTAACAGGCTTTGGAGCCGGATTCACAGCCGCTTTGCTTTCAGCCAGCCGTGCCCGGCTTTCGTTGATCATTTCATCAACGGACTTGAATTGCGGTGAGTTTGCCCGACTGCTCGCCGGTGTCACGACCGGTTCAACCGATGGAGCGGCAGAATCAATGGTGTCCACAGCCTGCGAATCAGCGTCGGCGCGGGGCGCTTTGGCTATTGTTTTTGGCCGCGTCTTGGGAATTTCAATAGGACGCTTGGGAAGTGACGCTGCAATACCAGCAAGCGACATCGACCCCTTCCCGTCATTTTGAAGGGGTTCTTTAGTGTCGTCATCAACGGCAATAGCCGTATTTTCATTAGACATATCAACAGCTTCGTTTGACCGATTTACTACACTCATATTGGACACGAGCCTTCCCCTGCGAGTTGTTGCCCCAGTCCACTTCCACAAGCTGACCATTGACTTATGGTACAGTTTTGCACTTATGGAAATGGTTTCTAATCATATCACGCACAGAAATAAAAAAAACATTTATGAAATTCGGTTGTTGCAAGCGCCCCCTACAACCTCTGATTTTATTGTATGTAGAACCGGTTAAGGTTAGTACTGTAAAGTGATCGACACCACGCCAGGTGCGTGGGGACAAGGGTGCAGCAAAAAATGGCAAATTCCGGGATTTTCGCGTCTATATTCGGTTCCTCCAGAAAACTGGAAACCGAACCGCTTGATACTGCCCAAGACCAAGCAGTTGACAAAGATCTTTTCGTTGCCGAAACGGAGACCACTATGCCGATCGAAGAACCAAGAATCCTCGAAAGGGTTGTTGAAACTGAAGTTCCAGATGAATCACTGGAGATGAGTCTGGAATCATCGTTGGAAACATTCGATGCAGCCGAATTTTCAGAATTTTCTTCAAATCCGTCAGAAAGACGAATTTCTGAACAAGCTAAACGAAGACAAAAAGAATTAGCAGAAATTCGATCGGACATCGGTTATTTCGACGAGCATCTGACAAAAAATGAGCTTTTTGCAGTTCGTGCCCGTGAAAACCTGAAAAAGGTCAAGGAGTTTATCCAGGAATCAGAACTGGAGCTTAATTCCACAGAATCGCTCCGCGACGAGATTGAAGAAAAAGAACAATTCATCTCTCGGCTGACTGAAGACAAAGAAGAATTGCAGCGGCGGATGATTGAGCAGGACGCTCAGTTGATCGCAGAAGGCAATCGAATTGCCGAAATCCGCACGGCACTCGAAGAGACACGTTCCGCCCACACAGAGCTGACCGACAAATACAGTTCTGCTTCGTCGGAAGCGCGCAGCCTCAGCAGAATCCGTGAAGATCTGGAAAACACCAACAGCGCTCTGAACTCGAAATTGAGTGAAGCACGTTCTGAAAACCATGTGTTCAACGAGACAATTGAGCGGCAGTCGCGCGAGCTTTCGGAATATCTCGACAACACCAGTGAACTCGAGAAAACGGTTTTTGAACTGGAGAAAAATGCATCACGGCTTACATCACAGCGAGATCGCCTGAGTGCCGAGTTGGCAGAAAAAACTGAGTCAATCGCTCAGTTGAAATCAGAAGTTCTGGAGTTCCGTTCGAGCGCCGAGAATCTGCGCAACGAATTACAGTCAAAAGAACGGCACGCCGCTGACCGTCTTCGCAGCCGCGAAGATGAGATCTTCTCCCTCAAATCTGAAATCGATACGCTTCACTCTCAGCTGAGTGTTCGCACACAGATGTTTAACCAGGCCCAAAACGAGATGAACTCGGCAAAGGCCATCGCGAAAGTGGCAAAGGATTCGGCCTCAGAAGTTGAATCACGGCTTGTCAGCAGCAACCTGCAGCGCGAAATGGAACAGAAACAACTGATGGAAGCCAACAGCGAGATCTCAGAGTTGAACTCGCGCTATAAAGGCCTTCTCAAGGAGCTTGAGCAGACAAAGCAGGAAAACGAAACCCTGCGCAGACTTCAGAAAGTCTATGAAGAGCAGACCCAGCGGGCCGCCAATGTTCAGTTGAAGCCAGCTGTATCTATCGTCTCAAACAACACTGAAAATAATACGCCAAAGGGTGGCAAAAGCAGCCGCCACTAAAGCGATTTTCGTACCGAATACGAGGCCGTGAGGTGGGAAACCGCCTCGCGGCTTTTTTGTGCCGATCGCGAGCCTTTGTTTCGTGGCCTTTAACATCCACCCTTTGTCTGGACGCAACTGCCACATGATTCTATATGCTCGCTGCAACCACATATAACGGTGCCGTCCACACAGGGGTTTTCATGGCAGGCCATTCCAAATTCAAAAACATCATGCACCGCAAAGGCCGCCAGGACGCCGTGCGATCCAAAATGTTTGCCAAACTGTCCAAAGAAATCACCGTTGCCTCGAAATTAGGCGGCCCGGACCCGGACGGCAATCCCCGTCTGCGCCTGGCCATTGCCAATGCCAAAGGGCAGTCAATGCCCAAAGACAATATCCAGCGCGCTGTCAGCAAGGGTCAGGCCGGCGAAGGCGACGACTATTTTGAAATCCGCTATGAAGGCTATGGCCCAGGTGGTGTTGCTGTGATTGTCGAAGCTCTGACCGATAACAAGAACCGCTCCGCCGGAAATGTGCGCGCCTGCTTTACCAAAAACGGCGGCCAGATGGGCGAGACCGGTTCCGTCGGGTTTATGTTCGACCGTGTTGGCGAAATCAAATACCCGGCTGGTGCCGGTGATGAAGACACAGTCATGGAAGCCGCCATCGAGGCGGGAGCAGACGATGTTGTCTCGGATCTCGACGAAGAGGGCGACGGCCACACCATTATCTGTAATTTCGAGGATCTGGGCGAAGTTGCCGCCAATCTCGAAGCCGCGCTTGGTGAACCGGAAAGTGTCAATCCAACCTGGAAACCACAAAACACAGTGCCAGTAGGAGAAGATAAGGCGGGAACCCTGATGAAGCTTATCGACGCACTGGAAGATGATGATGATGTCCAGAATGTCTATTCGAATTTCGAGATTGACGACGAAGTAATGGCCAAACTCAGCGCCTGATTTGGACAGACCCTCTCGGCTGTCGTTTCGTAAGGCAAAAGACTGCATGCGTTTGAGCAGGCCTTCGCTTGCACTGTTATGACATAACGCAGCTGTCATTATCCATACATTGCAACCACAAGCGGTACCGGTAAGGATATGCCATTCCTTAGTCCCCGGAGAACAATCCCATGTGTGATCTATGCGTTATTGAATCTGTTAAGCAGCGGATGTTGAGCAGGCGTGATCTGTTTAAGGCAGGTGCCGTTGGACTTGCTGCTGTTGCAACGACAGCCGCAGGGCTTCCCACTCAACCGGCATATGCCGGTGGTCACGGCGCCAAAACAAAGCTCGGTGAAGTTATCGATATGACCCACACCCTGTCGCCTGAGTTTCCTACCTTCTTCGGTGTGCCAGGCATTTCCAGTGAACAGAAGTTCAATTTCAAGGAACACGGATTTAACTTGTTGAATCTGTCACTGAACGAACACACCGCCACCCACATAGATGCCCCATTGCACTTCTCCGCCGATGGGAAATCTGTCGACGAGATCCCTGTCTCAGATCTTGTTGTCCCGCTTGCTGTAATCAACATCAAGGAAAAAGCCGCAGCCAGCGCCGATGCTCAAGTCACACCAGATGATCTGAAAGCCTGGATTTCAAAGAACGGCCCTCTCCCTGAACGGTGCTGTGTTGCGATGAACTCCGGATGGTCGGCTCATTCGGGAGATGCGGCAAAATATGTTGGAAACGACGGTGATAACGTCAAACACTTCCCCGGCTTTCACATAGAAACAACAAAAATGCTGCTGGAAGAATCATCCGCTGTGGCCATAGCTTCCGACACGCTATCACTCGACTATGGCAAGTCCTCCAAATTTTCCACGCACTACGCCTGGTTGCCGACAGGCCGCTACGGTATCGAAAATATCGCAGGGCTGGACGCAGTGCCGGAAAACGGGGCAACTCTTGTCGTGGGGGCACCAAAACACAAAGGCGGAACTGGTGGTCCGGCCCGCATCTTCGCCATGATCTGACTGGCATTTAATTTCGCCAACAATCGTTTGGTTTGTCGGCGAAATTCGCGTTACAGTTTGGCATGGATCACAAGGCTTTTATTGCGTCGCTCTCCAACGATGAGCGGCGCAAACTCACTCAAAAATCGGATAGTGCCGGGCTTCTTCAGTTGGCAGCCCATATCGGACTGATCACCCTGGGTGCGATCTATGTCGGATTTGGAGGGCCTTTTTGGCCGGTGGTTCTGGTCCCACTAGGGATTGCAATCATCTTTCTTTTTACGCTGATGCATGAGGCAATCCACAAAACGCCGTTTGCGACGGTCAGGATTAATGACCTTGTTGCCCAAATCTGTGGTCTGGTGCTTGTACTTCCTGCTGGTTGGTTTCGCTATTTCCATTTAGCCCATCACCGGCACACGCAAGATCCGGAAAAAGACCCGGAGCTTGCGAGCTCCAAGCCAGAAACTTTCATCGCCTATGCCATCCACATCACCGGCGTTCCTGTTTGGGTCAGCCAGATCAGGACCCTGTTTGCGAATGCTATTTTCCCCAATACCCATGACTATGTTCCTGCTGGTGGAAAAGCGAAAGTCCGGCGCGAGGCTCGCATCATGCTGGCACTCTATGCAACTTTGATAGCTTTATCTTTCACCGCCAACAGTACGATCCTGTTGTGGATCTGGATTGTCCCCGCTGTGCTGGGCCAACCTTTTTTGCGGCTCTATCTGCTGGCTGAACACGGGCGTTGTGCATTGGCTGCCAACATGTTTGAAAACACCCGCACGACCCTTACCAACCGCGTCGTGCGCTTTATCGCCTGGAATATGCCCTATCACGCGGAACACCATGCCTATCCGTCGGTTCCCTTTCACAAGCTTCCCGACATGCATAGGCAGACACGCCAGCATCTGGCAGCACTTTCATCAGGCTACACCGAGTTCCACCGCAACTATACAAGCGCGTTCAAACAGCAGTCCTCAGGATGAGCACCAAAAGAGAGTTGTACGATTCTACAGCACGATCTCACGCGCCGGGGTGAAATGATCGAGGTCGCGCGGTTTGTAGACATATTGGTCAAACACGTCCTTGTTCAACTCGACACCCAGCCCCGGCTTGGTGGGTAGTGCAAATGCGCCATCCTTCATCACAAGCGGTTCGACAAGAACATCCTCGCGTTCCGGTACCGGGATGTATTCCATGATCCGGAAATTCGGCATACAGGCGGAAGCATGGATGGTGGCGGCGGTGCACACCGGTCCGTTGCAATTGTGCGGAATGACCGGGCAATAATAAGCCTCCGCCATCATCGCAATCTTACGCAGTTCATTCATGCCGCCCGTATAAATTGCGTCCGGTTGGATATAATCGCAGGCGTATTTTTCCAGCACCTCGCGAAATTGATGGCGCGCAACATAGCGCTCACCAGTTGCTATCGGTGTCGTTGTGGTGCGTTTGAGTTCCACAAATGCATCCAGGTTTTCAGGCGGCAACGGTTCCTCAAAAAAGTACAAGTCATATTCTTCGAAACGCTTCGCCAGACGACGCGCCTGAGGCAGATCAAACCGACCATGCGCATCGACCATTAACCGGACATCAGGCCCGACAGCTTCACGAACCTGACGCACGCACTCAACCGTAATGTGCTCCTGTTCAGGTGTCATGGAATGCGCCACGCTTCCAAAGGGGCTCCACTTCAGGGCCTGAAATCCATTCTCCACCGCGCGAGCGGCGCTTTCAGCATATTCGCCGACACTGGTCTTCCCCATCCTGGTTTTCATGAACCAATAATTGCCATAGGCCGCGACAGTGTCACGCACGGGGCCGCCAAAAAGCTCATAACAGGGCACACCGAGTGCTTTGCCTTTGATGTCCCAACACGCAATCTCAATTGCGCTCAGCGCGACGTTCACCAAAAGATCTGAGCGAAGAAACTGCCCCCGGTACCGGTCTTCCCAAAGGTATTCGATCGCGCGCGGATCCTTGCCGATAACCGTTCTTTTATAGTCTTCGATGAGCGTAACCATCGTGCGTTCAAAAGGCTCAATTGTCGCCTCCCCGACCCCGGTAATTCCTTCATCGGTTTCAACTTCGATGAAGACCCAGTTTCGCCGGTGCGCCTCTACCAGATAGGTTTTGATATCAACGATTTTCATCTGCGTTCACCCCTGCTTCAAGTCTGCGGACAGCGCCATGACCTGAGACCATGTTTCCTCTGGAACCGCGATGATACCATTACTCCTGCGCCGCTGTTCCCGCTCCCGTTCACCAGGAATTTCCACCCGGTCAAAACCTGGAGCCGGCGGGCAGTTGCGAAGATCCGCAAGAACCTCTTCCGCAGCGGCCTGCAGAGCATCCGGCTGCCGGAACTTGCGGGTATCAATAGCCAGAACAAACCAGTTGCATTCGGGTGAAGAGGGACCAAGCATTGCCTCACCAATCAGCTCGGCCATCAAAGACAGCGCAAAGCCTTTGTGCCCCCCCATCGGCAGGATCGCCCCACCATTGAAATAATCCTCCGGTTCGCGGGTGGGATTGCCATTGCGGTCGATGACACAACCTTCAGGCAGCTTCGCCCCGGCAGACCGTGCAGCATAAATCCAGCCACCGGCGATTTTCCCGGTAGCAAAATCCATAACCACAGGCCCTCGATCTCCCCCCGGAATGCCGATGCACCAGGGGTTGGTGGGAAGCATCCCTTTCGTGCCGCCGTGGGGTGCAACCATTCCATGAACCCGATGGTTACCACCTCCGGTAGATATCGTGAGGAAACCTTTAGCGGCTGCATCGTCCGCAAACGCCCCATGGCGACCGGTGTGTCCGGTGTTGAGCACCGAAATCGCCGACAAGCCATTTTCTGCCGTCAGGGCGATCGCAGTTTCATAGGCCAAACTCATGGCCGGGATTCCGTTTCCCATATGGCCATCCACCACCGTGACACCGGTCTCGGTCTTTCTGACTTCCGGCCGAACATCAATCCGCATGGTGCCGTCGCGCATCCGTTCAGCGTATTGCATCACCCGCATAACGCCGTGGCTTTCCATGCCACACAGATTGGCATCAATCAGGTGATCGGTGATGGCCTGACTGATATCGTGCGGACAGCCCAGCCGGGTGAAGATATCGACCACAATTCCAGTCGCCTCATGCGCTGCCACCTCTACTCGCTCACCGGACAATTCCAGTTTGGAAGGAATATTGATCATTGAGAAAGCTCCAGCCTAAGTCGTCAGAATCAGTGAACAGCATCATTAATTGGGCATTGTTCAAAGCTTGCTCGCAATCGGGTTCTGCGGCAAGAGACAAGTATCAGGGGCATCGATCACTGACTGGAAGAGCCAGCCACGAAATTCTGTGGTAACCTGACGGCCTTACAGTGATTCACGTTCTCTCCTCCGGCTAATCTGAACATGCAGCATTCCACTCGTATCATCGGCATTGACCCGGGCTTGCGAAACACCGGCTGGGGGGTCATCGAGACGGAGGGAACGCGCCTGCGTTTCATCGCAGCAGGAACCGTCAAATCCAGAACGAAAGCCGCATTGGCAGAACGGCTGTGCGAATTACATGATGGCCTGGTCGATGTTTTGACCAACCATGGGCCTGACGAAGCAGCCGTTGAAAACACTTTCGTCAACAAGGACGCAGGCGCAACGCTGAAACTTGGTCAGGCGCGCGGCATTGCCATGCTGGTCCCTGCACGTGCCGGGCTTGTGGTTGCGGAATATGCTCCAAACGCTGTGAAAAAATCGGTTATTGGCGTCGGCCACGGCGATAAGGCACAGATTAAGCTGATGGTTGGAATGCTGCTGCCCAAGGCCGTCTGGGATACTGACGATGCAGCAGACGCCCTCGCCATTGCAATCTGTCATGCTCACCACCGGGGTAATGCAAGCGCTCGTATTGCCGCCGCCCTATAAGGCGAGATCGTCAATACGCGTTTCTATCGAATAGTATTGCATTTCGGCTTCTATGGCGGCCAGGGGCAATTGGCCACTCACAACCGATGCACCGGGCGATGCACCGGGAGAAAAATCGTCTTTGAGCAGCGCACGCACGACAGCGGCAGCGGCAAGAACCGGAACGCACGGGCCATGATCATCTTTTGCCAGAAGTGACCAGCGCTTTCGAACAGGCTGGCCATCACCATCCCTGCCAGTTGTCAAGACAATCATCCCGCCGGTATCGCCTGTCATCCATTGCGTCAGGCTGCGCGCCCGCACCAAAAGTGGAACCAGGAATTGAGGATCGGGAAATAGCTTCCTGCGAACGAGCGTCGAGAGGTTTTCCAGCCCGTATTGTTCCAGACGGGACTCAAGCCCCGCTGCAAAGCGTATCGAACCGGCAACCTGATAAAGCGGACCTAAAATTTGCGCATCTGCGGTTTCTGCTGTGGCAACGCGCCGATTGCCCAGACCGGGAATATCCAGTGATCGACCGTTCGACCAACCGATCGTTTCCGCCAGTTCACCACCCTCCCACGCAGGAATTGGTTTGCCGGCATAGGTCAGAATAGCTTTGATAACCGACCGACCAACCTGACTTTTTCCACCGGGCGTGATGGCGATCTCGAGTGATTCGATCGATTGCCAGCCCGCCACCAGTTCCGCGACCACTGCAGAAGAAAGAGCAGGGGTGGAGCTTGCACCGGCAAATCCACAAACGCCTTTTGATTTGGCAAGATCGTCCAACGCCTCGCCGTAGCCCAGCAGGTAGTCACGGGCATCAGCCAGGTCGATCATGTGACACCCCAATCCGAGCACCTGGCGGGCAGTATCATACCCCGCCCCCTGGAAAGGGCCGGAACAGTCAATCACGGCCCATGGGGCAAGGCTGGCCATAGCATGTTCAAAGGCGTCTCCCGTATCCAGAGCCATACCTTTGATATCGGCTCCAGCGTGTTCGCCACGCAGCGTTGCGGCAAGTTCTTTGGCTTTTTTTGCAGAACGGGAGGTCACTGTCAGCTGGATTCCGGCCATCGGCGCAAGGTGTCGCGCCAGACGTCGACCAAACACACCGGTCCCCCCAATCAGCACAACATGCTTCAATGAACATACCCTTCTTCACGGTAACACCCGACCTGACGCAGCAAGGTGCCCAGAACCCGGTGGCGCAGCAGCAGGCCGAATTCAAACGTGCCATTGCCCTTATCCGCATGGGTAACCTGCAGATCGCCCGGCGTCATGAATTGGGGCAAACGTAATCGCCATTTCCCGAATTTCAGGTAGTAACCGGCGCTTTCGAAATAGAGCGTTTCATCAGCGACCCGCACATTCAGCGCCATAGCAATACCGCAGCCAACATACTCTTCCAGTCCCGTTGGTCCGCCAAAGCGTTTTGCAGAATGAATGACCTGCGGAAAACGTGTATTATTGGCGTACAGGCGGGTCCAGACCTGCCCACCATTGGCAACATCTTCGGTGACACTCACGACGCTTGGCACATTGATGTCTTCGCAGACAGGAAGCGGCGCTCCGATAATACGCAGGGCATGGGCAAGAATGCGCCCTGTCCGGTTCATTGTCATTTCGGTCAGGCGACCGATATAGACGACCGCTTTGCCATCCGTGACCCGCTTGGAAAACCGCGCTCGCGTTGCGGCTGGCAGAGCCGCCCATTCGTCGGCCGGAAGCAGGTTCCTGAACCTTAGATCGTGCACGCTGGCACCACCTTCATGCGCAACCAACTCAGCAATTTTTCTCGGTTCGGCGGCCATCTTTATGCCTTTCAGGTCTTTTGAAGACTAATTTCGGTTTTCCGCATGCCCCCCTACGATCGTCCGCCAGGCAGGAGGCTTGCGAGCCTGGCACCCATTTTCATCATCGCCATCCGCTTTGATTTCGAAATGGTCAGCATCTGGTGGTAGAATGAGTCGGCAGTTTCAGTAAATTCGAGCATCGCGCGCAGGCGATCATGCTGTACCCTGCTTACGGCCTTGTCCGAACTCGCGCTGTCCATACATTCACGCAAGACCTGAAGTGCGGGATCCACCTCCCGCTGTTTACGACCGGCGGCTATGCGTGCGGCAATCTCCCATACATCAGTTTCCGCCACAAAATGCTCTCTACGGTCACCCTTCACCGGCACGCGGGCAATCAGCTTCCAGGCCTGTAATTCTTTGAGCGAGTTGGAAACATTGGACCGTGCCATCGAAAGCGTCTCGGCAATGGTCTCTGCGGTCTGAGGTTCCTCACAAAGATATAGAAACGCATGAATCTGACTAACAGAACGGTTCACCCCCCAGCTTCCCCCAAGGTCGCCCCACTGAAGCACAAACATATCAATCGCCTTGGGCAGGTTGTCCATCTTGTGCAGTCCGTCCATCGGTCGGTGAATTTTCTTTATTTCTGTTAATACAGAATTTACAGATATTAAAGGCAGAAATCAAGGTCTGCCTGTCACAATTTCAACAAGGGTTAACTGTCCAACCGGGTGTCATCGATGACACAATTGCCATGTGCACAGCCCGTGCAACCGCTTGTTCTTTGTCCGTACCGCCGCCATTGTGCGGCATCAGACAGAGCTGGTTTGGACCCATGATTGGCAAACTCAAAGGCACGGTTGATTCCATTGGTGAGGACTGGGTGATCATTGACGTTCACGGCGTCGGCTATCAGGTACATTGCTCTACCCGTACGATGGGCGCATTGCCTGCGATTGGAGAAGCCGCCGTGCTGGCGATTGAAACCCATGTGCGCGAGACAGAAATCAAGCTTTTCGGCTTCACCGCCGATCTGGAACGCAACTGGTTTCGGCTGCTTCAAAATGTGCAGGGCGTCGGCGCCAAGGTAGCGCTGGCCATTCTCGGCACACTGACACCCGGTGACCTTGCCTCCGCCATTGCCCTGCAGGACAAAGCCATGGTTGCCCGAGCGCCCGGCGTTGGCCCTAAAGTTGCACAACGCATTGTCGCAGAGCTGAAAGACAAAGCCCCCGCGTTGTCGGGCGATGCCACCGGCACAATCGGGTTACAACAAGAACTTGGCGAAGGCGTTGCAACCAGTGCGGTACAGGATGCCGTGAGCGCGCTCACCAATCTGGGCTATTCCAACCAACAGGCCAGTGCTGCTGTAAGCTCTGCCCTCGCAAACGCCGGAGAAGACGCAGACAGCGGCACGCTTATTCGACTGGGATTGAAGGAATTGAGTGGGTGAGCACGAAAAACCGGCACGTATATTTTGTTCGGTATTTTCTCAGTATTTTCCATATCGCGCGATGTCAGCTCCTTCGCTGGTTTCGCGACAGTCATGGTTGCAGACACTATTTTATTGGGCGACATAGCTGTAGGTATTTCTGGAGCGATTATTTTGATTGTCATGGCCGTCTTCACATGAAAACCGATGTCAAAAACCAAACTGGCTGGGCTTAGCGATGACTGACACCCGCATCATTGATGGCGAACCCAGAAGCGAAGATCTGGACGCCTCAATTCGTCCGGAACGGTTAGCCGATTTTACTGGTCAAGAGCAGGCGCGTGCCAATCTTTCGGTTTTCATCGAAGCTGCCAAGCAGCGAGGCGAAGCTCTGGACCATGTGCTTTTTGTCGGTCCACCAGGACTTGGCAAAACCACCCTGGCCCAGATCATGGCCAAGGAACTCGGCGTCAATTTCCGCTCCACTTCCGGCCCGGTCATCGCCAAGGCGGGCGATCTTGCCGCGCTGTTGACCAATCTAGAAGACCGCGATGTTCTTTTTATCGACGAGATCCACCGCCTGAACCCGGCGGTGGAGGAGATTCTCTATCCGGCGATGGAGGATTTTCAACTTGATCTCATTATCGGCGAAGGCCCTGCCGCCCGGTCGGTCAAGATTGATCTGGCCAAGTTTACGCTGGTAGCTGCGACGACCCGCCTGGGTCTGCTGACAACACCGCTGCGCGACCGGTTCGGCATCCCGGTACGCCTGCAATTTTACACTGTCCCTGAGCTGGAGCTTATTGTCACCCGTGGCGCCCGTATCATGGGAATTGGCATCGAGACTGATGGTGCACTGGAAATTGCCCGCCGTGCCCGCGGCACACCACGCATTGCCGGACGCCTGCTGCGGCGGGTCCGTGACTTTGCGCTGGTTGATGGCAGTGACAGGATCACCCGCCCGATTGCTGACCAGGCTCTGAATCAACTGGGCGTTGATTCAATCGGCCTTGACGAGCTCGACCGCCGCTATCTTGCGGTAATTGGCGAGAACTTTGGTGGCGGCCCTGTAGGCATCGAAACTATTGCCGCATCCCTCTCAGAACCGCGTGACGCTATTGAAGACATCATTGAGCCTTATCTGATCCAGCAAGGCTTCATCCAACGCACCCCGCGAGGTCGCGTGATGACGCCAAGAGCCTTTGATCACATGGGCTTTGCCGTGCCCGGAGGTCTTGAGACAAGACAGGCCGGGCTGTTTGAGGAGGAGGATGAGAGATGAACCCGGCTTCACCCCTACCCTGCCAACGCGACCTGTTCGACATCCCACGTGAAGTCTGCTTTTTGAATGCCGGATCATGGTCTCCACTTCCAAAGAGTGCCGCGGAAGTTTGCAATCAGGGGTTTGCACGTAAGTCGCGCCCTTGGGAGATGTCGGCTAATCTTCAAAACGAGCAGTGTACAGCCGCTCGCGAAACCGCAGCCCGCATCATCAATGCCGACACCAACGATGTCGCAATCATTCCCTCCGTTGGGTACGGCGTCGCGACCGCAGCTAAAGCTATGAACCTGCCGGAAAACAGTCGGGTCATCGTCCTTGAAGACGACCATTCCTCCCCGGTTCTTGAATGGTCATCCAATCCAGACAACATGATGTCCGTCCGCACGGTTTCAGTCGGTTCAGATGGCAATTGGACCGCAGCTTTGCTGGCCGCAATCCAGGAAGAAAGCGCGAATGATCTGGCACTGGTTTCCGTCTCGAATGTCCATTGGGCTGATGGCGGTCTGGTGGACATCCAAGCCGTTCGCGCAGCGCTTACCAGATCGGGTGCCATGCTTGTAATCGATGCCACCCATGCGGTGGGCGTTATTGACATGGATGTCACTCAACTGGACCCGGACTTCATGATCTTCCCAACGTATAAATGGCTGCTTGGTCCTTATGGACGCGCCTTTCTTTATGTTGCCAAGCGCCATCAAAACAGCCTGCCACTCGAACAGACAATGAGCGGACGACAGCGGGTGCGGGCAGAAGACCCGGTCTATTTTACCGATCTGACCTATCTTCCCGATGCCCGCCGTTTCGATATGGGCCAACGTGACTTTTTCATCTCCCTTGACCTGGCACAACACGGTATGGAGCTCATGGCAAACTGGGGCCATGCGGCGGTCTCCGCGCGTCTGTCCGGCCTGACCAGTCGCATCGCTGATGGTCTCAAAGACGCGGCCCTTCCTGTATCCGTGCCCGATAAGACAGTTCGGGCTCCTCACATTTTGTGTGTGAGTTTTCCAACCGGGATGCCGGACGCGCTTCCTGCAGCCTTGAAGGCGCGCAACGTTTACGTCGCACCCAGGCTTGGCCGGCTGCGCATCACCCCTCATGTCTACAATGACGAAGCTGATTGCGATCATTTCGTCAGCGCATTGCGCGACGCTCTACATGAGACATGCGCCACATGATTGACGCACCAACTGCCGTAAATTCCGGAACATTGTATGAAAACTTCCACACGCTTATGGAGCGGGTCTATTTCGAGCACACGGATTTTTCAGGTGTTGTCTATCACGCCCGCTACCTGGATTTCCTTGAACATGGCCGGTCAGACTATGTGCGTTTGCTTGGTGTCCATCACCGCAAAATGGCAGAGGGGCTTTACGGCGAAAGCCTGGCCTTTGCGGTCCATCGAATGGAAATCGACTTCAAGGCGCCAGCTCGTATCGATGATGTTTTGACCATCAAAACCGAGCGCGGCGTATTGAAGGGGCTACGGCTCACCTTCAATCAATCCATCAGCTGCGGCGATAATCTCCTGCTGAGCGCTGTTGTAACGGTTGTCTTGATGAACCCGCAGGGCAAGCCCAGGCGCTTTCCCGAAGAACTCCTGTCTTCACTTGGTGTTTCAGGCCGATAAACCACGTTCACAACAGTCTTTTCCTTACACTTCATTAACCATAAATCCGCCAAGGTGGACTGGAGTTGAGTGCGTTGGCAGGGGGTTTAATTCTCCGCCATCGTTTCACCCCAATTAACCGTAAACCGGAAGCCTAGCGTTACGTAACTTTTGGGTGGAATAGCCACCAGTTTCGCATTTCGAGCAAATCTACTCAGACCCGCTTCCATCTTGGGAAATTGCCTTCATGATCCTCACGGCCCGGTTCAAGCCCCATCCATGCACCACAACTGCATTGGTTCTTTGTGCGACACTCGCCTTGTCAGCCGGTCCGGCTTTCGCGCAAGCCGTCGAAAGCGCCGACCTCGCAGCGACCGTCGACACCTCACTGCTCAATTTGTTTCTGGAAGCCGGACTTGTTGTGAAAATCGTCATGATGGGCCTGTTGCTGGCTTCTGTGTGGTGCTGGGCCATCATATTCGACAAAATGCTGCTGTTTAGTCGCACCAAGCGCCAGTTAAACCAGTTTGAACAGGTTTTCTGGTCCGGACAAAGCCTCGAAGATCTTTATCGCACGCTCAGCGACCGCCCCCAGCATGGAATGGCTGCACTTTTTGTGGCAGCGATGGGTGAATGGAAACGCTCTTTTGAGCGCAACGCCCGGTCACAAATTGGCCTGCAAACACGCATAGACAAGGTGTTGGATGTCTCCATGGCCCGGGAAACAGAACGGCTGGAAAAGCGCTTGTTGTTCCTCGCGACACTGGGGTCAGCGGCACCATTTATCGGCCTGTTTGGTACGGTTGTCGGTATCATGACGTCCTTTCAGGCAATTGCTGGGTCCAAATCAACGAATCTGGCTGTGGTCGCGCCTGGTATTGCAGAAGCCCTGCTGGCGACCGCTCTTGGCCTGCTTGCGGCGATTCCTGCCGTTGTTGCCTATAACAAACTCTCAGCCGATGCGAGCAAGGTAGCGACCCGGCTGGAAGGCTTTGCCGACGAGTTTTCGGCCATACTTTCGCGCCAAATAGATGAGAAATCTGCAGCTCAATAACCAGTAGCCTTCGCAAATCTGAACGGATAGCACCATGGCAATGTCAGTTGGCAATAGTGGAGTTTCAGGCGGTCGCCGCAGACGCGCACGCCGTCATGCGCCGATGAGCGAGATCAATGTCACGCCATTTGTGGATGTGATGCTGGTTCTGCTGATCATCTTCATGGTGGCAGCGCCGCTGCTGACCGTTGGAGTGCCCATAGACCTGCCGGAAACACAGGCCAAGCAGCTGAATTCAGAAACCCAACCGATCTCTATTTCCGTGCGTGAAGGCGGCCAGATTTTCCTTCAGGAGACGGAAATCACACAACAGGAACTGATCCCCAAGCTACAGGCCATCGCCGAAAACGGTTATGAAGAGCGGCTCTATGTTCGGGGTGACAAGGCAACTGACTACGGAACAGTGATGCGCATTATGGGCGCCCTCAATCAGGCCGGGTACAAAAAGATTGGTCTTGTTACCCTACAGGAACAGACAAAATAGTATGAAGGCAGGCGTAACAGTTTCAATGCTCGCGCATGTCGCGCTTTTGACAGGAGCAATCGTGTCTTTAGCCTCGCCGCGTCCGCTTGAAGTGCCCGACCTTGAAGCCCTGCCGATCGACATCATCCCAATTGAGGAACTCACCAAAAACATTGAGGGAAGTCGCGAGGCGGAACCGGCGAAAGTGCCGGCTCCGGAACCAACCCCCGAGCCACCCAAACCTGAACCCGATCCGGCAGAAAATGTGGGCGACACCCAATCTGACGTAAAAGCCGAAGCGCCTGAAAAGGCACCGGAACCTCCTGTCGAAAAAATTGAGGCTCCAACACCGCAACCGCGGCCTGTGGAACCGGAGAAACCGGAACCTGTTGCAGAAAAGCCTAAGCCAGAAGAACCAACGCCTGTTCCCACACCGGAACTGAAGCCCGACCCGGAACCGAAAACAGAGGTGGCGGAAAAGCCTGAAGAAACACCGGTCGAAGAAGTTGAAAAACCCGCTGAAGAAGCATTTCAGAAGTTACCGACCAAGGTTTCTGCCCCCAAACGCCGCCCCCAGGCCGCAAAGCCAAAACAGGCACAGACCAACAAGCGCAAGATTGAAGATCTTATCAAAACCGAAGCCACAAAGAGCGAAACCAAAGAACCCGCCAAAGAAGCCAAACCGCAAAAACTGGCACTCCTCAATAAGGAGAAGCCTTCAAAAGGCGGTAAGAAAAAGTCGACAAAAAAAGCCGCCCTTGGAACCAAGTCCGGCAAGGATGTAAAGCTTGCGCAAAGCGAACTGGATGCTCTGCGCACCTTCATTTCCAACTGCTGGAACGCTGGTGCGTTACCCGGCAGCGAATTTGCAGACCAGCTGCGCGCCACTGCAACCTTTACGATTGATGCCAGCGCCACACTGGTCGGCAAGCCTGACGTAAAGGCGACTGGCGGCGACAACCGGGCCAATCGGACAATGGCTGGCAGTATCAGCCGTGCTATCCGCCGGTGCAAAGAATTCCCGATGCTTAAGAATAAATACGACACCGGTGAGGAGCTTGAAGTCAGGTTCACACTGGGCGACATGCTTTAGATTAGTGATGGAAATTGTAATGAAAAACCTGATGGCTCGCTTCTGGATCACCTTCCGTTTTGTAACTTTGATAGCTGGCATGGCGGCTATGTCCAACACGCTATTGTCTCCGCTGGCAGGCACCGCCCACGCGCGTATCGTGATCGACATTACCAAAGGCAATGTTGAACCACTGCCTATCGCTATCCCGCTTTTCCTGGGTAATTCAAAACTGGGCCGCGATATTGCTGGCGTTGTCGAGGCTGACCTGCGCCGCTCCGGCTTGTTTGCGCCGATTGATCGCAATGCATTTATCGAGAAAATCACGGATACGAACTCACAACCTCAGTTTGCAAGCTGGACCGCCATCAAGGCCCAGGCCCTTGTCACAGGCCGCGTGGTCGACGCAGGTGGAGGCCGTTTTCGCACTGAATTCCGTCTATGGGACACCTATGGAGCCGAGCAAATTGAAGGCCAGCAATACTCTACCGATCCAAACAACTGGCGCCGCGTGGCCCACATCATTGCCGATGCAATCTACAAGTCCCTGACCGGAGAAAACGGATATTTTGATACACGCATCGTTTTCGTGGCCGAATCCGGCCCCAAGAACAAACGTGTAAAGCGATTGGCCATCATGGACCAGGATGGAGCCAACTTGCGCTATCTCACAAACGGCGGCGACCTCGTCTTGACGCCACGCTTCTCACCATCACGTCAGGAAATTACCTATATGTCCTTTGCGGGTGGCCGCCCCCGGGTCTATTTGCTGCAAATTGAAACTGGCCAGCGGGAGGTTGTTGGCAACTTTCCCAACATGACTTTCTCTCCGCGCTTTTCGCCGGACGGACAACGCGTGGTTATGAGCTTACAACAGGACGGCAATGCAAATATTTATGCCATGGACCTGCGTTCAAGAAATACCTCGCGACTGACCAACACTACCGCCATCGACACATCACCGTCCTATTCTCCCGACGGACGGCGGATTGTCTTTGAGTCAGACCGGGGCGGACGTCAGCAACTTTATGTAATGGGTGCCGATGGTTCCAATGCACAACGTATCTCATTTGGTACAGGGTCATACTCCACACCCGTTTGGTCTCCCCGCGGCGATCTTGTGGCCTTCACCAAACGATCCGGAGGGAAATTCCTGATCGGCGTCATGCGCCCGGACGGTAAGGGGGAGCGAATTTTGACCGAGGGCTTCCACAATGAAGGACCAACCTGGGCTCCCAATGGCCGCACGCTGATGTTCTTCCGCGAGACGCAGGGAGCCGGTGGTGGTCCACGTCTCTATACAATCGATCTCACGGGTCGCAACGAACAACGGATTCCAACACCCGCATTTGCATCAGACCCTGCCTGGTCCCCGCTGCTCAACTAGCGGTTTTGCCGCGGATAGCCGTCAGCAGTGATTGCATATCCGGCGGCAAGTCTGCGCTAAACGAAAGCGTTTCTCCGCTCGAAGGATGACGGAAGCCCAAGGTGTGGGCATGCAGCGCCTGGCGTTTGAATTTTTGATATAGTGGCTGCGCCGCTTCCGGCAAACGAACTCCGCGGTTTGCGAATTGACGTCCATATTCCGGGTCGCCCAACAGCGGATTGCCCAGATGGGCCAAATGGACCCGTATCTGGTGGGTGCGGCCCGTTTCCAGCCGACATTCCACAAGCGAGACCAACGCTTCCTTTCCGTTTTCCACGGCTGCCAGTCGTTCCAACACCAGATAGTGAGTTTTAGCCTGTTTGGCATCGCGGCGGTTTATGTCGACAACCGCACGGCGCAGCCGTTGAGTGGGATGGCGCCCCAACGGAGCATCAATCACTCCGCGCATTCGTGGTGGAGCACTCCAGCAGAGTGCCAGATAGGAACGTTCCAGAGGGCCTGTACGGCCATGATCAGCGAACTGCTCCTGAAGATGGATGTGGGCCCTGTAGCTCTTGGCAGCCACCATCACGCCGCTTGTGTCTTTGTCGAGACGATGCACTATACCGGGCCGCTTGACCCCGCCAATCCCTGACAGCGATCCGGCACAATGATGTAGCAAAGCGTTGACTAGCGTGCCGGAAAGGTTGCCCGGCGCCGGATGGACGACCATCCCTGCGGGCTTGTTGATGATAATCAAATCCTCATCTTCATACAGAATATCGAGGGGAATGTTCTCTGGTTCAGGCTTTGCTTCTACGGCATCCGGCATGGCAAAACGCACCACATCACCGGCAGCAACCTTTGTGCTGGTGCCGCGGGGCGTTTCGCCGTTGATGGTCACCAAACCCTGTCGCACCAACGCCTGAACCCGGGCACGGGACAAATCGTCGGGAGCATTTGCCGAAATAAACAGATCTACCCGCTTGCCTTCGGCCTCATGCGGCACGACCAGCACTTCCAGTTGTGGCACATCATTGCCAGTTTCTGCACCAACCCCTTCCAATGAACCCTTACTCCCGCTATCACCCATTCAATATCACAAGCCGACGGAACACATGATGTCCGACATCGAAAACGAGGAACCGCTCGACCCCAAGGTTGAGGCAATCCGACGCAAGATGATGCGGCTGCTGATGGTTTCCGGCGGCATCATGATGGTCGGGCTTATGACTGTGTTGATCGCCATTGTCTACAAGATCAATCAGTCCCCATCGGTTGCGGTAGTTGCACCAAACGAAGTAACCCCTCTCGTCGTACCGGCAGGGTCGAAGATCATTTCGATGGGATATTCCAGAAGTCAGGTCATACTGACCCTGGAAAATGCCGATGGTGCCAGGACAATACGCATTTACCGGTCAGACGGCTCCCTGCAACGTCAATATGGCATTAGGGAAGAGTAAACTCGCAAAGACTAGGTTTCAGTCTGAAGCGAGCATTCAGGTTTCGCTGAAGACAAAGCAGAACAGGGAACCAAAGTCATGAATGACGAAAACGATCGTCTTCGCCTGCCCATAACCATATTGATGAATGATGGCCGTGAACGCGCGGGCGACCTGATCGTCAATCTCGGCGGGACATTGGAACGCACCCTCAACAGCGATGCCAAATTCATCCTCTTTAGTGGTGTTGATCAGGTCGAAATGCTCATTTCCAAAAGTGCCATAACGGAAGTCCAACAACGCAAAGCCACCAAACCTGTTGCTCTGCCGGATGGTGAAAAAGCAAATCAATCAAGCCCTTACGCACTTTTGGGCATACCCAACACGGCAACAGATGCCGAGATACGGGAAGCCTATTTACTAAAGGCGAAGGCCTATCATGCAGACCGATTTGCCAACATCGACATGCCGAAGGAAGTTCAGGACTACACAAACAGCATGTCACGCCGCATCAACGAGGCATACGCCCTTCTGGCACCAAAAAAAGACGACGAACAGGACATAATCAACCGTCCTGCGGCCTGAATGAGCCCTATCCGGCTGGCATCGCCGTTTCAGCGATCTTCGCCCAGTAGCTTGATCCCACCGGTATGGCTTCATCATTGAAGTCATATTCCTCGTGGTGCAGCCCGGCTGTGTCTCCATTACCCATGAAAATAAAGGCGCCTGGGCGTTCCTCAAGCATATAGGAGAAGTCCTCTCCGCCCATGACAGGCAGCTGATCCATGTTGACTCGGCTTTCCCCCACCACATCTTTGGCAACCGCTGCTGCAAAACTGGTTTGCGCTTCATGGTTACTTGTGACCGGGTAGCCTTCCTTTAGCTTGACATCGACCTTCGCTCCGTAAGCTTCTGCAATGCCTTGCGTAATGGTTTTGATACGTTCCAGCACCATGGCGCGAACCTCACGGTCAAGGGTGCGGACTGTTCCATAAAACTGCGCTTCCTGCGGGATAACATTATAAGCCTTGCCGGCATGAATTGCCGTCACAGTAAGCACGGCAGAACTCAACGGATCGACATTGCGCGAAACCACTGTCTGCAACGCCTGCACCATCTGTGTCGCTATCATGATGGGGTCGTTGCCGTTATGCGGCTGAGCCGCATGGGCACCCTGCCCTTCGATCGTAATGGTAAACTCGTCTGTTCCCGCCATCAGCGGCCCGGGCCGAATGGCAAATTCACCGACGGGCATACCAGGCATGTTATGCAAACCATACACTTCCTGAACGCCAAACCGCTCCATCATACCATCATCGCACATTGCCTTGCCGCCAGCGCCGCCCTCCTCTGCAGGCTGGAAAATCATAACCGCTGTGCCGTCAAAGTTGCGGGTTTCTGCAAGATATTTCGCGGCTCCCAAAAGCATTGCGGTATGACCATCGTGGCCGCAGGCATGCATTTTGCCCTCATATTTCGATTTATGGGGCAGGTCGCGCTTTTCAACGATAGGCAACGCGTCCATGTCCGCACGCATGCCAATTACCTTACCAGAATCGTTTTTGCGCCCCTTTATCACAGCAACAACACCGGTACGCCCGACGTTTTCCACGATCTCGTCAACGCCAAATTCCTTCAGCTTATCGACAACCAGCGCAGCGGTTTCTTCAACATCATACAGAAGCCCTGGATGCTGATGAATGGTGCGGCGCCATTCGGTAATTTCATCGTGAAAGTCAGCAATTCGATTGTTTACCGGCATTGAAGCAAGTTCCCTTCATTTTTTTCGAGATGAGAAGCCATTACAGGAAAATAGAGAAGTGGCTCGTCCAACGCCACAACCAAGTCAATGCTGACAGCCTTGTTACTGATCCGTATTGACCAATCTTCTTACCCTGAGTGCCCCAAAAATCTCTGGAACCATCAAAGTATGGGATCAAAAGGCAATTTGCGAGGTCATATTTTCAAAAAAATCCAACAATACGACCTATTTCCAACAGTTTGGCGGGCTGGTGGCCGAAAATAAATTTTTTTCATCGTTAATCGCAAATAGACGATGAAAAACCAAAAATCGTACCTATATATGGAACAAGCAGGCGACTTGCACGTTTAGTCGTCAACAATGTCATCTCGGATATGCCGATGTGATCATGGATACCGGCTCAATCACGAAGTCGGTTTGAAGGAGAGAGAAACATGGCCAATACGCTCCCAACTATTTCCGCTGGCGGCAATGGATTGCAGCGATATATGGACGACATTCGCAAGTTTCCTATGCTGGAGCCGCAGGAAGAATATATGCTCGGCAAACGGTACGCGGAACATGATGATACCGAAGCCGCACACAAGCTTGTAACCAGCCATCTGCGCCTTGTGGCAAAAATTGCCATGGGCTACCGCGGGTACGGATTGCCGATCAATGAAGTGATTTCAGAAGGCAATGTCGGTCTGATGCAGGCTGTGAAGAAATTCGATCCGGAAAAAGGTTTTCGCCTGGCTACTTATGCAATGTGGTGGATTAAGGCATCTATTCAGGAATACGTGCTGAGATCCTGGAGCCTCGTGAAGATGGGCACCACCGCCAACCAGAAGCGTCTGTTTTTCAACCTTCGCAAGCTGAAAGGCAAGATGAAAGCTCTGGAAGATGGTGAGCTGAAAGCCGATCATGTCGAGAAAATCGCGTCAACTCTTGGCGTGAGCGAAGAGGAAGTGCGTTCCATGAACCAGCGCCTTTCAGGCGATGCTTCGCTCAATGCACCAATCAAAGCTGCCGAAGGCGAGTCCGGTCAATGGCAGGATTGGCTTGTCGATGAAAGTGAAAGCCAGGAAACAACGTTGATCCAGCAGGATGAGCTGGAAGTGCGCCGCGAAATGCTGGGCGATGCCATTAATGTGCTCAACGAACGCGAGCAACGCATTTTCACCGCGCGTCGCCTTTCGGAAGATCCTTTGACGCTGGAACAGCTTTCAGGCGAGTTTGATATCAGCCGTGAGCGTGTTCGTCAGATCGAGGTTCGCGCCTTCGAAAAGGTTCAAAAGGCCGTTGTGGCCGCAGCCAAGGAATTGGCCAGACCACAAAACCAGCTTGAAGCTGCCCACTAAGGTTGATCACCTCCCTATTGGCCTGTCTCGATGAGACAGGCCTTTTTTTGATTGAACGTTCAACAAAAAGCCGGTTGAAAAAGAAAGTTAGCAAATGCCCGCTGCTGCCACTCTCCTTCCTTCAAGACCTGTACCGCAACTCCAGCTGTCGGACATAAACGGTGAAAGCTGGGACAGTACTGCCGCAACTGGCGACAACTTTTCTCTGATCGTGTTTTACCGCGGCCTGCATTGCCCGGTTTGCAAGACTCAGCTCCTTGACCTTCAAAACGCATTGCCGGGTTTTGATGACCTTGGTGTTTCAGTCACCGCGGTCTCGATGGACCCCGATGATCGTCTGCAGCGCACCATCGAAGAATGGGGCATCGACAAGCTGCGGTTGATAAACGGATTGACCGCCAATCAGGCCCGGCAATGGGGTCTTTTTCTCTCCAATGGACGTGGCAAAACATCAATTGGCATAGAAGAGCCCGAGCTATTTAACGAACCCGGGACCTTCCTGGTCAAACCTAATGGAACCTTGTTTGCTTCGTGGATTCAAACTGTGCCACCTGGTCGCCCACAGGCTGAGTCCCTGCAAAGCTTTATTCGCTTTGTGCGCGACAAGGATTACCCACCGCGAGGAACTGCGGTCGCAGCCTGAACCGTTTTCGTTTTTCAGAATCAATTCGGTTGGTTCAAACCAGGCAATAAGCAGTTTACCTCAATTCCACAGCGTAACTCTCAAGCGGCGCAACTTCCTTAATCAGACCAGCATCCTTCATGAATCGGGCAAACCGCTCATACCGACCACTATCGAGTGCAGCCGGACGTTTTGCAAAGCGCGGCAACGTATCAACCCACGCACGCCGGTTTAGCTCGTTATCAAGGTCCGGATAGGCCTTCAAAAACTGAGCCAACGCCTCGTCAGGGTGGTTGGTAAGGTAAAGTGTCGCCTGTTCAACCGCCTCCAGAAACGGGCGAAACCGCTTGTCGGTAACGCGGTCATTTTTGGCAATGAGGATCAACTCATCATAGACCGGCACACCATGCTCTTCAGGATAAAAGGCAATGCCCGGTCTCTTCTCGATATCCAGTTGGTTGAGTTCGAAGTTGCGAAACGCACCAATAACCGCATCAACAGATCCGGTGATCAAAGACGGCGACAATGCAAAGTTGATATTGATCAACTCCACATCCTTAAGCGAAAGACCATGTTTCTTGAGCATGGCCGCCAGTAAAGCATCCTCAAAGCCACCAACAGAAAAACCGACCTTCTTTCCCTTCAAGTCGGAAATCTTTTTGATCGGCCCGTCTTTTAGCGCCACCAGTGCATTAAGCGGCGTTTCGGCAATTGTACCAATGCGCGTCAACGGCAAGCCTTCGCTCACCTGCACATGCAACTGAGGTTGATAGGAGATGGCCAAATCGCCTTTTCCAGCCGCAACAAGACGGGGTGGAGCGCTGGGATCAGACGGTGGAATAAGCTCGACCTCAAGGCCTCTGTCAGCAAAATATCCCTGGGTTTGCGCAATCACCAGGGGCGCGTGGTCCGGGTTGACGAACCAGTCAAGATAGACCGTCAGTTTTTCAGCCGCATGGACCGGCATCCAGCTGAATGTCAGGGTCCAGATAACAACAGTCAGAAATTTGAGAACACGCATGAAAGTCTCCTGTGATTACAGATGCGGGGAGGTTTTGGGAGCCCAGTGGATAAGGCGATCAAGAACTAAATCGATGGCAAGACGCAGCAGAACCACCATGACCATCAGCAAAAAAAGCCCGGCAAACACAACGTCAGTCTGCATGCGGGCATTGGCCTGGTTGATCACGTATCCAAGCCCCGCCGATGCCCCGACCCATTCGCCAACGACAGCACCAATGGGAGCGATGGTTGCAGCGACCCGCAAACCTGAGGCCAATGACGGCATCGCAGCCGGCAGGCGGAAATGTATCAGCATCTGCCAGGGGGTTGCACGGTAAAGCCGGGCAAGATCAACCAGATGACCATCCGCCCGCGTCAGTCCGTCATTGAGAGCCGAGGCAACGGGAAAGTAGATGATCAATGTCGCCATGGCGATTTTTGAGCCAAGCCCCAAGTCGAACCACAGTATCAAAAGAGGGGCAATGGCAAAGACCGGAAGCGCCTGACTGGCAACCACCACGGGCATGACATAGCGGCGCGCAAAAGGCAGGGCGTTCATGATCAGCGCGGTTGCACAGCCAAGAACCGTACCAAGGGCAAGACCAACCACGATTTCCAGAAGCGTGATGCCGGCATGGTTGAGGAGCGAGCTCCACTGCCCGATCAAGGCTATGACCACACGACCAGGATCAGGCAGGATAAAGGGAGCCGGCTGAAAGACCAAAACTCCTAACCACCAAGTTCCCAGCAAGACGAGCATCGTGGCGAAACCGCGTGTCAAAACGCTTGCGAACTCTTTCCCAATCTCGCTGTCAGTTGAGGTCTTCACGCTTGCCAATACCCGTTTTTGGCAACCTGCAAGGCCACAGACAAAGGCAAAAACCAGGAAATGTCGCAAACGGCTTCGAAAAGCCTGGAATTTTTCCTGTCCCTTCGCCGGCATGACCCGGATCAGGTTCCCGATCGTTAATCGATCAAGGGTCCGGCTCAAGCCATCTCAGCCGCCGTACAGCGACACCCCTTGGAACGGGGTTGTTTTGGCTTATCCGGCGTTAATTGGCAAGGAGGCAGATATTGGGTTGATGTTAAGGTTGCTTGGCAATCTTTTCCCAGGAATCAAATGCCTGTTTGAACACAGCTTCTCCTGGAACACCTTTTTCAAGTGTAACCAACGCCCTGCGGCCTGTCCGGTATTTGACGGGAATATCAATCCAGCCACCGGATTTCAGCAAACCCTCATTGCGGGTACGAGCCTGATCAAGATTGTTGAGAGCAATCAGGAAAATACCTTCAGATATACGGGCCGGAACGCCAACCAGCGCTTCCCCCCGCCCCTGTTCGCTTTCTTTAAGCACATAACGGTTGATTTCGCCGATAGCACCACCGGAGAAATCGTCAGGAACAGCGAACACCAGCTCAATTAGATGACTGGCAGGCAAGGCTTTGTCTGCATTGCGCTTGATGGTCATGAGGAGCACCACGTTGCGGTCCGGCACTTCCATTCTGGCGCGAATGGCGGGCTCTTTGGGTGCACCCCCACCGGGGTCTTCCTCAACGATACTCCACACGACACGGCCCGAATCAAACGAATTTTGTGCCGCACTCGATCCTTCCTCATACAGGATGGCCCGCTGCGCCACAGCAGGACCACCAGGCGGCGGATTCGCAGCCGATATCGCTCCCGAATTGTCGGCAGGGTCTACGCCTGGTGTCAATTGAGGTGACGCGGCGGGAGCCTCGGAGGCGATTTCATCACCGTCAGGCGTCAGGCGTTCCTCACTCTTCGGCTGATTATCATCAACCCTGTTCGCCGGCGTTTGAGAAGTCTGGGACGAATCAGGTGCCGGTTCGGGGTCAGGTTTGATGGAAATCGTCTTAACCGGCTTGGGCTTGGTCAGATCATCTCCATCCAGCCCCAGCGCCGCCAGAATCGGTTGGCGCTGTCCCCAAGCGAAATAACCGGCAACGCCTATAATGGCGCAAACAAACAGCAAAAACACCCAGCGACCGATATTGCCGGTTTTGTGCGGCCGGGCAGAGCCTCGGGGTTCATCCACCGACGCCGGAATTTCAAGGCTCTCGCCTTCGGAAGGCTCAAACCGGGGAAATGCGGTTTCAGGGAGTTCAGGGTCGGGCTTTGCAGGAGGGCCATCAAGAGGATGGGGCTTGCGGGCAACTGCGGCCTTGTCCTCTTCCTTCGGTGATTCATCTGCCGCTGCCGGATTCTCAAGAAACCGCTTTGCCCACTCATCCGCAGGATCAACCTGCTTTTGCGCATTTTCCTTGGCTGCCTGAATGACCTTGGCCTTCTCAACCTCAGCAGCACTGCTGGCTGTTGAAGGCCGGGCAGGATCGCCTCTGTTTTCAGCAGGTGCGGCCTCGCCGGATTCTGTTTGCTCGCCTTTCGCATTCTTCGACGATTTGAAGATATAAACCGCCTCTTCGTCGTCTTTGTCTGCTGCTGTTGCCTCCACATCAGCTGTTGAGGGGCCGATACTGGTTTCCAGATCAGCCGCAGGCGGCAGTTTATTTGTCGCTGGAGGCTGCGCCTTTGCGGGCTCCGCTGGTGCAGGTGTGGTCGCTTCCGGTTTCGGTGCCGGTGGTGCCGGAACAGAATCCCGGGCATCATCTTCTTCCGGCTTTTTGCCCAAAACGTCGGGAACAAAAGACGGGTCATACTCCAACTCTATTCTCGTCACCGCGCCCTCGAGCTTGTCGAGTTCGGCCTGAATATCGGAATGCTCAAGCGCCGGCGAACGACCTTCCAACTGCCGTTGGATTGTCGCGCGCGCGCGTTCATAAAGTTTGGTCCGTAATTGCGGTTTGGGATCGCTGAACCCTGAAAGAGTCCGCTTCAAAACCGCGTAATAATCAGCCATCAATCTGCCAGTCTTTTGCCCACATCAACAATCAACCCTCACTGACTGTATAGGCCCCAAATTAGTCATGAAAGGGGTCTTCAACAAGTATAGTGTCTTCCCTTTCCGGGCTAGTGGACAGCATTGTGACCGGCGCTCCGATAAGTTCCTCGACATGACGCACATATTTTATGGCCTGAGCCGGCAAATCGTTCCATGTCCGGGCGCCAACCGTAGGCTCGTTCCACCCTTCCAGTGTTTCATAAATAGGCTCGACACGCGCCTGCTCCCCCTGGCTTGCAGGGAGATGGTCGATCTCCCGGCCATCAATCTTGTAGCCCGTACAGATCTTGAGTTCTTCCATACCGTCAAGAACATCCAGCTTGGTAAGCGCGATACCGCTGATGCCATTCGTGCTGACTGCTTGACGCACCAATGCAGCATCAAACCAGCCACACCGGCGCTTGCGCCCCGTGACAGTGCCAAATTCATGGCCTTTCTCACCAAGAAACTGGCCGATCTCATTTTCCTGTTCTGTTGGAAAAGGCCCTTCTCCAACGCGGGTGGTGTAGGCCTTTGTAATCCCCAAAATGAAATCAAGTGACCCCGGACCGAGGCCGGAACCTGCTGCGGCCTGACCAGCAACCGTGTTGGAAGATGTTACAAAGGGGTAGGTACCGTGGTCGATATCCAGCAATGTTCCCTGTGCCCCCTCAAACAGAATACGTTTGCCGGCATTTTTTGCTTCACCCAACAACTTCCAAACCGTGGCACGGTACGGCAGGATTTCCTCTGCGACTGCCATGAGTTCATCAAAAATCGTATCTTCTGAAATTTCGGGACGACGCAAGCCACGCAACAAAGCGTTGTGGTGGGTCAACAGGCGTTCAATTTTGCCGCGCAAACTATCGGGATTGGCAAGATCCATAACGCGGATTGCCCTACGACCAACTTTATCTTCGTAGGCTGGGCCGATCCCGCGGCGTGTCGTACCAATCTTCACACCGGAATTAGCATCTTCGCGCAGTCCATCAAGCTCCCGGTGAAGCGATAGAATAAGTGTGGCATTATCCGCAATCTGCAGATTCTCAGGACTGATTTTTACCCCCTGGTCGGTGAGCCGCCCAATCTCTGCCAACAGGGCATGGGGATCGATAACCACACCATTGCCAATCACACCCAATTTGCCCGGCCGAACGACACCGGAGGGCAACAAACTCAACTTGTAGCTGATACCATCGATGACAAGGGTATGGCCCGCATTGTGTCCACCCTGAAAGCGGACAACAAGGTCGGCGCGTTGCGACAACCAGTCGACAATCTTGCCTTTACCTTCGTCGCCCCACTGTGAACCGACCACCACCACATTGGCCATAAAATAAATCCGTCTGCAATTAGATCATGCCAGAACCCGGTTTCTGTCACAGACGGCTCAAGGTCAAGGCTTGCCAGTGACTTAACCCCACTTGAGAGTCCAGGCGGGTGTGATACAGCGGGATTGATTGCCGGAAAACCGGCCAAGTTTGCAGAGACCGTCCGGTTTGAAATTTCTAAACAGCCCGCATGTTTATCTGGCGCTCACAACATTTATCTGGGGCGGCAATGCTGTTGCCGGAAAATTTGCGGTTGGCCATGTGTCACCCATGATGTTGACCTTCTGCCGCTGGGGGATTGCACTCGCCCTAATAGCCTTCATCGCCCGCAATCACGTGCGCCGCGATTGGCCGGTCATTCGCCAAAACTGGATTTATCTGATGCTGATGGGAGGCGTGGGTTACACCGCGTTCAATTTCTTCCTCTATTCCGGTCTGCAATACATCACTGCCATCAATGTGGCTCTGGAACAGGCTGCAATGCCGGTTGTCATCTTTATCGGCAGCTTCCTTCTCTACCGAACGCGTGTGACCGGATTTCAGATATTGGGGTACATTCTCACCCTTTTTGGTGTGTTGGTTGTTGTCACAGCTGGCGATCCGCTGTCGCTGTTTGCATCATCTGGACCAGATCTGAACCGTGGTGACCTGCTGATGTTGTTTGCGGCGCTTTGTTATGGAGGTTATTCAACGGCATTGCGTTCTAAACCACAGATGCACTGGCAAAGTTTCCTGACCTGCCTTGTTGCAGGCGCTCTGGTTTTTGCAACTCTTGGCATCGCCTTTGAAGCCAGCTTTGGAAACCTGATCATTCCAACAACATTTCAGGGTCTTCTTGTTGTTGTTTATGCAGGAATCTTCCCGTCTCTGGTCAGTCAGGGTCTGTTTATCCGTGGCGTCGAAGCCCTGGGGGCCAACGCGGCGGGACTTTACATCAACCTTGTGCCGATATTCGGCGCGATCCTGGCTGTCGCCCTTTTGGGCGAGAGCCTGTTTTATTTTCACGTGGTGGCGTTTGTTCTGGTGGCTGGTGGCATCCTGATCGCCCAGAACCGAACCGCACCTAAATCGTGAACTCAAGTGCCTTGGCAGAGTCTATCTCGTCAGTCGCCTGCAATTTTGCAAGAAATTCCCTCGGCACCGAGCGATCAAGCTCAATCAACGAGATTGCATCACCGCCAGCCTTGTCGCGACCCAGATAGAAATTGGCAATATTGATGCCGGCATCACCGAACATTCCACCAAGTTTCCCGATAATGCCGGGCATATCGCGGTTGGTCGTATAGAGCATATGCTCCCCGGCCTCTGCCTCCATATTGATGCCCTTGATCTGAATGAAACGCGGTTTTCCATCCGAAAACACCGTTCCTGCAATTGAACGGCTGTTATGCTCGGTCAGCACGTTGACCTGAATATAACCCTCAAACACACCGGATTTCTGGCGGGTCATTTCCACCAGTTTGATACCGCGCTCAGACGCCATCACCGGGGCTGACACCATGTTTACATCCGCAACCTGCGGACGCAGCAACCCGGCAAGCGCCGCGCTGGACAAAGCTTTGGTGTTCATCTCCGCAACATGCCCGTCGTAGAGAATTTCCACTTGCTTGATCGGTGAATCGGTCACCTGACCGACAAAGCTGCCCAGCGTTCCCGCGAGTTTGACAAACGGTGTCAGACGCGGCGCTTCTTCAGCTGAAATTGAGGGCATGTTCAGTGCATTGGTAACCGCGCCCCGCGTCAGATAGGCAGACATCTGTTCAGCAACCTGAAGGGCAACATTCTCCTGCGCTTCCTTGGTCGCAGCACCCAGATGCGGCGTGCAGACAACATTGGGCAACCCAAACAACACACTGTCTTTGGCCGGTTCGACCTCAAACACGTCAACACCGGCACCAGCAACTTTGCCGGATTTGATCGCTTCTGCCAGATCAGCTTCAACGATCAGACCCCCTCGTGCACAATTCACAATGCGCACACCATCCTTCATCTTCGCCAGTGCCGCAGCGTCGATCAGATTACGGGTCTTGTCGGTAAGCGGTGTATGCAAGGTTATGAAATCTGCACGCGCATACAACTCGTCCAGTTCCACTTTTTCGACCCCAAGCTTCTCAGCGCGTTCTTCACCAAGAAACGGGTCAAATGCAACAACCCGCATTTTCATACCGATGGCACGGTCGGCAACAATGGAACCAATATTGCCGCAGCCGATCAGCCCCAACGTCTTACCGGTCAGTTCCACACCCATGAAGCGGGATTTCTCCCACTTGCCTTCCTGAGTGGAAGCATCAGCCGCCGGAATTTGACGGGCTACAGCCATCATCATCGAAATCGCGTGTTCAGCCGTTGTGATGGAATTGCCAAAAGGCGTATTCATCACAATAATTCCGCGTCTCGAAGCGGCTTTCAGATCAACATTATCAACGCCAATACCGGCCCGGCCGATCACCTTGAGATTGGTGGCGGCATCAATCAGCTTTTCAGTCGCCTTGGTGGCTGAGCGAATGGCAAGGCCATCATATTGATCGATCACCGCCAGCAGGGCGTCCTTGTCCTTACCCAGATCGGGTTTGAAATCGACCTCGCAGCCATTGTCTGAAAAAATCTGAACTGCGGTTGGCGAAAGAGCGTCCGATACCAGAACGCGGGGTTTTTGGTTGTCCGTCATGGGACCATTTCCTCATGTTTCTTGATGATCTGCGACCGGCTCAGCCACAGCACTTTCAAAATTTCAGCCGTTTCAGGTCTTTGCCTGTTCGAAAGCCCAGTCCAACCAGGGTATCAGAGCTTCCAAGTCTCCGGTTTCCACCGTTGCGCCCGCCCAGATGCGAAGTCCCGGGGGAGCATCGCGATAGCCTCCAATATCGAAGGCGACACCCTCTGTTTCCAACAATCCCGTCATGCGCTTCACAAAGGCTCTTTGATCATCTTCGGCCATCGCCGCCACGGCGGGATCTACGATGGAAAGGCAAACCGATGTGTTGGAACGGGTCGCCGGGTCACTGGCCAGAAAATCGACCCAGGGTGTTACACCAACCCAGCGATCAATTGCAGCGAAATTGGCATCAGCGCGGCTCATCAGACCGGCAAGACCGCCAAGAGACTGGGACCATTTCAAAGCATCCAGATAGTCTTCAACACACAGCATGGATGGTGTGTTGATTGTGGCACCCTGGAAAATACCGTCAATCAGCTTGCCTGCCTTGGTGAGGCGGAAGATTTTCGGGAGCGGCCATGGCGGGGTATAACTTTCCAGCCTCTCGACCGCACGTGGAGACAGGATAAGGACACCATGGGCCGCCTCTCCGCCCAGAACTTTTTGCCAGGAGAAGGTCACCACATCGAGTTTGGTGAACGGCAAATCCTGGGCAAATGCTGCCGAAGTCGCATCACATATCGTCAGACCCTTGCGGTCTGCCGCAATGAAATCTCCGTTAGGCACACGGACACCTGACGTGGTGCCGTTCCACGTAAACACGACATCATGATCAAAATCGATCTGTTTCAGATCCGGCAATTTGCCATAGTCGGCCGTTACAACGTCTGCGTTATCGAGTTTCAGCTGCTTGACCACATCGGTTACCCACCCCGCACCAAAGCTCTCCCAGGCCAGCAGTGTTGCCGGGCGGGCGCCAAGCATGGACCACAAGGCCATCTCAACCGCACCTGTATCTGATGCCGGCACAATGCCAATGCGATAATCGTCTGGCACACCTAGAACAGCGCGTGTCAGATCAATTGCCTGTTTTAATTTGGATTTTCCCACTGTTGCCCGATGCGAACGGCCAAGCGCTGCATCCTTGAGGGAGTCTACGCTCCATCCGGGGCGTTTGGCGCACGGGCCAGATGAGAATCGGGGGTTAAGCGGACGCACCTGTGGCGCCGCAGCGTCTTGTCTTGCTGTCATAATCTATCCTTCCAGATAGCAAGCCTCTCGTTGGGGAGAGGTGTCCCGCGTCGGGAAATAGGAAAGAAGATGATTCACGTCAACTAAAAATGACGTATTTGGAAAAGAATTTGTCGCTGTTTATCAACAAATCCTGAACGCAAAAGGCCGGCGCTCAAGCGCCGGCCCTTCAAGCCCCAACAGGTAAAACTTTAAAAGATTTCCCAGCGCAAACCCAGTTTAAACGCATGATAGTCGGTAGGAACACCCGAATCTTGCACACCGTTTGAGCCGCCAAATAGAGGGTCTTCAAACATATGCGTATAGGCGTAAGTCGCGTCAAAAGACAGGTCTTTAGAGATTTGAAAGCTCAAACCCGCAAGCACGGAAGCGGCAGCATGATAAGCGACGCCATTGTTGCGCGGCCCCTGCTGTGTGTACTCTTCACCAAAATCCGGCACCCCCCCATCTGTCGGATTACAGCGAAATTCAGCTTGCGGGGAACAGGTGACATCCCCAAAAGATGCGGTGAAAGAGTTTCGCAATACCCCCACACCACCGCCAACAAAGGGGGTAATTCCAAGCCCTGTATCAATATCGTAATAGGCGTTCAACATGCCGCCCCAAACATCATATGATGTCGACGCGCTCGCCTGACAGTTTGTAATATCGGTGGATCCGTCGAATCGCTGCTCTACTGTGATAATCGGATTGCCGTTGATGTCGAAATTTGTGACTCGCACAAATCCGCTGTCACAAGGCGCAAGACCTGCGGGTGAAACTGTGCTTCGCACTTCACCCGACCCTTGGGAAAAGTTTTGAATGTTTGCGTCAACCCGGAAATTGGGCGACACCCGATAACCGACACCAACTCCGAAGTTGAGAAAGTCATCGCGCTCTGTTTCCACGATTACTGGCGACGGAAAACCAGGAACTGTTGCTGCAGATTCAACGGTCGCAACATCCTGATAGAAATTAATGCCGATATCGCCGCGGATATACCAACCCGTACCGAACTCAACTTCAGTATATTCCTCAGTGGGTTCACCGAGAAGGTCGACAGCATGGGCAGGGCCGACAGCTAACGCTGTCTGAGCAACCAGCGCCAAGGCAGCTGTTGTTGTAAGGAATTTCTTGCCGAATTTAGTCATAAAGACTCTCCCCCGGGGACTCGAACCAAATTAGGGGTCTGTACTCGAAACATTCGACCCTTGGGGTTACACTTCAGATGCAAATGGTCGGGCAGGCAGGCTGCCCGAACCAGTCTTAAAAAGGTTTCGGCTTACCAGAAATGGTAGCGCAGGCCGGCGCGGATTCTGTGCTCTTCGAACCCCTTGTCGAAGCCCTGAGTACCGCTTTGGGTGTTCGCACCCTGCAGATCGGCGATACCGAACATCGCGCCTTCTTCGATTTCCTTATAAGTGTAGCCAACATCAAGCTTGAGGTTGGTTGTCAGCGAATAAGCGAAACCTGCATGCAGAGCCCAGGCAAAGCGCCATGAACTTTCACCACCATGTTGTGTTGGCGGATAAACATCAGTTGGTGCACAGGCCGCAGCGCCGTCCACACAGATGATCTGGTTGGTCAGGCCGTCATAATCGACATAAGAGCCGCCGATACCGGCACCGACATAAGGCGTGAACCCGCCATAGACACCGAGATCGAAATAGGCGTTGGCCATAACTTCGAATGCGGAATAGTCATCTTCATCAACAGATCGGCAAGTGGTGCCCAAAGTGGTTACAGGCGTACAGGGAGCCGCAACTGCGGTTGTTCCTGAGAAGTCACTGTCGAAGCTATATCCGACAGTACCTTCAACGCGGAAATGGTCGTTGACCATGTAACCGATACCACCACGCAGATTGAAGCTGTCATCGAAATCTGCGCTGGAAAATGTGTTGTAACCAATGCCGGGACCGCCTGCGCCTGTCACATCGGGAAGGATGAACATCGGATTGTCGGCATCGCGATAGCTATAACCGATATCGCCGCGCAGATACCAGCGGCCCATGACAGGTGTCACGACTTCCGGCGCTTCGATTACAGGGGGCTCAGGCAGCAGGTCTGCTGCGGTTGCTGTGTTGGTGGCCATTACGCCGGCAGCCAACAACGCCGTCGGAATAAGGGTACTTATTTTGAGTTTGCTGCGCATTGCAACGTCCTTCCTCGACTTAACCCGGCAAACACCCGGGCCACTTTGAATCTGGGACGCATATTGCGTGGAATAGGTTAAAGGTCGCTTAACTCTAACTTTTAACCTCAATGCTTAAGCATAACAGCACCTTAACGCTGAGTTGCCACCCTCGCTTGGGGGCATTCGCAGTTGTTGAAGATAACAGTGGAAGGCAGGGAAATGATGCAACCGTCAGGTTGCGGACAACACAACATCCTCACCATCGGTGACGGCAGAAAGCTTTAGTCCGGTGTCCTGCGCCAGGAGGATTGTATAATAGGGTTGTACGCCATGGGCAGTGATTTCTTCCTCAACGGTCCCATTCAGCATGTCGACAAATTCTGAGGGAACCCGTGATTTTGGTCCTGAGCAACGCAGTTGAAATGTAGCGTCATTGTCTTGACCATCAATGCGGATCAGGATTGTCCCTCCCCTTGGCACCGCACCCAATGCAAGCAAGACCAGATTTAAAAGAAGTTTTACCCGGTTTTTAGGAACCAGGGATCTCACGCCCTCCCATGTCAACTCGGCTTTCTCACCCTCCATATAACCGCGAACAACTTCCTCAGCTTCACCCGTATCGATATGAGCGCCCGCTGACCCTGAAGCACCGAAGGCAAGACGTGAAAACTTGAGCTTTGCCGAAGCCGATTTTGCACTTTTGGAAATCAGTTCCATGGCAAAAGCATGCATCTCCTCGCCCTGATCCTCTTCAAGTACCTCAAGACCGTTCGCCAGGGCACCAACCGGCGAAATAATGTCGTGGCAGACCCGGCTGGCCAGAAGTGCGGCCAGATCAAGTGCAGAAAGGTTTGGAAGGTTAGGCATGGTTCCCCCAATGGAAAAACTGGACGGCTTGAGCCATCGAACGTCCCTGGGACGGGACAAGAGAAAAAAGAGCTCCCCAGATCGGTCGACAAACCGAATCAGCAAAAAACCCACGCAGTTCGATACACAACACCATGAATCCTGCCAAGACAGAGGTCACAACAAGCTTGCGCATGTTTGCGTGTAACGCAGCTTTAGCAACCCTTTGTTAACTCAATCGCAAACCTTTTGTCATAAATTGTATCTATATGCCCAAAACCCAGCGATTTGGGCCCGTTCGTCAAGAAACTGCCACACGTTTCGATTTTTGTACCTCGTATAAATCAGGTGGAGGATTCCCCCAATGTCAAACGTCACCAAGACCAAAAAAGCCCTGCGAAACCTCACAACAGCCCTGGGTCTCGCACTCGCCACCACTCTTGTTGCTCCCATCATTTCATCTCCTGACCAGGCCGTAGCTGAGAAGAGACAGTCTCCTCATTATTCTACAGGCGAAATCGTCAATGCAGGTCACAAGTTTTTCGGCTCGACCTCATCGGGACTGGCATCACTGGTTGAACGCGCTGTCCAGAATTACGGACTCCCCAACGGATACGTACTTGGAGAAGAAGCATCCGGCGCGCTCGTCGGCGGCCTCCGGTATGGCGAAGGAACACTGTTCACCAAAAATGCGGGTGATCACAAAGTTTACTGGCAAGGTCCGTCCATTGGATGGGATTTTGGTGGTGATGGAAACCGCACAATGATGCTGGTGTACAACCTTTCCAGCACAAACAAGCTCTACCGCCGCTATATCGGGGTTAGCGGCTCCGCCTATCTGGTTGGTGGTCTTGGCATGACCGTACTGAAACACGGCGATACGGTTCTGGTTCCGGTACGCACCGGGGTTGGCGCACGCCTTGGCGTCAATGTCGGTTATCTCAAGATGCGCCCCTACGCGACCTGGAACCCTTTTTAAGAGCGTTTCGTTTTACCAACCTGTTTCGGGTCAACACGGTTGACCCGAAAACCAGCCTCCTTGCCTGCCCCGATGCACATCACGGGCCGCAGGCTGGCGATAATGGTGGGCAAAACCTGCAACTTGTGGCAGGTTTCATGCGTTTTGATATGCAACTCCGGTAAACGTGGCAACTATGCTCTTCTTCTGGAATCGAAAGCCCATCGATCGTGCTTGAAAATGCGCTCTATTTCGCACTTGGATTTTTGCTCTGTGCCATATTGATTCTGATGATGGCGCCAGCCATTTGGCGGCGGGCGGTCGCTTTGACCAAATCCCGCATCGAAAGCGCCGTACCTCTGACAATGAACGAGATCCAGGCAGATAAAGATCAAATGCGCGCGGAATACGCAATGACAATCCGCAAACTTGAAATAGACCTCAAAAAACAAAAAGATACCGGTGCAGAACAACTCATCGAAGTCAACAAACGCCGCGATGAGGTTATGGATCTCAAGGCGGACATTGAAGAGCGCAACAAAAACATAGAAGAACTTGAACAGACCTCAGAAGCTCAACTTGAGGCACTCGCGACGCGCGAGAAACAGCTGGCCAAAACTGCCGATACCTTATCCCGCAGCGATGAAAAACTTAAAGAGACGCGGGCGGCCCTTGCCGATCTAACAAGTCGGTATGACGAAATAATCGATGATTACGACAGTCAGAAGGTTGAGGTTGTTGCCCGGGAATCAAGGTTTGAAAACATACAAAGTGATGCCCGAGATGCCCGAAAAATGGTTCAGGCAAAGGATATCGAGATTAACGCCCTTCGCGCAGAACTAAAAATCAGCAACCAGACTTTGGTGCTGGACAAGGAAAAATCAAAGGATCTGACTGCCAAAATTGAACAGTTGCAGGGGCGCAATGCCGATCTTGAGGACCGGCTGGAAAGGCGTGAGAACGACATCAGTCGTATGCGTGATCAGTCGGGTACCGGTGCTGTTTCCAGCGACACAGCCCTTTTGGATGAGATTGCCGACCTTCGCAATCAGCTGAAACGCGTCAGCACAGAGCGCGATAGTTTCAAACTTGAAGCAGAAAAACCCAGCACGGTTGACGCTGTCCAGACGACAGAACAATCCGGGCGCGATTATGAACTGATACGCGAACACATCGCTGATCTCGCCGCGCGGGTTACCGCCATGACAATTGAGTCTGAAGGGACAGCTTCTCCCATCAACGCAGCACTTTCCAAACGCAAAAAGCCAGCAAGCAAAGCGTTGCGGGAAAGCTCAGGCACGGCTTTGGCAGACAACACTCAAAACGCCCGCAGTCTGGCAGACCGTGTACGGTCGCTTCAATAAAACGACCTCGTGCAAGTTACAGTCAGCAACCGCCGCATCGGCAAATCAACACCGATTCATTTTGAGTTGCGGGCATCGCCTTGGACATACTTGAAGACCTGGCCAGGTTCACACCGGCATCGACCAGCGTTGTCTCAACATCGGGCTGCGCGACACAAAGTCAGCCTGCGCGCTCCTGCCAGCTCGCTTTGATTTCATCCAGAATTGCCGGATCATCAATCGTCGCCGGTGCTTTGACATCTTCACCGTCAACAATTTTTTGCATGGTTGAACGCAAAATTTTTCCAGAGCGTGTCTTAGGCAGGCGTGCAACCGGGACCACGATCTTGAAGGCAGCTACCGGCCCGATTTTCTCACGCACCATGGCCACGATCTCGCTTTGAATAGCCTCTACCGGCCGTTCAACCCCCTTGTTCAGGATAATGAAACCTGCAGGCAATTGCCCCTTCAACTGATCGGCAATGCCAATAACAGCGCATTCAGCGACATCGGCATGTTCGGCGATAACTTCCTCCATGCCTCCGGTAGAAAGACGATGGCCTGCGACATTGATGATATCATCGGTCCGCGCCATGATAAAAAGATACCCATCTTCATCCATGATGCCGGCATCTGCTGTTTTATAGTAGCCGGGGAATTCTGTCAGATAGGTTTCTTTGAAGCGTGTTTCGGCATTCCAGAGTGATGGAAAAGCACCTGGTGGCAATGGCAGTTTTACAACAACATTGCCAAGTTCTCCGTGTGGCATCTGTTCGCCTTCATCACTGAGCACCTGCACATCATAGCCGGGCATCGCCACTGTCGGCGAGCCATATTTAACTGGCATCAACTCGATACCCACCGGGTTGCCAGCGATGGTCCAACCCGTTTCGGTTTGCCACCAATGATCCAGTACCGGGACTTTCAACATTCGCTCCGCCCAGTGGATTGTATCAGGATCAGCTCGCTCCCCTGCCAAAAACAAAGTTCGGAAGTTTGATAAATCGTAGTTTGCAACAAGCTCACCGCCGGGGTCTTCTTTCTTGATTGCTCTAAATGCAGTTGGCGCAGTGAACAGGGCCGCAACCTTATGCTCCGCGATCAACCGCCAGAAAGTCCCCGCATCGGGCGTTCCAACCGGCTTTCCTTCAAACAGGATAGTCGTGTTTCCATGAGCCAGCGGTCCGTAAACAATGTAGGAATGGCCAACCACCCACCCCACATCAGACGCTGCCCAAAACACTTCACCAGGATCAACGCCGTAGAAGTTTTTCATTGTCCAATACAGCGCGACCAGATGCCCGCCATTATCACGCACAACCCCCTTGGGCTGGCCGGTGGTGCCGGAGGTATAGAGAATATAAAGCGGGTCGGTGGCTGCAACTTCGACGCAGTCGACGACGACCCCTTCATCGCGCGCTTTTTTTGTCTCGCTCGCATAATCGAAATCACGGCCCTCAAGGAGATCACAAGTCTGCTGCTCACGCTGCAAAATGACCGTGGATGTCGGCTTGTTGGCGCAAAGCTCAATCGCTTCATCAAGCAATGGCTTGTAGGCGATCACCCTGCCCGGTTCGATACCACAAGACGCCGAGATGATGCATTTGGGAGAACAATCGTCGATACGCGTCGCCAGTTCGGCAGGTGCAAAACCGCCAAAAACCACTGAATGGATTGCTCCAAGCCGTGCACAGGCCAGCATGGCGACTGCGGCTTCTGGCACCATTGGCATATAGATGATGACCCGATCACCTTTTTCAACGCCGCGTTGCCGAAGGACCGCTGCAAGCGCAACCACGTCTTCCTTTAATTGCGCGTAGGTAAGAGTAAGCTGTTTACCGGTGATTGGACTGTCGTAAATGATGGCGGCCTGATCTGCGCGACCGCTCTCCACATGCCGGTCAACACAGTTCCAGCAGGTGTTCAAACTGCCGTCTGCAAACCAGTGACCGTAAACTCCCAGATCTTCATGAAACGCCCTGGAAGGTTGTTTGATCCAGTCCAGCTTCGCGGCGGCGGCCATCCAGAAAGCCTCCGGATCATTCTGCCATCCCTCATAAACCTTTGCATATGCGCCCATGGTGAAGTCTCCCAAGTGTCGTCGCAGCTTTTGTGATGATCTAACAGCCAGTCCACAGGCGAGTCCATGCAACCAATGGTGCAGCCCGCCTTCACAATCGGCGAGGGCACATATTGGTCAGCCAACTACACAAAAGGAGCCGCAGCAGGTGTGGTGCGCGGTTCAAAATCAAAGTGTTCAACCATATGAACTGACCACTCATTGTAGCCTGCATCGCTGGCGTGAAACCCGTCTCGGCAAAAGCCTGCTGACGTAATATTTTCAACTGGCGGAACGACCACCGCACCGCGCTCCACGCACAACTGCGCCCCCCGCCCGTTGATGATAACCCGTCGCCAGTTCATCATGGTTGCAAGGAACTTTGGCAAAGCAGGTACTTTCTGCATATCAATCGCCTGATGCCAATAAATCTTGGCTTCCGGAAAGCGTGTCCGAAGCGCATACAGCAAGCCACCAAATTCCTTGCACCAACGCTTACCCGTGTGAAAATTCTTGATATCATTTGTGCCCAGCATGACAAAGATATGGGTGTAGCTGGCTGGCGCAAGATTCGGTACGATAATGTCGCGTATATTTGCAGCCGTCGCGCTGTTATGGCCCGAAATGTGCCAGGACACCGGCTTGCCAGTTCGGGTGTGCAGCTTTTCGGCAATCTGAGGTGCCATAGCACCCGATGTGTGCTCAATCCCCACCGCAGCAGCGGAAGAATCGCCAATCGTTAGAATACGCATTGCGGCAGCACCAATGCCAAACTGACCAGATCGGGGGCCCGGCGCTGGCGAAAGGCGCAACGACCGACCCCGCACCCAGATACCCAGAGCCGCATATATCGGGAAAGTAACCCATGACAGAAGTGACGCGAGACGATGATTCAACGGGTTGAGAGCCTTCATGAAGTCCTTGAAAACACATCAGCCTTTGTGCGGAAACTCACTGACGTCGTCAACATTCTAATTTCCAATTGAACCGCAGGCATAGAAACCGGAGAGAAATCCATGGGCAAGAAGATTGTTTTGTTCTCGGACGGTACAGGAAACAGTGCCGCCAAATTGACAAAGACAAATGTATGGCGAATTTTCGAGTCTCTGGAAAAAGGGCCTGAGCAGGAGCCGGCCCAGGTCGCAATCTATGACAATGGCGTTGGCACGTCGACCTTCCGGCCTCTCATGTTGCTGGGCGGTGTGTTCGGCTTCGGTCTGAAACGCAATGTGCGCGAGCTCTATTCTTTTCTGTGCACCCATTATGAGCCTGGTGATGAAATCTACATGTTCGGCTTTTCGCGGGGAGCCTTCACCATCCGCTATCTCGCGGCGATGATCACCAGTGAGGGGATCCTCGATGTTGGTTATGAACAGGGAAAAATCAAACCCCAGCACATCATGAAATGTTCAGGCGCGGTCTACAACGCCCTTGGGGAATACTTTGAAGGACTAGCCAATTCATTTTTCAAATTCCGCAGAGTCGTGAGCACCTGGCATCGCTGGTTCAACTTTTTCGTCCCGCAAAAGGGTCAGGCCTTTGGCAGCCAGTATGAAGCTCTAAAGCGTCATGGCGGTGCGCGCCATAAAGCCCGGTCATTTGTCGGCGGCGCTGATGATGACGAAGATATTGATATCCGCTTCATCGGGATATTCGACACGGTAAGCGCCTATGGCGGTCCGTTTGAAGAACTGACGGATGCGTGGTCCCGTCTTGTCAGTCCAATTGAACCGCAAGACTGGAACATCTCTGCAAAAGTGAGGAAGGTATGCCACGCTCTGGCTTTGGATGATCCAAGACAGACTTTTCATCCCAAGCTCATAAACGAAGGCAAAACCGGTGAATGGAAAGACCCTGGCCTCGCTCCTCCGCTTGAAGACCAACCGAAGGGATGGGTGGTTGATGAACGCATTTCCCAGGTCTGGTTCGCCGGTGCACACTCAAATGTTGGTGGCGGCTATGCCAATGATGGTCTGTCTTTTATTCCGCTCCAATGGATGATTGAAAATGCCGAGGATGCCGGATTAAAGTTCAACAAGGCCATGGTTGCAGAATTTACTCGCAGCCAGGACATCAGCGCGCCCATTTATGATCCCCGCAAAAGTATGGGTGGGTTCTATCGTTACAGCCCGCGCGATATCAGCAAACTGAGTGAGAACTTTCCCAAAATTTATACCTCAACACCCAAGATCCATCATTCCGTTTTTGACCGGATATCCAACAGCCAGTCCTATGCTCCCGTCTCGCTGACCAGACCCTACAAAACCGTCAACGCCGATGGGTCGATCACCGACGGTCACGCTCATGACTTTACCGCACCAGCCGAGTTCGGTCTGACCCGCAAACCCAGCAAGGCGCTTCCTCTTGATCAGTCCATAAGCTGGAATTTCTTTTTGCAAACATCCTGGGACCACGTCTGGAAAAAGCGCGTCTTCTATTTCCTCACCTTGTTTGCTGCTCTGTTTCTAGTCGCGATGCGCTGGCTGGATCACCCTTTTGGTCTGCCCATCATATCTGCTGATACACCCTGCTCATTTTGGCATTGCGGACTGACCGCACCACTGGAATGGCTAAAAGCTGTCCTGCCAAATTTTACGGTCCCATGGATCGACAGCATGAGGGCCAATATTGGCTGGACCGTCGGTACAGTGATCCTGATTTTCCTGTTTCGAAAGATGGGAACCAGACAGGCTGGCCAGGTTCGCAGTTCAATCGGCGAATATTGGAGAACCATCATCAGTGATCAAAAGCCTCCCCGCCATGTACCGAAACGCAGCAGCATCCATGCATTCCGTCACAATGAAACGTATCAGGCCGCACTTCGCGCGCTCAAGAAAAGGATTATTCCAGGGCTGTTAATGGCAGTTATCATTGCCCTTGGGGTCGTGGTCGCCAACAAGGTCATCTTCTCGCTGCGAAACGCCATATCTCTTGAAAACGCATATTTCTGGGATGTCTGCGCCAACCATTCAACAGGGTTTTCGAAGGGAGCTGATTTCGACATCAAAAACCCCTGTCATGATACGCAGACCGTGCTGACAGCGGGCAATACCTACCGGGTAACGCTGACCAAGACCCACAGCTGGCGCGACAAGCATATTCCAGCATCACTGGCAGGTTTGGATGTGCAGAAAGAAACACTGCTAACGCGTATTTTCATGAAAATGGGAACGGCATTCCGGCGGCATTACAGCCAACCCTGGTTCAAACCTGTGCTGCGCGTTGGCGGCTTCCTGCCAGAACACCTCGTACTCGATCCACAAGACGGTCAATCGCAACCAAAACAGTTGGTATCGCACATAACGCCTAACCGATCAGGTGCAGCACACATCTATCTCAATGATGCGGCTTTCGCGCTATTCCCGTTCCTGCTGTACGATAACAATGAATCATGTCGAGAGACTGATGGAGGCTGCAAGGCTGAAAAGGAGCTCTTTACCAAAATTGAAATCTGCCATCTGCCCGACAGTTCACCTGAAACAGTTCAGTCGTCTTCACCAAACTCGGCCCGCAGTCCCAAGCCATGTTGATCAAGCGCCGGGACCTCACCAAAGACCGCAGCCTGGCCCGAAACAATTGCTGCTGGTGAAAGAACGTCAATTTCCTGTCCACCAGCCTCTACCGTAATCCAGTTGTTTTGCGGGTGCGCAACCAGGTCATCGAGGCTGGACAAACGTCCATAAGCAATTCGGGCATCGGTAAGTCGTTCAATCATCGTTTCGCGGTCAGCACGCAAAAAGGCATCCCCGACAAATCCGTCAACGGCATCGCGATTGGCGACCCGTTCTGCATTCGACCCAAAGCCTTCCTGCTGCGGCAGATCGGGCTTTCCAAGCGCCGCACACAGGCGCACCCATTCCTGCTCGTTTTGAATTGAAATCAACAAGGGCTTACCGTCACCACATTCAAAAGCACCGTAGGGAGCAATTGTCGGATGTTTCAGGCCCAGTCGTCCTGGCGTTGCACCGCCATACCGGTGCTGCATCATGGGCACATTCATCCAGTCAGCCATGGCATGAAAAAGTGAGACCGCAATGGATCTGCCCCTGCGGTCCGGGTCTCTTTCACGGGCAAACAAAGCCTGCAGGATTGCAGCATGGGCACTCATACCCGCCGCAATATCGCAGACAGAAACACCAACCCGCGCCGGACCTTCAGCAGTTCCATTGATAGCGCAAAGCCCACTCTCCGCCTGGATCAACAGATCATAGGCTTTCTGGTCCCGCCACGGCCCCTCTTCGCCGTAGCCGGAAATTGAACAGGTTATCAAAGACGGGTGTTTACGGCTCAGTTCATCGAGAGGCAGCCCCAGTCTGGACAAAACACCGGGAGCCAGATTTTGTATAAGCACATCGGCTTTCGCAATCATGGCGCGCAGCAGACTGACATCAGCAGCCAGTTTCAGATCAAGCGCGACACTCTCCTTGCCGCGGTTGAGCCAGACAAAATAAGCGCTGTTGCCTTTCGCCAACTGATCATAGCCGCGGGCAAAATCGCCTTCCGGCCGCTCAACCTTGATCACCCGTGCACCGGCATCGGCCAACCGGCTGGATGCATAGGGGGCAGCAACAGCCTGCTCAATGGCAACAACGGTTATGCCCGCAAGATCACTCATACAGGGGCTTTGTCATAAAATAGGGTCGCAATCAGGCAGCCTGCTCATGCGACTGTGCCCACTGACCAAGCGCAGCAAGACCGTTCATCCGGGCGCGATGCGTAAAGGCCTGTTGAGCAGCAGGCGCGTTCTGTGCCTGACCACCCCAGGCCTTCAAGGCCGGGGCCTGAAGCGCCCGTCCATAAGAAAACGTAAGCTTCCATGGCGCGTTAAACATGGCGTTCATGGCCGATAGGTTAGCCGTTGCCTCTTCGTCCGACATGCCCCCGGAAAGAAAAGCAATACCAGGTACGGCAACAGGCACATGAGCCTTGAGGACACGCAATGTCTTGTCAGCCACCTCTTCCGCGCTCACCCGGGCAGACTTAACACCCGGCAATACCATGTTGGGCTTAAGAACAATGCCTTCAAGAACCACATTCTGTTCTTCCAGCTGGTCAAAAGTCGCCTTCAGCACGGCAGCGGAGACTTCGGCGCAACGGTCTATGGAATGATCGCCTGGATCGCCGTCCATCTGAACTTCCGGTTCAACAATCGGCACCAACCCGACTTCCTGACAAATAGCGGAATAACGGGCCAATGCATGGGCATTTGCCGTGATACCGGCTCGGGTTGGCAGTGAATCACTAATTGAAATCACAGCACGCCATTTTGCAAACCGGGCGCCGGCCTCATGATGTTTGGTCATACGCTCACGCAAATCATCAAGACCGCCGGTTACGGTCTGCCCCGGCGACCCTGCCAGTGGTTTTGCGCCAGTGTCAGCCTTGATACCGGGAACAGCGTTGGCTTTTCGAATAAGGTCAATCATCGGCGTGCCATCACCCGCCTTTTGATAGAGCGTCTCTTCAAACAGGATGACACCAGACACGAAATTGTTCATGGCCTCTTCAGTCCGGAAAATCATCTCACGATAGGCGCGGCGGTTATCCTCGGTGTTTTCAACATTGATGCTGTCAAATCGCTTCAAAATTGTGCCGGTGGATTCATCAGCCGCCAGAATGCCCTGGCCAGGTGAAACCATTGCCTGTGCAATATCTTCGATACGTTCTGAGTTCATAGCGCCGCTCTCCAGGAAATATTCTTGGGGGTGAATTCTAGCATTCTCCTACCAGCATGACGCGACAAGGAAAACTTCGCCGGAGAAATTGAATCGGTTTAAATGCATAAAACCGATGATTCACCTTAACAGCTAGCCAAGTGCAGCCACGCCGGGCAGCGTTTTTCCCTCCATCCATTCCAGAAACGCACCGCCAGCCGTTGATACATAGGTAAAATCCTCGACAACTCCAGCGTGGTTGAGTGCCGCAACAGTATCCCCACCACCAGCAACAGAGACCAGATCGCCAGACTGCGTTCTTGAAGCTGCAAAACGCGCCGCCGCCACTGTTGCAGCATCAAAGGGGGCCATCTCAAATGCGCCAAGCGGGCCATTCCAGACCAACGTTTTGGCGGTCCGCATACAGTTTTCCAGATGCTTTACCGTTTCCGGCCCCGCATCAAGGATCATCCGGTCATCCGGCACCGCATCAGCCCTCACGACAGCGTGGGCGCTTCCTGCCTTGAATTCCTCGGCAACCACAACATCGGCAGGCAGAATGATCTCACAATTGTTCTCCTGCGCCTTCTCCATGATTGCACGAGCCGTATCCCCCAGATCATGCTCGCAAAGTGAAGCTCCAACACCCAGACCAAGAGCTGCAAGAAAAGTGTTTGCCATACCGCCGCCAATCACCAGATGGTCGACCCGCGCAACCAGATTGCCCAGCAGATCGAGCTTGGTTGAAATTTTCGCGCCGCCAACAATCGCCATAACAGGATGAACCGGATCGCCCAGCCCTTTCTCCAGAGCCTCCAGTTCCGCCTGCATCGCGCGCCCGGCATAGGCAGGCAGATGCTCCGCAATTCCAACAGTCGAGGCATGGGCGCGATGTGCCGCAGAAAACGCATCATTTACGAAAATGTCGCCAAGCGCCGCGAGTTCCTTGCCAAAGGACGGGTTGTTCTTTTCTTCGCAGGGGTGAAAGCGGGTATTTTCCAGCAAAAGCACATCACCCGGCTCCATCGCGGCAATGGCAGAGACGGCCTGTTCGCCACAACAATCCGCTGCAAACTTTACATCTGTGCCAAATACCCTGCTGAGAGCCGGGACAACGGGCTTCAGCGACATTGACGCAACAACTTCACCCTGCGGGCGGCCAAAATGAGCAAGCAGAATGACCTTTGCTCCTCTGCCAGCCAGTTCAACAACGGTAGGTCGGATTCGCTCAATGCGGGTAGTGTCGGTTACCCGGCCCTCTTCCATCGGAACATTGATATCAACACGCACAAGAGCGCGTTTTTCTTCAATATTCTTTATATCAACAAGAGTCTTGAACTTCATATTGCTGGTTCCCGTCGGATTTTCAAAGTTTTGAAATAATGGAGCTGGAAGCCGGGAATAATATTTAGAAAATATTAACCATAATTCCAGTACTCGAAGGAAACGCGGTCCCATTGGGGAAGGATTCGGTGGCCTTCATGAAAAAATTCTCAATCATTTCGATCTGCTGTCTTGTTGCTGGTTGCGCCAACTCAATCAAGCCCAGTCAGCTTCCTCAAATGCGGATTTCAGAAGTAAATGTCGCAGTAGCCCCAGGACTGAGCGTGAATTCCAACGTGGAGTCGGATGTTAAAGCATCAACCGAAAGAGTGGCACGCATCTACAACAAATATATGCCAGCCAATTCACCAACCCGCGCTTTGAATGTTCAGGTAACGTCAATAAACTACAAGAACGCGGTAGCCTCGCTTCTGGTCGGCAGCACAAACTCCATATCTGGCGCAGTAGCGGCTGGCCCAGGCCCGGCTTCAGCTGTGAACTACGTGGATGCAGGCGGTGCAGTCATCAATGGTATCATTGGAGCGGCCATTGCAATCGGCGCCGACAAATCCAAGGTCGACAAGAAACTGGGTGCAGGCTTTGCCGGTAACGCAGTCGCCAAAGCCTATGGACAGAATAGAATTCCAAAGTTCATTCTTGACCATATGAGAGGCAGACCATCAGCGCCTCGCCCCGCATCAACAGGAACCAGAGCGCTTGCTGCTCAGCCAGCTTCCTGAAATGGATCTATTGCGGTTGGTCAGATCAGTTTGCCCATGGCAACCGCAACATCGTTCATGCGGCAGGAAAAGCCCCACTCATTGTCATACCAGCTCATAACCTGAACCATGTTGCCTTTCACACGGGTTTGCGCCGGTGCGAAACAGGATGAATGGGCGTCGTGATTGAAATCAATCGAAACTTTAGGTTCCGGATCATAGGACAGGATGCCTTTGAGATGGTTCTCTGCCGCCAGTTCCATGGAGCGGTTGACCTCTTCTGCCGACGTCTGGCGGGTGGCCACAAACTTAAGATCAACCAGCGATACATTCGGCGTGGGAACGCGAACAGCAGAACCGTCAAGGCGGCCATCCAGTTCCGGAAGAACCAGACCAACAGCCTTCGCAGCCCCGGTCGAAGTCGGGATCATCGATTGCGCCGCTGAGCGGGCCCGGTAGAGGTCTTTGTGATTGCGATCAAGGGTTGGCTGATCACCGGTATAGGAATGTACCGTGGTCATGAAACCGTGTTCGATACCGACGGATTCATTTAGCACATAAGCCATGGGCGCCAGACAATTGGTGGTGCAGGAGGCACAGGAAACCACCTCATCTTCCTGTTCCAGCGTGGTGTGATTAACGCCGTAGACCACTGTCTTGTCGGCATTTTTACCGGGTGCGGAAATAAGAACCTTCTTGGCACCGGCTTTCAGATGTTTCGCGGCCCCTTCCCGATCCGTGAAGGCACCCGTGCACTCCATGACAATATCAACATCAAGTTCGTCCCACGGAAGGTTTTCAGGGTTGCGGTCAGAAAAGAACGGCACCATGCCGCGACCTGCATCAAGCGCCTGGCAATTGACCTTAACTTCATTTGGAAACCGGCCATGCACGCTGTCATAGCGCAGCAAATGCGCGTTGGTCTCAAGGCCCCCGGAATCGTTCACCGCGACCACGTCGATGTCCGTTCTGCCTGTTTCGTAGATTGCGCGAAACGTGTTGCGCCCTATCCGTCCAAACCCGTTAATTGCAACACGAACTGTCATGCATCTCTATCCCGAAAACCGGCGAAATCACCGCAATTTCGGGCGACATAGAGCCTGGTCGCAGGTTCGTCCACCCCCGCGCGCAACCTAAACGATTAGATCACGAAACTTCGCACAGACTTGGTAAAAAGGTTTGGTAAAACCAGATCAGCAACCTTCGGGCTGTCTGAAATCAACAGCCTGTACATCGAGGTGAATCATAACGTGCCGGGAGCAAATCACCCGGCATTATTACGCTGTCAGCTGGAGGCGTCTTCCGCAGTCTCGTCGAGTTTAGCCTGCGCTGTCTGAACCACTGCTTCGGCAGTGATGCCAAAATGTTCATAGAGTTCCTGATAGGGTGCCGATGCACCAAAGCTGTCCATGCCGACAAAAAAGCCATCCGATCCGATAAAGGTGTCCCAGCCCTGACGAACCGCCGCCTCGACAGCAATTTTAACAGGAGCATCCCCGATCAGCTCCTGACGATATTGCGCTGACTGCGTTTCAAACAGATGAAAGCAGGGAACAGAAACAACCCGTGTTGGATGACCCGCAGCATCAAGCTGGCGTTTAGCCTCCAACGCCAGTTCAACTTCCGAACCGCTGGCAAAGATCGACACCAGGGCATCGTCCTCTCCCGAAGAAGCCAGCTCGTAAGCCCCCAGCGCACAAAGGTTATCCGCTTCGTAGGACAAGCGCACTGCTTCGAGATTCTGGCGGGTCAGCGCGATAACACTGGGAGTTTTTTCCGATGCCAGCGCGAGAGCCCAGCATTCCGCAGTTTCCGTCACATCGGCAGGCCGGAAAACGTTGAGATTGGGTATGGCACGAAGGGCTGCCAGTTGCTCTACGGGTTGATGGGTGGGGCCATCTTCGCCAAGGCCGATTGAATCATGGGTCATCACATGGATCACCCGCACTCCCATAAGGGCTGCAAGGCGGATGGAAGGGCGGCAATAGTCAGAAAAGATGAGGAACCCACCGGAATAGGGAATGAGACCGCCATGCAAGGCGATTCCATTCATGGCCGCAGCCATCCCGTGTTCACGGATACCATAATGGACAAAACGCCCTGAGAAGTCGTCTGGCGTCAACGGAGCAGTCTGGCTTGTATCGGTATTGTTGGATCCCGTGAGGTCTGCTGAGCCAGCAAGGGTTTCCGCCACCACACCGTTGACCACCTCCAGCGTCGTCTGCGAGGCCTTGCGGGTGGCTTTCTTAATCGGTTCCTCCACCAATTCCTGCTTGTGGGCTGCTATGGCTTCATCAAAACCGCTTGGCAGGTCACCTCGCTGCCGGCGTTCAAACTCTCCACGCGATTCACTGTCTGCTGCTTCCAGCCGTTTTCTCCACTCCTTGCGCTTTTGAGCGGAACGCAGCCCGGCAATCCGCCAGCCATCAAGCACATCATCAGGCACCACAAACGGTTCAGCATCCCAACCCAGAGCCTCACGCGCACCGGCAATTTCCTCGTCTCCCAGCGGCGACCCGTGGCTGCCCTTGGTACCGGCTTTGGTCGGCGCACCATATCCAATGGTGGTCTTACAGGCGATCAGGGTTGGTTTCGCGGAATTGTGGGCCGTCTCAATGGCGGCAGCGATATCTTCATGATCGTGACCATCCACCCGAATTGTATTCCACTGGGAGGCCTCGAACCGGGCAATCTGGTCGGTTGAATCAGTCAGCGAAATTGGCCCATCAATCGAGATATTGTTGTCGTCCCAAAAAACGATCAGCTTGTTGAGTTTCAGATGTCCCGCCAGCGAAATGGCTTCCTGCGAGATGCCTTCCATCAAACATCCGTCACCGGCAAGACAATAGGTATGGTGGTCAACCAGATCGCTGCCAAACTCGTTACTGAGCTTGCGTTCTGCCATCGCCATTCCAACGGCATTGGCAATACCCTGCCCCAGCGGCCCGGTCGTGGTTTCGATGCCCGCAGCATGCCCATACTCGGGATGGCCCGCGGTCCGAGATCCCAATTGGCGGAAGTTCTTGATCTGCTCGATGTCAATATCATCATAGCCGAGCAGAAAGAGTGAGGAATACAGCAGCATTGATCCATGACCCGCCGACAGCACAAAGCGATCACGGTCCGGCCAGTCGGGAGCCTTGGGGTCAAATTTCATGAACCTGGTAAAGAGGACCGTCGCAATATCGGCCGCTCCCGTCGGCAGGCCCGGGTGGCCTGAATTTGCCTTTTGTACAGCATCGGCTGAGAGAAAACGGATGGCGTGGGCCATGCGTGTAGCTTTTTCAATATTGGTCATGGAATCCCGCGGCCCTGCCGCCTGCTTGTCGCCAAAGAAGGACCATGAACCAGCAAATCGCCCGACGGCTGGGCTTCACAGCCTGAAATTTGCGGCGAGACATAGCACCTTGCAAATGCGAGTCAAAGCAGCGAGATGATTCCATACCCCGGTTTCTCCACAGCGGCCATCAATTTGCATCGCGCGCGACCGACCCCGGCTCGCAGACGACTCAAAAGAAGCGGGACAACGTATTAATGAGATTGACGATTCAGTCATTTTGCAGTTTGAGTAAGAAAGAAGGGCTGGGCAGCAACCATAGCAGCACGCGCTGCGTAAGAATTTGCGGTCATGAGGAACCATGGAAACTTCTAGCGGTGGCGAAGGATCAACACCTTCCAAACATCACTCACCCGCCAGCGTTGCCGAAGCACTGGCCCGACTCAATGACGCGCTCGACCGTCTTGATGGCGCTGTTAGTGCGTCCCGGGACAATGCAGCCCAACAAAAGTCTCCGGACGAGGAAATTCAGCACATGAACGACGACCGGGCAAAACTTGCCCGCGAGCTTGATGTCGCCGAAGCCAGAGCCAACAGATTAACCGAAACAAACAGCGAAGTGTCCCGCCGCCTTGTTGGTGCCATGGAAATGGTGCGTGGAGTTCTGGACAAACAAACCTAGAAGCAGGGCAGGAAAATAATGCCGCAGGTGGCAGTACAGATTAACGGCAAAACTTACCGGATGGCCTGTGACGAGGGGCAGGAGGCGCATTTGCTCGACCTCGCGCAGCGCTTTGATCGCTATATAAATCAACTCAAGGGATCATTTGGCGAAATTGGCGACCAGCGGCTAACCGTGATGGCGGGTGTGATGGTAATCGACGAATTGGTCGAAACCCAGCATAAGGTGCGCGGCCTGGAAAACGAACTGGCAAATGAGCGAACAAATTCAGGCAATGCCGACCCTTCTTCGCAGATCGAGACCCAGATAGCGCAGGCTCTTGGAAAAACAGCCGAACGCATTGAACAAATCACCTCGAAACTCGCAGACAAACAATAGCACGCACAATCGACGCAAGGTCTGCGCATACATCAGAAAATGCGACGGACTGGTCCAGTTCCTCCCGGCAATTGATCATTCGGCAACATTTCGGTGTGCGGGTCGTGCCAAAAGGCACTTCCGGCAACCAGAACTCACACTCCGACACTCGCCCTGAAAAGAGTGAACAGGCGATTTCGACCAGCTTGTTTCGTTCATTTGGAAATAAACCTACGGTGCAAAGAAATGAAAACTCACTTGATCAGCAGCGCATTTTTTCTGACCACCATCGGACTACTGGCACCAGGCACCGTTTCTGCGCAACAATGTGGCCAGGCGGAAACTCCGTGTAAGATCCCTTTGGGCACCTATCATGTGCTGAGCCCCGCAGATGTTAAGATACGGGGAGCCGTGGTCCTGCTTCATGGTGGCGGCGGAACCGGTAAAGGCTTGCTGAAAACCAACATGGCGAAGCAGGCCGTAAAGAACGGTTTTGTTTTCGTGGCGCCAAACGGCTTTCATCCTACCGCTCGTTTCAAAAACAACTGGGCTGTTCGCGCCAAGAATTTCGGACACGAACTGGATGATATCAAGTTTCTCAATTCCGTCATGAACAATGTCTCGAAGAAATTCGGCGTCGATCGAACAAGGTTCTTGCTCGCAGGCTTCTCGCGCGGCGGTTCAATGGTGTGGGATATCGCCTGTCATGCACCAAAATCCGCTCGGGCCTATGCCGCATCTGCAGGGGCTTTTTGGGACGACCTTCCAGAAAAATGCTCCGGCCCGGTCGATCTATTTCATACTCATGGCTGGAATGATCGGACAGTTCCCCTGGAAGGAAGGCCCCTCTTTGGAGGTGACGTAGCGCAGGGGGATGTCTGGCAATCTCTCAAAATACTACGTGCCAGCAACGGTTGCCAGAACCGCCAGCCCGCAAGTTCGAAGATTGAGAACGGTCAATGGTGGCGTCATTGGACCGATTGCAAGTCAGGCCAGATAGACCTGATGCTTCATGATGGCGCTCACGGCACGCCCACAAACTGGGCTGACGTAACTCTGAAGTGGTTTGCCGCACGACTTGGAGAAAACTAAGTCGGAGCCAGTATCCACGCAAACCCGATCACCGGGTCATAGCCGGCGTTGCTCACTATCTCTCAAATAGGGTTCTTCATTGACTCGATTTTCGGCCAGTGCCAGTCTTTTCGTTGAGCGGAACGCCTTGTCCTGAACAACAGGACCGCCCGCTCAAGTGAGCACACAGCTCGACCGCCTATCAAACATCAACACTGGGAGGAAACCTCATGAAAAAGCGTATTATCGCTTCTGCCATTGGCGCCCTGACGCTAAGCACGATTTCTATGGGAGCATATGCTGATGGTCACGCAGTGACTGCCTGCCTGATCACGAAAACGGATACCAACCCTTTCTTTGTGAAAATGAAAGAAGGCGCGACTGCCAAAGCCGAGGAACTTGGCATCACGCTCAAATCCTATGCAGGCAAGATAGACGGTGACCATGAAACTCAGGTCGCAGCTATCGAGACATGCATCGCCGATGGTGCAAAAGGCATCCTGCTCACCGCATCTGATACCAAGGCAATTGTTGGCCCTGTCAAACAGGCGCGGGATGCAGGTCTGCTGGTGATTGCGCTGGATACCCCTCTCGAACCCATCGATTCTGCGGATGCCACATTTGCAACAGATAATTTTCTTGCTGGCGAGCTGATCGGAAAGTGGGCTGCGGCAACTCTGGGAGACAAGGCAAAAGACGCAAAGATTGCCATGCTCGATCTGGCAATCAGCCAGCCATCAGTTGGCGTGTTGCGCGATCAGGGTTTCCTGAAAGGCTTTGGCATCGATCTGGGTGACCCCAATAAATGGGGCGATGAGTCCGACAGCCGTATCGTTGGAAATGAAGTAACCGCTGGCAATGAAGAAGGTGGTCGCAAAGCGATGGAAAGCCTGCTTGCCAAGGACCCGGCGATCAATGTTGTTTATACAATCAACGAACCGGCCGCGGCTGGAGCCTACGAGGCACTAAAGGCAGTCGGCAACGAAGCCAACGTCCTGATCGTCTCGGTAGACGGCGGGTGCCCCGGTGTCGCAAACGTCAAGTCTGGCGTGATTGGCGCCACCTCACAACAATACCCACTGCTGATGGCCTCATTGGGTATCGAAGCCATCTCTGCCTGGGCAAAGGATGGTAAAAAACCTGAAAACACACCGGGTAAAGACTTCTTCGATACCGGCGTTGCCCTGGTTACCGACAAGCCTGCAGCTGGTGTGGAATCCATCGACACCAAAGAGGGAACAGATCGCTGCTGGGGTTGATCGCTGCGGAAATTCTCCACAAACTGCATCTGAAAAGAGGGGCGGCTTCGTTCGCCCCTCGCAAGAGAGGTTGATCTTACCTCAAGACCGGGCAATGGGGCATGACAGAGACGCAAGGCAGCACAACCGATAAAATCGGGTCGGCTCTTTCAGGCACCGCCGAAGAAGTTGTATCGTTCGAATCCGAAGAAAAAACCGCTCTTGAGAACATTCAGCACTGGCTTCATCGCACGCCCGCCGCTGTACCGCTCATCGTCCTTTTAGCGTCGCTGGCGGCGTTTGGGATATTGCTGGGTTCAAAGTTTTTCTCCCCTTTTGCCCTCACGTTGATTTTGCAGCAGGTCCAGATTGTCGGCATCCTGGCCGCTGCTCAATCACTGATCATCTTAACGGCAGGCATTGACCTGAGTGTCGGCGCGATAGCCGTGATGTGTTCCGTCATCATGGGGCAGTTCACATTCCGCTATGGTCTGCCTCCTGTCCTGTCGGTTTTTTGCGGTCTGGCTGCTGGCACGGCGATCGGCGCGATCAATGGATGGCTGGTTGCCAAACCAAAACTGCCACCTTTTATTGTAACGCTTGGCATGTGGCAGATCGTCCTTGCGGCCAATTATATATATTCAGCAAACGAGACCATCCGCTCGCAGGATGTCGAGGCACAAGCCGCGTTCCTTCAGTTTTTTGGTACGAAATTCAAACTGGCAGGTGCCTCCATAACGCTTGGCGTGATCGCTATGTGCCTGCTCGTGTTCATTCTCGCCTACGTTCTCAAGCACACAGCCTGGGGCCGTCATGTCTATGCCGTTGGTGACGATCCGGAAGCCGCCGAACTGGCCGGTGTCCAGGTCGGTCGAACCCTGATCTCGGTTTATGCACTTGCAGGCTTGATCTGCGCTCTTGCCGGATGGGTGATGATTGGACGCTTTGGGAGCGTATCCCCCTCACTATCGACCGGCCAAATCGGCAATATTCAGGCCATCACGGCTGTCGTTATTGGCGGAATATCGTTGTTTGGTGGCCGGGGTTCGATCATGGGCGCCTTTTTTGGCGCGTTGATCGTTGGAGTATTTGAGCTTGGGCTACGGATGGCGGGAGCTGATGCGCAATGGACATACCTGTTGATTGGCATTCTCATAATCTCGGCAGTGGCCGTTGATCAGTGGATTAGAAGGGTTGCCGGTTAATGGCTGAACCAATTCTGACAACGCGCGGTCTTGTAAAACGTTTTGGGCGGGTGGTCGCATTGGACCACGCTGATTTTGATCTGTACCCGAATGAAGTTCTTGCGGTGATCGGCGACAACGGCGCGGGCAAATCCACACTTATCAAAGCAATTTCGGGAGCTATTCAGCCAGACGAAGGTGAAATCAGGCTTGAGGGCGAGGCCGTTCATTTTTCCTCACCGCAAGCTGCGAAGGAAGAAGGCATCGAAACCGTCTATCAAAACCTGGCTCTCTCTCCGGCGCTGTCGATTGCGGACAATATGTTCATGGGCCGGGAAATCAGAAGCCCTGGCCTTGCAGGCAAACTGCTGCGCAAGCTCGACCGTTCCCAGATGGAGCAACAGGCGCGCCAAATGCTTTCCGATCTTGGTCTGCTCACCATACAAAACATCAATCAGGCGGTGGAAACCCTGTCAGGCGGTCAACGACAGGGCATAGCAGTTGCCCGCGCAGCAGCCTTTGGCTCAAAGGTCATCATTATGGATGAACCAACTGCTGCATTAGGTGTCAAAGAAAGCCGGAAGGTCCTGGAACTGATTCAGGATGTAAAGGCGCGCGGGCTGCCCATCGTGCTGATCTCTCACAACATGCCACATGTCTTTGAGGTCGCTGACCGCATCCACATTCACCGTCTTGGCAGACGTCTTTGTGTGATCAACCCAAAAGATTACACGATGTCAGATGCAGTGGCTTTCATGACCGGCGCAAAGGAGCCGCCAGCAGAGGTGACCGCAGTTTGAATTTGGATCAGCTGACCAGTAAAATCCTGGAACAATCGAGGGGCCGGAACCGATATCTGGCAGGGATTGCCGGGCCACCGGGTGCCGGCAAGTCCACACTCGCCGCCTTGCTTCTGGAACGCCTGATTTCACAAGGCGCAGCGGCAAAGATTGTACCAATGGACGGATTTCATCTCGACAATGCCGAACTTGATCGTTTGGGTCTTCGATCCAGAAAAGGGGCGCCAAACACGTTTGATGCCCTTGGTTTTGTGGAGCTGGTTAAAGACCTGAGATCCTGTACCAAGGCGGTTTCCCTGCCTGGCTTTGATCGCCAGCAAGACCGGGTGCTCGAAGACCACGACAATATCTCTGTCGATCAGCAAATCCTCTTGGTCGAAGGCAATTACCTGTTGCTGAAAACCGCACCGTGGAACCAGCTGAAGCCTTTTTTTGACCTCTCAGTCTTTATCAACCCGGGAGAAGAAGAACTTAAAAAGCGCTTGATCCAACGCTGGCTGGACAACAATCATACACATGCACAAGCGGTGGAGCGCGCTCATTCCAACGATATTCCAAACGCAAAGTTTGTCCTCAAACACTCAGACAACGCAGACATCCTGCTGGATACGCCGACCTGAGCATCAAAAATCTGGCTACAGAGAAACTACGCTGCAAGGTCGGGGATCAGTAGAAACTGCTCACCAATTGCCAGCCATGTGGTCCGTCACACAGCTTCAATATGCGCATCGATCTCATCGACTGAGTTGATCCCGGCCATTGCATATCCATCCGGCCGGATTATCGCGGCACGAAATCCAAATTCATCAAGCTTGTCCCATTGCCCACACACAGACGGGATTGAAGTTTCCATCGGCTCTTTTGAAAGGACATAGAAGCTCTGTTTGGCAAAGTCATCAGCCCGAACACCATCTGGCAAAACGATCTGAGGTGCGAGCTCTCCACCCACACCATCGCGAGAACCAAGGCCCTCGCCAAGCGATGGCCAGATCGACTTCATGTTTCCGGCAGGTGCGTTACCGGCAGCAGTTTGATTAATAAGCTTACCAAGCCGAACGGTAAGTTCGATGAACTGACGCACATTCTTTTCGCGCTCAGGAAAGTAAGTTGCGAGCAAATTATCGCCACTGCCTTTCAATACCCGATCAAGCTTCCAGGAAAGGTTGGCGACATCGCGTATCCCGGCACACATGCCCTGCCCCATAAATGGCGGCATCTGATGTGCAGCATCACCAGCCAGAAAACATCGTCCGCTTTGCCATTCCTGAGAGACGCATGAGCGGAAAGTATACACGGCCGATCTCTCAAGACGGGCATCTTGGGGAGTGATCCAGCGTTTGAGTTTCTGCCACATCAGATCGTCTGAAATCTCGGTGGGATCTTCGGGTTTTAACCGCATCTCCCAACGCCTTCTGTCTCCAACACCGCGAACATAGGTTGCCGGATTTTCTTCATCACAAAATTGGATTGAATAGTCGCCCAGATCATCACGCGGTCGCTGGAGTATGAGATCAACCACCAACCATCGCTCGTTATATCCAAGGTCATCCAAACCAATACCCAGGAGTTTCCGGGTCGCAGAAGCGGCTCCATCGCACCCCACAACATAGCGGGCAGATAGCGTGTCGTTGCCGTTCAACTCCAGCAACACGGAGCCGAAGTCCTGAGTTATGTTGGAGACAGATACGCCACGGCGCAGTTCAACATGCCGGAAACGGGTCAGCCCCTTAAGCAAAGCCTCTTCCAATCCCGGTTGATGCACCCGGTAGCTTTCATACCAGCCCATAGGCCCAATCTGTTGTTCCCTTGACCAGTCGATAAGAACCTTGTCATCGTTGTCTTTAAACAACATGCCACGGCCAACCATGGTCGAAGGCAGAACCTCCTCTGCAAGTCCGGCGGCCTGAAATGCGCGCATGGCTTCACCATCAAAATGGATCGCGCGAGGCAAACCAAACGGTTTTTGCTGTTTCTCGAGAATGCGAACGGAAACGCCACGCCTGCCAAGCAAGTTTGCCAGCAGAGCGCCCACAGGCCCGCAGCCGACAATGGCTACATCACAATCTACAGCCATGAAATTCCCATCTTCATGAAAACCCGTCTCTTCGGCAGCCGCCTATCCGTCGATTGCGACACTGAAAACGAAAATGACTGGTGGTGCAAAAAAATCCAGACTTGACGATATGAAACATATCCATTCCCTTGGTTGAAACCTGTCTGTTTGGAATTTGGAAAGCGGTTTGGCTCAAAAACGAAATGTCTTGTGGATCATGGCAGACCAACTGCGTTGGGACTACCTCAGTTGTTACGGCCACCCGCATCTTCATACGCCACACGTCGACGGTCTCGCCGCGAAGGGCGTTCGGTTCAACCGGGCTTATGTGAATGCACCAATCTGCGGCGCTTCACGCATGTCATACTACACGGGGCGCTATTGTCGCAGCCATGGGGCAACCTGGAATTTCTTTCCCTTAAAAATTGGCGAATACACACTTGGAGATCACCTTAAGGAACTCGAAGTGCGTAGTGTTCTTGTGGGCAAAACTCACATGCTTGCGGATACACAAGGCATGGAGTGGCTTGGCATCGATCCGGAATCGGATGTTGGGGTCAACCATCGGCAATGCGGGTTTGAAGAATTCGTGCGGGATGACGGGTTGCGACCAACCCGCGGCCCCCATGCATCGGACTATGATGACTATTTGCGTGAGCAGGGATATGAGGCCGACAATCCGTGGCACGATTGGGCAAATTCAATCGAAGGCGATGACGGGGATATTCTCTCCGGCTGGCTCATCAAGAACAACAACGCTGCAGCGCGCATTCCTGAAGAACATTCAGAAACCGCCTTCATGACCAACCGCGCGATGGATTTCATGGAACAGGCCGGGGATACACCGTGGATGTGCCACCTCTCCTATATCAAACCCCATTGGCCTTACGTTGTACCCGCTCCCTATCATGACATGTATCCGCCGGAAACCTGGCTCCCGGTCAATCGCAGCGAGCAGGAAAAACATGACCCACAGCCGGTATATGGTGCCTATATCAACTCACGCATCTGCCGGGCTTTTTCCCAGGACAAGGTACGCAATGCAATGCTGGGCGCCTATATGGGCCTGATCAAACAGATTGATGATCACCTGGGTCGTCTCTTTGACTACATGGAAAAGAGCGGGTTGATGGACAACACCATGATCATCATGTCCTCTGATCACGGCGACTATCTGGGTGATCACTGGATGGGCGAGAAGGACCTGTTCCACGATTGCTCAGTCCGTGTTCCTCTGATCATCTATGATCCCGACAAAGCCTCTGACTCCACACGGGGTACCGTCTCGCAAGCTCTTGTCGAAGGCATCGATATCGCCCCCACCCTTCTCGACTATTTTGGCAGCCGCCAGAAACCCGAAATTCTGGAGGGCAGAAACCTGATGCCTTTGTTGCGTGGGGAAGCGGAGAAAGTGCGGGATTGGGCAATATCGGAATACGACTACGTCACCCGCGAAGCCCGCGCCACGCTTGAGGTTTCTGTCGAGGACGCGAGACTGGTCATGTGTGTTGACCAACGATGGAAGTATGTTCATTCGCAAGGGTTTCGCCCAATGCTCTTCGATCTGGAAAACGACCCCAAAGAACTGGTTGACCTGGGGACGAGTAATGCGGAGGAACACCTGACCGTTCGCAAACTGATGCAGAAGCGCATCTTCGAATGGGCATCCAGACATCATAATCGAACAACACGCACCCATGAACAACTGGAAGCAATTACCGATTCTGAGCCACCGGGCATTCTCATTGGTATCTGGGACGAGGACGATTACGAGAACTCATTCGGCCACTCCTATTCACAGCGGCCCTAATAGCTTTTGCAACACGCGCTTCAGACTCACACCGGTTTTCGCGCTACAGGAGAACTGAATCCGACCTGATGCAGCGTTCAAAAACTGCCCACTGATGTATTTTTCAATTGGTACATGCAGCGAACCCGTGCTTAGTTTGAGTCCATTCAGGCGAGCGTCTGTAATTTCTGGGAGGAAAGAACTTGAAGATCATGAAATCAATCATTGCAGCGGGTGTTGCTGCGCTAATGGCCACAACCGTTCAGGCCGCCGAAAATCTGACGGCCGAAACAGCGTCGCCCGGCGGTTCAATTCACCTGTCCCTATCTCACCTGACGGAAGTCGCATCGCAAAAAGATATTGCTAACATTCAGTTGGCAGATGGACAGACGCTTACCAATTCCGTTCAAAACGTGGCCGAAGGCAAGACAGACATTGCCGGTACACCCTATATTCTGCCTTTCCTGCTTGCAAAAGGCAGAGGCCCCTACTCTAAACTTGGCGCAGAAAAGGGAGCCGAACTGGCGGCAAATCTGCGCGCGCTCTATCCGGTAACGCTTGGCATATTTGCGCTATATGCCTACGATTCCAAAGGGCTTAAGGGGTGGGACGACCTCGAAGGAAAAACAATTTACAACGGCCCGCCACGTGGAGCAGCACTAACAAACGCCCGAGCAATAATTCAGCTGACCGCCAGCCTCAAAGAAGGCCAGGGCTATAAAGGCGTTCAGGTCAACTGGGGACAGGCCACCAAAACCATCATGGACGGATCCGCAGACGCGGCTGTGTTGCCGATCCTGTTTCCAGACAGCCGTATCACTCAGGCACTGGCTGCCGGTAATATGACCATCTGGTCCGTTCCCAAGGAGAAATGGGATTCCGAACCCTTTCAAAAATACCTGCGCGCGCCTGGTTCCGCACCGTTCACACTGGAACTCAAGGATGCCGCTGTTCCAAACGGCGCAAAGATCATTTCAGAAGACGGAGTGTTTCGCGGTCTGGCGACAATTGGTGGTGACATCGTAAACAAGAACATGTCGTTTGATCTCGCCAAAGCCCTAACCAAAGCGCATATCGAAACGCTCGACCAGTTGAAGGCTAAAGCCCCTTTTGCCAAACATGCGGGCTACGGAATCGTTGATATTGTGAAGTCCGGCATGTGTGGCCCCAATCCACTCAAATACCATGCAGGAGCAATTGCTGCCTGGGAGGAAGCCGGCTTCAAGATCGACGATTGCGCCAAGCCTGAATAGTAACAGGGCATTGAAAATGCAAAGCGACCAGTCCTCGTGGTAGAGTTCGTGTCGGGGCGGTCGAGATGAGCAGTAAAACCGACGAGCAACTGGAAGCTAGAGGCACTGGCGCGACCGTGGCAAAGGTCGACGAGAATTCGTTCGCCACGCGCATGGTCTACATTCTAGCGCTGTTTCTCGTTGTTGTCGGGATGCTGAATTCGATGCCGGGGATACCCGGCATCGATAATCTGATGGTCAGTTTGACCGGGTGGAAAAACTTCACCATCCGCAAATACCCTTATGAGTATTTTTATCCGCTGGCCTTCGGCGTGATGATGTTGATTGTCGCGCTCAAACACTCGCTGTGGAGGGGCATGGCGAACGCACCGCCGGTAAAACGCAAACTGGGCCTTTTGCTCGACATTGCGTTGATCGTTGCCGCGCTGGGAATCTCTCTCACCTATCTGGTGGAAATTGAAGCTGTTTGCATCATCGATCAGATCACCGGAGAACGCGCGGAACTGATTGCAAAGAGCCTTGAGGAAGAGCGAGAGTTTGCTGATCTCTACGGTCTTCCTGTTCCGGATTCCGTCGAAGACCCCCAATGCATCAACACGACCGGCGGTTGGCTGGTGGCGATCATCGGGGCGGCTGTGATGATCTTCCTCGCCTATAATATAAAGGTCTGGGGCCTTCCCTTGGTCATGGTCGCACTCGCGATTTCTGCCTATACCATCATCACGGTCCTCGTCTGGTACTTCCACGGCCCCGACGACATCAACAAATATCTGATGACCAAGCTTGGCGGTGAACCCAGATTGCTCGCTGACGGTCGCCCCAAGCTTCACGACGCATTGGTCAACAATTCGTCGGGTCTGCTCGGGCGTTTCATGGACATCATCTTGAACACAGTCTTCCCCTACATCATTTTAGGCGGCCTCTTTGGCGCATCTGCCGGGGGTAAGTCACTCATCAAGCTCGCATTCCTGTGGACCCGTAACCTGCGTGGTGGTCCGGCACACGCGGCAATTGTTTCATCAGCAATGTTTGGAACTATTTCCGGCGGCCCGGTGGTCAATGTCCTGTCCACTGGTGTCCTGACCATTCCCATGATGATCAAACGGGGCTTCTCGAAAGTCTTTGCCGGAGGCATGGAAGCAGCGGCCTCATCCGGCGGATCCATAATGCCGCCGGTAATGGGAGTAGCCGCATTCATTCTCGCGGCTCTGACAGCGGTGCCTTATCGCGAAGTCATCATCGCCGCCATTATTCCAGCGGTGGCTTACTTTTTTTGCCTCTTCCTTTCAGCCGTCTTCCAATCCCGCAAACAGGGCATTGAGGCAATCGGCAAGGTGACGGACGACATGCGGCTTGATGGGCGCGACAAGATCAACTTGATCATGATCTTCGCGCCAATCCTGCTTATCCTTTTCTTGCTGCTCACACCAAAGGAAGCGGTGGGGTGCGGTTTTGTATCTTCCCTTTTGGGGGCCACACAGACGTTTGACAACGGCGTATGCAAGGCCAGCGACCTGCCGTGGTTTCTGGAGACCCTCCAGGCATCTGCCGGTGATGCTGGCAGTGCAGGCTGGTGGGCAGTGATCTTGTTGTGCTTCCTTCTCTTCCTCGACAGGGACATGCGGGCCCGACCCCGCAAGTTGCTGGACGCCTTGTCTGATTCCGGGGTTCTGATCGCGACGCTGTATTTGATGTTTCTGGCCGTTTCAATCATCGATTTTTGCCTGAATTTCACCGGCCTTTCAGACTTTATTGCAATCGACATTCTGGGCTGGTTGAGATCACTTGATCTGGGAGGCGCGGGTTCCGGCCTGTTCCAGTTCATGGCGCTGTTCACCACAATGGCGCTGGCGATATTGCTGGGCATGGGGATGCCCGCAGTACCTGCCTATATCAACGTCGCTTTGTTAATGGGACCCGTTTTGGCCGGGCTGGGTTTGTCAATCTTCACTGCCCACATGTTCATTTTCTACTTCGCGGTCGCCTCGGCAATCACCCCCCCGGTGGCCCTTGCAGCATTTGCAGCGACAACAATCACCAAGGCCGAACCGATGACAACCGGCTTTTCGGCAGTTCGGTCCGGGATTGTCATGTTTATCATCCCCTTTGTGTTTGCGATGTACCCCGAAATCCTGCTGATTGAAGCAGCCGTGCTGGATCCTGCCTCGCTGCCATCAGCTGCAAAATATATTAACGGGTATGACGGCACGCTCAACTGGCAGTCTCTGGCCTGGCTGCTGGTTCGTTTACTGATTGCGCTCTATCTTCTGGCCAGCGCGCTGGCCCGGTTTGACCGAAAGAAATTGAACAGTATGGAATGGATGGCGCGCCTGGGGCTGGCTGCCCTGGTGATGTTCAGCAATCCGTGGATCAGCAGTCCGGCACTGGTTGCCGCCGTAGCTCTGATCATAGTCCACAATGTCCAAAAGCCTTCCAGCGAGGCATTGCCCCATCAGCCCTGAGGTCTTTTGAACCTCCAGCCAGGCGACCGTTCTACATCGTATAGTTCAAACCAAGCCTGCCACCGTCAACATAGATGGTTTCGCCAGTAATGTAGCTCGCCTTGGAGCCTGCCAAAAAAGCAACCACATCGCCAATCTCGCGCGCTGTTCCGGCTCGTCCCAGCGGAGTGCGCGACATGGCCTTCGTATAGGCTTCCGGGTTGGCATTGACCCCGGCCATCATGGCGGTATCGATGGAACCAGGACCAACCGCATTGACCCGAATGTTGTGCGGAGCAAGCGCGATGGCAGCAGCCTTCGTCACCTGCATGAGACCACCTTTGGAAGCACAATAAGCCGGGATGGCAGGAATAGAGACTTGCGCATTGATCGAAGACATATTGACAATCGCACCTTCAATTCCATTCGCAATCATAGACTTTGCAGCCCGCTGCGTGGCGATAAAGGCACCTATCAGGTTGATATCCAGAACACGCCGGAAATCATCCAGACTATAGTCCAGAAAATCGCCGGGCATTGCGATACCTGCGTTATTTACCAGAGCTGACACGGGACCGTGGTCATGCTCAATGGTATCAAACATGGATAGCACGGATGCATGATCCCCCATATCGCAAGTCAAAGCGACAGTCCCATCTCCAAGTTTGTCAGCAGCTTCGTTGACACCTTCATCATTCACATCGACCAGGATGATCTGAAAACCGTCTTCTTTCAGGGCTTCAGCACTGGCAAGACCAATACCTTGTGCACCACCTGTTACAAGAGCGAGTTGTTGCTGTGCCATAAGAAGGACCTCCATCAACTCGACATCGAAAAATCAGTCATGTCGAGCGTATCAAAAGTCCTTCCTTATCTGATTTTCATCAATGGACAAACGGCAATTGTTCAAGCCGGATGAAGAATGCTGACAGGAAGGGATGCGACAACAAGAGGCCAGTAATCGTTGTTTACGCCACCCGTGACCGCGGGCCGCAATGGAGTTCCCGCAACTCGTCAACAGGCATCGGCTTACCAAACAGATAACCCTGGATTTCCTGGCATCCAATTTGGCGCAACACGCGCAATTCTTCCCGGGTTTCGACACCTTCACACAACACATCCAATCCAAGCCCATCAGCCAGAACCCGGACAGATTCAATAATGGCCTGGTTGGTTTGGTTATCCGCGATTCCCCTGACGAAGGATCGATCAACTTTGATCTTGTCGATGGGAAATTTCGAGAAATAGCTCAACGATGAATACCCGGTCCCAAAGTCATCCAACGCAATAGAAACGCCCAACGCCTTCAATTCATTGAGTTGAGTAATCATGCCCTGTGAAGAACCAAGAAACCCACTCTCCGTGATCTCAATCGTGAGGCGGTTTGCAGCAAGGCCCGTTTCCTTCAACGTCTGTCTGATGTCCTCAACCACCCGGCCGGCGGCAAATTGCGTTGAGGAAATATTGACAGAGACCGTCATGTCCTCCGGCCAGCTGAGAGCATCACGGCAAGCCTGCTTCAACGTGAAGAGGCCCAGTTCCCGGATTCGCCCGGTCGCCTCGGTGATCTCGATAAACTCAGATGGCGAAACAATACCAAGAGACGGATGATCCCAACGCACAAGAGCCTCCGCTCCCTTACGGACTCCATCAAAGGAGCCAACCTGGACCTGATACACAAGATAGAAATGTCCAAGCTCCAGCGCCGTATCAATCTCTGCTTCCAGGAAACGGGCACGCTTTTGTTTCTTGTTGAGGTCCGGATCAAACCTGGCAAGGTGTTCAGGTGACCTTTGAGCCGCTTCCAACGCAAACTCGCCGTCATGCATCAGCGAAACTGCTGTTTTTTCCTCATTCGCCATTTTGCAGGCTGTCCCCACATAAGGGTCAATGCGCAGGAACTGCTCGCCAAGATCGTAGGGAGCAGCCGTTTCGCGCAAAAGCCTCTCCGGCAGATAGCTAATCAGCTGAGGATCAAGATCATCAACAAGTCGAATAGCAAAACGATCACCATCCAGTCTCGCGACCCCGGCAATTCGATCAGTAAGCCTGGTCAGTCGATGCGCCACTTTTTTGAGCAGTTGATCACCAACATCACGCCCCAGTGACTCATTGATCGCTCTCATTCGGCGCAAGCCAATGGTAAAGATCATGGTGTCTCTGTTTTTAGCATCGTTTCGATGGATCTGACTTTTCAGAGCATTGGCAAAGGTGTGGCGACTTTCTGCACCAGTCAACAAATCATAGCGTGACAGATATTCCAGCTCCGAGCGCTGTCGACGTTCCATTGTCACATCACGAACAGTCACACAGGCAAAATACTGGTAGTGATCTTTTTCCGATGTATAGGCGCTAAACTCTTTGAGCCGGGATGTGGCTATTGTGTATTCAAGTGTCCGCGTTTCGCCACCACGGGTCGTTGAAACAAATCCATGATTTGGTTTTTCTCCATCCAAATCTCTGATTTGATCCAGAACTGATTTGGTCTTTTTCACCAGTTCATCCGGCAAACCTGTTTCATCAAGCTTATCTCCCGAAGAAGTTTCCGACAGGTTGAACATACTTGAAAACCGATCATTGATTTCGATCACTGCGCCATTTTGATCAACAATCAGCACGGCATCAAAACTATCCTTGAAAACCTGATCAAGAACTCTCTTGGTGTTGTAAGCTTCAAGCCTGGAAACCCGCAGCAACCACGATTTCGCATCGAGCTCGGTTGCAAGGCAGATCAGTGCGAAAAATACGAGAAAAACATGGACAGCAGCCGTTGGCAGAACGAGAGCAAATTGCGACTGCAAGACAAACCCTGCCACTTCAACAGCAATTGCTGTCGTCAGGAGTATTGACAATTGGAACCGCAATCGGGACCTGGGGAAAACCAAAAGAGCAAGAAACGCTATCAATGCAATTATTGAAAAAACCACCAACCAACTGACCTGAGCCAGCTGACGCTCCTGTTGCAGCGATTCAGCTGCGATAATCTGTAATTTGGGCCCGGAAACCACACCCTGCACAGGCACAACCAGATTGTCGCGCAGTTCAAGCGCATCGGCACCAATAACAACCGACTTACCCCGCAGAAGTTCCGGTGCAATCTTCCCCTCAATCAGATCTGAGAATGAGTAGGTGGGGATTGTCTTCGGATCGATCGAAAAATCAATTTTGAAAGATGCCACATCAATGTCTGAGGTCGTTGACAGGAAAGTCGCGAGAGATGGCACAACTTCTCCATCAATTTCACCGGCAATTATGTAGTTACGCACCACACCGTCAGGATCAGGAATAACGTTGACGCTCGCAAGCCAGGAGTTGTTCTCAAACGGTTCGATTGGCTTTGATTGAACCAGTACAGAAGACTTTGAATCAACCGACGAAGGTTGCAGGAAAGTGGGCAGAATTACAGCACCTTCTGCCCGGCGCAAAGCTGAGGAAAATGCCTCATCTTCAGCTGCAGACGACCGGTTGCTGAAATCGACATCAAAAGCAATTCCTGAAGCCCCGGCTTCAACAAGACGATCAATTGCCTTCGCGTAGATTGAGCGAGGCCATGGCCAGACACCTATTTTCTGAAGGCTGTTTTGATCAATGCCAATCAAGGCAATTTGTCCGGTTGCCGGGCGCGGAGCGTTTGCCATCCGAAACTCGGTGATCTTGTTATGGAACCCTGTCAACAGGCCCGAAGCCTGCAAAACAAAGGTCGAGAACAAGGCCAAAACCAACCCGGCAACCGTACTTCTCTTGAATATGGGAGACATTGTCTGGTTGCGATCTAAAAAGCGGTTTTTTGGTAACGCACCAATACAAGGGTCGCCATCATACGGATCGGCGACCCAACACACGACAGGGCTGATGGCTTTGCTTGAGCAATGGACATTTTAATTGCCATTGCCGCTACCGTTGCCATTGCCGTTACCGCTACCGTTGCCGTTGCCGTTGCCGCTACCGTTGCCATTGCCGTTGCCGCTACCGTTGCCGTTACCGTTGCCGTTACCGTTGCCGTTACCGTTGCCGTTACCGTTACCAAGGCTGCTGGACGCAGCTTGGTTACGGGAGAAGAACCCGCTGGTTGAGCTGGAGCTATTATGGCTAGAGACTGACACTGAAGCACCGGAAGATTTCGATACCGTTGCCATCTGCCCCGAGGTCACATCAACAGAACGCCCCCCGGCTGACGATGAAACAGCCACCACCCCGCGCTCTACACCCACAGATGCCGAGCCGCGGCTCGTGTTAACGGAAAAACGCGTTCCCTTTACCACCGCTACGAGGAAAGGGGTTTTCACCGTGACATGTTTTCTTTTGCGGGTCTCAACATCCAGCAAGAGAGAACCAAACTGCTGGCGAATGAAAGTTTTGCGACCTTTGCGCTGTCTGCTCACCAGGCCAGCCAGTGTGTTGGGATGATACATGATCATCTCTTTTCCACGGCGCAGTACCAGGCGTCCACGAGGGCCAGTATGGATCCAGCTTGTTTTGGGAAGCTTCATACCCCGTTTAATGACCGTCCAGGTCTTATTGTCAGTTGTGTATCTGGCAGTCTGGTTGACTTTGGCCGCAATCCAGTCGCTGGCGTAAACCTGTACGGGTACCAGAAAAAATACAATCACTGCGCCGAGCAGCTTTAAAAATCCGAAATTCATGGGGCAACGTCCTCTATTTGCACCCCAAGATTAGGCCAGGCATATGAATATTAATTGAATTTACCGAAAAAATTTTAGTCATATTCGCCCGCAGAACTTTGCATTTGGATCATCATCTGCAGTCGGCAACACTCTGTGTACGCTGCCATTCATCCGAGGCAGTTATGCGACCACACCTTCCGCTCTTCCACGACCTTTGGGACATCCGGTGGCGGCGTTGTTTCTACTTTGAAAACAATTGAGAAATGAGAAAGTTGCCGGTCGCCAGAGTGTTGAGAATTCCATTGACCACAAAGATAGCGACCATAATGCAACGCCAATGTCTGGGGCACAGATTCATAAGTCTGATCTTCCAGAAGAGACAAATATTTGCGCCAACGGTAATTTGCGTAAACTGCAGAAACAACGTCCGGTTTCTTCTGCGACGCAGGGCCAGTGCGTCCGTTATAGACATCAACTATCTCGCCATTTTTCAACTGCCCCTCAATAACCGGCCAGGGACTTGTCAGTTCGGGATGGGGCGCAAACATTGTCCAATTCTGATAGAGGCCAAGTGCCTGACGAAGCTGCACAAACTCCCTGGACAGACTTAAACCAAATTGCGGCACGGTCGACACGTTCTGCACCGTTATAAAGGCCAGGAAACTGGCCCCCACGCACTGCAACCACAGGCTTGAAGTCGTTCGCAAGTTGCGCCAGGGCAAAATGACATTGGTTAGTTTTGACAAGCCATATCTGTTGCGAGCAACGGCATCATAAATCCGATCACCAAGACGCACTGCAAAAGAAAATTTCATCACACCTTGAATTGGTGAGAATACCGGTGACGCCTTGACCAACAGGCCCAGCGCGGACCATTTAAGGGCTTGCTCGCTGCTGGTTGAAACAACCCACGAGTTGTTCTCAGTCAAAATCCTTCCAATCTCCGCATCTTCCTGAGCAGGGCGAATTGTGACGTTTCTCAATATCAGAAATATTTTCAGGAGATGGCACATTTTCAGGCAGAATCCGCAATCGCGATCATACCAGATTGTAAGGTGTGGCTGATTACTGAAGCGCGGGCTTCCCGCAAGTTTATCCCACATCCATGAGGGCATGAAAGTCAGGTTCATAATAATGGAGATGACCGGAAAGAGGCCGATCTCCAGAAACAGCGCGAAGCCGATATGCATAGTGATGAACGCAAACATGAGCGCCACACGCAAGCTCCTATGCAGCACCGGCGAGAAAATAAGGAGCGGCCCCACCAGTTCCAATGCGAAAACATAGTAGGTCAGCCCCTGAAGCAGACTTTCAAACTGACGAAACCAAAGCGCAAGGGGAGTAACAAAATAGTCCAGTTGAAGTGCATAGTAGACGGCCAGGCCTTCAGGAAACCATTTTGGATCCGACTTCATCAATGCACTGAAAAAATACATCGACATGCCCTGAACCAGCAAAGCCAGGGTAAAGATGGAGAAATACAGATTCGCCGTCTTTCTTTGCGCTTTGTCCATTGCAGCATCGACGGAGTACCGGGCACCAAGTGGCAGGAACAGCGACCAAAACAACAACAAAAGCGCCAGAATATCTTCACCCGACAAGATGAAGGTGTTGCGGTTATGCAAAGAGATCAGCAGAATCCAGCTGATCACACTCATCAGACGTGTTCGCCAGCCGACAATCATCCCAAGTGCTGCCCCGCCGGCAATCAACATCAACATCGCCTGAAACAGCGGTGATCCATTGATGAGATGCAGGGACCAGGAGCTGGCCGATAAATGGGCCGTCTGAAAGTCGCGCGGAACAATTCCCGCGTCGGAGTAGTGAGCGACCAGATCACGAGCCCGGAGGCACAGATCGGCAATCAAATAACTGCCCAACAGAACGCGAAAAAGCGCAAGCGTGCGCAGGTCAATACCGAAAATGGTCCGGACCGTAGCCAACCCGGAAGAACGCACCTGTTCTCGTTTTTCAACAGTACCGGCAGTCAACACCACACACAGGCCCCGGATCACAATATCCAGGAACACTCTGCCAAAATGATTTGAAAAGGCTGTTAACGCTCATAACGCCAAGCCATGCCCGGCAGGCAATCTTACGTGGAACTGTCAGATCTTGAGCCAGATAGCCGTCAATTCATCTGGCTTCACACAAAATCGATATGACGATTGAGTGGCAGTTCGCGAATACGTTTACCGGTTGCGGCAAAGATCGCGTTCGCCAACGCAGGAGCCGCTGGCGGAACAGGCGGTTCGCCAATGCCGCGCACCCTTTCGCCGTTCTCCAGCCCTTTCACAGTGATTTCCGGACACTGATACATCCGCATGGCTTCATGTGCGTGGTAATTGGATTGTTCTGCCATTCCATCGGAATAGGTAATCTCGCAGTTCATCGCATGACCCAGGCCATAAACAATTCCACCCTGGACCAGGTTTTCAAAATTTATCGGATCAAGGATACGACCCACATCACAGGCGACCCAAACCTTGTCGATCCGGATACCGGAGTCAGTATTGGTTACTTCAACAACTTCCGCAGTCGGCACACCAAAGCTCTCGACAAAAGAGACGCCTCTGCCCTTACCCTGCGCCAGTTCACCGCCCCAGGACGACATATCAGCAACCGTTTCAAGCACTTTTCTGGAAACATCATGCCCCATCAGCCGAATGCGTTCTTCCATGGGATCAGCACCGGCATGGTGGATCAGTTCATCAAGGAAACAATCAAACTCAAATCCGGCCCCCGGTGCACCGACAGCGCGCCAGGAGGACACGGGTGCCAGCTCCGGCGCCCGATAGGCACGCATACGAAAGCTCGGTAGGTTGTAGGGATTGTTCCACGACCCGGCAGCAATCTGAGTATCTGGTCCAAGGACAGGGATGTTGGCTCTGCCCATCTGCGATGAGAGCACCGATGGCGAAGCAATCTGCAAATCCAGCGCGACAACTTTTCCATCCTCAACCTTGCCACGCCCACGGCCAATTGAAATATGGCGCGGGAAGTCGTGAGCGAAATCCTCTTCGCGGCTATAGGTCATTTTGACGGGGGTGCCACGCATCTGGTTGGCAATTTCTGCGGCTTGCTTGATGTGCTCAAACTCCAGCCGATGTCCAAAACTGCCGCCCATATATTGATTATGGAGTGTGACTTGTTCCTGCGAATGACCGGTGATTGCAGCCACCAGTTTCTGAAGCTGGCGCTGTATCTGATGGCCTGTCCAGATTTCAACGCCCTGATCAGTAACCCGGATTACAGCATTGAGCGGTTCAAGCGGAGCGTGAGCCACATAGGGAGAGCGAAATTCAGCCTCCAGAACGCCATCACCGCTCAGAGCGGTCGCGACGTCTCCATCATTGCGCCATTCAGAATCCAACCGGTCTTCCGTAAACGACTCTGAAACAACCTTCCAATGGTCCTGTTGTTCGGCAGGATACGGTGCCTCACCCCAGTCGAATGTAATTGCATCAGCTGCCTGAAACGCCCGCCAGGTATTATCCGCGATGACGGCCACACCGCCTGTGATTTCAACAACCTGCTTGACGCCCCGCATCTTTTTGGCGGCAGACGCGTCAAAGCTGTTCATCTTGCCCCCCTGTCGGGGATTGACCTTAACTGCAGCGTGAACCATGCCCTCAACCTGGATGTCGATGCCATAGTCCAGCGTACCCGTCGACTTGCCCAGGATATCGAGCCTTTGCATCGGCTTACCCAGCATGCGCCATTGCGATGGCTCGCGCAGCGTTACAGTCTCAACAGGGTCCAGCCCCGCGGCCAGCTCTGCAAGTACTGTATATTTCAATTCTGAACCATCTGGCAGTTGCACGGCACCTTTGGCGGTTTTCAACTGATCAACGGGAATGCCCGATTTCTTAGATGCTGCAAGTTTTAGGGTCTCACGGGCAACGGCACCGGCTTGGCGCAATTTGTCGAAACTATCGGCGACAGTGGTGGAACCGCCTGTCCCCTGCAAACCCATGACCTTGAGCAAACCACCCATAACGCCACGCATGGTTTCAGCGGCAAAGCTGGTGTCAGTGGACATGAAAGGCACGCCTTCATCAGCCATGGCTGTGTTCCAGTATGCGCCACTGGGTTTTCCAAAGTCGGTATCGAATTGCCCAAACTCGACATCCAGTTCTTCCGCGATCAAGGCGGCCTGAACTGATACAACCCCTTGCCCCTTATCGCTATGAGGCGTGATGAGGGTAATCCCATTTTTGTCAATCTTGACCCAGGGATTGAATACCGCCTGACCCTCTCCCGCATCAGCAAGGAGCGGATTGTCAGGGTCTCGCTTCACCAGATAGGTGCCAAACGCCACACCGCCAGCGACAGCAACCGAACCAACCAGAAATGCGCGACGGCCAATTGTTCTCAAACGTCCCATCTTATGCCTCCCGCAAATTCTTGGCAGCCGTTTTTATGGCGGCACGAATACGTGGATAGGTGCCACAGCGGCAAAGGTTTCCCGACATAACCTCGTCGATCTTCTCATCCGAGGGATCGTTGTCCTGATCAAGAAGGGACGCGGCCTGCATGATCTGACCCGACTGGCAATAACCACATTGTGCAACCTGATGCTCCACCCATGCGGATTGAACAGTGTGCAGCGACTGAGGAGTGCCCAGTCCTTCAATGGTCGTCACATCACCATCAAGATCGCCGACCTGCAGTTGGCAGGAACGGATGGCCGTACCATCAACATGCACTGTACAGGCGCCGCATTGTGCAATTCCACAGCCATATTTCACACCAGTTATGCCCAGTTCATCCCGCAACACCCAAAGCAGGGGCATTTCGGGCTCCACATCTATTTCGTGGATTTTGCCGTTGACACTGACTTTCATGGACTTGCCTCCGAAGAAATCTGCTATTGATTGAAGCACATCGTCACGCGTCGAAAACTTCACAAGTGACTGACTCGATAATTGACAAAAAGACAAAAATTGTCAAGTTGTTGAAATGACTGAAACCAGCGAAAAAATCATTGAGAAGGCTATCGAGGTCTTTTGTCGTTATGGTGTCCGCCGAACAACAATGGGGGATATCGCCGAACATGCCGATGTCTCACGCCAAACGCTCTATGCCAATTTTGCCAGCAAGGATGAAATCCTGCAGACGGCCATTCAATCCGTTATTTCTTTGACGGTCGCGAAAATTCAAGCCTCCTGGAATGAACAGGATACGATTGCCGACAAGCTGGAGTCCTATCTTGAAATCGCCGTGGTCCAGCATTTTGAAACCATTTCCCAAATGCCTGATTCAAAAGATCTCCAGACGGGGTTCAATGAATCCGGCATTGCCGCAATGAAGAAAGGAGAAATGACCAAAGAAAAGATGTTGGCGAAGGAGTTCGAACCTTTCAGCGCCAGGCTGAAAAAGCATGGCACATCGGCAGCCGCATTGGCCGCATTCTTTGAAAGCACTTCATCGGGTCTAAAATACAACGCAGAAAACATCACTCATCTGAAGTCACTTCTGCATTCTTTAAAGATTTCGACCCTGGTTCTCCTGGGCGAAACGACCTGAAACGGGCCACCTTACCCGCCGCATCGTTCAGCCGAAGATTTGAGTGAACAGATCTATGTTCTGCCTGAAGCCGTCTTCGAAATTGCCATTTCCGGGGTGATAGACGCTTTCAAACGAAACAACGCCGTCATATCCATCATTTCGCATGGCATCAGCCATGGGCTTGAACTGGTCGGCAAGCTGACCCTCACCCATCCTGGTGACTTCAAGGGTGGCACGTGGCGTATCCACTCTCACGTCCTTAATATGAACATGGCCCAGATAGCCCTGCCTGACTTCATCATAACCGTCAGGAAATGCACGTTCATGGCACCAGCAATTGTTGGCCGGGTCCCACAGGACCTTCAAAATATCCCGGGCATCAAGATCATCGATCAATTTTCGGGCTGTGTAGTTGGAGTTGACCATGGTGCCGTTTCCGGTCTCGACAACCAGCGTGATACCCTCTGACCGGGCCAGCTCTACCGCCGGCGCAATCAAAAGAAGCGTTGCTTCCCACGCGCCATGGGCCACATTCCATTTCTCGGCTCCGTTCTTCCCCCAAAGAATTTGTTCTTTCTTATTGGTCATGATCCTGACCAGGGGGCACTCCACAATATGAGCCATATCAATAACCCGTTTCAGGGCGTCCATATGTTGGGTGTACAACTCATCTCCCGGTTTGTTTGCGGTGGTCGTGCCCGCAAAGATGTGCCGCGATAAACAAGAGACCGGCTTACCTCTGTCTTTCAAAAGACGGTCGATATCGGCAATCTCCGTTTTTGTATGATCGCCAACCTCTTTCTCACCGACGAATTGCAGCTCGGCATACTCGAGATGGAATTCGTCCATGACATCGACTGCATGTTTCAAATCGCGGCTGATACCGTCACAGATCACTCCCAGTTTCACGGCTGAAATCCTTTCTCTACCGATGCAATTGCGCGCCGACGATATCTTCAATGACCCTGGTACAGGCCCAGTTGTCGCCTTCGGGGTATTTGGACTTGCCTGCGTGGAAGATCTGCATCGCCGTGGATGCGGTGAGCATCGGCACCTCCAGTTCTTCAGCAAGGTCGAGCGAAATGGTCAGATCCTTGTGCATTGTCCCGATGCCCGATCCTGTATTTTCAAATTTACGGTCGATGATATTTTCCAGCGCAGTATTTGCGCAGCCACAACCCGCACTCGAAGTTGAAAAGACCTTATGCAATATGCTGCCGCCTACCCCCGCTTTTGCTGCAAGAACCGAAGCCTCAAAGGTTGCTGAGAATATCGAACCGATAAGGGATTGAAGGCAGGCTTTGACGGTCTGCCCCTGGCCGGCGCTTTCCCCTACTCTGTGAATGACCCCGGATACAGCTTCCATAACCGGCGCGAATTTGTCGAGAACCTCATCCGGCGCGGCAGCCATCAATGTCAAAGTGCCGCTTTGTGCACCTGGAAACCCGCCGGATACCGGCGAGTCGATCAGATGGATGCCTGAGCCTTCCATGGCTTTTGCAATTTCACGTGCTTCACGTGGCTTGATGGTCGCTGTCATGATAACGGCTCCGCCAGGAGACATGTTTGCGACAAGTCCATCCTCATCGAAGAGAACCGACTTTGCCTCATCGCCATTCATCACCATGATGTAGACAGCGTCAGAATTTGCTCCAACATCAGCCGCGCCTGTTGCCCGACGACCCCCCAGAGCCGCAAAATCGGCCATACGGTTTTCAAGCAAATCATGACCGCTGGTTTCAAATCCATGGGCGATCAGGTTCTTTGCAAGTCCTGACCCCATATCTCCCAATCCAATAACACCGGCGCGCATATTTTATCCCTTCATCTGTTTCGGTATCCGCAGATACCGTCTGATGTTTAAAGCCTCTCATGTTTTGCGGGGTTTCAAGCGCAACCAATACGCCGGGCTGGTCCAGAAGACACCTCGCCGCCCTAAAACCGGCTTCCTGCAAGACGACCGGCGGCACCGGTTCGACAACTTCACGCCACCGGGCAAAGTTTGCAGGAAACGATTGAAAACACGATGCGCACAAGGATACCGGCGGTCAAGATCGCAGCACCTCGTCACACTGGCAGGACGAATTTTGGTCAGAGTTTGAACTGTCCGATATTTGCTGACCTGACCGGACCAAAGGGCTGGCCAGCCAAATCAGGGCAAAGCGACATTGCAACAAATACAAGCCGATCACCTTACCATCGCAACAAAGTTGCCGGTGATCGAAGCTTCCAACCTCAAAATTATCAATAGAATGTCAAAACACGTGTTTGAACCAAAGAAAAAATGGCGCAACACACTGAAAATATTGAATTTATTTTCCAGTGACTGCGTGATCATAACAAGCGCTTATTCCGGTTATTCAGACAAAGAATTAATAACTATCGCACGGCGTACGTAGCTAACCCCTGTTAACGCCGATATTGCTTTGTGCCTCTCACAATCAAGGGTCACAAAAAACATCGGCTCCCCCCTCGGTCCGGTCTCAATACCGGAACAAAACAAGGAGCAAACAATGCCCCGATTTTCCTCTAGACTTGGAAACACAATAATCCCCGATGGAGACAACCAGGCGCGAGTCAGTCAGTTCGACGGCCAGCGTTTCCTGCTGGGTCGCAATGATTCAACAACCGTTGATGGCGCCCCGGTACTGACCTTCGCCAATGACAGAGTGAGCTTTGTCAACCGCGGTGAAGCATCAACCACTGGTGACACCTCAACTGTTTCAATTGAAGGCAACAGAGGCACACTGAGCAATGCCCGCAGCGCGGAGATTTCAGCTGAAGACACCGGAGTCAGCATTTCTGGCCAAAACGCAACAATCAGAAACCTTGGAACGATTGAAGGCGGTGTCAATGGCGTTAACTTCGTCAACGGCGGCGAATCTTCCGGTTCACTGGTCAACTCTGGTACGATCTCCAGTGACAGCCGTGCCGTCAACATTGGTGGTGACGGTATCCGCGTCACAAACAATGGCGACATCATCGGTACCGGCGACCAGCGCAACGGTACGGTCTATTCCGACGGTACAGCCGACAACTTTTCAATCTTCAATGGACGTCGCGCCACAATTGATGCCGGTGAAGGCAACAATGGAGCTGGTGTTGCTTTGCAAACTGGCGATGTGCCAGGGGATGTTGTTAATGCCAGCCTCTCAAACTTTGGCGACATTGTGGGACGCGGTCAGGCTGCTGCCAATGTCGGTCAGGCTGGTGATGGCGTTCGCATCTTTGCAGGTGCTGATGATGTCACTTTTCAGGGCAACATCTTTAATGCCGGTTCAATCACATCTGAGAGCTTGCAGGGTCCGACAGCCGGTCTGCGGGTTGCCAACGGTGTAAACTTCGACGGCACGATCACCAACTCTCGGAGCGGATTGATCGACGGTGCCAACAACGGTTTGTATTTCGGCACCGGTGATCACGATGCCAACGTTAGAAACCTGGGCACAATTCAATCTGACAGCCGCGCTGTGAACATTGATGGTTCTGGTGTGAACCTCAACAACTTCGGCAACATCTTTGGTACCGGAGATCAGCGCAACGGCACCGTCTATGCCGACAGCACTGCAGATGACTACAACATCCTCAACGCAAGACGCGGTGTCATTGATGCCGGCGAAGGCAACAATGGTTCAGGTGTTTCCCTGCAGACCGGTGATGTCGATGGTGATGAAGTCAGTGCCAATGTCAGCAACAGCGGTACAATCCGTGGTCGCGGTGATGCCGTTGAAGGCAACCAGGTCGGTGATGGCGTGCGCATCTTCAGCACTGTAGAAGACGCTACCTTCGATGGTAATATCGTCAACCGCGGTAACATCATCGCATCTGAGGATTCAGATGCAGCTGTTGGTATCAGCATCGAAGATGGTGTCAGCTTTGACGGACGCATCGTCAACTCTGGAAGTATCGAAGCCAACGAGACGGCAATCGACGCAACCGAAGCAGGTGGCCGTGTCGTTATTCAAAACGTCGGGCGCATTGACGGTGATGTGAACCTTTCAGACGGAAACGATGTGTTCTCCGGAGTACGTGGCCGGGTGAATGGTACCATCGATGGCGGAGCTGGTGACGACAATATTTCCAGCGGCGTTGCTGACGATGTACTCGTTGGTGGCCTTGGCAATGATGTCCTTAACGGCGGCCGTGGCAACGATACAGCGTCATTTGCAGATGCCGATGTACCGGTGGATGTAAATCTGGCCCGCGGTGTCGCAACCCGCGAAACCGGCTTCACTGTCGAAGTTGACGACCAGCCTCTTGCATCGCTGACAACAGCTCAGTCTCCTCAAGAACTCGTTGAAGAGGCAGCCAATGGTAACCTGTACTACAACATTCACACCAATGACTTTAATGGTGGTGAAATCCGTGGTCAGCTTTTGGTTGCATCAGACTCAACAGAAAACGGTGTCCGCACCCTGGTTCTTGAGGCCTCGCTGGACGCAGCCCAGGAGCCGGGTCCTCTGTCTGATTCAGATGCTACAGGTCAGGGTACGGTGACGATTGTCGTCGATGGCGACAACGTCTCCTACAGCTCGACCCTGTCAGTTACGGGGCTTGCAACATCCGACCTCTTGCCTGTTGCTGGCGTTAGTTCAATCCACATCCACAATGCACCGGCTGGTCAAAATGGCCCGGTCATTGCTGATTTCATTCAGGATGCGGGTGGCGATGTTACCGGAGCGGTTGCACCGGGTGCGATTGGCGATACTGGCGACGGCAATGTATTTGTCGAGGCCGTTGAAACTGACCGCCTGATCAGCATCGAAAACGTCATTGGATCCAATGATGGTGATACCATCACGGGTAACAGTGGTGCCAACACGCTGACTGGCCTGGAAGGCGACGATATTCTGACCGGTGGTCAGGGTAACGATACATTCGTGTTCCTCAGCAGCGACAGCAGTGACAACGATACAGTGACCGACTTCCAGAATGGTCGCGATCTGCTCGATGTCTCTGGCTTTGGCTTCCTGGATATCGGTGATGTCGATGTGCAGCAGGTTGGTGCCGACACGGTACTGAGCCTGGATGCAAACAACACAGTGACGTTGAACAATGTGAATGCAAATCTGATCGATGATCAGGACTTCATCTTTTAACGCACAAACATAAAGGCAGGCGGCTGCAAGGCCGCCTGCCCCTTCTTCATAATAAACTGAACCTCAGCCCCCCGAGCAATTATGAAAAACCCCGTCCCGAAAATCCTGACATCATCGAAAGGCTTTGTGCGCAGAAATCTTTTTGCGGCAGGCTTTTTCAGTTTCTTCGTCAATATCCTGATGCTGTCCGGCCCTCTCTATATGCTACAGGTCTATGACCGAGTTCTCCCAAGCGGCAGCGTGGAAACACTGATTGCCCTGAGTGTACTTCTCCTTGGTCTTTTCGTGCTGTCAGGTTTTTTGGATTTCGTCCGCAGTCGTGTTCTCGCCCGTACGGGTGAAGGGTTGGAAAACAGACTGGCGGGGCCTGTTTTCGACGCTGCAATCCGCAAGCGTACTGTTCATGTCTCCGATGAAGGCGACCAAAGCCTGACAGATCTGGAGACCGTCAAAGAATTCATGTCAGGCAATGGTCTCCCGGCTTTCTTCGATCTGCCATGGGTGCCGGTATATATGATCCTGCTGGCCATACTGCATCCGCTGCTCGGTATGCTCGGTGTTGGCGGCGCCCTTCTGCTGGCAACAATCGCCTGGATAAACAGTCTGTCGACCCGGCGCTCAATCGCACGTTATGCCTCTGCAGCAGCACCGGCCCGAGCCATCGCCGCCGCATCGCAGCAGCAGGCGCATGTGCTGCGTGCCATGTCCATGGAATCCAACCTCAAGCTGGCCTGGATGAACGTTAAACGCGAAGCCAATCTTCATCAGAAGCGCTCAAGTGATCGTTCCGGGCTTTTCTCAATCACATCAAAGACACTGAGAATGATCTTGCAATCTGCAGCCCTTGGCCTTGGTGCAGCGCTGGTGATTGGCGGCCAGATTACAGCCGGTGCCATGATTGCCGGAACAATTATTCTGGGGCGTGGCCTGGCGCCGGTCGATCAGTCGATTGTCCAGTGGCGCGCTTATCTGAGTGCTCGTGCTGCCTGGGACCGTATCGAGCACCTGCTCCAAAGCTTCCCGGAACCGAAGGAACGCCTCAGTCAGGCAAAGCTGCACAAGTCTGTCAGCGTGGAACATGTCTATGCCGCTCCTCCTGGCGCACAAAAAGCGGTTATTTCGGAAGTGAACTTCATGCTGGGTGCCGGTGAGGTTCTTGCCGTGATCGGCCCCAGCGCATCGGGCAAATCAACCCTGGCCCGATTGCTCGCCGGCATATGGGTGCCACAATCGGGCGCAGTCCGGCTGGATGGCGCGACATTTGAGCAATGGAATGCAGAGGAGATCGGCCCCCAGATCGGGTATCTGCCTCAGGACGTTCAGTTGTTCGACGGCACGATTGCAGAAAATATCGCGCGCTTTACGCCAAATGCTCAGGCCGAAGAGATCATCAGCGCCGCAAGTGCCGCAGGTCTTCATGAAACTATCCTGCAATTGCCCAATGGTTATGAGACAGCGGTTGGTGAAGGCGGTCATTCGCTGTCCGGCGGACAGCGTCAAAGAATAGGCCTGGCCCGTGCGCTCTTTGGCGACCCCTTCCTTGTGGTTCTCGATGAACCCAATGCGAGCCTGGACGCTGACGGAGACGTGGCTTTGAGCAACGCGCTGCAGAGCATCCGCGCGCGCAAGGGAATTGCCATTGTTATCTCGCATCGAAACAACATCGTCAAAAGCGTCGACAATGTGCTGATTCTCGAAAATGGCCGCCAACGGGCATTCGGGCCCAAAGAAACAGTTCTGGCAAACAATGTGCAGCACATACATGGAGGGAACGCTAATCCAAATCAAGCGCGACCCGCCGTTGCCGCCCGCCCCGCTACTGCCTAGGAGAAAACAGATGAATAACGTTCCTCAAAATGGCCTCGCCCCAACGCAGTTCCAGCGCACGATTGATATGGATGCTGTTGATATTGCCCCCGGCAAAGCGAGAATATGGCCTTACATTCTCATCGGCCTATTAGCGGTCGTGGGGCTGTTTGGCGGCTTTGGTGCCTGGGCCTATACCGCACAGATCGATGGCGCGGTCATTGCCGATGCAAAGTTTGCAGTTAAGTCAAAACGCAAGGTCATCAGCCATCTGGAAGGCGGCGTGGTAAGCCAGATCCTTGTCGGCGAAGGCGACAACGTTAAAGCCGGTCAGGTTCTCGTGAAACTTGATCCAACAATCGACAGAACCAATCTTACAGTCGTTGACGCAGAACTCGACCAGCTTATTGCCCGCCGCGAACGGCTTCTGGCCGAGCTGAACGGTGAGGAAGAACTGGTATTCGTCAAGGGCGGCTCCGCGGGTGATATTCCTATAGGACTTCTGGAAGCCAGGCAGGGTCAAAAAGCCCTCTTCAACGCCCGCCTTCAGTCGCGTCTCGGTGCGCTCTCCATAGGTAAAAAGCGGATCGCGAAACTGAATGAGGAGATTACCGGCATTGAGGAGCAGATAACTTCAAACCAGACCCAGATTAACCTCATCGGCAAAGAACTGAAGGGGCTGCGCAAGCTTGAAAAAAGAAAACTGGTTCCACGCAGCCGGCTCTTGGCTCTCGAACGTGAGGCTGAGCGCCTTAGAGGCCAGAGCGCCGCGTTGCAGGTAAACATCGCACGCGCCGCCAACTCCATTGGAGAAGTTGAACTGGAGAGCGTTCAGGCCAAACGTCAGTTTGACGAGCAGGTTAACGAGGAAATGCGGGCAATCGAACCTCGTATCGGACAACTGACAGAACAACGGGTTGCCGCCAGCCGCAAGCTGGATCAGGTCGAGATTCGTGCTCCAACCGACGGCTTTGTTGTATCCCTGAACGCAAATACCATCGGCGGCGTCATCCGTCCCGGGTCCGACATTATGGAAATCGTTCCCGCCAGCGACGGGCTTATCCTGGAAGCGCGTGTTTCCACCGCCGATGTTGAGAAAGTCCGGGCCGGTAACGATGCACGTGTTCAACTGACCGCCTTCGATCAAACACGGACACCGGAAGCTCTTGGCGAGGTTCTGTCTGTTTCAGCAGACCGTCTGGAAGACGAGCGGACTGGCGAGCAGTACTATCTTGCCAGGCTATCGTTGAAATCCAATCAGGTCGCCGAAATCGAGCGCCTCGAACTGGTACCCGGAATGCCCGCAACAGTTTTCATTCAGACCGGTGCGCGCACCGCAATGAGCTATCTGTTGCAGCCGCTCAATGACCGTCTGAAACGCAGCCTGGTCGAAAGCTAAAGCGGTATGTGCCGCGTCTGCACAGGCACATTCAGCGCTGCCAAACTGTCGTGAACGAAAAAAAGACCTGACTGTTTCCGTTAAACACGCAAACAGTCAGGTACCGCCAATCAAGCCAATTTCGACATCTCAACCAAGGCATATGGCGATCAGACTGATGAGTTGAACGCATGCGGGATTTGTCACTCCATTATATTGCGAACCATTCTCAACTAGGTTGACAGTTGCGAATGGTTCGCATAAGCAAATTGCTTGAACTTCTGGGCTGCTGAGGCAAACTGAGCAGATGTCTGAACCAAGAGCCGCTAATTTCTTCCTGATCGTTTTCTCTGCACTGATGCTGAGTGGTCCAGCATTTGCCGAAACCAAATTTAAAGCGGTCACCACATTCACCGTCATCGCAGACATGGCCCGCAATGTGGCCGGAGATGCAGCGGAAGTAACTTCGATCACCAGGCCTGGTTCGGAAATTCACGGCTATCAACCCACACCACGCGATATATTGCGAGCGCAGGACGCTGACCTGATTTTCTGGAACGGCATGGGACTGGAACTGTGGTTTGAACAGTTCTTCCGCAATCTGCGCAATGTCCCCAGTGTGACGTTGAGCGACGGTGTGGAACCGATGGGCATCGTACAGGGGCCGTATACGGGAAAACCCAATCCCCATGCTTGGATGTCGCTCGATTCTGCCATGATCTATGTGGACAATATTCGTGACGGCTTTGTCAGGCATGATCCGCAGAATGCGGAAATCTACAGGGCAAATGCGCAGAAATATAAGAACGAAATCCGCACTGCGGTTGCACCCTTGCGCGAGAAAATCCTGTCCATTCCAGAGGAGAAGCGCTGGCTGGTTACCAGCGAGGGAGCTTTTACCTATCTCGCCCGGGATTTTGGCATGAAGGAGCTCTATCTGTGGCCCATCAACGCAGATCAGCAGGGCACTCCACAACAGGTCCGCAAAGTGATCGATTCAATGCGTAAAAACAAAATTTCGGTGATCTTCTCGGAAAGCACTGTTCCGGCAGCTCCTGCCAAACAGATCGCCCGGGAAACCGGCGCGCGCTATGGCGGTGTACTTTATGTGGATTCGCTCAGTGACCCGGATGGTGAGGTTCCCACCTATATCGAACTTCTTCGTAAAACCTCCCAAACCATCGCCAGCGGGCTGACAGCGCAATAATGGTTGAACCCGCACCAATCGACAGGTCCAGTTCTGGTATCCGTGTCGAAGATATCACCGTCACGTATCGAAATGGCCACACCGCCCTTCGCGATGCAACTTTCGAGATCCCGACAGGTACTATCGCAGCTTTGGTGGGGGTCAACGGGTCAGGCAAATCAACACTCTTCAAAGCCATTATGGGCTTCGTGCCAACCGCAAAAGGCATGATCTCCGTTCTAGACAAAACTGTCGGACAGGCGTTGATGGAAAACACGATTGCCTATGTCCCCCAGGCCGAGGAGGTTGACTGGAGTTTTCCCGTCCTTGTTGAAGATGTGGTGATGATGGGCCGTTACGGCCACATGAACTTCATGCGGATCGCCAGGGAAGCCGACCATCAGGCGGTAACCGATGCGCTGGTGCGCGTGGGTATGTCAGAGTTTCGCAAGCGACAGATTGGAGAATTGTCGGGCGGTCAAAAGAAGCGTGTCTTCCTCGCCCGTGCTTTGGCGCAGGATGGCAAAGTGGTGTTGCTCGACGAACCCTTTACGGGGGTGGATGTCAAAACAGAGGAAGCCATTGTCGAACTGTTGCGCGAGATGCGGAACGAAGGCCGTGTCATGCTGGTCGCCACCCACAATCTGGGCAGCGTGCCAGAGTTTTGTGACCGGACAATTCTGATCAAAGGCACGGTTATGGACTACGGATTGACTGAAAATGTCTTCACGCAAGCCAATCTGGAACGAACATTCGGCGGTGTTCTGCGCCATTTTGTGCTTGGTGGGGCCGATTTGCACGACGATGAAGACGCAAGGCAGGTCACGGTTATATCCGATGATGAACGTCCGTTCGTCGTCTACGACGAGAAATAGAGACCTCACCCCATCATGGATTTGCTGCTTCAACCCTTTGACTACAGTTACATGATCAACGCCATGTGGGTCAGCGCTCTGGTCGGTGCGGTTTGTGCGTTCCTGTCTGTTTATCTGATGCTCAAAGGCTGGTCGCTCATCGGCGATGCGTTGAGCCATTCCATCGTTCCCGGTGTCGCGGGTGCCTACATGCTGGGCCTTCCGTTTGCTCTTGGCGCTTTTTTGTCAGGCGGCCTTGCCGCAATTGCCATGCTGTTTCTCAATCAGCGGACTGGCCTTAAAGAGGACGCCATCATCGGGCTGGTCTTTACCTCCTTCTTCGGGCTTGGCCTTTTTATGGTTTCCCTCTCGCCAACATCGGTCAATATCCAGACCATTACGCTTGGCAATGTTCTCGCCATCTCGCCAGGAGACACGCTCCAGCTCGTCATCATTTCCACCGTTTCGCTAACTGTCCTGTTGCTGAAATGGAAAGATCTGATGGTCACCTTCTTTGATGAAAACCATGCACGGTCGATCGGACTCAATCCAGATCGGTTGAAAGTTATTTTCTTCGTGCTGCTGTCGGCGTGCACAGTCGCTGCCCTGCAAACGGTGGGGGCCTTTTTGGTCATTGCGATGGTGGTCACGCCGGGAGCGACGGCCTATCTCCTGACAGACCGTTTTCCCCGCCTTCTCATAATCAGCGTCACTATAGGAGCGGCAACCGGACTGACGGGGGCCTATATCAGCTATTTTCTGGATGGCGCCACGGGTGGGCTGATTGTCTGCCTGCAAACGCTGATCTTTCTGACCGCCTTCGTATTCGCCCCAAAACACGGCATACTGGCCGCCAGGCGGCGCGCTCGGGAAGCGGTCATGCAGGCCGGGCAGCCGACATCCGCAAAGGCCGCATCATGATGGACCTGATCGATACTGCTTTTTTGCCTTTCCAGTTTCCTTTCATGGTCAACGCGTTGACAATCTCATTGATCATTGCCGTCCCTGCAGCGCTGTTGTCCTGTATTCTGGTGCTGAAAGGATGGTCCCTGATGGGGGATGCCGTAAGCCATGCGGTTCTGCCCGGCATTGTTATCGCCTACATCATCAATATTCCGCTTGTTGTCGGCGCATTTGCAGCCGGAATGATCTGCGCTCTGGCAACCGGGTTTCTTGGTGAAAACAGCCGGATCAAGCCAGATACAATTATGGGCGTTGTGTTTTCCGGAATGTTTGGGCTTGGCATCGTGCTCTACACAAAAATCCAGTCCGACGTTCATCTGGATCACATTCTATTCGGCAATATGCTGGGTGTCAGCGGCAAGGATATCATGATAACCGGCACAATTGCCGCCATTGTAACAGTCCTCATGATTTTCAAATGGCGGGATCTGGTCCTGCACTCCTTTGATCCCATCCACGCCAGGGTTGCCGGACTGCCCATACGGGTGATCCATTATGGCTTGCTGGTCATTCTCTCACTCACAATTGTTTCTGCACTCAAGGCTGTTGGAATCATTTTGACCATCGCCCTGCTGATTGCTCCCGGTGCAATCGCCTTTTTGGTTACCCAGCGTCTCATTGTGATGTTACTGGTCGCCGTGCTGGTATCGCTTTTTGCAACCTTCTTTGGGGTGTATTCGAGCTTCTATATCGACAGTGCACCCGCCCCGACAATCGTGCTGACCATGACGGCAATATTTGTTCTGGCTTTCCTGCGGACCATACGAAGAGCGGCAAGGCTGTCAAAGACCATCGAGTCGTCCTGAACGCACCAGTCCCGGGATATGTTGAAGCTGCCGGTTTCTGATCATGAAACAGAGACAGACCTTCAGCGGAACGCCCGGGCAGTCTCCGGCAGATAAAGTGCAATATCAGGGATCAGGAAAACCGCGATGATCAAAATAAGCTGCGCAATGACAAAGGGGATTACACCCCGGTAGATCGCAGATAATTTCACCCCCGGCGCCATGCCTTTGATGACAAACACGTTCATGCCTATGGGCGGCGTGATCAGCCCCAGCTCAACCACCATTACCACAATGATACCAAACCAAACGGGGTCGAAGCCAAGACTGGTAACGATGGGAAAAAAGATCGGCACAGTGAGCAGGATCATCGCCAGAGCATCCAGAAAACAGCCCATCACGAGATAGATCAGCAGAATAACCGCCATCACGGCCATCGGTGGCATATCCAGCCCCGATACAAAACCGGACAATGCTGCGGCGATTCCGGAAAACACCATGAAATTATTGAGCGTAATCGCGCCAATGAGAATTGTGAAAATCATCGCCGTTGTCTGAACGGTTTCCATCAACGCTTCACGGGCGTTGGAAACCGTCAGCCTGCCACGCATTGCCGATATTGCGAAAGCACCAACCGCGCCGATCCCGGCAGCTTCGGTTGGTGTAAAGAGCCCGAAATAGATGCCGCCAATCACAATGGCAAACAGCGCGACGATGGCCCAGGTCCGCGCCAGCGCAACCAGTTTTTCCTGTAACGAAGTCTTCTCTCCGGCAGCGCCTGTCTCCGGCCAGATATAGGTGACCACCGAGATAACCAGCATGAAACCAACGATGGTCAGTATCCCAGGCAAAAAGCCTGCAATGAAAAGGTCTCCAATAGAGGTCTCCGTCAAAACACCATAGAGCACAAGCACCACGGAAGGCGGAATGAGGATGCCGATAATCCCCCCTGCGGCAATCGACCCCGTCGCCAGACTGTCAGCATATTTGTAACGCTGCATTTCAGGCAGCGCGACCTGTGACATGGTCGCCGCAGTTGCCACCGACGATCCGCAAATGGCAGCAAATGCTCCGCAGGCCCCAACTGTGGCTAGCGCCAATCCGCCCCGAAACGCGCCAAACCAGGCATTGAACGCTCCGTAGAGTTCACGGCTCAATCCGCAACGCGAGGCGACGGACCCCATGAGCACAAATAGCGGTACGATGGACAGATCATAGGTGACCGTATTTTCATAAACTGTCGTGCCAAAAAGCGAGAGCGCGGGACCCCAGCCAATGATCATCGCCATGCCCACAAGGCCACACAGCCCCATGGAAAACCCGATAGGGACAGTCAGAACCAGCAGGGCAAAAAGAGCTGCAAAGACCATCATGCCGATGGTTACCGGGTCCATCTAGCTGATCTCCCGATCAAGCGGCGGGGTCTGCGCATCTTCTGCAGTTGAGCGAGAAAACAATTGTAACACCGCAATCAACGCAGCAAATCCTGCTGCCAGGGCCATAATGAAAACTGTGGGATAGACAGGAAGCCCCAGAATATCCGTAACCAGGCCATCGGACATAAAGTTCGATGCACGATCCCACAACCGCCATGCCATGAGTGAAATGAAAATCACCGCCGCCAGCGACGCGAGGCGGGTCAGGAAGAAACGGGCTCGCGGTACTATCCCGGTTAAAAGATCAACGGCTATGTGTCCGCGCCGTAACGTTGTGATGGCAAGGCCAAAAAACACAACAAGCCCCATACCCAACTGAATCACTTCAACAGCAAATTTCAACGGGGTATCAAATGACCGCCCCACAACATCAACGAAGGTGACCAGCATCAGGAGTATAAGAAAAAGGCAGGCTCCATTGGCCAGCCATTGCGACAGACGTTCGGCCAGTTTTGTCACACAAGCCCCCCGGAAGGATGATGGGGCGGATCATCCGCCACCATCACAGGACAATGCCTGTTATTTTGAAAATTTGGCGATTGTCTTTTTCAAATCTTCCAGAAGTGCCTTACCATCAAGGCCGGCTTTATCAGCCTTGGCAATCCAGTCTTCGTTCATGAAAGATATTTTCTCCGCCCAGCGTTTCCGCTCAGCTTCGGAAAGTTCACGAACAGTTCCTTTTTGCTCGGTAGCAGCCTTGAGGCCCACAGCGTCAGCCCGGTCCCAGCCGGCCCCGAGAATCTTAGCGCCTTCAATTCCGCCCAGATCAGTCAGAACTTTCTTGTGCTCATCGGAAAGGCCGTCCCACTTCTTGCGGTTCATCACAACTGCAAAAGGCGTGGTGTAAAGTCCACCGGAGATCGTCAGGTGATGGTCAACCAGCTCACCCAGTTTGAAGCCCTTGATCGATTCATAAGGGAACATGGCCCCCTCAGCGACACCCTTTTGAATGGCTTCATAAGCCTTGGGAGCCGGCATCGCTACGGGCGTTGCGCCTAGCGCTTCCGCCATGCGCACACCTCCACCGCCAACGCGCAACTTCACGCCAGCCAGGTCTTCAAGTTTCTCAATCGGTTTCTTCGAGTGAATGGCGCCTGGCCCGTGAACCATAATGGTCACAACCTTCACATCCTTGAATTCCTTATCGAAACCAATATTGCGGTCGTACCAGTCATAAGCTGCCTGCGATCCCACTTCAGCACTGGGGGAGAGGAAAGGAAGTTCCACACCGCGTAGAATTTCAAACGGTCCGGGCGTATAGGCCGCAACATGATAGGACATATCGGCAGCGCCATCACGAACAACATCATACTGCGCCGGTGGCTTGGCAATCGGTGCCGGATCGATCTTGACCTTCAGTGTACCGCCGGATGCTTTATCAATCGCCGCGATCCACTGCGGCAACGTGTCAGCGACCAGATGATGCTTCGGCGGCAGCCAGGTCGACATCCGCAATGTGACAGTCTGTGCCAATGCGGCACCGATGCCCAAAGTACATGAAAGTGCCAGCCCCAGCCCGCACATTTTAACGAATTTTCTACGGCTCATGATGTCCTCCCAGACAATTACTAAATCTGGCAGGAACACTAAACAAATGACGGTTGAGGTCAATCATCTCCATGCTAAGGTCAGCCCATAAAGCGGCTGTATGCTTCACCGAGATATATGCAATGTTTTCTGATCGTATCGAAGCCAAATGGATAGAGTTATTTGCCGAGGTATTTGCAAAATCCGGCGTGCAGGCCGGCGACGAAGTCTTGATCCTTTCGGAAACTCAGTCTCGAAATCTGAACATCCATTTGAGCGAGTTGGCGCTGGGCCAACTCAAAGCCCGACCGGCTCATGTTGTCATCTCAACACCTGAACAATCCGCTGTGGTACCAATCCGGTCTACCGGAGCATCCGCTTCTTTGCGCAATCATGGTCCGGTGATGGCAGCACTATCATTTGGCGGATTGGTTGTCGACTGTACCGTTGAAGGTCTGCTTCACGCCCCCGAACTACCTGCAATCCTGAAAGCCGGAACACGCGTGTTGATGATTTCGAACGAACATCCCGAACTGCTTGAACGTGTGGGCATGGATGAAGGGCTGAAAGAACGGGTAAAAGCCGGCATGAAAATGATGCGCGGTGCCAGTGTCATGCAGGTCACATCGAAAGCAGGCACCGATCTGATCATCACAATGGACGGCTCTGTAGTTGGCGGTGGCTGGGGTTTTACGACAACACCGGGAACAATCACCAACTGGCCGGGCGGCTTGTGCCTCGCCTTCCCGGCAAAAGGCACGGTCAACGGCAAACTCGTGCTCAACACCGGCGACCAGAACCTGACCTTCAAACGCTACCTTGAACACCCCGTTCACCTGCATATCGAGAACGACTATGTGCGCAAAATCGAAGGCGATTGTCTTGATGCACAATTGATGCGTGAAGCGATGGAAGTGTGGGAAGATGAAGATGCCTATGCAACATCTCATATCGGCTGGGGCATGAACCATCAGGCCAAATGGGTTGCCATGGCCCACTATGACAAGGCCAACCACAATGGGACGGAACAACGGGTTTTTGCCGGAAATTTCCTGTTCTCAACAGGCGCCAACGAGGTCGCGAAACGCTACACGCAGGGCCATTTCGACCTGCCCATGCGCGACTGCTCCATCACCCTTGATGGAAAAGCAGTTGTGGCTGACGGCAAGCTGATCGACTTACTGGCATGAATGTCTCCTATACTGTGCAGGGAACCGGCCCAGCGGTTGTGTTTTTGCACGGCGTCGGCAGCGGCAAAGAAGGGTGGCGCAATCAGATCGATTGTGTTGTTGAAGCCGGGTGGCAGTTCATCGCCATCGATGCGCCCGGTTTTGGAGAAACCCCTTTACCGAAAACTCCCGGCTTCACGCCCCATGTCCAAGCCGTCTACCAGGTTATGGACGAGCTGAAATTGACCAGCGCCACAATTTGCGGTCACTCACTGGGTGGAATGACAGCTCAGGAAATATACGCCGCGCACCCCAGCCGTATCGATGCCCTGTTGTTATCTGCAACCAGTCCAGCCTTCGGCCGCTCCGACGGAGACTTTCAAAAAAAATTCCTGAGCGCTCGTTTTGAACCTTTCGACAACGGAATGACCATGCCGGAATTTGCAAGGGAGTTTTCACCCAAACTCGTCGATCCCACTTGCAAGCAGGAAATGGTCGAAGAGATTGCAAACGTCATGACAACCGTCACTGTCGAGGCCTATCGACTGGCAATGCAGACAATTACCACATTCGATCAGCGTGGAAATTTGGCGAAGATTGCCGTTCCAACCCTCCTGATTGCCGGTGCAAGCGATGACAACTCTCCCGCTCCCATGATGAAGAAGATGGCCAGCAAGATTGCGGGGGCAGACTATGTCGAGCTTGCGACAACGGGACATATGGCTCCGGTTGAAAATGCGGCTGCATTCAACCATCATCTCGTGCGGTTCTTGAAGAAGGTTTCGAAATAGATGAACAATCAGCATGAAGCACACAGCGTCGATGACGCGATCCCAGTGGCAACGGCTGATTGCTCAACAGATGATCTGATCGCCATTGCGCGCCATCTTGGCAAAACAAGATTCGCGCCTCGCTCGCAACAATATGACCGTGACGCCAGCTTCCCGACAGAAAATTACGAAGACCTTCGAACCGCCGGTTTTCTGGCGCTTACAATACCCAGGGAATATGGCGGCATCGGAGCCAGCTTCGAAACCTATTGCCGCCTGTCCGCCGAACTCGGCAAATGGTGCGGAGCCACCGCACTGACCTTCAACATGCACGCTCAAACTATGTTCTGGACTGGGCCGATGTTCGACGATCTGCCGGTCGATGATGAAGTTCGAAACCTGCAGAATTCGCGTCGTAAGGAACTGTATCGCAAGGTGATCGAAGAAGGGGCTATTTTTGCGCAACCCTTTTCAGAACCAAACTCTGCGGCTGCAGCAGGCAAGGCTCCCTTTGGCACCACCGCTCGGCGAACGGAGGGAGGCTGGCTGGTCAATGGCATGAAACACTTCGCTTCTCTTTCGGGAGCCGCGGACTACTATTCCATGGTCTGTACCGTGGACAGCGATGAAGGCAGTAATCGCACCAAAAATGCGGTTTTCCTATGCGTTCCCGGCGCGGCTGAAGGCTTTGAAATCGTCGGCGATTGGGACCCTCTTGGAATGCGGGGCACGGTCTCACGGGGCCTGAAAATGGTTGACGTGTTCGTGCCGGATCAACTCGAACTACTTCCCGCGCGCATCTACTACCGTCTGGCACTGAAATGGCCGCATATGTTTTTCACGCTTTGCCCAACCTATATGGGCATTTCACAGGCGGCCTTCGATTTCTCCGTCTCCTATTTGCGGGGTGAGATACCCGGCGTTCATGGAGCGATGAACACGGTACCGGCGAAACAGCAAACAGTTGCAAAGATGCGCCTGAAGCTGGAGCAATCGCGCGCGCTCTTTGAGACCACTATTGCGGAGGCAGGCTATGCTCCAACGAAGCAACAGAGGTTGCGCGCCTATGCGGCGCAGTACACCATTATGGAACACGCTCAGGAAATCTGTGCACTGGCCCTGCGTGCCTGTGGTGGCAGAACCCTGCTGAAGAATTTTCCGCTTGAACGCTTGTATCGCGAAAGCCGTTGCGGCTCGCTCATGCTGCCCTGGACCGCCGACATTGCAGAACACCGGCTGGGTGAAGAGAGCTTGTTTGAAGCTAACGAACCACGCAGCTGATCACCCCGTATGTCTTTATACCAACAGCTGAACCATTGGGTGCAAAGCACGCCCGATTCCCCCGCAATCGTCTTTGACGAACAGGAAATGACGTTCGGCCAGCTTGGGTCGCGGATTGAAGAGGTCAAAGCCGTTCTGGCAGGAACTTTTCACATCACAAAAGGCAACCGTGTTGTCTATCTGGGTATGAACCATCCCGATATGATAGCCCTTTTGTTTGCCTGCGCTGATCTGGGTGCAATTTTCTGTCCATGGAACACCCGTCTGGCGCGTGAGGAATATAATTACCTGTTGCGGGACGCCGAACCCGAAGTCTGTTTTTTTGACGACAATTTTGCGGCGATGATACCTGAGCTCGATACCAGTCGCTGTTTGATGCAGTCGCTGGACGGTCTGGAAAATCTCACGACAGACGTTGCAAAACCGCCTCAGAAAGATGTGGCGGATGCCCCTCTCCTTCTCGTTTACACGTCCGGGACCACCGGGCGGCCAAAAGGAGTGCTGCTCAGTCAAAATGCGGTCTGGGCCAATACAGACAATTGCCAGGCCCTTTATTCCTTCGCGCCCGGTCAGAAAGTTCAGGTTACACTGCCACTCTTTCATGTTGGTGGGTTGTGCATTCTGCTTCTTCCCGCACTCCTGCACGGCGCGACAATTCATCTACACGCCAAGTTCGATCCAGTCATTGCGCTCGCCGATATTGAAGACAACAGGATAACCACATCGATCTTTGTACCGGCCCAGATGGCCGCCATGATGGCCCTGCCGGACTGGTCGCAGCGCGACCTCTCAAGCATGGATTATGTCGTCGTGGGGTCGTCGATCATCCCGCTGGAACAAATCCAGCAGTTTCATGCCAGAGGCATTCCGGTCAGTCAGGTTTATGGTGCAACTGAAACCGGGCCAGCAGCAATCGGCCTTGAGATCGAGGACGCCGGGTCCCACGAAGGTTCTGCCGGAACCCCCGTCAAGCACTGCCAGATTGAAGTGCGAAAGAATGACGGCACTGTCTGCGGGCCCGGTATGCCGGGAGAAATCTGGGTTCGGGGTGAAAACATTCTGTCAGGATACTGGCGCAACAAAGACGAAACGGCAAAGGTTCTTGTCGATGGTTGGTACAACACCGGTGATATTGGGAAGATCGATGCTGACGGTTTTTACTGGATTGTGGACCGGTCAAAGGATGTTGTCATTTCCGGTGGCGAAAACATCTATCCCGCCGAGATAGAAGCGGTTGCTCTACAGCACCCGGCCATCACGGCAATTGCGGTTGTTGGCAAAGCAGACCCCCACTGGGGCGAGACGCCCGTGGCGGCTGTTGAGATTCAACCCGGCCACTCTCTCACACTTGCCGACCTCCAGACATTTTTGACCGACCAGATTGCCCAATACAAACATCCAAAATCATTGCTGATACTGGATGCCCTGCCACGAAATGTGATGGGCAAGGTTGAGAAGTCGGCATTGCGCAAAATGATTTCGGAGCAGACCGGACAACAACCGCAAACCTTCAGCCAGCATTAATCAGAAAGGGCAGCAATCGCTTCAAGAATTTCCTGTCTGTCGCTTGGAGAAGCCCCGACACGGGTGCAATTCAGCGCCGCCCCGGTCGTGCTGAAGCGTAGCATGTCCTCAAGCTGGTTTTCCGACAACGCTGCTATCGCATTTGGCGGATCGCCACAGTGTTCGAGCAGCCAACTCAAAACACCCCCCATCAATGCATCACCAGCACCCACGGTATCCGCAATTTCAACCACCGGCGGCTTTACGGCAGCAGCCGCTTTCTGCGTAAAGGCCTGTGCACCATCACCGCCCAGTGTGACAATCACCAGCTCGGTTTTTCCATCAAGCATCCTGTCTGCATAGTCATTTGGTGAAAGACCCGGATACATGTAATCGAGGTCTTCATCACTCAGCTTTATGACTGACACAACGCTGCTGAGGCGTTCTATCCGGGCCAGCCAATCGGCTTTGTCGGCAGTCATACTGGGACGGACATTGGGGTCCATCGCCACTCGCATCTTTGCTGACATAGCAATGCAAAAGTCGACGATATTGTCGGCAGCCGGGTTTTCAATCAAGGAAATCGAACCGACATTCAAAATATCACCCGGCCCGGCTTCGATCATGTCAGCGTAAGGAGCCATGTTTCGTGTAGCTGTATTCTCAGTGAAGAAGGCATAGCGCGGGCTGCCCTGCGAAACATCGACAAATGCCAGCGTTGTTGGATGATCGGAAACCGGCGCCAGCGAACAATCAACACCATGGGACGAAAGCTCGGCGACAAGCTGATCACCAAACATGTCGCTGGAAAAAGCACCTATAAAAGATACATCGGCCCCGGCCCGTGCGGCTGCACGCGCGATATTGTAAGGCGAACCACCTGTTTTGGGGATGAACGCCATCGTGCCATCGCTCACCTCGCACGGCACGAAATCAATTAATGCCTCTCCACAAACATAGAGCCTGGCCATGGGGTTATCTCCTGAAACCTCTTCCCGATAATCGCTCATCGGCAAGACTTTTGAGCACTAGCCTCTGATGGCTTTGCCAAATTCCTTGAAAAGTGCCTGATTTACAGGGTTTGTCTGCGGATCGTATTCCGCATGCCACTGCACACCCAGCGCAAATGTCTCGGCTCCGGCGATACTGATCGCCTCCACCGTGCTGTCATCCGCGCTCCCCTCAATGACAACCCGTTCACCTGGTTCAAGCACTCCTTGACCGTGCAACGAATTGACCCGAATGGTCTGCTGACCCAGCAACCTTGCAAATTTGCCATCAGCAATCAGATGCACATCATGCCGGTCAGCAAAAATGATTTCCGGGTCCGGATGCATCTCTCCATTGTCGAGGCGTGGCGCACGGTGGTTCATTCGGCCCGGTAGATCTCGTATTTCGGGATGAAGCGAGCCGCCAAATGCCACATTCATTTCCTGCATTCCACGGCAAATACCAAACAGCGGGACACCCCGCTCAACACAGGCTCTTGAAACCGCAAGCGCAACATCATCGCGATGTTCGTCGTAGGGTTCGTAGGTCTCATCCGGCTCGACCCCAAACCGGGTCGGGTGCACATTCGCCCGCGCACCCGTCAGCAAAACCCCGCTGACACTGTCCAGCAACGCATCAATATCAGTAATATCAGGCGCACCGGCAAAAATGAGCGGAAGTGCATCCACCACCTGCGCAAGAGCGCGCATATTTGATTCACCGGTCATTTGCGTTTGATAGCGACCCTCAACGCTGTAACCGCTACCGATGACACCAACAATAGGTTTGCTCATGACCCTGCCTGCAGATTTCCAATAGGCTGCTTGTGCCGATACCACAACAATTGGTCAAGAGATCACACAGGCAGCTTGCGCCATCGGCGGCACAAAGTTCATAGTCGCGCCAAACCCTCTCCTTAAGATCAGAAATTAGCGCACGATGGCAGCGTCACAACATATCACCGTTCTGGGTATTTTTGTTGCCGATGCCACCTTCCGTGCCAGCAGACAGGCGCGCATGGGAGAGACCATATTGGGGAACAGCTTTGCGCTCGGTCCTGGCGGCAAAGGCTCCAATCAAGCAGTCGCAGCTGCCCGCCTCAAAGGCAATGTTACTCTTCTGACACGGCTGGGCGATGATGCATTTGCCGATATGGCGGAAAAGATATGGCAGGAAGCAGGCGTAAAGAGCGGTGCTGTGCGCGACCCGCAAAGCTATACCGGTGCAGCCAGCATCTTTGTTGATGAAGCAAGCGGAGACAATGCCATCATCGTATGCCCGGGAGCTGCCGGTGACATCAGTGCCGATGATATTGATGCCAGGACTGACCTGATAACATCATCCACGGTCTTCATGACCCAGTTGGAACAACCCCTGAACGCCGCAATCCGTGGCTTGCAGGTTGCCAAAGAAGCAGGCGTTGCCACGATCCTCAATCCTGCTCCTGCGGCACCGCTGGCAGATAAAACCTTCGCGCTCTGCGACTACATCACACCCAACGAAACCGAAGCAGGTGAACTGACCGGGGTGGAGGTCAATTCCCTCGATGATGCCCGTAAAGCCGCAGATGTCTTACTAAAGAAGGGAGCTGGCGCGGCTGTCATCACGCTGGGAGAACAGGGCGCGCTCTACCACACCTCTCATCGGTCAGAACTGGTAACGGCATTTTCAGCCGGACCGGTGGTAGAAACCACCGGCGCGGGAGACGCCTTCAATGCAGGTTTCGCGGTGGGCCTGTCGCACGATATGGATGCCCTGGAAGCGGTTCGACTTGGATGCGCCACCGCCGGAATTTCCGTCACACGCGCGGGAGCTGCGGCCTCGATGCCGACGCTGGCAGAAGTTGAGGCCCTGCACCCCTTCGGTTTAACGGATTAGAAGGATACTTGCGGCCAAGCCCTGTCGATCTCAAACCATCGGTAGTCCATGGTCCACTGATGGAGCGCACTCTTGCTGTATCCCACCCAATTGCATTCAGTTGGCGACCTTCCGTTCGGCCGTCGCACCTGGCACCATCAGTTCGACAAACCCGGCCCCGATAATCAGCGCTGAACCGATCATTTCGCGCGCGCCAAACGGCTCTCCGGCAAGCACTCCCGCCGAGGCAATTCCGATAATTGCTTCACTCATCAGCAAAAGCCCCACCCGTCCAGGAGACAGCACACTGGCGGGCCACATGGTCAAAAAGAGCATAGGCAACACAAAGACCGTGCTGAACAAAATCATCGGCAAAGCCATCCTGAATGCCGCAATTTCAAGCGGGGGGCTCATGACATCACCAGCCAGCAAGAGAACAACCGCAGAAACGACAAGACTGCCCAAAACAAACACAAGAACCTGTTCAAAAACCCCTGTGTTTTCCAATCGGTAAAGGTTCAGTGATCCATAGGCCCACGCAACGCCAGCCAGCAGAGCCAGCCAGTCTCCAAGGTTTTTCGGCCATGGAAACTGCGCTCCGATACCCAGAATAACCATCAATCCCGCAAGACCCATGATCAGAGCAAAAACCCGGTTCAGTGTAACGGTCTCTTTCAACAGGACAGCGCCAAGGATCGTGCTCCAAACCGGCGTCATGTAAAACAGCAGCAGGACCCGGACCACATCCGTCAGGAAAAGGCTGATCGCATATAAGGAGAAAGCTGTTCCGGTAAACAGTCCACACCAGGCAAGCGAACGCCACGACGAGCGAACCAGCCCTGGACGCAGAAGCAGACACGGAACCAGCAAGGCTGCGACACTCAGGTAAATAAAAAGCCCTGGCCATGCTCCCTTGACGCCAGCGGCCCCAATCTCGCGCAACGGTATCCAGAACAAGCCCCACAAAATGCCGCCGATGATCAGTCCGATGCTCGGCAACAAGGTCTGATTTGCTCCCGAGCGCTGCAACATCGTCACAACCAGCACATCAGGTTTTCAGGCCAAGCGCTTTGCGTTGCTCATCAGCAAAGCCCTGCACCAGTCGGTCCGCGATCATGGCGAGGATAGCCATCGCAATCCCGGCAGCAATACCCAGCCCGACATCGGCCTTGCCAAGCGCAAGATAAATCGACTGACCAAGCCCCGTCGTCCCAATCAAGGCCGCAATAACCAGCATGGCAAAGGCAAAGAGAATGGTCTGATTGAGCCCCAGAAGGATTGTCGGCAAGGCGTAGGGGAACCGGACCTCCCTCATTATTTGCCAACCTGTCGCCCCAGACGAGATCGCAGCCTCTACCATTTCATCAGGTGTGGTTGTCAGACCGTGGCGGGTGTAACGGATCATCGGCACGATTGCATAGGCGATGATCGCCAGAAAAGCCGAAAACTCACCGATCTGAAAAAACATCAAAACAGGAATGAGAAAAACAAAAAGCGGGATCGTTTGCAGCATATCGCAAATCGGTTGAACGACGCGCCATGCCGTTCGGTTAACGGCACAAAGAAGACCAACAGCTCCCCCCAACACAGCGCAGGCAAAGACCGCCGCACCTGAAAGATAGAGAGACAACAACGCTCGCTCCCACAAGCCCATCAGGAAAATGGCAATCAGCATGAACGACACAGTAAGCGCCAGCTTTCGCCCTCCCGAAACCCAGCCCAAAACCCCGATTCCCACCAACACAAAGGGCCACGGAAGTTGCGAAACTCCTGTTTGCAAAATTCCCGCAGCGATGATGACCATAAGACCCACGACCCGGTGACCCCGCCACGCCAACCAGCCACCAACTGCAAAAGCAAGAATAAACCAGCCAGCAGTCATGGACTTGGTCCAGTCGAAACCCCAGGTGAATGTCAAAACGGAATCATCAAGCCCGATGCGCAACGGCAACAGAAAGTAAAACATCGCACCGTTCTTTACGCTATCCAGCATCGCACCGTTTGCGGCTGTGAAAGCACCCAGCGTGCTATCAACAAAATCGGCTGTCGATCCAAACAGATCGTAGGTCGCGGGATCGGGAAGCCGACCCCAGGTAATTGCCGTTGCCAGAAATGCAATCGCCATCAGGGTATATGTAATGCGGCTATCAAAATGCCTGCGCGGCTCGGCAAGAACACCGCTCATTCGATCGATGACGATTGCAAAGACAACGATCACAAAGCCTGCCAGCAACGCCTGACCGAATTGCGCCTTGCGCATGGTCAGCAGAACTTCCCAGCCTATGTCATTAAAGCCACCAATCACCGCAGCGATGATGACCATGGACAGAGCCGCCATCAGACATTGATTGACACCAACAAATATCTGCTGTGCGGCAGAGGGGATTTCCACTTCAAAGAGCTGCTGAAAACGCGTTCCGCCACTCATGATAGCGGCCTCGCGAATTTCAGGTTCAACACGTTCCAGCCCAAGGATCACGTTGCGGGCCATCGGTGGAGCCGCATAGATAGCCGAAGCGATCAGGCCAACAACCGGGCCAAAACCAAAAAGCACAAGCAGCGGTGTGAGATAGGCAAAGGTTGGGATAGTCTGCATCACGTCAAGAACTGACTGAACAGCACTCTTCAGGCGCGGAAACTCATTGGCGGCAATCCCGATACCGCCACCCGCCAGCAGCGCAAGTGGAACGGAAACAGCAACCAAAGAGAGTGTATTCATGCTCTCGGTCCAGTAACCGGTTGAGACGACAAACCCCAGACCCAGTGCCCCAAGAGCCACCATGCGCCACCCGCCCAAATGCCAGCCCAAGGCGGTCACCAGACCAATCAAAAGGGGCCATGGCGTACTAACGAAAAGCATTCGCGCCCATTCCATCGGGTACCCGAGCACCAGGGCAACAAGGCGTCCGGCAGGTTTCAGCAGATCAATCAGCCACTCAGCCCCCGCACCGATCCAACTGACCGCCGGAAGTGTCCATGCGTCAGGCCAGTTTCCCAGGGCCGGTATCGTTGAGGACAACGCCCAGCAGAGCGCGCCCGTCGCCAGGGCAATCAATGCCGCCAGCGTTCCCTTTGTCATTGATGCCGGGGTCATTGATTCCGGGGTCATTGATGCCGGGGATGGAGGAGATTGGGGAGATGTCTCGTGAACCAGCGACATGGTGCTAACTGTGGTCCACTTGAAGCGCAGCGGTAAGGTCAGCCGGATCGACAGCACCCCGCACCTTCCCCTCACCGTCAACCACCGGAACCGGCTTATAGGTGGAGACACACGACGCCAGAGCATCGTCAAGGGTCATGCCCAGATTAAGCGCCGGGCCACTCTTGTTGAGCGTTGGCAGTTTGCCATTGGTTTTCATAATGGAGGCAACCGTGGCGTGACGCCCTTTCGCGACATCGCGAGAAAACTCCCGGACATAATCATCAACAGGATTCAGGACGATTTCGGTAGGCGTTCCGATCTGGATGATATTGCCATCGCGCATGATGGCAATGCGGTCCGCCAACTTCAACGCCTCGGCAATATCATGGGTGATGAACACAATGGACTTTTTCAGCCGGGCCTGAATATCCAGAAACTCATCCTGCAACTGACGCCGAATAAGAGGATCGAGGGCAGAAAACGGTTCATCCAGAAACCACACTTCAGGATCGGCTGCCAGACTGCGCGCTATGCCAACACGCTGCCGCTGTCCACCGGAAAGCTCGCGGGGATAAGCGTCTTCACGCCCTTCCAGTCCAACAAGCTTCACCACCTCATGGGCACGTTGCAGCCGCTCGTTCTTGCCCTGCCCCTGCATCTTGAGAGGGAAGGCAACATTGTCTGCCACGTTCATATGGGGGAACAGACCAAAGTGCTGGAACACCATGCCAAGTTTGGTGCGCCGCAATTCAATTAGGCGCTTTGGGCTGGCCTGCAGGAGATCTTCGCCGCCAAGATGAACCGATCCACTTGTGCTCTCCAGCAGACGCGACAAGCAACGAACAAGTGTCGACTTTCCCGATCCAGAAAGCCCCATAATGACGAATATCTCGGACGCATGGACGTCAAAGGTGGCATTGCGTACTGCCGGGATAAGCCCCCTGTCGATCAAAGACGCAGCAACGGCCTCCGTGTCTGCTTCTTCCTGCCCGAGCGCTGAACTGAGATGTTGGCTGCCCTTGTCGCCAAACACCTTCCAAAGGCCTTTGCATACAATGGCTGGCGCGACGGGAGCATGATCTGCCCCCGCCGAAGTTTTACCCGGCGTCACTTTGTGGCAGCATCCACGACAGGCTTCCAGATCGCCTCGTTTTCGGCCATCCATCCAGCAACAACTTCTTCAACCTTCTTGCCGTCCACATCGACTTTACCCATCAGCGGCTGCTGCTGTTCTGTGGTGAGCTGAAAGTTTTTCAATATCTCATGTGCCGCAGGCCATTTTTCTTTCATGCCCGGCCAGGCCGCCTTGAAAATACGACTGGGCAGAAAATCGCAGTCGTTCTTTGCGTTGGGATTGGGGCCCCAGGAGGCATCCTCGTAACAGGCCTTTTCACCCTTCGGCAGTTCAACAAACCTCATGTCATAGGCCGACATCGCCCAATGGGGCTGCCAGAATGTGATCAGCAAGGGGCTTTTCTTTTCCGTAGCCGCACGAATTTCGGTAACCAGCGCACCCTCTGAACCGGCAGGAACCGCTTTAAACGGCAGCTCAAGACCGGCCATACGGTCAGCACCCGGCGTTCCCCAATCTGCGGGATAATCGACCAGCCGCCCTTTTGGCAGTGTTTCGGCAGTGGCAAATTTAGCAGCACACTCTTTCAACGCTTCCCATTTTGGCAGACCAGGGCACATAGCTTCCACATGCGCGGGATAAGCAACGCCTTCACGGGCCGCCAGGCCAAGGTCGGAAAGTTCTTCCACCTTACCGGCGTCTTTCATCTTGCCATATTGTTCCGAGACGTTTGAACTCCAGATTTCCATCGCGCCATGCAAATCACCATCAGCCATTGCCTGATACATGTTCATGTAGCCAGCGGTGGTATACTCCACCTTGTAACCGGCCTTTTTCAGCATTTCACCCGCGATATGGGTTGAAACGTGCTGGCCGGTCCACTCATTGATGGCGAGTTTGATAGGCTCATCAACCGCACCGAGTTCGGCAGCGTTGGCAGTCCCGAAAGCGGCAAGGAATGCGGCGCTTAGAACGAGTTTCTTCATTGATTTTTCTCCCGTCATTGTTTGGTGATCAATCTTCATTTGATCTTCTGTATGCAAGTTGTGCCGTCTGGACAGCTTATCAGCCAAAACGGCAACAATATCCGTGCGAAATCCATCTGTCTGATGACTCAGGCCTTAACGTGGCGACATTGGCAAACTTTGTCGACCCCAAATTGACGCCAGCCCCCGACAAAGCCGGATACAAAACGCAAGATCACAAATTATCAGCGTTTTGAAGGTTGTGTGACATCTTGCACGTCGACCCTGCATGAAAGCCGCTAGTCATGCCCTCAACAGTAACAACCATCTATCCGAGGGAACAACATGACCAGCACTTTTACCAAAAAGCTTATCAACGCCGTTGCGGCAGCCAGCATTTCAGTCGTGGCCCTTGCCGGCCTGAGTGCCACCCAGGCAAGCGCAAAAGGAGCCCGCATCGTCGCCAAAGTTGATATTTCCGAACAACGCATGCGCGTTTATGTCAACGGTGCTCACAAGCACACATACAAGGTCTCCACCGGTGCCAAGGGCTACCGCACGCCAACGGGTTCATGGAAACCAATCCGGATGCACAAAATGTGGTATTCGCGCAAATATGACAACGCCCCGATGCCTCACAGCATTTTCTTCCATGGCGGATATGCAGTTCATGCAACCAACGCCATCAAACGCCTTGGTCGCCCCGCCTCCCATGGCTGTGTGCGCCTGCATCCTAACAATGCCCGCCAGTTCTTCGCCATGGTGCTGAAGGCAGGCCGCGCAAACACAAAAATAAAGATCACACGGTAACCAACGGCTACCGGCATTTTTGCGACGGTATCAGTCGGCTTTGACAGCCGCAGCTGCCGCAACTTTTTCCAGTACTTTGGGATCAACAACCGCCTTAACGCCAATAGCCACAAGCCCCGGCTGCGAGTTTGGTGGTGCCTCGGTAACAGCCCAGCGGCGACCCACCACCTGAATGGTTTTCAACTCCCCCTGCGGTGATTTCACAAACCCTTTGGCCCGCAGTAATCCAAGCTCAGGGCTCGCCAGATCCTGTGCCAGCTTCTCGACCTGAACGGGCGTGACAATTTCCATTCTTACGGTTTCAAAAGCATTGAGCTGATGGCCTTCCTGGTGCTTGCGTTCGCGCGCCAAAAAGCTCTGCAGCACCAGGGACGATGGCAATTGCCCATGTTGGGCCAGCACGATTTCCACATCGCCATTTCGTTCCTTCATCCAGCTCCTGAGAGACACCAGACCGTCCTCATCGACCAGATCTGTCTTGTTTATGATCACAATATCGGCGGCTTCCAGCTGCCGTTGAATCGTGTCTCCGATATAAGTATCGACAGCTTGCTCACGAATGGTTTCTGCATTGGCAAGAACCACAACGCCGTCCAGCAGATAACCGTCCAGCAACCCGACAGCCGCAGCAATTGCACCTGGCAGTGCAACACCGCTTGCTTCGAGAACCACATGATCGGGTTGGGGGTCCATTTTTACCAGATCAAGCAGCGCCAGTGTCAGATCATTGCCGTAGCTGCAACAAACACAACCACCGGCAATGCTGATAATATCATCATCCTGGGCTTCAATCAGATCGGCATCTATCGGCAACTCACCGAACTCGTTGACCAGAACAGCAAGACGCACGCCATCAGCATGGCGAAGAAGGTGGTTGATGAGAGTGGTCTTACCCGATCCCAGATAACCACCGATGATTGTGATCGGAAGTGGCATTACCGGATGTTCAACCGGCCTGTGCGCTGAAAATACGCCCGTCCTGAACCGTGCCCCAGACGCGGACATCTTTCAGCTTGTCTGCACCAATTGTTGTTGGATCATCTTCCAGAACGGCAAAATCTGCGCGTTTACCGGCTTCAACGGAGCCAACCTCACCATCAAGTTTCAGCGTGTAGGCAGCACCAAGTGTGATCGCATAAAGCGCGTCATCAACCGCTATTTTCTCGTATTCTCCCTGCACCCGCCCGGAGGCCGTGATACGGTTGACCGCGCACCAGGCGGTAAACAGAGGGCCAAGCGGCGTGATGGGTGCATCGGAATGAATAGCCATCGGCACGTTGTTGGCCAGCGCAGTGCGGCAGGCATTCATACGTTCCGCCCGTTCAGGCCCTACAGTCAGTCTGTAGTGCTCGTCACCCCAGTAAAAGTGATGATTGGCAAACAGATTCACACACATGCCCAGCTTGCCCATACGGCGAAACTGCGCTGCATCTGCCAGTTGGCAATGCTGGAGGGTAAAGCGATGGTCAGGAGTGGGCTGTTTTGCCAACGCCCGTTCCAGTGTTTCAATGGCAAGCTGCGTTGCCTCATCACCATTGGTGTGCGTGTGAACATGCAGCCCCTGCTCAAGAGCGCGGTCATAGATTTCCTGCAATTGTTCAGGCGCAACATACCACAGCCCATTTGGCGCCCCATTAAAATATCCCGGCGCACGCAAACGCGCCGAAAAACCCTGAATTGAACCATCCGCAACCACCTTGATCATGCCAAGGCGCAGCCGGTCCGTTGATTTTGTTTTGAGACTGCTGGCCTGTTCCACCAGATCTTCAGGTGTCAGACCATGAAAGAAACGCAAGGGGACAACCCGCGCCGGATAGGATTTTTCACCTGTCACACGCAGCATCATGTCTACGGCTTCATCATTCAGTCGCGCGGCCAGATCGGTTACCGTCGTAACGCCGGTACGGACACACAGCTTACCAAAATCACGCAACCCCCGCTCGTCACAAGCCAGCATATCCCGGTCAAACCCGACATGAACGCCCACCGGGGTCATGATGTCCGGCCCCTTCAGTTCACCGGTAGGCAGACCATCTTTGCCGAGCGGAACGCCAGGATGGTTCACGCCGCTTTTCAGCAGACCTGCCAGTTCCAGCGCCTTTGTGTTCACATTCAAAATATGCCCGGAAGCATGCATCACACCAACCGGGCGCGTTGATGACACCTTGTCGAGATCCTCGCGACTTACCCGTTCATTGTTGAAATAGATTGGGTCAAGCTGCCAGCCCGGCAAAGGGGTATCGGGATCATCCAGCTTTGCTTCAGCTTCTTTTAGCCGGTCCAGAACAGCATCAATGGTTTTCAACCCGGTCCACATCTTCCCATCAGGGTCCATACGGTCAAAATAGCCGCAATAGGTGTGACGCCACAGCGTGCCCTCCATCGTATGGGCATGTCCTTCCACCAGACCGGGCATGAGCACTTTGTCGGAAAATTGCTCATCGAGTTCGTAATCTCCCCAACGAGAGAACTCTTCCAGCGATCCGGCTCCCAGAATCCGTCCGTCCCGGACCGCAACATGGGTGGTCTCCGGCCGGGCCGGATTCATGGTGATAATTTTTTTGGCCGCATAAATTGTCGTCATAATATCAAGCTCTCCCTGACTCGGCCTCAGCTTTTCAGGCAAAATCTTTTTACACAATCAAAATTTTCAGATTGTTCTCAAGCACTTTCTTTGCTTTGCTGAAAAACAGCGACGCAAGGCGAAAAAGCTCGACGTCCATCAAAGAAAGGGAGACTCGTGAAAAAGATATTGAAAAGTCTGACCATTGCAGCAGCGATGATCACAGCGACAGCCGTTGGACCGGCCACCGCCGAAGAGCCTAAAAAAGGCGGCACACTGGTGATGTCCATTCAGGCCACGCCACGCCACCTCAATCCGGCTGTTCAATCAGGAACCTTCACCGGCCAGCCCGGCACTCAGCTTTTTGCGGCTCTCATCCGCTATGATGAAGGCTGGGAACCTCAGCCCTATCTCGCCAAATCCTGGGAAATTGCCGAAGACGGTCTTTCAGTAAAGATCAATCTGGTTGAAGGCGCGACATTCCATGACGGCAAGCCGATCACCTCGGAAGATGTTGCATTTTCCATCGAAACCGTGAAGGCCAACCATCCTTTTAAATCGATGTTTGCTCCGGTAACCGCCGTAGAAACCCCCGACGCCAACACGGCGATCATAAAATTGTCACAGCCGCACCCGGCCCTTATGCTGGCCATGTCGTCGCAGCTGCTCTCGATCATTCCCAAACACATTTACGGCGATGGTCAGGATGCCAAGGCACATCCGCGTAACTCTGAAGATGTCGTCGGCTCCGGCCCGTTCAAACTGGTTGAGTTCAAGCGTGACCAGCACATCATCCTGGAGCGCAATGAAAATTACTTCATGAAAGGGCTGCCCTACCTCGACAAGATCGTAATGCGCATCATTAAAGATACCTCTGCCCGCACCATCGCGTTGGAAAGCGGTGAGGTGATGATGTCAGGTTTTGAACAGGAAGCCCGCGACATCAACCGCATGAAGAAGAACGAAAACCTGAATGTTTCGCCGGAAGGGTATTCGGCCATTGGCCCGGTCAACTGGCTGGCTTTCAACACCAAGGGCGAGAAAACTTCTGACCCGGTTGTCCGCAAGGCAATTGCACATGCTGTTGACCGCAACTTCCTGCTGAAAGCTGTCATGCTTGGCACAACAGGACCTGCAAAGACCGGCATTCACCCAGGAAGTCCGTTTTACAATGACTCCGTAGAATCCTACGACCTCGACATCGACAAGGCCAACAAGATGCTGGACGACGCCGGTTACAAGGCGGACGACAACGGAGTGCGCTTCCCGCTCACCATCGACTATGGATGGGCTGCTGCAAAACCGGTTGCCGAGTATGTGAAACCGGCTCTCAAGAAAATCGGCATTGATGTGACTGTTCGTTCATCAGCCGACTTCCCGACCTGGGCCAAACGGATTTCCAACCACGAGTTTGATATGACATTCGACAATGTCTTCAACTGGGGCGATCCTGTTATTGGTGTTCACAGAACCTACAGCAGTGAGAACATCAAGAAGGGTGTTATCTGGTCCAACACGCAGCAATATTCCAATGCCCGTGTGGATGAACTGATGCAGCTTGCCGGTTCGACCAACAACATCGAAGAGCGTAAAAAATACTATGCCGAGTTCCAGCAGATTCTTGCTGACGAACTTCCGTTGTATCCGCTGTTCCCATCGCCTTACCACACGATTTCCAACAAAAAAGTTGGCAACGCACCGGTATCGATCTGGGGGCTGTCCTCACCGATGGACAAGGTCTTCCTGAAATAGCGGCCTTTTCAACCAGACAGAAGCCGCGTGGATTTGATCCTCGCGGCTTCATCATGTTCACCCGGGGCTGCATATGAATTTGGTCATTCCAGTTGTGCAACGCATTGTGTATGCGGTGGTTCTGCTCGCTGCAGTCCTGGTGCTCAACTTTTCTATGCTTCATCTGGCACCCGGAGACATCGCGGACACGATTGCGCTGGCCTCAGGCGGCGCGGATGCCGATGTGCTGATACAGATCCGAAAGGATTACGGACTTGATCAGCCCTTTATCGTACAATTGGCCAGATATGTTGGTAGCGTGCTGACATTCGACCTGGGGTATTCGTATTTCTACAACCAGCCGGTCACAACGCTGATCATCGAAAAACTCCCGGCAACTCTGTTGCTGGTGATAACAGCTCAGGTTCTTGCATTGGTTGTCGGTGTTCTGCTGGGCGTCTTTTCTGCCCGCAACCCCAAAGGCATTCTAAGCTACATTGTCACTTTCATTGCTCTGTTTGGCTACGCCGCGCCGGTCTTCTGGACCGGCATTCTCCTCCTGATCGCATTCTCACTCAAAATCCCCATATTTCCCGTGGCCGGGATGAGCGATGTGACGGTTGAGGGCGGCTGGTTTTTCGAGATGCTTGATGTTGGCAGGCATATGGTGCTTCCGGTCTTCACGCTCGCAACCATTTTCCTTGCTCTGTATTCGCGTCTCTGCCGCGCCAGCATGATGGAGGTTCTTGGTTCTGACTACGTCCGCACCGCCAAGGCAAAAGGCCTATCCGAAAGACAGGTGGTCATGAAACACGCGCTCAAAAACTCCCTGTCGCCCGTGGTAACACTGGCCGGGTTACAGTTTTCAGCCGTGGTTTCCGGCGCGGTGCTGGTTGAAACCGTTTTCTCATGGCCGGGTCTTGGAACCCTGGCACTTCAAAGCATTATCGCCCGCGACACGCCAACCATTCTCGGCATTCTCTTCTTTTCGGCCCTTGTCGTGATCATTGGCAATCTGCTGACCGACCTTGTGGTGCGCTTCATCGATCCGCGTGTGAGGGGGAAAACATGAGCGTCGAGACAGAAGAAATCATTGAAAAGGCGCGCTCTCCGTTCGCGGAAGCGTTTGAGATGTTCCGTCGCAACCATGCCGCCATGGCTGGTTTGATTGTGCTGATCCTGATCGTTCTTGCAGGCCTCCTTGGTCCTTTCATCTACACCGGCGACCCCTTTGAGATGGTATGGGCCCCCTTCTCGCCACCGGGCGAGGAAGGTTATCTGTTTGGCACAGACTATCTGGGCCGCGACCTCCTTTCCATGTTGATCCACGGTGCACGTGTCTCGATCACGATCGGTCTGGCGGCCGCCTTCCTTACAGTCTTTATCGGCATTACCGTTGGTGCGCTCGCCGGATTTTATGGCGGGTTTGTCGAAGAGGCGTTGATGCGGTTCACCGAGTTTTTTCAGGTGCTGCCCACCCTCTTGTTTTCCATGGTGATTGTCGCCCTGTTTGGCGCGTCATTGCCAATGATCACGCTGGCCATCGGCCTGGTTTCGTGGCCTGCGGTGGCACGTATCACCAGAGCTGAGTTCCTGCGCATCCGGGAGCTGGAATATGTCACAGCGGCCCGTGCGTCAGGAGTTTCCAATATAAGCCTCATCTTCAGGGTTATCCTGCCCAATGCCCTGCCGCCGATCATCGTGCAGGCGGCGCTCATGGTCGGATCGGCCATTCTGTTTGAGGCAGGGCTCAGCTTTCTCGGTCTCACTGACCCCAACATCGTTAGCTGGGGTCAGATCATCGGTTCAAACCGTCCCTACATTCTTGACGCAAGCTATACAGTCACCATTCCCGGCGTCGCGATTTTTGTCACGGTGCTGGCCATTTCGCTGGTTGGCGACGGGCTCAATGATGCGCTTAACCCAAAACTGAGACAACGCTGATGAGCGCGCTGCTTGAGGTTGAAAACCTGCGGGTTGAAATTGCAACCCGTGATGGCGTCGCCCCGGTGATTGACGACCTCTCGTTCACGCTGGATGAAGGCGAGACCATGAGTTTCGTTGGTGAATCCGGTTGCGGAAAATCCATGACGGCGCTGGCCATCATGGGTCTACTCCCGGAGAAAGTGGGGCGCGTGGCATCCGGGAAAATACTATTCAACGCTGAGGACCTGACACAGGCAGACGACGTTCGTATGCGGGAAATCCGCGGCAACGACATTTCCATGATCTTCCAGGAACCGATGACCTCACTCAATCCGGTTTACACAATCGGCGAACAGATTGCCGAGGTGCTGCGGCGACACCAGAACCTGTCCACACAGCAAGCCTGGGCAAAGGCGACAGAACTGCTTGATGCGGTGCGTATTCCCAACCCCAAAGCGCGGGTCAATGACTATCCGCATCAGATGTCAGGCGGCCAGCGCCAGCGGGTGATGATCGCCATTGCGCTCGCCTGCGAACCCAAAATTCTGATTGCGGATGAACCAACCACCGCACTCGATGTGACGGTGCAGGCGCAAATCTTTGATCTGTTGCGTGATCTTGGCCGCGACACCGGGACAGCCATCATTCTCATCACCCACGACATGGGGGCTGTTGCCGAAATGGCAGAACGGATGATCGTCATGTATGCCGGGCGCAAGGCGGAGGAAGGGCCGGTTGATCAGGTCATTGATCACCCGCGCCATCCCTATACCAAGGGGTTGATCTCCTGTGTTCCCCATCTGATGGCGACATTGACCGATGAACGGCCAGAGCTGACAGAAGTTAGGGGTATTGTTCCAAGCCTCAAGGAATTTGGGCGCGATGCCTGCCTCTTTGCCTCAAGATGCGACAGTGTCACGGATAAATGCCGCACCCATCGACCCGAAGAAGTCGAGTTTAAGAACAAGCAGCGCTCAGCGTGCTGGTTTGCGGAGTCCATCTGATGAACGAAGAGCACCTGCTGCGGGTCAACAATCTGACAGTCCGCTTTCCGGTCAAGCGACAGGGCGGCGGGCTTTTTGGCAAGTCATATCTTTACGCCGTAGACGACATCTCATTCGAAATCAAAAAGGGTGAAACCCTGGCAATTGTTGGTGAAAGTGGATCTGGCAAGACCACCGCCGCTCTTGCCGTCGCCCGTCTGGTCGCCGCGCACGAGGGGCGGGTAGAACTGGATGGCGAAGATTTTCTAACCCTTGAGGACGCCGCGCTGCGCAAAGCCCGTGCCAAGGTGCAGTTCATTTTTCAGGATCCCTATTCAAGCCTCAATCCACGATTGCGGGCCGAAGCGATTGTTCGCGAGCCGCTCAAAAGCCTCACGCAGACATCGAAAGATGAAATGAGCGCCATCATAGACCGGCTGTTTGAAGCCGTGGGGCTTCGACCTGAGCAGCAACAACTCTTTCCACACCAGTTTTCAGGAGGGCAACGGCAGCGCATCGGTATTGCCCGCGCGCTCTCAACCCAGCCAGAGCTGATCATTTGCGACGAACCGGTATCGGCACTTGATGTCGCGGTACAGGCACAAATCCTCAATCTGTTGCGCAAGCTACAGCAGGATTTTGGCCTCACTTACCTGTTCATCTCTCATGATCTGGGCGTGGTTCAGCATATGTGTGACACGATTGCCGTCATGTATATGGGCAAGATTGTCGAATATGCGGACCGCCTGAGCCTCTTCAACAATCCTCAGCACCCTTACACAAAGGCATTACTTTCTGCCGTTCCGTCCGTCGATAAGAAACGGCGCGCGCAAGCCAAACGGGTTCTTATTCCAGGTGATCCACCCGACCCGATCAATCCGCCAGAAGGATGCCGTTTCGCCAACCGTTGTCCGATAGCCGAACCCAACTGCTCAAAAAGCCAGCCCCCGTTGAGAGACCTGTCAGATGGACACAAAGTGGCGTGTCACCTGGTTTAAACGGGGTGCCGTGCCAGCGTTGAGGCGGCAGCTGCGAGGGCGCCATCGCCATGGGCGATGTCCTGCGCCTTCAACGCGGTATCAACAGCTCCAAGAACGCCCATCGTCATCAACACGTTTTGGTGGCCCATATGGCCAATACGAAAATGCCTGTCCCATTCGGGCTGTCCCGGTTCCGCAAAACCCAGACTGATACCAAGCGTCACCCCAGCTTCAGACTCGCACCAGTGTCGCAGTTTCGAAGCCTCATCACCCGGGGTGCTGATTGCAGAGACAGCGAAAGACCGTTTAGTCCGGTCTGCAATATTGTGGCGCATCACACCACTTGTTCCCCAGGCGTCAATTGCATCCCACACGGCATGGGCAATGGTTTTATGCCGCGCCCATGCAGCTTCGACACCTTCTTCATGGACCAGAATATCCAGCGCTTCGCGCAAGGCATAGAGATGGTGTGTCGGCGCAGTGCCGGCAAACTTCTGATAGAAAATTTCACCACGTGTGCGGGGTACCCAGTCCCAATACTGACCGGGTTTGGCGCGCCCTCTGGCTTCGGCACCCTTGTCGTTGAAGTAAACAAAAGCGAGGCCAGCGGGGGTCATCAACCCCTTTTGAGAGCCAGTGACCATGATATCCACGCCCCAATCGTCCATCTCAAAACGGTCGCATCCAAGGCTTGCGATACAATCGACCATGAACAGCGCATCGTGACCGGCGTTTGTGATCGCCTGTCGTAGTGCCGCAATGTCATTGATGACCGACGAAGCCGTATCCGTCTGTACCGTCAGCACGGCCTTGATCGAACCGCTGCTGTCAGCCCGCAACACGTCCTCCAGCTGATTGGGATCAACATCACCCTGCATTCCAAATTCCAGGAATTCCGCTTCCAGGCCGAAGCTATCACCCATCAAACCCCAGTTGCGGGCAAAACGTCCGGTACACAGCACCAAAACCTTGTCACCGGGAACCAGCACATTGCGCAGCGCTGCCTCCCACGCACCATGGCCGTTGGCAATATAAATCGCGACATCGCCAGTGGTTCGCCCAACCGTTTTCAAATCGGGATAAAGCGTCTCTGTCAGATCAATCAGTTCGCCTTCGTAGATGTTTGGCGACGGTCGATGCATTGCTGCTTGTACCCGGTCAGGAATAACTGAGGGGCCAGGAATTGCCAGTTGCGCACGACCAAAATTGAGCGACATATCAGGTGGGTCCGGATGAGAGACTATGAGAGCTACCTTTGCTTGACTCGCGACACCGTTCAATCAAATTCGGCATCCGGCGCTCAGGTTCACCACACAATTTGGGAGAATCTGTCCAGCAGACAAGCAGGTGCCTTACTTTTCTTTCGACAGGCACGCAGCCATCGATTGCGCCATTCCTTCAATCAACTGAAAATAATGTTTCGGCCCCGCTTCCAGCGCTGCTCCAAGAGGGTCAAGCACCGCGGTTCGTGCGCTCGTCCCCTCGGTCACAACCGAAACCAGCCGTTGTGGAAATTGCGGTTCCGCAAAGACACATACAGCATCGAGCTTGCGCAGGGATTCCTGAACAGCGCTGACACGTCCCACCCCCGGCATCACGCTGGGGTTAATGGTCAGCACGGCACTGGCCTCTACCGAAAAGCGTTTCTCAAAATACTGATAGGCATCATGAAACACCACGAAACGACGGTTCGTCAGTGGTGCTATTTGTTGGTGTATCCGGTTTTGCAGATCTTCAAGGCCGCTATCGAGAGCAGCAGCATTTGCCGCATAAAGCTCCGCATTCTTGGGATCAGCGCGCGTCAGGGTTTTTGCGATTGTCGCAGCCATTGCCCGTGCATTCTGGGGGTCAAGCCAGATATGCAGGTCGGTCACACCATGGGCATGTTCGTCATCATTTTCATGACCTTCTTTGTGTTCGCCTTTATGTTCCCCAAGCAGGCCTGCATGCCGGCTGTTCAGTTTAACAATTCCCTCGGCGTCGATCAGCGAAACGACTGTTGCCTGAGTTGCGATGGTCTCAACCGGCTTTTCAAGAAACATCTCCATTTCATGACCGATCCAGAAAACCACATCCGCCTCTTCCAAAAGCTCGGCCTGTGAAGGTTTTAAATTGTAGTTGTGCGGCGATGCCGCCCCCTCGACAATGACCGCAGGTTCACCGACCCCCGCCATTATGGCCGACACCAACCCGTGAATCGGTTTGATCGAGGTCACGACCTTTGGTTGTGCGTGTGCTGTGCCCGATGCAATGACGAGGCAAAGGGCAGACAAAATTCTTAAAAGACAGGGGGGCATGGCTGTTCTCAAATCAGGTGCTTGCAAAGGAAAGCAGGCTTTTGTTGTGTAATGATATAACATATGCAAAAACTGTGAAAAGCCTTGAAACTCTTTTCTTTGACGAGACCCTTCACGTTGACCCCTCTTATCACGCTTCAAAATGCCGGTATCCAACGCGATGGCCTGTGGCCGGTGCGCGGAGTGGACCTTGCGGTCAACCCTGGTGAGATTGTGACACTCATCGGACCCAATGGATCCGGCAAATCCACAACAGCAAAAATGGCGCTTGGAATTCTCAAACCAGACGAGGGCACAGCAAGCCGTCGGCCCGGCTTGCAGGTGGGCTATGTGCCTCAAAAAATCTTCATCGACTGGACCTTGCCGCTGACTGTTGAGCGTTTCATGCAACTGACCGGCAAACTGACCCCATCAGAGTGCCAGTCAGCGCTTGAGGCAACCGGAATTGCACATCTCAGCCGGGCTGAAATGCGTCACCTTTCCGGTGGTGAATTTCAGCGTGCGCTTCTGGCCCGCGCCATCACCCGAAAACCAGAACTTCTGGTTCTTGATGAACCGGTACAGGGAGTCGATTTTTCCGGAGAGATTGCACTTTACGACCTTATCAAACGGATTCGCGACGAACTTGGTTGCGGCATGCTGCTGATCTCCCATGACCTACATCTGGTCATGGCAGCCACAGATCGCGTTATCTGCCTTAACGGCCATATCTGTTGTCAGGGAAGCCCCAAGGCCGTGGCCTCAAGTGTTGAATATCAGGATCTGTTTGGTGTGCGCGCAGACCCGGCTCTCGCCATCTACAAACACCGGCACGATCACACCCATCTGCCCGATGGAACGGTGTCACACGCCGATGGCACGGTTACAGACAACTGTCACCCCGGTGATGGACATCACCACAGTGACGGAGCAACCGAGAAAGTAATTCCCGATGCTCGCTGATCTTTTTGCACTGGACAGTTTCTTCGCCAGAGCGGTTGTCGCTGGCATTGGCGTTGCTCTTATAGCCGGACCGCTGGGCTGTTTCGTAATCTGGCGGCGGCTCGCTTATTTTGGTGACACTCTCTCCCACGCTGCCCTGCTCGGTGTTGCGCTCGCATTTCTGCTGGAAATCAACATCACTCTGGCAGTTTTCATCACATCAGTGCTGATCTCCATTTCATTGTTGATGCTGCAAAAACGGGCAACGCTGTCATCCGATGCAGTCCTTGGCCTGTTGTCACATTCCAGCCTCGCTCTTGGCTTGGTGGTCTTGGCGCTCATGGTGTGGATACGCATCGATCTCATGTCGCTTTTGCTTGGTGATATTCTCGCAGTCTCCAAGGCCGATATTGACGTGATCTACATTGGTGGCGCCGCAGTTCTGGTCATGCTGGCGCTGATCTGGCGCCCGCTTTTTGCAGCAACGGTGAACCGTGAGCTGGCAGAAGCAGAAGGAATGAACCCGAACCGGGCCAATATCATCTTCATGGTTCTTTTGGCGATCATGATCGCGATAGCGATGAAAATCGTTGGGGTTCTGCTGATTACCGCCATGCTGATCATTCCGGCAGCCACAGCGCGCCGTTTCTCTGCCGGACCGGAGCAAATGGCTGTTCTGGCAGCTCTGATTGGTGTTCTGGCAGTCCTTTTTGGTCTCTTCGGATCCCGGACATGGGACACACAGTCCGGCCCATCCATCGTATTGGCTTCCTTTTTTCTGTTCCTTGTCAGCCTCACACCCCTGGCCTCCTGGCTGACAGCTCGCCGCCAACGGAGAAACCCGAAGGAGATGTCATCATGACCATGAACCAGGAAACAAAGGGTGGGCTGACGAAAAATCAGTCTCTGGTTTTTGAAACCCTGTCCTCTGCAAGAGCACCATTGAGCGCCTATACAATTCTGGACAAGCTGCGCGACCGTGGGTTCCGCGCTCCACTCCAGGTCTATCGTGCACTCGACAAGCTCATGGAAGGCGGCGCTGTGCATCGGTTGGAAAGTCTAAATGCCTTTGTCGCCTGCAATCACCCCGATTGCCAGATGCGCAAGACAATTGCCTTCACCATCTGCGACACATGCGGACAGGTGGAAGAAATCAACGATGAGGTCCTGTCTCAACACTTGGAAACAATCGCCAAGCGCAATGAATTCCAGCCTCAAAAACTGACTGTTGAGCTCCGCGGCCTCTGCATGGATTGCAGATAGTTGAAGCCAACCGGCAGGGTTGGCCGGACCCAAATCAGCAGCCTTTGAATTTCGGCTTTTCCTTGTTGAGAAACGATTCCAGACCATGGGGACCATCATATGTGGTCATCATACTCGCGATGAACTGCGTTTCCTTCTCCAACTGCGTCTCCATTGTGCCGGAATACGCGGTCTGCAACATACGTTTTACACCACCGTAGGATTTTGTCGGACCCGCCGCAAAAGTCGTGGCGAGTGCCCTTGCCTCATCCATCAGGTTTTCCGGCTCGACAACACGATTGACGATGCCCCAGTCACAGGCCTCCTGTGCTGACAAGACCCGATTGGTGAGCATCAGCTCCTTTGCCCGCAACAAGCCCACGTGCTTTGCAAGAAAATAGGTGGATGATCCGTCCGGTGTGAGGCCAGAAGCTGTATAGGCCGACACAAATTTCGCTTTCTGCGACGCCAAAACATAATCGCCGGACAAGACCATGGAAAAGCCGCCACCTCCGGCGGTGCCGTTAACGGCCATGATGACCGGTGCATCAATGTTTGCAAATCGTATCAGCGCGGCATGGAGAATGGTTGCCATGCGCAAGAGGTGGGCTTCCTTTTGATCGCCAACAGCTTTGAACTCGTTGAGATCACCACCACCACAGAACAACTTGCCTTCACCTGTGATAATGATGGCGCGAATATCGGACCGGGTGGCGCAGAGAACCGAGACTTCGAGCAGTTCATTTGCCATCGTCGCATCAAGCGCATTGGCGTCATTTGGTCTGTCGAGCGTGATCGTGGCGATACTATCAGAGATTTCAAATTTCAGCGTTTGATAAGCCATGGGCCGTTTCCTTTTCTCGACATTGGAGAAATGGTTCATGAGAACACAGAGTTGGTCAACTCTTGCTCAGATGATTTCACGCCCCTGCCTTGGTTTGTCGAACGATTTCTTCCTCAACCTGTGCCAGCCGTTCTTTGCCAAAGAACATCTCATCACCAACAAAGAATGTGGGGATTCCAAACGCGCCGCGTTCAACCGCCTTCTGCGTATTTTCCAGCAATCCCGCCTTGACCGTCGGATCCCTGGTTTTTTCCAGCAAGGCTGAACCGTCAAAACCGGATTCATCAAGCGCTGCGACAAAAACCTCCGGGTCATCCATCTTCTTTTCGGCTTCCCACATATGGTGAAGCCCCGCAGTGACATAATCTTCCAGCCATCCCTCGTCACGGGCAACAATTGCGCCACGCATCAACATCAGCGTATTGACTGGAAAATTCGGGTTCATCCTGAAATCTGTAAGCTTGTGCTTTGCAACAAACCGGCGGAACTCCAGCAAATCATAGGCAGACTTGTTCTGGATATTGGCAAAAGCGACCATAGGCGCCTGATTGTTCGTGGCCTTGAAAATACCACCTAGGAGACAGGGCACCGTGTTAAAACCAACCCCGGTGCGCTGCGTTATCTTAGGCAAGGCCCTGCTGACCAAATAGGCGTTGGGGCTTGCGAAATCGAAAATAAAATCAACGTCAGGCATCGCACATCTCACCAGTTCTCGCGCCAGGGGCGCAGATCAATCTCATGCGTCCAGGCGTTACGCGGCTGTTTGTGTAACCAGACATAGTTTTCTGCAATTGCCTGTGGTGATAAGATCCGATCGTCTTCACGCGCCATATCGACGCCCTGCATATTCTCACGAATGAACTGTGAATCGATGGCTCCATCGATAACCACATGCGCCACATGTATGTTCTTGGGTCCCAGTTCACGTGCCATAGATTGGGCCAGCGCTCGCAGCCCATGTTTGGCCCCTGCAAAGGCGCTAAAGCCTGATGATCCACGCATGCTGGCAGAGGCCCCGGTAAAAAGAATTGTTCCGCGCCCGCGCTCCAGCATCACCTTGCTGACTTCCCGTCCCATGAGAAAACCGGCAAAACAGCCCATCTCCCAAACCTTCCGGTAAACACGCGATGTCGTTGCGGTAACACCAAAACGAACATTGGCTCCAATGTTAAACACCGCCACCTCAATAGGGCCGATTATTTTTTCAACTGTGCTGACAAGTTCGATTACGGATTCCTCGTCACGGGCATCGCTGGGAAATGCATGAGCCCGCGCACCCGTATCCCGAATACTTTGCGCAAGCTTTTCAGCTTTTTCAGCATGGCGGGGCCGCCGGGTTACACAGGCTTCGTAACCTTCCCGGGCAAAAGCACGGGCAATTGCGCTGCCGGTATCATCTCCCGCTCCAACGACCAGACATGCACCACGGCTTTTGTGTTCAACCATGATTTTGAATTCCCTTCACAAACCAGACTGCCGTTTTGCCAATCGTGCACCCAAATCGTCCAACTGACCAAATCTGATTTCCACAGCCTAAGCTAAACGCTCTGCACATCAGCCTACGTTCGGTTTGACGATGTGATTACCCCGGATGAAATCCGGGCAAGCTTGATAACAATCCTTTTCAGCATTATCTAATGGCAACGGGGACCAGCAGATTGGAACATGCCCATGACGGCGCTTGAAACCGTCAATGCGATCAGTTGGACATGCCGCCCTACCTGGAAGCGCGCTTCTGTCAACACTTTATGGTGTCTGCTGGGCTGCTCTATTGGCGATTTGGGAACCATTGCCTTTTTTCAGTTTACCGGCATCGGCTGGCCGACGCTCGCCATCATGACCCTGGCAATCATCAATGGTCTTCTTACGTCGATTGCACTGGAAACCGTAATCCTGTCGCGGCAAATGGAGTTGGCGGCGGCCTTCAAAACGGCACTTGGCATGTCCCTGATTTCCATGATTTCCATGGAAGTCGCCATGAATGTTGTCGATGTTCTTTTAACCGGGGGAGCACGCCTTACATTCTGGGTGGTGCCCATCATGTTGATCGCCGGCTTTATTACACCGCTGCCCTACAATTACTGGCGCCTGAAGGCGCTGGGCAAAGCCTGTCACTGAGCTGGGCGCATGCGGCGATATTATTGGCGACAGCCTTTTTGACCATCGCCTTCACACCTCCTGTTGAACCTGGGTAGGCGTGCGCGCCGTCCTGATTGGCTGGGAAGCTGGCGGTCCAATTAACGAGCGGTCAAAGAATTGGTTTCCATATCAAGAAAAAGACGCCCGATGGTCCCAACGGGCTGATAGAGCAAACTGTTCTCGGCAACTTCCAGATTGCCAAAGAAAGCAAAGGCCCAGGGCTCGATAAAACTTGCAAAAAATTCTGCCTGAACAGCAGCTCCGGCAGGCTCGCCATAGACCCCGGAGATCAGCCCAGACATCATTTCCATGAGCGAACCGATGTGATCTTCGTCTCGCTGAACATTATCATTGCGGGCAATACCAAGCTCAGGCATGGCAAGACGCAGTTTGTGTAACGGTTCTGCCTGCAGCTCGCCGGTTATGTAGTAGGATGCGTAGGGCACAAGCTCGCCGCGCGGATCGTCGCCAAACAGTCTGTCATACTCGTCACGGGCTGATTTGACATCAGTGGCTGCGGCAAGTTTGGACAGCGTGCTGAAAGCCCGTCCCATCTGTGTTTCGTCACCTGAAAGGCCTTTGAGATTTTCAATAATCTCTCCGGTCGGTTTCACGAACAACAGTCGTCCAAGCAGGCCATACAGGCTTGCGCGTATTGTATCTTCTTCATTCACAACTAAATCTGCCACCTGTCGGGCCACAGACGCACTACAAAGCCTGATCGACTTAGACACGCATTCAAAGATTCTGGCAAGTCATCCGCACACTGTTGCACTTTTATATCCAAATTTTGACCGTCGTGGTGCAGCATGGTTTTACTCAAAAATGATGTTGGGCACCGTTGCATATGATTCAGTGTGCATATGGTTCAGTGCCCTTGGTCTCAAGCCGTACCATTACCGTATCGGCAATTTCTCTGTAAATGGCCGTATCAGCACCTGTTTTCTCCGGTTTTCGTGATTGAATGTGATTGATCTGCTCATTATCAGACAGTTGTGATCAATACAGTCATGTTAAAAGCGGTTTCAGCCGACTGTAAAAGCCGGGTTGTCGTGACTTCTTTCAGCAGGGCGTTAAGGATGCCTCAAGAATGATCACCCGTCACGACAGCCTTTGCAGTAAACAGGAGGCCGGATCATGTGCCGCTCAACACGAGTGAGAGGTACAGGGTCGATGCAACCACGAGTTAAAGAGTAACATCGTGTGGATCGTCTGTTCATCCACATGAATTTGGAAGACCAGCTCATGAAACAGAAGATTATTCAGCCCCCCGTTTTTGACCGGCGTAATATGTTGATCGGCGGAGCGAGTCTTTCAGCGCTTGCACTATCCGGGTGCGGTGTTCCGGGCCTGCGCAACAGGGTTGATGGCGACTCTTTGTTTTCCGGCAGGCAGAATTACACAAAAGTCTATGGCGCCCTTCCCAATGAGCAGTTCCCCCTGCCAGCAGTCAAACTATCGCAGGTCAACCGACGTTTTTTGAGACGGCGGGTCAAAAACCGCACAGGCGAAGCCCCAGGAACCGTCGTTGTCGATATCAACAATTACTTTCTCTTCTGGACAGAAGAAGGCGGCACCGCCATGCGCTATGGCGTTGGCCTTGGACGCGCAGGGTTTGAATGGTCAGGTCGTGGTAAAATTCGCTGGAAACAGGAATGGCCGAAATGGACCCCACCCGCAGAAATGATTGCGCGTGAACCTGAACTGGCAAAATGGAGCGCCGATAATGGCGGCATGCCGCCGGGGTTGAAAAACCCGTTGGGTGCGCGTGCCCTTTATATTTTTCAGGGTAATGTCGACACTCTCTACCGTCTGCACGGCACGCTGGAAACCTGGAGCATCGGCAAAGCCGTTTCCAGTGGCTGTGTCCGGCTGCTCAACCATGATGTAATCGATCTATATGATCGTGTCCCCAGTGGTTCACGCATCGTCGTACAATAAGACCCGCTCTCTTTTCACGCCGCAAAAATCATCTTTGAGATGAAAATTCATTTTGGACTCGCAATGAGAACAAAATAGGAACATAATCCCTTTCCGTTAAATTTGGAAAGGATTGATATGAGGAAAAGTGCTGGCTTTTCTTTAAGCGCCCTGAAGGCTTTTATGGCGCAATCCGGGCGCGGAGCCTCACTTGCAGAACCGGCAGCGAATGACAGCCACCATGCTTCCGATCTCTGGCAGACAGGTCTTGCTGCCATCGATATGCACCTACCCGCTGCGGGGCTCGACCGGTATGCGGTCCATGAGGTGGAACCGTTTTCTACCCGCCACATGCAGGCTGCATCGCTCTTTACCCTTGGCCTGCTCGCCCGGCTGAGAGGAACACAACCTGTCTTATGGTGTCACACCAGCAGCCATATTCGTGAATACGGACGCCCTTATGCTTTTGGGCTGGAACGGTTTGGCTTTGACCCCGCACAGCTTGTACTCGGCGACGTTGGCCCTGACCGAAACCTGCCTTTTGCCCTTGAAGAAGCGCTAAAAACAACAGGTATCACCGCCGTTGTTGGAGAGGGTTTCCGTCCGGATTTCACTCTGTCACGGCGTCTTTCGCTTCTTGCCCGGCGGGTAAAATGCCCCTGCATTCTGCTCAGCCCGCCGGACGGCCAGCACGGTTCTGCTGCACTGACCCGCTGGCGCGTTGCCGCAGAACCCGGCCCCAAAGATGCCAACGATCCCAAGGGACCTGGTCTGACAAGCTGGCGAGTTGCTCTCACCCGCACGCGGGGCGGCATTCCTTTGCCGGCAATCGATACCGTTTTGCCCTTATCAACCACCCCTTACCCCTGGAGAATTACATGGGATGAAGAGACGAATTGTTTCACTGAGGCTGCCCCTGTTTCCCGTCGAACGCTTCATGAACCGCGAGAAACAAGCCGCCCAGACCGCACAAACCCGTCCATTTTGGGAAGAGCAACAGGCTGAACAGGTCGTTTGCACAGGGCCGCTTGTTCTTGTTGAACAGGGAGCCAAGGGCGTACGTATTTATGCTGCAGGCACACAAGCCATGGAAGCAGGTATCTGGCCTGACCAAAAACTGGCTGACGCCCGTTCCATCCGCCCGGACCTGCGTGTCGTTGCCTGTGACATTCAGGCCGACAGCCATGAGCTTGAAGCACTGGCCCGCTGGATGATGCGCTATTCGCCAGTTGTTGCGCTTAACGGAAATGACAGTCTGCTTCTTGATATCGCGGGCTGTGACCATCTCTTTGGCGGAGAAGCCGGATTGATCCACGACATGTTGAAAAAGCTGGATGAATTAGGCTTTTCGCCGCGTATTGGCCTTGCCGATACCGTGGGGGCTGCCATCGCGCTTTCCCATTGCGCGCCCGATCAGGCAACCATCCTGCCTGCCGGTTCCCGGAACTATGACGCCGCCTGTACCACGCTTGATGCTTTGCCTGTTGATGCCCTGCGGCTGGACATGGAGCAAATCATCATGTTGCGGCGATTGGGGCTGAAAAAGATAGGCGACCTGCGCACCATCCCTCGCGTGGCACTGGAACGGCGCTTTCGCGAAAAGGATGCAGGCAAAACCGCACGTAAGCGTTCACACGAAACTGCACGCTCCGTACAGATGCGGCTTGATCAGCTTAGTGGCGAATTGCGGGAGCCGTTAATCCCGCTTGTTCCTGCGGCCCGGTTTCGCGCTGTGATGAACTGTCCTTATCCAGCTGTTGATTTTGTTGCGGTTGGCCATGCCCTTGACTGGCTGTTGCCCAAACTTTCCACACAGCTTGAAAAAGCACGTTCAGGTGCACGGCATTTCCGTCTGACAGGCTATCGCGGTGATGGCGAAACGCGTTTTGTGGATGTGCGGCTTTCCATGCCGACCCGTAACAGACATAAAATCAGCCGGTTGTTTACCGACCGGTTAGAGCAGATCGATTGCGGTTTCGGCATCGACCTTTTCACACTGGAAGCCTTTGGCATTACCCCAATCGATGCTTTGCAATACGACAGTCAGGCGGCGGCACGAGACCCAAACGAATCCGTCTCACTTGCCAATTTTGCCGATACGCTTGCCAACCGGATAGGCCGTAATGTTGTTTACCGTCTTGCTCCGGTAACCAGCCATGTTCCGGAACGGGCACAGCGCCGGGCCTGTATTGCCACCGCCGTTGACTGGAAAAGCTGGCAAGAGGCCAAACCCGTCTGGGCACCGCGCCCTACCCGCCTGTTCGACAGACCGGAAGAAGCTCTGGTTACCGCCGAACTGCCGGATGGACCACCGCTACAATTCGTCTGGCGCCGCGTCTTGCGCAAGATCATTCGGGCCCGCGGGCCGGAACGCATTCTGCCGGAGTGGTGGCACGATGGATTGCGCGAAAATACCGGTGCGCAGATACGCGACTATTACGATGTTGAGGACGAAGAAGGCATTCGCTACTGGATTTACCGGGCCGGATTTGCCGCAGGTGACAAGAACACAACCCCGCCTGCTGAAGAATCAGACATCGCTGCTTTAGCGGTACAGACCATCACGTCTGCAAAACATACGACATTTTCCAACTGGTATGTTCAGGGGCTTTTTTGATGTCCCGCCCTCGCGAAAACCCACCTATTCCCCTCAAGCGCCCTCCCGGTACCAGGCGGATATCACGCAGCAAGAAAACCCATTCCCCCTCCTATGCCGAATTGCAATGTGTCTCCAACTTTTCATTTCTGCACGGTGCATCACACCCCGGCGAAATGGTTATACAAGCCAAGGCACTGGGTCACACCGCCATCGGCATTGCCGACAGGAACACGCTGGCAGGTGTTGTCCGCGCCCATGCGCAGGCCAAAAAAGAAGGGATACAGTTACTCGTCGGTGCTCGTATTGAGCTAATCGAAGGCCTGTCCTGCCTGCTCTACCCCACCGATCGCGCTGCCTACGGACGGTTATGCAAACTACTCTCCAACGGCAAGCGCGCCGCCTCCAAGGGCGAATGCCATATTGCCCTGTCTGATCTTGCCGCTGCAGTTGAAGGTCAGGCCATCATTCTATTGCCACCCCTCCAATGGGAAGAGAGCAGCAACGCCTTTTTCGATATGGCCAACCGGCTGAAAGCTCAAAACCCGGCAGGTCTGTGGGTTGCGCTCAGTTATCTCTACCGGGGTGATGATCGCCGCCGGATGCGCATGATCGCAACAGCCGCACAGAAACTCGCCTTGCCTCTCATCGCCACCAATGATGTTCTCTATCACAGCTTCGAACGCCGCCCGCTGCAAGATGTCGTAACCTGCATCCGTGAAGGATGTTTCATAGAGAACGCCGGTTTCCGGCTTGAAGCCAATGCCGAACGCCATCTCAAACCACCTGACGAAATGGCCCGTTTGTTTATAGACTGGCCACAGGCACTGGCAGCGACACAGGATGTGGTTGCGCTTTGCACATTCAGCCTTGATGAACTGCGCTATAATTATCCAAGCGAGCCGGTTCCTCCTGGCTTCACAGCTCAGGAACATCTCGAAAATCTTGTCTGGAAAGGAGTGGGCGAACGCCTGCCCTCTGACTCAAAAGAAACCAAAGCCGTTCACCGGACCGTCCGCAAGGAACTCTCCCTGGTCGAGGAACTTGGCTATGCCCATTATTTTCTCACAGTTCACGATATCGTCGCCTGGGCACGAAACGAAGGCATATTGTGCCAGGGTCGCGGGTCGGCAGCCAACTCGGCCATTTGCTTTTATCTTGGCATCACGGCGGTAAATCCGGCCAAAAGCTCTTTGTTATTTGAGCGTTTTCTTTCAAAGGAACGCAAGGAACCACCCGATATTGATGTCGACTTCGAACACGAGCGGCGCGAAGAGGTGATGCAATATGTCTACCGGCGCTATGGTCGCCATCGTGCCGCCATCGCAGCAACCGTCATCACCTACCGTCCGCGTTCTGCCGTTCGCGAAGTCGGCAAAGTCATGGGGCTTTCAGAAGATGTAACATCTGCTCTCGCCTCAACCGTCTGGGGTTCATGGGGCAGCGAAATTCCCGAAACACAGATCAAAGAAGCCGGTCTCGATATAACCGACCCCCTGCTGAAAACCACCATTGGCCTGACCCAGCAATTACTCGGCTTCCCCCGCCACCTGTCGCAGCATGTGGGAGGTTACGTTCTCACCGAAGACCCGTTGGAAGAACTGGTTCCCATCGGAAATGCTGCCATGGAAGACCGCACATTCATTGAGTGGGACAAGGACGATATCGACGAACTGGGAATCATGAAAGTCGATGTGCTGGCTCTGGGCATGCTGACCTGTATTGCGAAATGCTTTGCCATGATCGCAAAGCATTATGGACAGCACCTCACCCTGGCAGACCTTAATCAGGAAGACCCGGTCGTCTATGAAATGCTGCAAAGGGCAGACGCTATTGGCGTTTTTCAGGTAGAGAGCCGGGCGCAGATGAACATGCTGCCGCGCCTCAAGCCTGCAAGATTTTACGATCTTGTCATTGAAGTCGCCATTGTCCGCCCCGGACCCATCCAGGGTGATATGGTGCACCCCTATCTGCGGCGGCGCGATGGTATCGAGAAAGAAGATTACCCTTCGCCCGCCCCTGAACACGGCCCCGCAGACGAATTAGAGCAGATCCTCAGCCGCACCCTTGGCGTGCCGCTGTTCCAGGAACAGGCCATGCAGATTGCCATTGATGCTGCAAAATTCAGCGCCGATGAGGCCAATCAATTGCGCCGTGCCATGGCCACTTTCCGCAATGTGGGAACCATCCATCTGCTGGAAGAAAAGATGGTCAGTCAGATGATTGAACGTGGTTATGACCCGACCTTCGCAAAAAACTGTTTTGAACAGATCAAGGGCTTTGGCTCCTACGGCTTTCCAGAAAGCCATGCCGCAAGCTTTGCTCAGCTTGTTTATGTCTCTTCCTGGATCAAATGTTATTTCCCCGACATCTTCTGTGCCGGTTTGTTGAATTCTCAACCCATGGGCTTCTATGCCCCTGCCCAGATTGTCCGCGATGCTCGCGAACATGGCATCGTGGTGCTGCCGGTGGATATTAACAGAAGCGACTGGGACAATATTCTGGAAACGGAGTGTGAGGATGGGCGTTTTTCAGTTCGCCTGGGATTTCGTCAGGTGAGCGGCCTGAAGAAAGAGGAGATGGAAACATTCATGCAGCGGCGCAAGGAATATTTCACCACGCCCGATCAGGCGCGGGTTGCGACCGGCCTGTCACTCCCTGCCCTTGAAAAACTTGCTGCCGCCGACGCCTTCCGCTCCATGGGTCTTGACCGGCGACAGGCCCTGTGGGCCATCCGTGGTATGGTCAGCGATATACAACTCCCTCTGTTCACGGCCTCTCAGACAAGCACACTTGGCAAAGACCCGAAGGTCGCCCTGCCGGTCATGGGGTTGAACGAGCATGTAGTTGCCGATTATCAGACCCACCGCCTGTCTTTGAAAGCCCATCCCATGGCGTTGCTCCGCTCACATTTTGAGCGGGGTGTCGGCAGCAATAGACGCACGTTAAAGGCTGAAGAACTTTTCTCCACCCGCCAGAATCGCTGGGTCACTGTTGCAGGCGTTGTTCTGGTGCGGCAAAGACCAGGCACAGCCAAAGGCGTTGTATTTATCACGCTCGAAGATGAAACCGGCACCGTCAACATCGTGGTGTGGCGCAAGCTGATGGAACGCTACCGCCGGGTCATCATGGCCGCGCGTTTAATGGCCGTTCGCGGCAAGGTGCAGCGGGAAGGCGAAGTTATTCACGTTGTTGCCCATGAATTAATCGACTGCACTGATGACCTCAACAATCTGTCCGACGACGAGTTCGAAACAACTTATGCCAATGCCGATCATGTAAAATCACCTCTGCCTGACAGCGGATTGAAAAAGAGACCTCATGAACGCCACCAGACAACCTCACCCCCTTTACAAATTCCGCTGGCACGCGCCGATGAAGTGGTCAAACCGCAGATAGAACGTAAGGGCTGGCCCATTGATCTTCCCGATGCAGAGAAGCCAGACACCCGCTTCTTCAAAATACCGCGCCCTCAAACCCAGCCGTTGCGCAAGGCTGTCCGCGGTCGTCATCCCCGTAATGTGACCATCATTCCAAAAAGCCGGGATTTCCACTGATACCACCCCCACCCCGCCTAAACTCTGCTAAGCTTGAAGACCTATCGATAAATTCCGGAATTCTTCATGCCCTTTGATCATCCTTTCTATTTCCTGCGCCATGGCGAAACATCATGGAACAGGGAGCGAAAAACTCAGGGCCAATCGAACTCACAACTCAATGAAACCGGACGCGAACAGGCACGCCGCGCAGGGGAAATTCTTAAAACCGCCCCCATTGCCCACATCGTATCAAGCCCCCTCGACCGGACACGTCATACGGCAGAAGCCGTGGCGCATCACCACAATGTGGACCTCATATTCGATGACGGACTGATGGAATGTCATCTGGGTGACATGCAGGGCCAGCCGCACGGCCCCTGGCTCAACGACTACTGGACATCGGACTTTGACCCGCCCAACGGCGAGATCTTTAGTGAATTCGCCAACCGGGTATGGGCCGCCATGGCCCGCGCAGTCGCACTGGGACCGGATACGCTGATTGTTGCCCATGGTGGCCTGTGGATCGCCGCCCATGAATTTGTCAAAATCAAACCGGCCCTGATGCCCATGCCCAACGCTCTTCCGATCCACGTAGTGCCGGGAAAAGGTGAATGGAAGCAGCAGGTTTTGAGTTGATCAACCGTGTGTTGGATCAGGCGAAACCGCCACCAGTTGTTTGCCAAAGTTCCCGCCCCGCAACAGGTTGATAAACGCTTCGGGCGCTGACTCCAGCCCTTCCGATACCGTTTCACGATATTTGACCCGGCCTTCGCGAATATGGGCGGAGACTTCTTTTTGAAAATCGCCGAACCGGTCATAATGGTCCGTGATAATAAACCCGCGAACACTCAGCCGGTTCACCAGAATGGTGCGCCAAATGCGCGGCAACAGGTTGGGGCCTTCCACAACGCCTGCTCCAAGCCCTCCCGAATTGTACCACGAAATCATCCCACAAATTGGAATACGACCAAAGACATTCATCAGCGGCACAACAGCATCAAGGGTCTTGCCGCCGACATTTTCAAAATAGATATCAACACCATCAGGGCACGTCGCCGCGAGTTCATTGCGCAATACACTCGCATCACCAGCCGCACGATGGTCGAGACATGCATCAAAACCCAACTCATCAACAGCATAGGCACATTTATCTGCACCACCTGCAACACCAACGACCCGCAGACCATAAATCTTGCCCAACTGCCCAACAAGCGACCCCACCGCACCTGTCGCCGCGGAAACCACCAGTGTTTCCCCTTCCTTCGGGCGACCATGATCATTCAGGCCCACAAAGGCCGTAATACCGGGCATGCCCAGAACCCCAACAGCGGTTGACAATGGTGCCTGTGCCGGGTCCAGCTTGCGAGACCCCACCCCGTCCACCACAGCATGAGTTTGCCAGCCGAACCGCCCATCAATAAAATCTCCAACTGCAAATTTTGAGTTGTTAGAAGCAATGACTTCACCAACGCAGCCCGCTTCCATAGGATCGCCAATTCCCACAGAAGCTGCATAGGATTTGCTGTCATCCATTCGCCCCCGCATATACGGGTCGAGTGACAACCAGATAACCCGAACAAGAACCTCGCCTTCCCCCGGTGTGGGAACAGGCACGCTTTCAAGTCTGAAATCAGATGGCTTGGGTTCTCCCTGAGGTCGGGCAGCCAGCACCACGCGTTGCATCATATCGGACATGTTCTCTGTTCCTGTTTTAAACCATCAACTTTTCCTATTGTCGGCAGAAGCACATGGGGTTGTCGAGTACGCCAATGATTTTTCATTGGAACAACCGCAGTTTTCCAACTCAGTTCAGGGTGGCTTCCATATCTGGTCGGATTAGCTAGAGTTTGGGAAACAGCCATCTTTTGGAACTCAAATGCCGTCTCAAAACCGTCTCAATCTCGCCCTTTTGATTATCCGCCTTGGCGCAGGAGCATTTCTTGTAGTCTGGGCATCATTGAAATTCCTGCGCCCCGAATGGATGGTCAATGTCTTTCGCGGCACCTATCAGCAGGCCTGGGTCACTCAGGACCATGCCTTCATTGTTGGCGCTCTTCAGATGCTTGTGGTGATTATCTTTATTTTGGGGCTTTGGCGCACACTTACTTACGCCTTCATTACAGTCATGCACGCAACAGGCGTGTTGGGTACATTGCTGAGTGGCAGCCTTTTGTTCAAAGGCGGTTTGAAAAAAGCTCTTTCAACAGGCGTTTTCGAAATCGGTTATACGGGGTTTCCCGCCAATCTGCTTTGGACATCAGTTGCCACACTGGCAGCGCTCGTTGCACTCTTCCTCCTGCGACATCATGATGGCTGGACCATCGACGGCTTACGAAAGCGCAAAAGCTCATGATCTATCTGATTGCCACCCTGACAATAAAACCCGGTTCCCTCAATGCAATCCGTGAAGCTGTCATGCCTTGCATTGAGGGTACAAGGAATGAGCCAGGCAATATCCTGTACGACCTTCATCAATCGCAAACCGATGAGAACACACTGGTTTTCGTGGAAAAGTGGAAGGATCGCGCCGCGCTGGACAATCATTTTACCGAGCCGCACTTTCTTGCATGGCGCGAGGCGGGCTCTCAATATTTCCTCAGCCGCACCATTGAAATCATTGATCCGAAAAACGTGGAAGAACTGTAAGGCCCCGCTTGAGGTTACGGGCGATTGATCGCCGCTCCCCGGTCCGGTTCCATCATATTCTTCTCACGGCCTAGTTATGTCGGTTTTACTGGCATGGTTCTTTGAGCCTCACCATGTTGGTTCCAACGCAGCATGCTTTGCAACATGCTCACCAGAGATTGAGGCCAGATATGCGTTCAACTCCTCTTTATAGTGCAGGTCCCATAACCATTATGACTCTTGGTCTGATCATGGGCTTCTCATTTCACAGCAGCACTGCATCCATCCAGCCCGGTTCTGGTCAGCCCAACCAGTCGACACAAGGCAAGGTTCAAACAGGTTTTGCCAAAGGTCTGGAAAGCTGGGACATATTTGAACTTGTTCAGCCTGCAACGATCGATCGCAGCGACAGTCTCAATTCATTGCTGCGCAACGCTCGCCCCTCTTCCGGGCCCGATCAACAGAAACTGGGCTAAGACACATCGGCAAACGCCTTTGCACCTCTTTCGAATCGTGTGGCATTTTCCCTCTCCTAATGCTACACGGAACACCCGCCCTGCGCTTCCCTCAATTGCGTGGGGCGGGAACATTTTTGAAGCTTGATCACGTGGAGTACCGATGCGGACACAGCTGAACGCAACAACCATCAAAACCGAATTTCCCGGCCATTCGGGAGAGCTGTTAGCCGCACGATTGGATATTCCTGCAGGCCCTATCAGGGCCACAGCTCTTTTTGCCCACTGCTTCACCTGTTCCAAAGACATTCTGGCAGCCAAGAGCATTGCTTCGGAACTGGCACGCACGGGTATTGCCGTCATGCGGTTTGACTTTACGGGCCTGGGTTCGTCCAAGGGAGAATTTGCTCACACCAATTTTTCTTCAAATCTGGAAGACCTGCTGATCGCTGCTGAATATCTGCGCAACAATCACGAAGCGCCAAGCCTTTTGATCGGACACTCGCTGGGCGGCGCTGCTGTTCTGGCCGCTGCCAACGACATTCCCGAAGTAAAGGCAGTCGCCACAATCGGCGCGCCTTCCAACACAGAACATGTGTTGCACAATTTTGAAGCAAATCTCGATGAAATCGAGAAAACCGGCACGGCGCAGGTAAGCCTCGCGGGCCGTCCGTTCACGATCAAAAAGCAGTTCCTGGACGACGTTCGTTCCATGCAGATAAAAGATCGCGTCGCGGCCATGCGCAAATCCCTGCTCGTGCTTCATTCTCCTATTGATCAAACCGTTGGCATCGAGAACGCCGCCGAGATTTTTCAGGCAGCACGTCATCCAAAGAGTTTCGTTTCTCTCGATCAGGCAGATCATCTCCTGACCCGGTCAGAGGATGCGGCATACGCAGCCTCGGTTATTGCTGGCTGGGCCAACCGCTATCTGCCAGCCGACCAACCCCGCGCGGAGGAGCCTGTCGAGAGTGTACAGGTGACCGAAACCAGAGAGGGCAAATTCCAACAGATCGTGCTTGCGGGAAAACACCGCCTGTTTGCCGACGAACCCGAAAGCTATGGCGGGCTCGACAGCGGTCTGTCTCCCTACGACTTCATGTCTTCGGCGCTTGGCACCTGCACCGGTATGACCCTGCGCATGTACGCCGACAGAAAGGGGCTGGACCTTAACCGGATCAGCGTCGAAGTCTCGCACGCGAAAGTCCACGCACAGGATTGTATCGAGTGCAGCGAAAGTCAAAAAGAAGCCAACGCCCGGATTGATCGTTTCGAGCGCACCATAACAATCGAGGGTGGCACGCCCGATGGCCTGAGCGACAAGCTGCTTGAAATTGCAGACAAGTGCCCGGTCCACAGAACTCTGGAAGCCTCAAGCGTAGTTGCGACCCATTTGAAATAGCTGAACTACCACTCTGCGCGATCCTGCATCACTCGCAGGTTCGCCAGTCTTCCAGACGTGTTATCAGACAGTCGCCCTTCACAGCGTTTGCATCCGCCGTCACCACGACAATCAACATGTCCTCAAAGGCTGGAAAAGTCTGTTTGATATAGGTATTCACCTTGCCGCGCTCGAGGTCGTCAATTCGCTCCTTAAGCGTCACAAGATCTTTTTGCGGGCCACCGTTCAAACGCGACTCCAACAGAAGAAAAGCAGCATCGGTGGGCTTGGCTAGAGACTCTTCAATTCGCTGGCGATAAAATCGCCGCGCAAAAGGAAACTCAATTAGACCTATCCCGTCGTTGCGGAATGTCTCGTACGTCTCGCGAGTCGCATCAAGAGCACCCTGAAGCTGTGCCGTCTCAACTTCCCCCCAGATACGCAAAAGCCGCCGTTGGCGGGTATAGTCAAAATATCCCGCACCAAAACCATAGGCCGCGCGCAGCCCGGTACGCACTGCCTTGAACAAACGCGATTGAGATCCATAGCCCAGAACACCCAGGGAAATATTCATCTGCAGATCCTGATTGCTCGTTGCCGGCGGCAATTTACCAAAGGCCAAAATAGCAGATTTTGTCACGTTGGGTGCGTGAAAAACAATTGTCTTGTTCAGCAGATTCAACTCGGGCAAAGGGTTTTTAGCGGGTTGTCCGCCACCTGGAAGGTCCTTCAAAGCCCGGTCGATTGCCGCTGCAACCGTCTCCGGCTGCCCTGATCCGGCGGCTGCAATTGTTAACCCGTCAGTTGCGAAAGCGCCCTTGTGCCACGCCCGGATCGTATCAAGATCAATCTTTTCGATGTTGGTTGCGGGACGAATGGACCAAAACCTTCGATAGGGGTGGTCACTCATGAGGATCTCACGTGATAGATTCCACGCGATCCCCTGCACGAGATTGTCACGCCCCCGGCTCGCCTTGACGAGTTTGGCGCGCTCACGCTGAAACCAGTTTTTTGAGAAGTTTGGACGCGCCAGAACATCGTTTGCGATTTCAGCAGCCTTCATGAACTCGGCATCCGGTGTCACGATAAATCCGCGAATTTCTTCCGGTTGAACAAACAGCCTCGCCCCGGCATCCAGGTCCTCAAAATCAGCGATGATCTGATCGGGCGTTTTCCCGGCAGCCCCGCCATTCAGCATCAGTTCCGTACCCACTCGCGCCGCCATTTCTTGCCCAATGGGCAAGTCTGCCAGCCCACTGGGCCAGCTAATCGCGACAGCAGAACGCTTTGCACCTTCGATGGGATAATGCCAGAAAACATGCCCACCCGGGGTAGCCTGTCTTGTGACCTCTGCCGACCATGCAGCAACAGCTGTAACAAACCAGACTGTACTGAAGATCGTTACTCGGCTGAGAAATCTCATAATCTACCCTTCCTTAGGAACGAAGTGAGTTGTGACACGACGATCAGCCTTGTCGATGGCCCTCATCAGGAAATCGATATCATCTTTCGAGACACTCCTGAGACGCTCAACATACCAGTTTACCAGTTCTGGTTGGAAGCCATAGCTGAGGTTTTTGGCAACTTCATCGAAGACGTATTCAACAGAGTCGGCCTGCCGCTCGGCACTGCGTATCAACCGGTTTCGGACCCGATCAATCGTTGCCTGCGGAATGCCTTCCCGAGCAATGTCCGATATTGCCATGTCGAGTTGCGTAGTGGCTGATTCCGGCGTGACTTCATCATCCAAACGCCCCTGGAAAAATATTATGGCCCGCTCATCAATGACCGTCCAGACGCCCACATCAAAGTCGCTGAAAACAAACCCGTCGATCCGAAGCGGCAGGGATAAACTGCCCTGAAGTGCTGATTCCAGAACACCCTTCAATACATCCATCATCGCCTGATTGCTTGAACGCCCTCTGTTCTTTGTAAGAGGGCCGGGCCAATCAGCAACGAAAATCCGTGCCACCGCAGGGTGGGCAACATAGCGATCACGCACAACCACCGTTTTATCGACCCGTCCCTGGGGAGGTTCTCTGCGCCAGGGTTGCTCGTTCACGGGTCCCGCCGCAATCCTCCCAAAAAAGGCCTCAACTTTTGCCGTCACTTCGTCCTTGCTGAGATCCCCGCCAACAAGCAAAATCATATTGGCGGGATGGTAGTTTACCCTATGAAAAGAACGAGCCTGCTCAAGTGTCAGAGACGCAATAGACTGCGGCGTCCCAATAACGCTACGGGCAACTGAATTATCTGGCAGGACAACCGGCCACATTTTGTCCCACTCGCGCCGGTGTGGGTTTTCTGAAAGCCGAAAATCGTATTCGCGTGACACGACCTTACGTTCATCGAGCATGAATTTTTCATCAAGTTCAGGACCTGTGAGAAGCCGTTGGGCAAACTTGAACATATCATCAAGTTCTGAGCGTGGCCCCCTGTTGAAATAGGTTGTGATCAAGCCATTGACCCAGGCGTTACCGGTACGCCCATGGTAAGGCCGGTTACCGATTTTATTCGCATGCCAGTACATAAGATGCTCAAGATAATGAGACAGCCCTTCAGGGCCATCAGCATCTGCTTCACCTGCAATAAATATCGATTGAACAGTTATGAGTTTCTGCCGCCTGTTTGAAAGCAGATAAACGCCCCGTAGATTTGTATTTGTTTCAAGACGTATCAGCTCCGCGTGAGCGGAGGGCAGCAAGGGCATGTGACAAAGAAATACCAGAAGCGCAACAACAGCGCTTTTCATCACCCCAAAATTACCGCGCGGCATACCCATATTAAAATCCAAAACCTTCCTGATTTCACGCGCATCAACAATAGGCGCTTGAGCCGCACGACACTCCATGCAAAAAACAGACGAGTAAGATCGGGCAAGTCCGCTCAAAGTCCGCTCAAAGTTCGCTCAAGGGGAGTACAATCACGGTGCAAGTCCTGCGTAGTCCAACCGAAGCTGCCCCTCCGTGTCAACACAGATGACCAATACCAGTTCAGCGATCCGGGTCGAAAATCTACACAAGAGTTTTGCCGATTTGGAAGTCCTCAAAGGCGTATCCATGGATGCTCACGACGGTGATGTGATCTTGTTTCGGTGGCTGGAAAACCGGGTTCCGGCCCTTAACAGGGCTTGATCCAGTATGACCAAGATCCTGCTTGCCGGAATTGCTGTTCTTGATTTCGTTTTTCAAGTTGATGCGTTTCCCGATGCGCCAAGAAAATACCGGGCGCGGGATGCCACTATTGTTGGCGGCGGCAACGCTGCAAATTCATCTGTCGCCGTGTCACGGTTAGACGCTACAGCCATCCTCGCGGCGCGCCTGGGTAAGGATCAGGTCGCTGACATGATCCTTGCGGAACTGGGCAAAAACGCCATCGACTGTTCGCTGGTCCAGTGTTTTGAGGGACGGCGCTCATCCTTCTCTTCCATTTTGATTGATGACACCGGCGAGCGGCAGATCGTCAACTACCGCGATGTCGGCCTGACCATGGATGCCGACTGGCTCGAGACAAGTCTGCCCGTTTCCTTCAACGCTGCGATGGGCGAGACCCGTTGGCCGGAGGGAGCACGCGTTGCAATGGAAGCCGCAAGGCAACGCGGCCTGCCCGGCATCATGGATGCTGAGGAGCCCGTTGGCGACTGCCTGCCCGCTATGGAAGCCGCCAGCCACACCGCATTTTCCGCCCAGGGTGCTGAGGATTTCACCGGCCAATCAGACCCTGAGGCCGCAGCCCTGGCAGCAGACAAGGAACTCCCTGGAAAAGTCATCGTGACGGATGGTGAACGCGGTGTGGTAAGTATTCGGGATGGAAAACCCGTCTGGCACAAATCATTCCCCATCTCACCCGTCGATACGCTGGGCGCGGGTGATGTGTGGCACGGAGCCTTTGCGGTTGCACTCGCCGAAGGGCAGAACGAAGACGAAGCCATCCGCTTTGCAAGTGCAGCAGCAGCCATCAAATGCACCCGTTTTGGAGGCCGCGAAGGCGCACCAACACGGAACGAAGTCAACCAATTCCTGAGGGAAAATCCATGAGTATCAAAGAGCTTTTTGGCAAAACCGATGATGGTCAGGATGTCCATCGTGTGACACTGACGGGTGGAGGGCTGACCGCCAACATCATGACCTGGGGCGCCGCACTGCAGGATCTGAGGCTTGAGGGCCACGAACCGGCTCTTGTTCTTGGCTTCGACACGTTTGACGCCTACCCGGCCCATTCGCCTTATTTTGGTGCCATCCCCGGCCGTTTCTCAAACCGGATTGGCGGGGCGACTTTTGAGATTGATGGTAACCGCTATCACACAGATAAAAACTTCCTTGAAAAACATACCCTGCATGGAGGCGTCAAAGGCACGGGTCGTCGCAACTGGCAGATCGCCGATCTTGGCACGTCGCATGTCACCCTCACTTTGACCGACCCGGATGGCACAATGGGTTTCCCCGGCACCTGCATGATGACCTGCGACTACACGCTGAAAGCCGATGGTGTGTTGCATCTCGCCCTCACCACCCGCTCTGACGCTCCAACAGTTGCCGGGCTCACACATCACTCCTATTTCAATCTGGATGGGACAGCAGATTGTCGCGACCACGCACTGCAAATCTTTGCTGACCATTACCTCCCGGTTGATGAGGAACTTATTCCAACCGGCGTAGTCGCCGATGTAACTGGCACGCCATTTGATTTCCGCACATCAAAATTTATCGGCTCAGATATCGAAGATAGTCTGATCTATGACCACAATTTTTGCACCTCAAGAGACCGCCACGGGTTGCGGGAAGTCGCCATCGCTTCTTCACAACATTCGGGTGTTACGATGAGCGTGGCAACATCGGAACCCGGCCTGCAGTTTTATGCCGGGCACAAGGTCAACACACCCGTCGCCGGGCTGATGGGCAAACCCTACGGGGCCTATGCCGGGTTTTGTATGGAGACCCAGAACTGGCCGGACGCCCCCAACCACTCAAACTTTCCCAACGCCATCCTGCGGCCTGATGAAGAATTGCGACAGGTCACTGAATACCGTTTCGACATGAATTAGGCAGACCAGCACATGGTGCTTTGGGTTATGTTTCACTTAGCGTCGCCGGCTGGCCATCCAGTCTAAGAAGACGATCCGCCAACATATCGGCCTCCGCCTGAGAATGGGTAACGAAAAGCGTTGTGCAACCGTTTGCAGCGATCAGATCGCGGCTCAGTGCCAACATTTCCGTAACCCGTTCCTGGTCGAGTGAGGCAAAGGGTTCATCCATGATTAACAAATCCGGTTTGATCGAGAAGGCACGGGCCAGCGCCAGGCGACGCCGCTGGCCAAGCGACAATTGTGCCGGAAAAAGCGTCTCCTTACCTGCCAAGCCAACATCCGCCATGGCGCTTGCCGCCACCTGGGGTGCTACATTTGTCACCAGGGTAATGTTCTCAAGTGCGCTGCGCCAGTTCAGCAGGGTCGGCTCCTGAAAAACCATTGCCAGCGCATCTGGTCGTTCAACTCTGCCGGTATAGGCTTCATCCAAACCGGCAATAATGCGTAACAGCGAAGTCTTTCCCACACCGGACGGGCCAAGAAGCGCCACCGTCTCTCCTGCCTGAACAGAGAATTTGAGCGGAGCCAGAATCCGGGTCGCACCAAAGGCCTTGCCTTCAATATCAACAGAGATCACGCCCGCCTCCACCGGCTGGCCGCCTGCTCGGCGGGCCGCAGCACAAATGCTTCGATCGCTAACATCACGGCGATGAACGCGAAGGCATATGCGAGCACACGGCCGACATCAAAAAGCTGGAAATAGAGATGGATCTGAAACCCCACACCGTTGGAACGGCCCAGAAACTCGACCACCAGAACAATCTTCCAGATCAAAGCGATGCCCGACCGGGCGGCCGCCGCGATATGGGGCGCCAGTTGCGGCAAAAGAATGTGCCGCAAGCGCTTTCCCGGCTTCATATGAAAGACCTTGGCCAGATCATCCAGATGGGAATCAAAAGCCCGTGCACCCTCCCGGATCATCACGGTCACCATCGGGATCTTGTTCAGGGAAACTGCAAGAATGGCAGCCACTTCCGTAAGACCAATCCATATATAGCACAGCACGATTGCGACCAGGGCAGGAAGGTTCAGCAAAACCACCAGCCAGGGGTCAAACCAGCGGTCGAACCCGCGGCTTCGCCCCATAATCAAACCCAGCGCCAGACCGATGAACATGGCAACAACAAATGCCGCTAAAACCCGCAGCAGAGTTGCGACGAGGTGACCAAAAAGCTCGCCGCTCGCCGCTTCCTGCCAGATCAGCTGCACCACGATCCAGGGCGAGGGAAGCACACCTGGATCATCACCAATCCAGGATGCAACGGCCCAGAACGAAACAAAGACCGCAAGAGAGGCAGTGCGGATTGCTGTATTGCTGAAACGATCAGTTACCAAGATTGACGAACACACCGTCCGGCAAAGTGGTGGCTTTGCCAACCAGTTTCTCACCGCCAAATTTTGCCATGACTTCCAGCAGTTTCGCCGCCGCCTCTGGGTCAACACCACCTGGCTTAGGAATGCCTGCAACAAATCCCGTTTTCAAGGCAGTGAAATCGGCGTCCTTGTCGGCCCGCATTTTCGGACGCAGGCGATCCCAGGCACTTTCATCTGAACTCAGCTTTTCCTTTGCCGCGCGGGAAGCCGCGATAAGTCCGGCAACAAGCTCTGGTTTGTCGCGCGCCATTTCTCCACGCACCACGTATCCAAGAAGCGGCAGGTCCGGGTCAAGCCCCAACGCTTTTGCCGCATCAGAAACCGACACCAGCGGCTTCATACCGCGAGCCCCCATCTTGGCGGCAAAGTGCCAGAAATTTATGGCGCCATCCGTTTCTCCCTTCAGCGCCGTCTTGAAAATAAGCGGAGGAGCACCAAAAGCCTGCTCCGTCGAGGCCTTGAGATCAAACCCGTATTTCTGTTGCGCATAGGCCTGCAGAATAAGCCAGCTTTTATCGACGGGCCCGCCAGCGATCCCGATTTTCTTGCCCTTCATGTCGACCAGCGATTGTGCCGCGCTATCCTTTGGTATCATCAGGCTGCCGACAGCCTTAGAATAGGGAATGAAGACAAAGTCCTTGCCTTCTGCACGCTGACGCGCCACCCAGATCCAGTCTGCAACAACAATATCAGCCTCCCCCGCCTGGAACGCCACGCGGGTGGCGGCATTGCCTGCCATGCCTGTCACTTCGAGTTTGAAACCATTCGCCTTGTCGAGACCAAAGTGCTGAATCGTATCAAGTTCCCAATTGACCGTACCAACTTTCAATACAGCCGCTTTCAGCGTCGGATTATCCGCCCGCACCGAGACTGACGCTCCCAAAACAATCAAAAACGCCATACAAAACTTGATAATACTACGCATATATTCCTCCTGAGGATCACATCAGCTCCCAAAGCCTGACAAGAGATTAGGCGGCACCCTTTGAGGATGCAACCGGCATTTGCCTAAGCGCATGCAGGCGCGGCTCACGGTTCGCTCACACTCTCTTTTTGTAGCCCCAATCGCAGCCCGTCTGCCAAAAACCGCGTTGACCAGCCGTTCGTCCCGTTTCAGGGTATTGGAACATTAGTGAGGGAAGTCGGTCATGAAGCTCTCAGGAAAAACCGCAATTGTCACCGGAGCAGCCCATGGCATCGGCTACGCCATTGCCCAAAGGTTCCTGCGGGACGGTGCTCAACTGGTTATCTGCGATATCGATGACGAGGCGGGAGAGAATGCGGCAACCGAGCTCGCCGCGCTTGGCGATGTTCGCTACATCCATGCTGATGTTGGAGAAAGGCTTGATGTCCACAACCTCGTTGCGGCAACCATCGATGCATTTGGAGATATCGATGTCCTGATCAACAACGCTGGAATCGTGATTGGTGGTGACTTTCTTGATATACCTGAAGAGGACTTCGACACGGTTTTGCGGGTCAATCTGAAAGGGCCCTTCCTGTGTTCACAGGCTGTCGCGCGGCATATGGTCAAGAGGGTAGAGGCAGGCGGCCCGGCTGGATGCATCATCAACATGTCATCCATAAACGCGACCCTCGCAATCCCCAGTCAACTTCCCTACACCGTGTCAAAGGGCGGTATTCGCCAGCTCACCAATGTAATGGCACAGGCCCTCGCCCCCCATGGAATCCGTGTCAACGCCATCGGCCCCGGTTCCATTGCAACCCGGATGCTGGATACCATTAATTCAGACGAAGATGCAAAACGCCGCCTGCTTTCAAGAACACCGATGGGGCGGGTTGGCGAACCTGAAGAGATAGCCGCTATCGCGTCATTTCTGGCCTCTTCAGATGCAAGCTATATCACCGGACAGACAATCTATGCCGATGGCGGACGTCTGGGGCTGGCTTACACGGTCGACAGTCAGCAAGAATGATCCAGGGCCAATTCCCAAACACTCCTGACATAACGTTGTCAGGAGGGGTATGAGAAAAAGGATGTGTCACAACCAAGGAGAGAAGACATGACACAGACCAAGCCCAAAAATTCAATCGCCTGGTTCGAAATCCCGGTTACTGATCTTGAGAAAGCCAAGAAATTCTACGGCAATGTGTTGCAGATCGGATTCCAGGACATGACGGAAGGTCCAAATCCGATCGCCATTTTTGACGTTGCCGATATGGAAAGCACACCTGCCGGTCACCTCTATAATGGAAAACCTGCGACAGACGGCACAGGCCCCACAGTCCATCTGGGTGTCCGCGACGGGCTGGAAAACGGTTTAGCCAGAATCAAAAATGAGGGAGGAAAGGTCCTGTCTCCGGCCATCGAAGTGCCGGCAGGCCGTTTCGCTTACTGTCTTGATCCAGATGGCAACAGCATTGCTGTCTTCGGTTAGCAGGAACACATTGATATGAGACGCGCTGACCGGCTTTTTCAGATTGTCCAGCACCTTCGGGGAGGGCGGCTTGTCACAGCCGCCAACCTGAGTGAATGGCTGGAAGTTTCTGAACGCACCATATACCGCGACATTGTTGATCTTCAGACCAATGGCGTACCGATAGATGGTGAAAGAGGTGTCGGTTACATTATGCGCGGCGGGTTTGATCTTCCCCCGCTGATGTTCACCAAGGAAGAGCTTGTTTCACTGGTTGCCGGTGCGCGGTTTATCGGCACCTGGGGTGGCATGTCCATGTCGAGAGCTGCCGAAGAAGCATTAGCCAAAATCGAGGCCGTGCTACCGGAACATGAACGTCATCGCCTCTCGCAGGTTGAAATTCATGCGCCCGGCTTTTCCATGACCCGCGAAGAACGAAAACGCCTGGATGCGCTTCAGCAAGCCATTGAGGAACACGCGGTTGTCAGCATTGCGTATGGCGACAAAAAACAACAAAGAACGAACCGAACCATACGCCCCCTGGCGCTATGGTATTGGGGCAAAGTCTGGACTGTTCTGGCCTGGTGTGAGTTGCGAAGTGCGTTCCGGGTATTTCGAACCGATCGCATCCAGAAAATGCGTTGTACCGGCACTGTTTTTACCACGGAAAAGGGCAAAACAATCGCCGATTTCTATATCGAGATGGAAGAAGACGGTTTTTCACCGTCTTCAATCGGCTTTTAGATTGAGCTTTGCTCTGCCGCCCATACCGAACTCAGCTAAGAGGCGTCTCCACCAGCATCCCCTTCGATGGCCGCGTCACCAAGAGCAGCAAAATTCTTAAACACTGAATCTGCATCCACTTCCTCAGCAGCCTGAGGATCGGCAGGTGCTTCTGCACCTTGCGTTTCCGAGGCAGGAAGCAAACCATCTTCGGTAGCGCCTTCTTCCACCTTGGGAAGGTATTTGGCGGCTTTTGCGACCTCAAAATCGAGGTCAATCTGGCTGCAGATTCCCAGCGTTACGGGGTCGAGCGGCTGAAGATTGGTAGAGTTCCAATGAGTGCGGTCACGGATGGCACTAATGGTCGTCTTTGTTGTCCCAACCAGACGGATAATTTGAGAATCCTTCATTTCCGGGTGGTTGCGCACCAGCCACAAAATGGCATTGGGCCGATCCTGACGACGGGATACCGGCGTATAGCGGGGGCCTTTTTTCTTCAGCTCAGGAACTTTCACTTTCGGTTCCAGCAGGCTCAGGCGGACCGAAGGGTCCTGCTCGGCGTCCTTGATCTGATCACGAGAAAGCTGACCGGTCTGGATAGGATCCAGCCCCTTGATACCCTGGGCAGAGTCACCATCGGCAATCGATTTCACTTCAAGATGATGCAATCCACAAAGAGCACCAATCTGATCAAAAGTGAGCGCCGTGTTGTCAACCAGCCATACGGCCGTTGCCTTTGGCATAAGCAATGTCGTTGCCATGATCCTCGTTTCCTCTTCTTGCGGCCAGGCCGCATATGAAATCCTTCAATACGATCCGATTCGCGACCGGCTCCTCAACAGAATCGGTTGAATCACATCTTCCCTGTCTGCTTGCCCGCAGGTCGGTGAGCAAGCCGTGGAACAGCCACGTTGTAGAGAATGGCGCCTCTATACGCCGGACACCGGGCAAATGCAACGCACCTTACCCGGTGGCAATGTCTCAGCTTGATTTTGCAGCCGTGGGATTAACTAGCACTCCCAAACTGGTCGGCGATCCCCCCTGCGACGCACCACTCAACATCACCTTGCGTTATGATATGCCCCCTCACAAAGGAATGGCAATGGCTCCTTAGAGCCCTTCTTACTTTATACTGCGCTTGGAACGAATGTCCGCTATCGCGGTGAGGTCGTCCTCGAGACTGGCCATGCACATGTCGAAAGAGAGACGTGCAGCGGCATCGGCTTCAGCGGAACAGAGGGCCGAGATCAATGGCTTGTGCCACTCGACCAGATCAATGCGTTCTGGCTCCTTTGCTTCTGAATTTGCATAGATCCATTGAAGCTTATCAGCAAGTTTGGCGTAGCTTTGTTGCAGCATCTTGTTGCGACACCGCTCGACTATGAGCGCATGAAAGGCCAAATCGGCCTCACCCCTGTTTTTCCCTGACCTTTCGGCGTCGACCAAGGCCTTCGCCGCCTTTTGGATCGCTTGCTGGTCGTCCGCAGTGATCTGAGAAGCAAGCAAACGCGCAGCGCCGCTTTCAAGTGAAGCGCGCAGCGTATAGATTTCCCATAAGGTTTGACCGTCTAGTGTCGCCACGGCCCAGGAGCTGTAAGGCCGACTATCGATCAGGCCATCACGTTTCATCTCTGACAGCGCCGCTCGTACCGTTCCACGGCTGATCCCCATCTCTTCGGCGAGGTCTGTTTCAACCAACCGCGCCCCGGCAGGCAGTTCTGCCGACAGGATAGCTTCTTTCAACCTGTCCGACGCCATGTCCGCCAAGCTGCGTTTGGCGATTGAAAGTCCAGGTTTCTTCGACATTGGCGTGACCCACAGAGTGTGTTGACTGGGGCACTCTTTCGCCCTTATTGATAATTGTCAACAATTAACGATTCGAGATGTAGATGAAGCACTGCATTATCATCGGCGCAGGTCCGGGATAGGGCGAAGCCATCGCGCGAAAATTTGGTGCAAATGGGTATGCAATTGGCCTTATTGCCCGCAATGGCGCCTCGCTAAGCGCGCAGGCTGAGAGGTTGAGTCTACATGGTATCAAAGCGGGGTATGCGGCTGCGGACGCTGGCGATGCCGAGCAGCTTTTGACGGCGCTCACCAAGCTACAGGCGCAATCGGGCCCCTTTGACGTGCTGGTTTATAACGCTGCTGTACTGCGGCCTGACGGGCCTTTGGAACTGGACGCCGACACCCTGCGCGTGGAATTTGATGTCAACCTGGTTGGCGGGCTCGTAGCGGCACAGGCCGTCGCGCCGCATATGGTAGCCCAAGGCGAGGGCGCGATCCTGTTTACCGGCGGTGGACTGGCGCTGGAACCCTATCCGGAATGGACGTCACTTGCGCTCGGCAAGGCGGCTCTGCGCAGCCTCGCCTTTTCCCTATATAAGGAGCTTGCCCCTAAAGGCGTGCATGTGAGCGTCATTGCCGTCTGTGGCATCGTTGAAGAGGGCGGGCCATTTGATCCAGATACAATCATTGGCGAGTACTTTCGACTCGCAACGAAACCCGACGGTCCCACAGATCGCGAAGTGATCATCCAGCCACCAGGTACCGACCCGCATTACAATGACCCTGAGCGCAAACACGCGGCAACAAGCATCACGCCACTTCATGCACGCTCACGCTCATGACGCAACGGACCATTGAAACCAGCGACGGGATAAATCTAACCGTGGACATGCGAGGGCCCGCACACGCGGAGGCCATCGTTTTCGCCCACGAGTTTGGTGGTGACATGGGCACCTGGGATGGCGTGTTCGACGTTTTGTCGTCGGAGTTCCGCTGCGTCTGCTTTGCCGCGCGGAGCGTTCACCCTTCTGCGGTGCCATCCGAAATGTCCCGATACGGGCATGCGCGAGCGACGCAAGATGTGTTGGATTTGGCCAAAGCCTTGGGGCTTGACCGGTTCCATCTGGTGGGGTGTTCCATGGGGAGCTTTACATCTCTCATGACGGCCATAGAGGCCCCTGAAATGATCCGCTCGCTGACCTTGATCGGATGCAGCACCGGCCCGCGTGATGATCAGGAACGCAGAACCTATCGCGATGCCCTAACGAAGGAGATTGCGCTTCTCGACAGCAAATCCGCTGCGGGTGCAGTTGAATGGTTTGCCAATGATCCCGCCTATGCCCGTATGGGCATCAAACAACCCGCCCATTGGCGAACCTATCTGGACCGTCTGGAACGGCAGTCGGTCGAGGGTGCGCGCCAAATCCTCAAGACGGTGCATTGGAACCGAGTCGCGCTTCCGACGCTCCGAGGGGCCATTCAAAGCATCAGCGCACCGGCTCTGGTACTATACGGCGAGGAAGATCACCCGCTGGTGCTTGAAACAGCCCCTTTTCTTCAGGACTGCCTGGCGAACGGCACCACCCTACCGATGCCGGGCACGGGGCATCTAGTGCATCTGGAAGAACCAAAGCTCTTTCTTGACGCATTCCTAAAACTCGCGCGCCCGGCGGCGGGTTGAAGAACGAGGACACCCCCATGGCAGACCACATCATCAGCCAACGTGACGGCGATATCCTCACCGTAACCATTGACCGACCGCAAAAGCTCAACGCGTTCACGAATGACATGTATCGAGCTTTTGGTGAGGTATTTCTCGCGGCAACGAATGACACGGCAGTGCGCTGCATCCTTCTCAGGGCGTCCGGCGAGCGGGCTTTTTGTGTGGGCAGCGACATTGCCGAGTTCAACGCAACCCTGGGGCAGCCCGATCGGCAGATTGCTGACACGCGGATTGGGCGGGCGGCCATGGACGCCATGGCAGCTTGCCCCCATCCGATCATCGGGGCGCTGCAGGGCGTTTGCGTTGGCGGCGGTTTGCAGATCGCGACACTTTGCGATCTTCGCCTTGCAACGGAAAACACACGCTTTGGTATCCCGATCAAGTCGCTCGGAATGCTGGCCGAGGTTGAGGACCTGCAAGCGATGCACCGTACTTTAGGGTCTGGTCTGTGCCTTGATTTGCTGCTGACAGGTCGGATGATGACCGCCGAAGAAGCCAGCGATTGCGGGTTCGTGCATCGTCTGTGCATGGCAGATCAGTTGGAGAGTTCGGCGGCCGAGCTAGCACGGACCGTCGCTACCGGCGCGCCTTTGGCGGCGCGTTGGCACAAGAAAGCTTTGCGCGCCTTGTCTGAACCCTCAACTGACATGCGCCCGCTCGTCGAAGAGGCGCTTGCATGCTACCGCCATCGCGATTTCGCCGAAGGCTGCGCAGCCTTTGCCAAAAAATGCTTTCCATACTTCACCGGCACATAAGGACACATAACTCATGGAGGAAAGAGATACGCCCTTGGCAGGCATCCGCGTGGTCGAGCTGTCTCACGTACTGGCCGGGCCTATCTGCGGCCTCATGCTGGGGGATATGGGGGCAGAGGTTATCAAGTTCGAACGCCCGGACGGTGGTGACGCGCAGCGTTAGGATGTCTCCGAGGCGGATCGGTTGGGCGCGGACAGTGCCAGCTTCTTCATGGTCAATCGCGGCAAGGATAGCATAACCATCGACCTCAAATCTGACGAGGGCAAGGCCGCGTTGTGGGATCTGATTGCCTCGGCGGATGCCTTGGTCGAAAATTACCGCGTCGGCGTGCTGGATAAACTTGGCTTTGGGTATGAGGATGTTAAGGCGCGCTGCCCCGGGGTCGTCTATTGTTCGATATCCGGCTACGGGCGATCCGGGCCTTGGGCGGAGCGCGGCGGGTTTGACCTGATTATGCAGGGCATGAGCGGTTTGATGTCCTTCACAGGCGATGTAGGCGCGCGCCACCCCACCAAATGCGGGGCCCCGATCACAGATATCGCCACCGGGGTTGTGGCCGCCATGGGCGTGATCGCGGCGCTGATGCGCAAGATGCGCACTGGACATGGCGATCTGGTCGAGGCGTCATTGCTGGAAACCGGCGTGATGTTCACGTACCTTCAATCGGCCCTCGTGCTGGCCGGTGCAGACGATCCAAAACCACTCGGGACCGGTTATCCGACCTACACGCCATATGAGGCCTATGAAGCGGCGGACGGTTGGATCGCCTTTGGCACGACCGCCGGGCCGGACAGCTGGCAGAGCATGCTGAAAATTCTAGACCTGAGCCACATACAGGATGATCCGCGTTTTGCGACGACCCAAACACGCGTTGAAAATCGCGAGGCGTTGCGCGTGCTGATCACCGGGCAGCTTCGCGGCAAGCCACGCGAACACTGGGTCGAAGAATTGTCCGCCGCGGGATTGCCCTGCGGTCCTGTGCTGAAAGTCTCGGAAATGATGGAACACCCTCAGATTGTCGCCCGCAAGGTCTTTGATGATTACCCGCATCCGGACGTGGGAACCTTCAAAGCCATCAACTGCCCGGTTCGTTTTACTGAAGCCGAACGCCCGCCGAAGAAAGGGGCACCGCATTTGGGTGAAGCTGGCTTGGTCAAGAAAATCGAACGCTGAACTACGAAAGCCGCCATTGGCGCAACTGCAGCGAACGGCAAGTTTGTCCACATAGTTGCCTTTGATTAATTCTGATCAACATCAACTTCGGGCCAGACTCTGGCGGTCTTCTGGTTGCAACATCATCTAATCTGCGACACGGCATCGATTGACGGTTTCGCATGGACCCGGGCATTCAAACTGAGGCACCGCCCATCCGGCAAACCAGCATTGGCGTGCTTCATATTGCCCCCCAAAACCAAAACGGTTTAGCATCTGCATTCAGCAGAGGAGAAACGCCATGTTTGATGAAGCCGACAGCGGAAAAGAGCCGGTTAGTCACATCACTTTGGGGGCCGACCTTTCGACGCTTTCTCTTGGAGACATTGACGATCTCGTTGCCGCTCTGGAGGCCGAAATAGGTCGGTTAAAAGAAGAAAGAAACAAGAAATCCGGCAGCCTTAGCGAAGCCGAGAAATTCTTTAAAATTAGCAAATGATTTCGCTGCGTGTTAACCATTTTAATCATTTGTTAAGCTTTATAGACGTTAATGAAGTCTATCCAGTTCGCTGGATTTCGTTGATGTGATCTCCTTTCATTGATACGAGCCTCCCTGTTAACTCTTAAGAGCCGCTTGCGGCTCTTTTTTTTGTCTTGATCACAGCCCAACATTGAATTTCGTGCTCGCTCAAGCCTTTACCCCCGATAGGTTCCTGATAATGTATCGGCGACAGGGTGGAGAAAAATGACCAGTACCGAGCACAATTCAGCCGACAACAAGGCCGCCATATCTTCACAGCCCGTCCGGCTTGCCCAGCATTTTGCTGGCTCAGAGAAGTTCGGCTCACTCTTCGCCTATGGAATGGATTTGGTGGAGGAGACCGCAACCTTTCTGGATACGGAAGGGCGTGAGGCGGCCAAAACTCTTTCCAAAGCCGCCGCTGGCCTTTATGGCGCGGAGTCGATGCGCCTCACCACCCGTCTGATGCAGCTTGCTTCCTGGTTGTTGCTGCAACGCGCAGTCGGCGAAGGAGAAATGACAGTCGAGCAAGCCATTTCCGAAAAGAAGAACGTCAAGTTGAACCAGCTGCGTTCACGCACCAACGGTGCAGGCTGGGACGAGCTTCCTCCGCGTTTTCTGGAATTGGTGGAGCGCTCGGTTTCCCTGCAACGCCGCATCCAGCGCCTTGATGATGAAATTTACGCCCGTCCGAAGGAAGAAGCCGAGATTGTCGAAAATCCGGTTGCCCTTCAGCGAACACTGCTGGAAACTGCGTTCGATCCCAAGTTTCGTAGCTAAGGTCATGACGCTGGAGCGTTGCAGTTTTTGACTGACACGCGAAGGCAGCCATCAGCCAACCCGGCGCCGCAGCTATCAGCCAACCTTGTGCCATGTTCATACAGACATCGGGCATAACCCAGCTGCCGTGAGCGAAAATCAACCGGATTGATTCCGCAAAAAAAGCAAAAGCAGCGTGGATCCGACCGACGTTTGTCGCCGGTGTATCGGCTCAGAAATTAGCGAGAGCGAGACGCGTAAACGCAACCCGGGTACGCGAATTGCCGGTAAAGGCATCGGCCCGCAACAAGGTGCGACCGCTATTAAAGCCTGCAGAGAAAACGGAGGCTGGCATTGGGCGACGCATACCCTGCTTGTAGCTTGGCGCTTTCAGGGTCGCCAACGCTCCAACGCGGGTGCTGCTTGAGACCGCCCAAACTTTGACTGAACGACCATCAAGGTCACCAAGCCGCAATTCCGGCTTGATCGGTTCGCCATATCCCACGGCAACCATAGAGGGTTCACGGTCTGTCAGTTCGTTTGGCTTGGGAAGCGGAACCACAACCGGTTTCGTGGATTTGAGAACTTCCTCAGCTCTCTCGACCACAGTCTCATCAATACGCCAGGCTGGCGCTGGCACGTTGCCAGGCACCTGCAGCGAGGCCTGAAGAACAGGTGGGGTCACAACAGCAGCCGGCACGGCTTCAATCGGGTTACGCTTGGGTTGAAGGCGAGCAACAAACTCTTCCGTCGACTGTTGCGGGAACGTTGGACGGGCAACCGGTTTCGTTGGTTTCAACTGAGCTGATGCCACAACGGTTTCTTTTGCCTCAGCCAGAACCTCAACAGCCCGTTGCGAAGGCGTCAGGTTGGTTGAACTGGCCAAAGCCGTTCTGATGCGCGCGTTCAGGCGGGCAATCTCTTCTGACGTTTCCTTTGTAGCAGGCGGGGCCTGAGGAATCTCAACCCGGGGGCGCAGAATGCTGGTTCCCTCTTGTGGCAAAGCAAGCGCCACACGGGTATCACCGACCGGTTCCAGTGGCCGCCTGTCAATCTGTTGCGGCGTTTCATCGTTTTGAGCAATCTGCGTGGCAACCTGAGCAATCTGGGCCTGAGCAATCTGAGGCTCAGCAATCTGAGGTCTGCGTCGCGGAATTGTCACCCGCGAAGGCGTCAGATCAGACGGGTCTGCTGCAGCCAGTTGCAAGGCTTTCTCGCTATTCTTACGGGCGACTTCAGCTTCCTGCGCAAAGGGGTCCGGCCCCTTTGGTTTCTCCGCCACCACAACAGCGGGAGCAGGAACTTCCTTCTTCTCAGGAGCTTCGATCTTCGGCTTTTCTTTCTTTACAGGAGCCTTTTTGACCACCTTTGGAGCAGCCTTTTTCGGCTTGGCAGTAACATTGCTCTCGTTCTCGTCGCCATCATCCCCGGATTTTCTGAAAATACGGGCCAGCAGCGTTTTCCTGACAGCCGAACGGCGGGAACTGCCATCAGCATTGCGACCCCGTTTCAGGTTCGCCATTGCTGTCTTGTAACCCTTGAGCGGCTTGCCATTGGAAGGAACATGAATGGTTTTGCCACGCGGGAACACGCGCGCCAGCTGGCGGCGGCTCATCCGAGGCCAATGCCGCACCCGTCCCGTATCCATGTGCACAAATGAACCACGGTAAAAACCAACACCACCGCGATGAGCCTGAAGTCCAAGAGCACGAAGCTTTTTAACGCTCACATCCGGCATGAAGAAATCCAGCGCCTTGCCTCTAGTGTGCTGGCTGCTGCGTGCAACACCGCGGCCCCGCCGCCGCAACATTTTGTTGGTGCGCGGAGAGCGGTATCCTGAAATCACGTGAATACGTTTGCGCGACCCACTTTTTTGGTAAACCTCCCAGACAAGATCCAGCAGCGCCGGATCCATCCGTGTCGGTTCCTTGCGCCGCCAGTCACGAAGAAAACGGTTGGCCTTGCGCAGGCCGCTTTTCACATAGCGACCGTTTTTCTTGAAGGTAATGTCTGCCTTTTCCTTGGTATGCGTAAAAAACATACGCAAGGTCCGGGTCTCGGCTTCGGCCTGGTTGAATGCGGCAGTGCCGGCGGAAAACAGGATCGCAAGAACACAAAGCAGCAACACACGCAAGCCGGTGCCGAAAACCGGTGCGACGGGATAAACCGTTTTCAAACCGCGCTGATAAGCTGCCGACTGCATATTCAGGATCACGTCGCCTTTATACTCTGCGAAAAGCCAATACATGCATCGTCACCCTAAGGTTCTTACCCATGCCACTCCGGCCCGCCAAAAATCGCAACGAATTGCGATCAATTAATGGCAGTCAGTATATTGACCACTGCGTGGTTAATATAGCGTTTCCAAAGGATTTTTGGAAATTTTGGTGAATTTTTGCCCCAAATTCTTAAGCAACATCTGACGCAACGTCAAAATCTTCTTTGCGGCTACCTGCCGCATCCGCAACCGTGTTTGCGGTCGGATTGGGGTCATTGGCGTCGATCCCCTGCTCCTTGAGTTTGCGATAGAGCGTTGAACGCCCGATGCCCAGGCTCTTAGCCACCCTGGTCATGCGCCCATTATGATGAGCAATTGCAAAGCGGATCATTTTCCCTTCAACATCCTCTAAACTCCTCATTTCTCCCGTTTCTGAGAGCATTGAGACAGCAAAAGATGGAGTTTGAATCGACGCTGGATCGCTGGGCTGGCTGTTCACCGGAGCAGTAGAAACCAGCGGAACAATCTTGCCATCATCGCTAGTTTTGAAATCTTCCCCCATTGCAGCCGCGACTTGTGGAAACTCGTTGGGGGTCAGTTCTTCGCCATCACACAAAATTACAGCGCGAAAGATTGTGTTTTCAAGCTGCCGTATGTTGCCCGGCCAATCATAGGCTTCCAGCATCGAAAGAGCGTCCTTTCGGATGCCGGAAATGCCACGACGCCCCTCTTCCAGACAGATGCGGGCCGTAAAATGCTTCACAAGCGCCGCGATATCGGTCTTGCGTGCGCTAAGCGTAGGAACAAGGATTGGGAAAACATTCAGCCGGTAGTAAAGATCTTCCCGGAACTGGCCGGACTTCACCAGCTCAATCATGTCTCGATTGGTCGCGGAGATCAGTCGGAAATCTGTCTTTACCGAGCGCTTGGCCCCAACTGGATCAATCTCGCCTTCCTGGATAGCGCGCAAGAGTTTGACCTGAATATCGAGCGAAAGTTCACCAACCTCGTCAAGAAAAAGCGTACCGCCATCGGCCTCTTTGAACTTGCCGGAATGACTGGAAACTGCGCCGGTAAACGCTCCTTTTTCATGACCAAACAGAATGCTCTCAACCAGGTTTTCCGGCAAGGCACCGCAATTGACGGTCACGAAGGGTTTGCCATTGCGCGGACTGGACCCCTGAATGGCGCGAGCAACAACTTCCTTGCCCACACCCGATTCACCTTCGATCAAAATTGGGATGGATGACGCCGCAGCACGCCGCCCCAGACCGGCAACCTTTTGCATTGCCGGGCTGTCACCAATGACATCATCAAAGCCAAAGACGCCATTGTCCGATTTTCGGATCTTGCGAACAACATCCTCCATGGCCCCCAGCTTCAGCGCATTGTGAATGGAAACCTTCAACCGTTCGAACGAGACGGGTTTGACACAAAAATCTGTTGCCCCCGCCCGCATAGCGCTCACAACCGCGTCGATGCTGCCCTGTGACGTCTGCACGATGACCGGCACGTCAACATTCTTGCGCCGCAACTGCTCCAGGACGCCCATGCCATCCAGGCCCGGCATGACCAGATCGAGCACCACAATCGAGATATCAGCGCCAGAACCATCACAGAGCATGTCGACGGCACTCTCACCATCCTGCACCATGACAGCCCGATATCCCATTTTGTTGACAGCATTTTCCAGCAACCTGCGTTGTACCGGATCATCGTCAACGATAAGTACTGTCGTACCCATGGTGCTCCTGGTGGTATCCCGTTAAGAATCGGTTCAAATTGGCACACTGCCCTGAACGCTGACTTAACCTCTCTGGTAAAGATAAGATTAACGTCCAGGTTCGCGGTTACTCATAATTGGTTGTAAAACCTTTAGAAACGGTGCCTTTCGGCAAGGAATCAAATCATATGAAAAGTGTATACAAGGCGTCGATTGTCAAAGCCCTGGCTGAAGGAGCCGCGACAAAAAGCGAAGCCACCCTGCCCGAATGGAATCTCGACGACCTGTATCCCGGCATGGAATCAGCGGAGTTCAGGAAAGATTTTGATGCCTCCATCCCGATGGCCCAGGAATTTGAGATCCGGTACAAGGGCAATTTGCAGGCGCTGCTTGAAGAGGGTGGCGGAAAACTCGCGCAGGCCATTCGCGATTACGAAGCTCTGGAAGAAACACTGGGGCGCATCATTTCCTATGCGGGTCTGCTTTATGCCGGCAATTCTGCCGATCCCGTTCGTGCCAAATTTTATGGCGATGTGCAGGAAAGGATCACCACCGCCAGCAGCAATTTGCTGTTCTTCGGGCTTGAGCTGAACCGCCTGGAAGACGATGCCATCAGCCAGGCAATGGAGAACGATGCGGCTCTGGCTCACTACCGCCCGTGGCTCACCGACTTGCGCCTGGATAAGCCCTACCAGCTGGATGACAAGCTGGAGCAGCTTTTCCTTGAGAAGTCAGCAACCGGACGTGCTGCATTCAACCGGCTGTTTGATGAGACCATGTCAAACCTGCGCTTCCAGGTGGATGGAGAAGAGCTCGCCATCGAACCGACACTCAACATGCTTCAGCACACCGACGGAGATGTTCGCAAGTCCGCATCCGACGCACTGATTGAGACCTTTAAGGGCAATCTGCGCCTGTTTACGCTGATCACCAACACGCTGGCAAAGGACAAACAGATCGGCGACACTTGGCGGGGTTTCAACGATGTTGCCGACAGCCGCCATCTCGCTAATCGTGTGGAAGGGCCGGTGGTGGATGCATTGGTCAACGCTGTTGAAGATGCGTTTCCCCGCATCTCTCACCGCTATTACAAAATGAAGGCCAAATGGCTGGGTATGGATGTCCTTAATCACTGGGACCGCAACGCACCTTTGCCCGATGGCCCGCAACGCGACATTGGCTGGAAGGAGGCACAAGAAACTGTATTGACCGCCTATTCCGGTTTCGCGCCGGAGATGGCTGATATTGCCTCTGACTTTTTTGAAAAGCGCTGGATTGATGCTCCGGTTCGACCCGGCAAATCACCGGGAGCCTTCGCCCATCCAACCGTACCGTCAGCTCACCCCTACGTGTTGCTCAATTATCAGGGCAAGCCTCGCGATGTGATGACCCTGGCCCATGAACTGGGACATGGCGTCCATCAGGTTCTGGCCGGTAAGCAGGGAGCGCTGATGGCGTCGACACCTCTGACGCTGGCCGAAACGGCAAGTGTGTTCGGGGAAATGCTGACCTTTCGTTCCTTGCTCGAAACGGCCGATTCTGCACAGGAGCGAAAAGCCCTTCTCGCAGCCAAGGTCGAAGACATGATCAATACGGTCGTGCGACAAATCGCCTTCTATCTCTTTGAACGCAAAGTCCATGAGGAACGCCGCAATGGTGAGCTGACGTCAGATCAGCTTGGCGATATCTGGATGTCAGTTCAGGCTTCCAGTCTGGGACCGGCGGTCAGAATGGGTCCCGGCTACGAGACCTTCTGGACCTACATTCCGCATTTCATCCATTCGCCTTTTTATGTCTACGCCTACGCTTTCGGCGATTGTCTCGTAAATTCCCTCTATGCGGTCTATCAGAACTCCGAAAGCGGTTTTCAAAAGAAATACTTTGACATGCTGCGCGCTGGCGGCACCAAACATCACAGCGAACTTCTGGCTCCGTTTGGGCTGGATGCCAGCGATCCGGCTTTCTGGCAAAAGGGTCTGTCGGTTATCGAGAACCTGATCGATGAAATCGAGGACCTTGACTAATCGCAAGTTTTTTGGGGAATTACTCGCAACTGGCCCTTCACCGTGCCATAATCACTTTATATAGGCACATGATGTGGCCAAAAAACGAGCTTGGGGACAGTTCGACGATGCGAAACACAATACTCATTTCCCTGTCATTGGCTGGTGCTGTGGCGCTGTCTGGTTGTCAGTCGACCGGATTCGGCCTTCCGTCGCTGCGTTCGGCACCAAAGGCGCAAAGCACCGCTACGCCGCAATTGACGGCAAATGCGGCACCTGCAACACGGGCTGCTCCACCGACCGGTATTGACGGCAGGTGGATACCCACCGACGAAGGCGCCAGAGGCGTCTATGTCGCAGAATTCCGCAAGGGCGTATTCGTTTCGCGCCCCCCCAACAATGGCGACGCATTGGCTCGTGGCCGTTACACTGTAAAATCCGAAAAAGAAGTAGAGCTGAGCTTTATCGGAGCGGTCTCAAAACGCTCCGTCAACGCAACATGTGAACGCAAATCCGCCGACACGCTTTTCTGCGTGCCAAACAGCGGTTCACCGTTCAATCTGCGCAGAACCGGCTGATCAACATCAAATTTTTGGCAGACACCTTGCACCATCAGCGAGCCTTGGTGTAACCCGTTAATGAGCAAAACGACCTATAGGGGCGAGCAAACTTAATGGCTGACCAGAGTTATGACGTGAACCATGAAGATGGTGCACCAATGGATTATCCGCAGCACGAAGAGACTTATTCACTGTTCCTTTGGATGACCAAATGGGGCATTTTGTTTAACGTCGCACTTTTGGTTGCAATGGCCGTTGGCTTCTTCATGGGCGGTGGCTTTCTTGGCGGTACACTCACCTTCATCATCTTGATGATAGTGGCCCGCATCGTCGCCTGACACACAAAAATATTGCCTGACGCGAAAATCGTTTCAAGGGTTTCGAACGTTTCAGTTTTTGGCTGATACGCCAAACCGGCTGACAGCCGCCTGGCGCTTATATCAGGATCCGCGGGTGCGGCGTTTACCTTCCTGAGCGGGCTGGTATTTTGGCTTGAGCACAGCAGCCCGCGAATAGGAGCGAAAAGCCCGTTTCTTCTGGCCGCGCTGCTCATAAACCAGCGCCTGATTGGTCCATGCTTCCGCATAGTTGGGGTCAAGCTTCAACGCCGTGTTGAAATCATCCAGCGCATTATCAAGCGAGTTACCCGCAAGATAAGAAAGCCCACGGGCATTGTAAGGTTCGGGCTGTTTGTCAGCCAGCGAAATCGCATTTGAAAAATCTTCAATCGCTTCATCATGATTGCGATTGCGTTGGTAGATCAAACCCCGGTTGTGATAAGCTCGGGGATTGGTAGTACCAAGCTGAATGGCTCTGCCATAGTCGGCAAAAGCAGATCGTGTCCGGTCTGCCCGGCGATACACATCACCGCGCCCGACATAGGCTTCACTGTAATTCGCGTTGATCGCCAGAGCGCGGTCATAGTCCTTTGCCGCTTTGGCAAGTTCACCGGTCCGGCTGAAAATCAAACCCCGGTTTGCGTAAGCCTGATAGAAGCGCGAATCGAGAGAAATCGCCGTATTGAAATCCTGAAGCGCCTGCGAGAACTTGCCAGCCCTGCCATAAGCCGCGCCGCGCACATTATAGGCGTTGGGATCACGCGGATTGCTATTGACCACGTCCGAAAGCGAGCTGATATTTTCCGCTGAACCCTGTTCTTTATCGAGCTTCAAACCGTCGGGAAGGTTCGTTGAAACACAACCCGCCAGCAACACACCAGCCACAAGAAGGCCCGTGTTAAGAAGCGTCTTCGGTTTCCTAAAATTTACTGGTCTGCTCATGAAAGCCGTGACCGTCCGTTTTCCAGGCACATAAACATGCACAGTCCACCCCAACCCCAGTTGATGTCTATACCGCCAATGCGTTGACCACCCACTTGTTTATCCCCGTTGAACATATCCAAATGCAGGGGGTCCGCGCCAGCCCAGACTTAACCAACCAGAACTTAGCCCCAGATAAAACACAAAAGGCGACCGATTCCAGAATCGCTCGCCTGATCAGCATTTAATTCCATAATCGGCAAAATTGGGGCAATACCCAAATTTGTTCCTGATTAACGGCTGGTGGTGGGTTTGCCGGGAATCAGACCTTCACGCTGGGCGCGTTTACGGGCCAGTTTACGGGCACGACGCACAGCCTCTGCCTTTTCCCGGGCACGTTTTTCGGACGGTTTCTCATAAAAGTTCCGCAATTTCATTTCACGGAAAACGCCTTCTCTTTGAAGCTTTTTCTTCAGGGCACGGAGGGCTTGATCAACATTATTGTCACGAACGACGACTTGCACGGGCTTTTCCCATTTCTGAATACATAGATGTTGTGAGAGTTAGGATCGGTGACATACGGACAAATTATAAAAATTTAGCCCGAATTCAGGCACACAAGCCTTTATCCCGGTTCTCGCAGAGAACCAATTAGGGTGTCGATAGCAGACAAGTTTTGAGTTGTCCAGTATTTCAGCACGTTTCGGGCGCAGTTTGTCGCGCCAGGACACACTCAAAAATCAACGGGCGAGTGCCAGCAATTGGACATAGTGGCCCATCTTCCGCCCGGCCCGCGCCTCGGCCTTGCCATAGAGTGTCACCTGTACCGATGGGTCGTCAAGAAGATCGGCAATTGTGTCCGCCTCATGCCCCAGCAAATTGCTCATGCTGCAATCATGGTGACGAGAGACTGAGCCCAGGGGAAGACCGCAAATCGCCCGAATATGCTGTTCGAATTGCGAGGTTTCGCAGGCTTCGTGGGTCCAGTGTCCCGAATTATGAACCCTGGGAGCAATCTCGTTTACAAGAAGCCTGTCACCCGCCTGAAAGAACTCCACTCCCAAAACACCAACATAGTCGAGCGCATCAAGAATTCTGGTTGCTATGCGACCCGCTTCATCCGCCTGTTCATCGGAAAGTTGAGCCGGAACGGTGGAACGGCGCAGGATTCCGCCCTCATGTTCATTGGTTGCGGGATCAAAACTGCGCACATTGCCCTTGCGGTCACGGGCCGCAATCACGGAAAACTCGCTTGAAAAAGCAACCTTCTTTTCAAGCACATAGGGCCCCGTCCCGATCTGGGTCAGCGCGGCCTCAACATCACCATCAGCAGCGTCGAAAACATGCTGTCCTTTCCCGTCATATCCAAACCGGCGCGTCTTCAAAACACCGCCGTCGAAAGCCTTCAGTGCAGCCCGGATATCGCTGGCATTTTCGACGGGCTCAAAGGGAGCCACCTCGATGCCATTTTCGCGAAGGAACGTCTTTTCCGTAAGCCGGTCCTGCGACACCTCCAGCGCACGGGAAGGGGGAAAGAGAGGAACCTTCGCCTCCAAATAACGTGCAGCAGAAAGCGGAACGTTTTCAAACTCATAGGTAACAACGTCACAAAGGTCCGCAAGCCGGTCAAGCGCTTCGGGATCATCATAAGGTGCGGCCAGATGTTCATTGGCAAGCTGAGCTGCAGGGCACCCCGTCGACGGTTCCAGCACCACAACACGATACCCAAGCCGGGCCGCACTTGAAGCCAGCATACGCCCCAATTGCCCACCACCAATCATTCCTATTGTGGCATTGGGCAACAAGGCTCCCTGCTCGCTTGTCAGGCCATCCTCAGTCAACTGGATGGTCTCCAACGGCGCCGGTTTGGGCGCTCCGCCACTCATCAAGGCGCATCGCCAGATCATCATCATTAAGTGCCAGTACGGCAGTGGCAAGCAATGCAGCATTGACGGCACCTGCCTTGCCGATTGCAAGCGTTCCAACCGGAATCCCCGCAGGCATCTGTACGATAGACAAGAGGCTGTCCTGGCCGGACAATGCTGCCGACTGCACCGGCACCCCAAACACCGGCAAAGGTGTCAGGGCAGCGATCATGCCGGGAAGGTGCGCAGCCCCGCCGGCACCAGCAATGATGACCTTGTGGCCGGTGGCCTTTGCACCTTTTGCAAACGCGCTCATTCGGTCAGGCGTGCGGTGTGCAGATACAATTTTTGCGTCGCACGACACGTCCAGTTTTTTGAGAGTATCAACCGCGTGGCGCATGGTTTCCCAGTCCGACTGACTTCCCATAACGATGGCCACCAAAGCGCCATCAGACTGCGATGTGGCACTCATGCAATAATGTCCGGTATAATATTGGAGGCAACTTTTTCCATCTTGTCTTTCAGACCGAGTTTTTTCTTTTTCATGCGCTGAACCGCCAACGGGTCGCACCCTTTCGCAATCATGGCGTCAATTGCCATGTGATAGTCGTCATGCTCCAGTTTCAGTTGCGCCAGTTTCATGCGCAAGTGAGCCTGGTCCTGATCATCGCTCATACTGACATACCTGCCTGATTGAAGCGGGTCTTCTAACCTCTTTTATGCCATCGCGCCAAGAGCAGGCACTTAACACCTGCAATTCCGGCGCAAACTTCCACAGGCGCAAACTTCCACAGGCTCTGGGATCGAAGGTCCCAAAACCCCGGCACATTCTCGACAGGCTAAAAATTGTGTGACAGATTCCCTATGTAAAACAGCAACGATGACGAAAGGATTCTCATGTCTGTACAATCGCATATCCAACAACTTGAACAACGGCACCAATCATTGGAAGCTGAGCTGGCCAATCTCACCGCCAGTCCATCAACATCGGACATTGAGCTAGCTGACGTTAAGCGAAAGAAATTGCGATTAAAGGACGAGATCAGTCGGTTGCAGTCACAGATAAACTGAACCTGAAACAGTTTCGCGTTGAAAGCCTATAACCATTTGAAAACCGACATGTTTGACTTGTCTTGCGAATGAATCTCGCACGGCTTATGTCGGCACTATGACACGGGCTGAACAAACTGAGAATACATCCGGGGCAAACCAAAACGCCCCGGACCGTTGTCGTGTTGTGCTTATCGCCAGCGGCACAAAACTGGCTGCACTGGACCGGCAATGCCCGTCTTTCATGTCCAGCCTTCTGGGGTCGTCAGATGTGGCAAGTCTGGTTCTTTATGCTGACGGGCTTGACGAATCAGCATTCCAAAAGCTGGCAGAAACCATCGTTCCGGTCGCACAAGATGCCGGTGTTGCGGCCATTATCGACAATGCAACACGAACCGCCGCACGCGTCGGTGCTGATGGCATACAACTGGGTCAGGATCCCGATGAGATGCGCGAGACCATTGACCGGTTTTCTCCGCAAATGATCGTTGGAGCCTCCAATGTGAAATCTAGGCACAACGCGCTCGTGCTTGGAGAATTACAGCCCGATTACCTGATGTTCGGCAAGCCTGGCAGCGATATCAAACAGCAGCCTCACCCCAAAAACCTGGAGTTAGGGTCATGGTGGTCTCACATGATCGAGATCCCCTGCATTGTTATGGGAGGCAGTGACCTTGATACTATCCCGGCGGTTGCGGAAACCGGCGCGGAATTTGTTGGCTTAAGTTCCGCCATCTTTACTGGCAATGATGGTCAGGGAATTGACACTGATGGGGCATCGGTCAGATTGGCAAAAGCAAACACCCTGCTGGATAACCATGCACCCCGTTTCGAGAACCCTGATGCTTAGGTTTTCCGCACTTTTAGTCACTGCACTCTGCGCCACCGCTCTTTCGGCATATATGCCCGCCGAAGCAGCGCAGAGCAAAAAGGTCACCAAACCGCTCGAAGGTCCGGAACTGCCAGGCCCGATTGCAAGACCGGGGCAGCAACCGCAAATCGATGCTTCGGAGACAGGTCAAAACGAGACAGAAAACACCTCCAACCGCCGCCCGGACCTTGCCTATGGCGCTTACCAGCGGGGATATTATCTGACCGCCCTTGAGCTGGCTTTGCCCAGAGCAGACGCGGGCGATCCGGCTGCCCAAACCCTCATCGCCGAAATATATTGGCGAGGTCGCGGTGTGGCCATTGATCGCAAAAGGGCTGCAAGCTGGTATAAGTTTGCAGCCGAAGGCGGTCAGCGCGAAGCCCAGTTTGCTTATGGCAATATCCTGCTGCGCGGCAAAATTGTGCCGGAGGACAAAGAGAAAGGGCGTTACTATCTCGAAGAGGCAGCAAAAGCCGGTCACACACGAGCCGCCTTCAATCTCGCACAGATCATTACCGCCAAACGCCCAACCTGGGCCGGATTCAAAAAGGCCCTGCCCTGGTACGAACTGGCCGCCAAAGGCGGTGTAACGGACGCACAATATGCCCTCGCCAGCATCTATGCTGAAGCCAAAGGGGTTCAGTTCAATGACGACGAAAAGGCTTTGAAATGGCTCCGGCTGGCCGCTCAAGGGGGGCTTGATACCGCGCAGGTCGAGCTTGGCATATGGCTTGCCAATGGCAGAGCCGGCCCCAAAGATCCCAAAAACGCCTTTCGCTGGTTTTCGCGCGCGGCGGTACGGGGCAATGTGATTGCTCAGAACAGGCTCGCGCGTATGCATGCACTGGGTTTCGGCACCAAGAAAAACATGATTCTGGCCGGTGCCTGGCATATCGTCTCACGCAGGGCCGGGTTCAGTGACAGCGACATGGACCGCCGTTTCCAATCTCTGTCAGATATCGATAAGAAGCGCGCCCTTGAGACAGCAAACCGGTTAAGCCGGTTATAGACAGTACGCTTGAAGTGCAGCGGAAAGTGTGATCAAGGAACGACACAAGCCATTGCGGCGCGTTTTCACACCCTTTCGCTATTTCAAAACTGAGCAAACAGCATGAAGATCAACGGCAACGAAATCAAACCCGGCAATGTGATTGAACACAAGGGCAGCCTGTGGGTTGCCGTGAAAACCAACGCCGTAAAACCTGGCAAAGGCGGGGCCTTCAATCAGGTCGAACTCAAAAATCTCATTGATGGCACAAAGCATAACGAACGTTTCCGGGCCTCTGAAACGGTCGAGAAAGTACGGCTGGAGCAAAAAGACTTTCAATATCTTTATGCAGAAGGCGACATGCTGGTGTTCATGGATACCAGCACCTACGATCAGCTTGAACTGCAACAGGAATTTGTGGGCGATCGCTCTGCCTTCCTGCAGGATGGTATGGCCGTGACGGTAGAACTTTACGAAGAAAAACCCATCGGCATCAATTTGCCTGACTATGTCACTCTCGAGATCGTCGAGGCTGATCCGGTGGTAAAGGGACAGACAGTATCATCGTCCTACAAACCTGCGATGATGGACAATGGCGTTCGTGTTATGGTCCCTCCCTTTATCGACGCTGGCGAAAAAATCGTCGTCGACACCAATGAAATAACTTATGTGCGCCGGGCCGAAGGCTAGGGTGTGAACTCAGGATACGGAACCTGAAATGGCCCGCTCTGCGCTGATAAATGTCATGGTAACTGCGGCAACCAAAGCCGGGCGTTCGCTGACACGCGATTTCAATGAAGTCGAAAACCTTCAGATTTCGATCAAGGGGCCGGGAGACTTTGTATCTCAGGCCGACCTGAAAGCTGAAAAGACGCTTCGCGAAGCACTGAACAAGGCGCGACCCGGATATTCTTTCCTGATGGAAGAAGGTGGTCTGATCGATACCGGTTCGGACCACCGCTGGATTATCGACCCGCTTGATGGCACCACCAATTTTTTGCACTCCAACCCGTTCTTTGCCGTCTCGGTGGCACTGGAAAGCCATGGACAACTGGTTGCCGGGGTCATCTACGACCCGATTTCAGAAGAATTGTTCACAGCCGAAAGAGGGCGCGGGGCCTTCGTAAACGACCGCCGCATGAGAGTTGCGGCCCGGACCGGGTTCGATGAAAGTGTTATTGCCACAGGAATTCCCGCGCTAAACAAAACCGAACACGCTGTCGCCCTGGCACGGCAGCGCGATATCATGAGCCGGGTAGCGGGCATTCGTGCAACAGGTTCTGCTGCGCTGAACCTCGCCTATGTCGCGGCCGGACGCTTTGATGGCTATTACGAAACGGGCCTGAGCCCCTGGGACATGGCCGCCGGTTTGTTGATCGTGCGGGAAGCGGGAGGCTTTGTTACGGAGCCTGATCCCGATGCCTCAATGTATGAAACCGGCAGTCTTGTCGCCGGAAATGAGATTATCCATGGAAAACTGCGCCACCTTTTGAACAAGCCGCTGCCGGAAGCTTTGCAGAAGAAATAGCTTGATAGGCCCAATCAAATCTGACCCAGCGTCACGTTTTCTGCTCATTCCTGTTTTCAACTGCCCTCGCTTTTGGCATAGAGTCTCAAGGTGATTTGCAACTTTGGTGGGCTGCCTCTCAAAATGGCCTGCTTAACTGTGATGATCCATGAGGGATACCCTGTTTGCTTTAGGAAGCGTGGCGGGGTGAGGTTGGAGCCGACGACAATGTCGAAGCTCCGGTCGGTCTGCTAAGCAACCGGCCTTAAAAATGGAGTCTGCCAGTGGCACGGGAATATGATCCGCACCGACTTTCATCTCCCAATCTGTACCTGCTGGCTATGGCGATTTTTGTCGCCCTTGTCGCATTTCTGGGACTAATACTTTATCGACAAATCCTGTCAGCATTTGCCACCAATCCCGGTCTCAATGGCCTGATTATCGGTGTTTTGTTTGTCGGGGTTCTGCTTGCCTTCATGCAGGTTATCCGGCTGATGCCGGAAATATCGTGGGTCAACAGCGTAAGAATGGGCGGTATTGCCCAGGCGCGGCGAAAACCTGTTCTTCTGGCTCCCATGGAGTCCATGCTGGCCGGACGCGCCGGCAATGTCGCCCTGACGACGGATTCAACAAAATCTATCCTCGATTCAATCGGGAACCGCCTCGACGAACGGCGCGACATCTTGCGCTACCTTATCAGCCTTCTGGTCTTTCTGGGTCTGCTGGGCACCTTTTGGGGCCTGTTGGGGACCATAAGTTCAATCGGCGATACAATCGGCTCACTGGATCCCCGTTCTGGCGATGCAAACGACGTTCTGGATGCCTTAAAAAGCGGTTTGCAGGCCCCTCTTGATGGTATGGGAACAGCATTTTCCTCGTCACTTTTTGGCCTTGCAGGCTCTCTCGTTCTTGGATTTCTCGACCTTCAGGCAGGACAGGCGCAAAATCGCTTTTATCTCGAACTTGAAAACTGGCTTTGCACCGTCACAGAATTGACAACCGAATTTTCCGGCGCTGCCGCAAACGGTCAGGACGTGACCGAGGCCATGGAACGCATAGTTGCGGAGGTCAAAGAAGGCGGTGGAGGTGCTCGCACAACTGCGGCGATGGCGAGCCTGGCAGAAGGGATTCAGGGACTGGTCAAGCACATGCGCGGTGAACAACAACTGATCCGCGACTGGGTCGAAACACAGGCTCAGTCTCAAAACGACATCAAGAAGCTGCTGGAGCAACTCAACGCGGAGCATTCCAAATCCGCCAAAGGGTCAAATAACGCAAAGGACGGCTTCTAGGGCATGGCACCAGGTCGCCTACATGCAAGAGGAAGACGGGTCGACTACTGGCCCGGTTTCGTTGATGCGCTCTCGACCCTGCTGCTGGCCATTATGTTTCTGCTGTCGGTCTTCGTGCTCGCTCAGTTTCTGCTCAGTCAGGAAATCAGTGGCAAAGACACCGTACTGAACCGCCTTAACAACCAGCTCAACGAGCTTACCGAATTGTTGGCGCTGGAGAAATCAGGCAAGCAGGATCTGGAAGATCAGCTCAAGTCACTTTCATCCAGCCTGAATATCTCCCGCAATGAACAGTCACGCCTTCAGGCATTGCTGGAACGGGGTTCAGGAGCAGCAACAGCGGCCGAGGAGCGCGCCACGGAACTGTCGGGAACTCTCGATGAAGAGCGTAAGATAAGTCGTCGGGCACTCGGTCAGGTGCAACTGCTAAATCAACAGCTATCAGCACTACGCAAGCAGATTGCCACTCTCGAAGATGCCCTTGATGCATCCGAGGTCAAGGATCGCGAGAGTGCCACCAAAATCGCCGCGCTTGGGAGACGTTTGAACCTTGCACTGGCTCAAAGGGTCCAGGAATTGAATCGCTTTCGGTCCGATTTCTTTGGTCGCCTGCGTGAAATTCTCGGGAACCGGGAAGATATCAGAGTGGTGGGAGACAGGTTTGTTTTTCAGTCCGAAGTTCTTTTTGGATCAGGCGATGCCAATCTCAATGAAGCCGGGCTTGAGGAAATGACCAAACTGGCAAAGGCGCTGATTGAGCTGGGCCGGGAGATTCCCGGCGAAATCGATTGGGTCTTGAGGGTTGATGGTCACACCGATGATGTACAACTCTCAGGCCGTGGTCGCTTTCGCGACAACTGGGAATTATCATCAGGCCGCGCTACATCAGTGGTGAAATATCTGATTTCTCAGGGTGTTCCTGCCCGGCGGTTGGTCGCCGCAGGCTTTGGCGAATTTCAGCCGCTGGACCCCACTGACACTCAAGAAGCACGTGACCGCAATCGGCGTATTGAGCTGAAGTTGACCGAGAAATAGGCCGGGCAAGACCTCACTTTCAAAAGATACCAGACAGACGGGATGATCAGACATGAATGTTGGAGAAGCCCTGATCGACCTGCTGGAACAGGCAGGGGTCGACACGGTTTTCGGTATTCCCGGAGTCCACACGATTGAGCTTTATCGCGGTCTGGCTAACAGCTCAATTCGCCACATCACGCCGCGTCACGAACAGGGAGCGGCCTTCATGGCAGACGGTTATGCCAGAGCAACGGCAAAGCCTGGGGTCTGCCTACTGATCACTGGTCCCGGTCTCACCAACGCCATAACCGCCATGGCACAGGCGCGTGCCGACAGCATCCCTATGCTTGTCATTACGGGCGTGAATCCTGTGGCAACGCACAACAAGGATTATGGCCATCTCCATGAACTGCCCGATCAGTCAGCACTGGCAAAGACCGTGGCTTTACGGTCTTACACGCTCACCAAACCAGAAGAAATTTCTGAGGTAATCGCCAGGGCATTTCATTCCATGACAGCGGCCAGGCCAGGCCCGGTTCATATTGAAATTCCAACCGACATCATGACCGCTCAGGTCCCGCAACCGACTTTAGAAGCTCTGTCAAACAACAAAGCCAAGCCTTCAAACGAGGAACTGACTTCAGCAGTTTCGATGTGTGTAGAGGCTGAAAATCCGACAATCATCTGTGGTGGTGGTTCACTTCATCAGGCCCCACTTGTTCGTCATTTTGCTGAGTTGCTCGGTGCCCCAACGGTCAGCACTATCAACGCGCGGGGAATAATGGCCAGGTCTGTTCTTGATGTACCTGCCAGCCCCAGTCTTGGCGCGACACGCGATCTGCTGGAAAAATCCGACTTGGTCATCGCTCTTGGTACGGAACTGGGGCCAACTGACTTTGATATGTATGAGACAGGAATGCCCCTCCCCTCTTCCCCCATGATCCGGGTTGATATCGACGACGCAAAACTGGCGCATAGTCCGCCATCAACACTGGCCATAAAGGCAGATGTAGGCGCGTTCATCGAAATGGTATGCGACCGGATTGCCAAAACAGGCCATGTAAAATCATCAACGGGCGGGGAACGGGCAAAAAAAGCCAGAGCCCTTGCCCTTGAAGAAATCGGAGAGGTCAGCCGCCGCCATATTGATCTGATCGCAGGGATGTGGCGGACATTGCCCAATGCGACACTTGTGGGCGATTCCACCCAACTCGCCTATGCAGGCAATCTTTTTGTCACGGCACCGCGGCCTGGCGCATGGTTTAATTCAGCCACCGGTTTTGGCACCCTTGGATATAGCGCACCGGCAGCAATCGGAGCCTCACTCGGCAAGCCCGGCGAGCCCGTTCTCAGTCTGATTGGAGATGGAGGATTGCAGTTTACACTTGCCGAACTCGGCAGTGCCAGGGATTGCGACGCTGATGTCGCCTTCATTGTGTGGAACAATCGCGGCTACCGCGAAATCGAGACATCGATGATATCGGCACAGGTCAGGCCGGTGGGCGTAACACCTACACCGCCGGATTTCACACTTGTCGCACAAGCTTACGGCCTTCCTGCAACCAGAGTGGAAAGCGCCGAAGAACTCTATGCAGCGCTCCAAACGCTGCAACGTCCTTGCCTGATCGAGTTCATGGATAGCGAAGCTTAAGCGGCCCCAGTCAGTTCCGTTTCAAATTGCAGCTTTGCCAGCCGGGCATATAGCCCACCCTTTTTGACCAGTGCGCTGTGCGTGCCTTCCTCGACAATCACACCCTGATCCATGACGAGAATGCGGTCCGCTTTCAAAATTGTGGCCAGACGGTGCGCAATCACAATCGTCGTGCGCCCCACCATCAGGCCATCCAGCGCCTTCTGCACAAGCTTCTCACTTTCGGCATCCAATGCACTGGTTGCCTCGTCCAGCAGCAATATGGGCGCATTTTTCAGGATCGCCCTGGCTATGGCGATACGTTGCCGCTGCCCGCCTGAAAGCGTGATGCCCCGTTCGCCAATAATCGTGTCGTAGCCATTCTGGAGATCGCAGATAAAATCATCGGCAAGCGCCAGGCGGGCTGCCTCCCGTACGTCTTCGTCGCTGGCCTCAGGTCGGCCAAAGCGAATATTGTCCCGCGCGGACATCGCAAATACGGTCGTGTCCTGTGGCACAAGAGCAATGCGCTGACGGACAGCCTCTGGATCAGCTTTGGAAATATCGACACCATCCACCAGCACCTGGCCATGTATCGGGTCATAATACCGTAGGATAAGATTGAAAATTGTGCTTTTTCCTGAACCGGAAGCGCCCACAAGCGCGACAGTTTCTCCAGGTTCAATAGTAAGATCGATACCCGAAACAATGCTCTGATCCGGGCGCGTGGGATAAGCAAAGGAAATTTCTTCAAGCCTCACCGACCCCTGTTTGGAGTGCGGCATCGAAACCGGGTTTTCAGGTGCCCTGATCTCCGGCTTCATTGCCAACAGCTCGCTTATACGTTCTGCAGCCCCAGCCGCCTGGCTAAGCTCACCCCACACTTCCGACAACGCGCCCAATGCACCCGCCGCGAAGACCGAATAGAGCAGAAACTGGCCCAGAGTGCCTGGAGTCATACTCCCGGCAAGCACGGCATTGGCTCCAATCCACAACACCATGACCACGCTGGCAAATATTGAGAAAATGGCAAAAGCGGTCAGCAATGCCCGTCCGGCAACTGACGCACGAGCCGCCTGGAAAGCTTTTTCCACTTCCTTGCCGAACAAGCCGGAAACCATGCTTTCATTGGTAAATGCTTGCAGGGTCTTAATGGAAGAAATTGATTCAGAAGCATAGGCCGTCGCTTCTGCCAGTTTGTCCTGAGCAATTCGCGAACGCCGCCTTACCGCCCGACCAAACGCAAAGATTGGCAATACGATGAATGGGATCACTGCCAGTACGATGGACGATAAATGTGGGCTGGTGACAATCATCATGGCAATTGAGCCGATGATGAGCACCGTATTGCGCAATGCCATCGATGCCGTAGCGCCCGTCGCAGATTTGATTTGAGTTGTGTCTGCGGTCAGGCGTGAAACAAGTTCGCCCGTCTTTGCGGTATCAAAAAAGGATGACGACAAACGCGTTATGTGGGTAAAGACATCGGCGCGCAGGTCTGCAACCACCCGCTCACCCAGCCAGATAACAAAGTAATAGCGCCCCGCACTTGAAACGGCGAGCAATCCGGCAACAGCCAACAAGGCCAGAAAATAGCTATCGATTAGTCCGCTGTCTTCAGAGGAAAACCCGCTGTCCAGCATACGACGCACCGCTATTGGAAGGGTCAGCGTGGCTCCGGCGGCCATCAGGAGAAATACCAATGCGCCCAGCAGGTGGCCGCGATAACGCAACAAATAAGGAAAGAGTTGCGCCAGCGGCTTTATGCCTTTGCGCCTCTGTTGTTCCGTTTCACCCTGCACTGTTTCAGAAACTGCCAACTCACAACCGCGCCACCAGCAAGCTCCGGCGCCCTTCTTGTATTGTTAAGTGCTATCCTGTATAGGCTCTGCGAAGAAAATCAAAGGCCTTCAAGTCTGATGCAGACCGGTCTTTATTCCAACAACAAGCTGGCACACATGTCCTCCATTCGAGAGCATGGTCCGGTTATGAAATCAGGAACGACCATGAAACCCGATATCCACCCCGACTACCACACCATCAAAGTGGTCATGACCGATGGTACCGAATACGAAACCCGTTCAACCTGGGGTTCCGAAGGCGATGTGATGAACCTTGATGTCGATCCGACATCTCATCCGGCATGGACCGGTGGTGGCGGCCAATTGCTCGACCGCGATGGCCGTGTGTCGAAATTCAACAAGAAATTCGGGGGCCTGGGCATCTAACCAGCGTTACACGAGCGAAATTAAAGACCCGCCCGGCACCGTCGCGGCGGGTTTTTTGTATCCGGGTTGGATTGTATAGGGCCCACTGCAACACGCATTTTTACAAAAAAAGCGCGCCCGGTTCCCCTCAAAACCGGGCGCGACAACTTTAACGGCAAAAAAGTCCAGCTTATTCGCCGAAAAAGCACCTGTTCGCCACATAAGCGCTCCTAACGCCTCGGGCTTTGTATTGATTGCGCCAGCGGTTGGCCTGGCTGCGTGAACCGGGTCCAAGCGCCACCACCCAAAGGCCTTTGCCCGCATTGGGACTGTTGGAAGAATCCAGCCCCCAGGCGGCACCGCCAACCCTGTTGGCCTGCCGGTTAGCAGCAGCAAAGCTTTTGAACGCGCCAGCAAATGCAAAATAACCACATGAGTCTGCAGCCGATGCAGATGTTGATGCTCCCAATGCCAACCCAAAAAGAACGGTGGTAGCCAATACAAGTTTTTTCATAAAGGTCCCCTCACGGTATCCATAGGCCGCATTATTGCAGCGCTTCAATTACACATAAATTGCCTGCAAACAAACCGCGCCGCCGTGTATTTTATCACATGGAAAACATCAGGCAATTGGCGAGTTAAAATGGCGCTTCAGTTTGACCGACGCGCAGGCATTCGGCACGGCTGAACTGCAGCGTTTGAAAGCCGACCAGACTATCTCCGTAAAAGATGGAAACGGCCTAAAAAGTACCGTCGTAAGCGCGGCGGTCGATACGGCAAGCAAGAAGCGTAAAGGTATCTCGCTCAAGACCAGCCTGAACCTGATCTTTCAGGGTCTGTGCATCATCAATCCACACCCCGTGTCCGCCAAGAGCATTAGCGACACCCACAAAATCTGTGCCATCAAAATCCACACCAACATTCTTGCGTTGGGTGCCGCGCTGCTTGAGTTCGATCAACGCGAGAGATTGATCAACCAGCACGCATATGAGCAGCGGTTGCTTCATATCGCGAATGGTGGCCAACTCGCCTAACATCATTTCCAGCCCCGCATCGCCAACAAAGGCGCAAACCGGTGTTGCCGGACGCGCCATCTTGTAACCAGCCGCCAGCGGCACCGCGCAACCCATGGTGCAAAGGGCCGTGGACTGCAAAAAAGCATGTGGATGGCGCGATCGCCACATCTGAGAAAGGAGAATGCGGTGAGCGCCGGAATCTGCGGTGATAACTGCATTATCGGGCAAACAGGCATTCATTGTACCAAAAACCTGACCGGGGCCCCAAGTCTCCGGCAAGGCAAACGCCTCTGCCAGGGCTTCGCGCGCCCTGGCCGGTTCACCATCGGCCCATACTGTTTTGTCTCCAAGACCATGCCCAAGCTGCGCAAGCGTTGGAACGATCCCCGCATGAAGGGTAATGTCACACCGATGCATTCCGTGGGTACGCAACGCGGGTGTAATTTCGATGACCGTCGCATCATCACTCCAGGGATTGCGCCAGCCCGTGCGCATTTCGATCGGATCATACCCGGCCAGAACAATGCAATCAGCCGCCTCAAGCAGGGGGAGGAGAATACGGTCGGATTTGGGTGAAAGGCCATGACCGCCAAGCGCCAGCGCATGATTTTCATCAAGCAGCCCTTTGCCCTTGTAGGTGGTGACAAGCGGCAGACCATAGGTCTTGCAAAAATTGCCCAAAGCCTCTGAGGCCCCTTCATGAACCGCATCCACACCTGCAATGACCAGGGGCTTTTTTGCAGATCCAAGTGCTTCAATCGCCGCAGCAAGTATCTCACCAGGTGCCGCCATGGGTGTTGCAGGCGGTTGCGGGAGCGTGCGAAGAGTTTCATCACTTTCGCCCTCTGCAACACTGATAGGCACGTCGATGTGGACAGGGCCGGGCTGCCCTTCGAATGCGATAGCCAGTGCCTTTTCCATCATCACGCCCACGGTACCCGCACTTGCCCTGAAACTCGCCTTGACGATGGGGGCCAGCATAGCCTGATGATCAAACACCTGATGCGTGTAGGTCTCGGCTTCTGCGGCATCAACGCAGCCTGTCAAAAAGATCAGGGGCACCCGGTCCTGATGGGCATTGGCCACCACATTCACGGCATTGGCCACTCCAGGCCCGATGGTTGCCACCAGAACACCGGGTGCGCGCGATCCCAGCTCCTCGGCGTGCCAGGCCCCTTCAGCCATGAAACCGGCAGCATTTTCGTGCTTGGTGAGATGAAAATCGATGCCCGCGCGATCAAGCGAATCCAGTATGGCCAGCACTTCGCCGCCAGGAATCCCGAAAGCGCGCTTGCAGCCGGATTGTGCGAGTTTGGCCGCAATTACGTCTGCGCCAGTTTGTAATCTTGTGGTCATGAGTGTTCTCTGCAGCCTGTTGCCGCGTCAAAAGTTATACTGCCTTAGAAGCGCAAAACGGTGCTGGCAAGCCAGGGACAGCGCCCGGCTCCGGATTGACCGCACCAAAAAGCTGGTTGCTACTTGATCGCAGCCTTAGCAATGCCGCTAAACACCCCGTCAAGCTCCGTTGCCAGCGCTTTCAGCTTGTCTCCACCCTCTTCCATATAGGGAGCGAATACAGCGCTGGGTGTGCGGTAGGCCAGACGTGTTGTTCCATCAGAGTTTTCGGAGAGATAATAGCGAATGGGAGCCTCTATGCCTGCATCAATGCTCGCTTCCAGCATACGAACGGCATAGTCATTGCGATAGACACCCACAATCATGTTGCCCGGGATGGTCAGCCCCCGGCCCTTGGCACCTGCCGAGGCACTGGCACGGGTGACACGCAACATCTTGGCACTCTTGATGGCGCCATTCAGTTTTTTCACCATATCCGCGAAAGAATGCTTGGTCTGATGAACCACCCACCCCGGACGCACGTCCGCCGCCCAGGCCGCTGGTGAGAAGGTCAGCAAAAGCAATAGGGTGGCAAGGCAAGTTTTTCTGTTCATTGATTGTCTCCTGTTTTTTGATCAAAGGCCGAAACGCGGTTTCATAAGCGCCATGAAAGACGAACCGGCAAATGCAAACAGGCCCCACAACCAGCCGTGGGCGCTGCCGGAAACGATGCCCCCCAGATAAGCTCCAATGTTGCAGCCATAAGCGAGCCGGGCACCATAACCCATCAAAAGTCCGCCGATGATAGCAGTGGCAATATTCTTCCAGCCAATGCGCAATACAGGGCTGAATTTGCCGGCCAGTGATGCAGCGGCCATAGCGCCAAAAATAATGCCAAAGTTCATGATGGACGTGGAATTGGCAAAAACGCTGCGTTCAAGAACATTCGCCCGCCCACCACTCCAATAGGGCCAGGACACGACATCCACGCCAAGACCACTTGCAATCTTTGCGCCCCAAAGCGCGAAGCCGGAAGTCACACCCCAGGGGCGGCCCAAAGTGAGTATCGTTGCTACGCTGACCAATGCCAAAGCAACAGCCCCCATAAGGGGAGACCACGGACCAGACAGGAGAGACCCGGTTGTCTTGCGCGGTTCCAGCGAACCATGGTTCGAAAGCTCGATGCGGCGGCTGACGAGCCAGATGGTGCCACAGATTGCAAAGATGGTTAACAGCGCCCCAATGGCGCCGAACTCTCTTACAAACGAGAAAGCCTGCATTTTCGGCAAACCCGCCCAGGCGGGAAGATGCCATGTTCCGATCAGCGAACCGGCAATAAATGCACCCAGCGTGATCACCATTCGCGAACTGCCGCCACCCACGGTAAACAAGGTCCCGGAGCCGCATCCGCCCCCCAACTGCATACCAATCCCGAATACAAAAGACCCCACCATAGCCGTGACCCCAAAGGGCAATACCCAGGCACCGCTGCGAAACCCCCAATCAGCCAGAGGTGGGCCATGCGCAATAAGAGGGAAAGTGAGCAAACAAGCTAATAAAAGCAACAACATCTGAGCACGAAGGCCCTGCCCCCGACGTTCGGTCACAATACGACGCCATGCCGCCGTAAAGCCGAACGATGCGTGATAAAGCGCAAAGCCTGCACAAACACCGATGACAGTCGCGATCACAAAACGCCAACCGCCGAAAGGAAAAGTCAGAAGCGACACCATTATCGCGCCGACAAGAGCAACAATAAGTGGAAAAACGGGCGGTATGGAAGCATTTCGCGCACCAGGCCAGTTGGTCACCATCGACATGCTTTGATCTCGTCTCGTCATTTTTGGTTAGTTGGCCAAGATTGCCATAATTCGAACAGAAGCAGGGTAAAAAGAACGTGCAGACTGGTTCACGCAATTGTCACGTGACTTTTGGTCACTTAGCACCAATCTTGCACAGTGAACCTAATAGCAATTTGTCCGCCCAGGCAGGATTTTTAATGAATAAGCGTACTGATATTTTTGGCTGCACAGTCTCTCTTTCAGCATCAGGAGACTTGGATGCGTGGAACAAGACGCAGTTAGGTTTTTTGGCCCATGCTGCCGTAACACCAGAACATCTTGGCCAGACAATCAAGAGCGATCCTGATTTTGCATTACCCTATGTTTGTAAAGGGCTTTTTTCCCTTCTTCTGGGTCGCCGCGAGCTTGTACAAGTTGCAATAGATGCCGAAAAAGAGGCTCGTTCAGCCGCTTCACGCCGCTCGTTGAGTTCTCGCGAAACCGTATTTCTGGAAGCCCTTTCAGACTGGAATTCCGGTCATGCAGCCCGCGCTGCAACCCGCATTAATGCCCTGTTGGATACTGCACCTCACGATGCCCTTGCGATGAAACTGGTTCAGGCCATCCGGTTCGTATTGGGTGATGCAAAAGGCATGCGCTCGTCGATCGAAACCGTCATTCCCAGTCTTTGCGAAAAAGACCCGGCCTACGGCTACGCCCTGGGGTGTCACGCCTTTACGCTGGAAGAAACCGGCGATTACAAACTCGCCGAACTGAAGGGCCGCGAAGGGCTGATACACACCCCAGACGACGCCTGGGGACTGCACGCCGTGGCTCATGTTTACGACATGACCAATGACACCAATGCGGGTGTACGCTGGCTGGAAGATCGCACAAAGGCGTGGGAGCATTGCAACAACTTTCGGTACCATGTGTGGTGGCATCTGGCGCTGATGTATCTCGACAAGGGCAATATTGATGCGGTTTTTGCCCTGTATGATCGCGATATTCGTGCTGATAAAACCGATGATTACCGCGATATCTCAAACGCGGCCTCACTGCTGAGCCGTCTGGAACTAGACGGTCACAATGTTGGGGACCGATGGGAAGAACTTGCCGACATTTCCGAAAAGCGTGTTGACGACGGTTGTCTCGCATTCGCTGATCTCCATTACATGCTCGCGCTGATAGGCGGAAACCGCCAGAACGCTGCAACGTCGCTTATCGCTCGAATGCGCAAGAACGCAGCGACTGAAGCAAGTGATATGGACGCGATTATAAAACATCCGGGACTTTCTGCGGCCCAGGGCCTGGAAGCCTTCGGAGAAGGCAATTTCACAGCAGCCTTCCGCCATCTGGCTGGCGCTCGTGATTCCATGCAAACAATCGGCGGCAGCCATGCCCAACGCGATGTTTTCGAAAGACTGACAATCGAAGCAGCCCTGCGCGGCGGTTATTTTGATGCCGCAGAAAGATTTTTGATCAGCAGAACAGACAGACGAGCAGGCCAGGAAGACCGGTTTGCAAGCATGCGTATGGATGAACTGGCGCGCCAACGGGCATTTTCAAGAGATTCTCAGGATATCCCTCAAATAATCCCTGCCGAGTAATTGAATCCAAATGATTTTTCGCCACGCTCCAGTACATTAATCGACGGGCGCGAATTTTAGAGACTTTTTAGGAGCGCGTTTTTTGCAGTGACCCGCAGCGCAGCCACCAGTTCTGTTCCGGTTTCTTCAAACGGTCGTACCGTGCGCGACCCCCGTCTGGATTTCTTCCGCGGGATTGCGATGTTCATTATTTTCATCGCTCATACTCCAAGAGATTGGTGGGCCTTGTGGATACCTGCCCGTTTCGGTTTTTCTGATGCTACAGAAACCTTTGTGTTTTGTTCGGGCATGGCATCAGCCATTGCCTTTGGCGCTGTTTTCGACAAAAGGGGCTGGCTGTTGGGCGCGGCCCGTATCGTCTACCGCGTATGGCAGGTCTATTGGGCGCATATCGGGTTGTTTTTCGCAGTTCTTTTGTTGATTACGTCTTTTGATCAGGTAGGGACATTAACCTCCAAACACTGGAGTGGCTCCTATGTCGAGAGCCTGAATCTGGCGCATTTTTTCAATCGCACACCAGATCTGGTTATTGGTCTTTTCACGTTGACCTATGTGCCAAACTACTTTGACATTCTGCCCATGTATCTGTTCATCCTGGCTATGATCCCGATTATCATGGGCCTCTCGCGTATCTCTCTGTGGGCCGTTTTTGCTTTTGTAGCCGCGGTTTGGATTGCAGCGAACGCAAAGCTTTTTGGCTACACACCGATCCACTTTCCAGCCGAACCGTGGAGCGAACGCAAATGGTTCTTCAATCCATTGGGCTGGCAATTGGTATTCTTTACCGGCTTTGCGTTCATGCGCGGCTGGATCAAACCACCCGCAGTAAAGAAACAATACATCATCGCGGCAATTGTGATCGTGCTCATCAGCCTGCCCTTTGCCTATTTCCGTCTCTACGGTGCCCGGCCTGAACCACATCACCTTTCCGCCCTCTACATCGCAGAATGGTCTCCCTGGTTTAAGGAAATGCGCGAATATATGCGCCCGCTGATCGGCAAGTCCGAATTTGGTTTGTTCCGCTACATTCATTTCCTTGCAACGGCCTATCTGGCCTGGGTTGCTGTTGGCCCACTGGGCTCACGTATCCGGGACTGGGGGCCGTTTCAGTTCGTGGTCGATACGATCCGGAAAGTCGGCCAGCAGTCTCTTGCTGTGTTTGTCTCTTCACTGGTCATTGCCCAGTTCATCGGCATGCTGTTTCGGGTCTTTGGAAATCACTGGGACATGGCATTGATAGGAAATCTTTTGGGCTTTGCCCTTCTTATCGCGGTTGCTTATTCAGTTGCCTGGTTCAAGTCACAACCATGGCGCAAGCAACCGGCATCTCCCGCCACAGCAATTCCACATTCCTCTGCTGTCAGTTCTTCGCCCATCAGTACAGGACATCCTTCTGTGTCTGACGGCGTACCCGCAGCAAAGATTGATTGAGCAATCCAAGTCCCCCGATGATGAACCGACGCAATCTTCTAACGTCTATTGCCGCACTTTGTGCATCGCTGGGTGTAGGGCCTCTGCGTGGGCAGGCAGCATGGGCTGACGGCGCTGCGTCAGGAGCGGTTAAACTGGGCACATCGACGCCCTTTTCCCGCGATCTCCTGATTGATCAGGTACGCAAACTTTCAGGCCAGGCCTACAAGAAGCCGCCTCAGGTTCCACAAGATTGGATCGATCTCAACTACGACCAGTATCGCGGCATTAATTTCAACAGAGAGTCTGCCTTGTGGCGGGAAACCCAACGACCGTTCGAGCTGGAATTTTTTGCACCAGGCCTCTATTTCCCTTCACCGATTATGGTTTCGGTTGTTGAAGGAAACGAAGCCAGGCCGGTCCTGTTTTCAAAGCGGGCCTTCAATTTTTCACAAGCGGTTCCCCCTCTTTCCGACTCCGATGCCCTTGGCTATTCAGGCTTTCGCATACGCGCTCCAATCAACAGGCCTGACCGCAAGGATGAATTTGTTGTATTTCAGGGAGCCAGCTATTTCAGGTGTGTTGGCCGTGGCCATGCTTATGGCATGTCGGCACGGGGTCTGGCTCTCAACACGGGCGAGCCTGAAGGGGAGGAATTCCCGGACTTTCGATCTTTCTGGATAGAGGGCGGTGACGAAGGGACACAGTCAATAACCGTCCATGCACTGCTTGACTCCCCCAGCGTGGCCGGCCTGTACACATTCGAAATCACCCCCGGTGCGACGACCCAGATGAATGTGGAATCCGTTCTCTTTCCCCGTACCGAACTGCCTCATGTCGGCATAGCTGCAGAAACAAGCATGTTCCTGTTTGACGAAACCAACCGCAACCGGTTCGACGATTTCAGGCCAGCGGTTCATGATTCAGATGGCCTGTTGATTGAGAACGGTGCCGGGGAAACCCTTTGGCGCCAGCTGGCCAATCCAACAAACCTCCAGACCAGCAGTTTTGTCGACAACGCCCCCCGCGGATTTGGCCTGATGCAGCGGCCGCGCAAACTTTCCGACTACGCGGATCTCGAAGCCAATTATCACAAGCGCCCCGGCCTTTGGGTCATTCCAGGCGAAGATTGGGGACGCGGCGCAGTTACTCTGGTTGAGATTCCAGCCGATCGCGAGATTTATGATAACATCGTTGCCTATTGGCGGCCCCGAACCCCGCTGCAACCGGGCACCGAATATCGCTACAGCTACAAGCTTGTCTGGTGCGATCAGGCACCGCTTTCGGGAAAACTTGCCCGTGTAATCAACACACGTATGGGCAAACGTTTCGAAGGCGGGCGGCTTGCAAGTATCGACTATGCTCCAGTCGAAAATATGCCGGACGACCTCTCCAGATTAATGGTTCATACCAGTTCAAATTTTGGCCCTGTTTCTCAGGGCATAGTCCAACGAAATCCGGCAACCGGCGGGCTGCGCGTTGCCTTCAACTTTGACACAGGCAACCGCAATCTGATGGAACTTCGCTCACAGCTCATGCTTGATGGAAAACCACTCTCTGAGGTTTGGCTTTACAGGTGGACAGCATGACAGCTCACATTCCCCGTTCTTCGGTGAACATGCCAACACCAACTCCCCTTAACATGCCGGAGCAGGACCTCTCCCGTCCATTCACCGACCCCAGGGCACCCGCTCTCGCGCGCGTAAAACATACGTGGCTTTATCGTTTCGCCACGTTCCTTCCAGCGCTGGCGACAACATTCGTGTTCGTCGCAATATTACACGATTGGTTTCACAAGGACGGATTTGTTGCAGCCGAAATCGCAATGATTGTCCTGGTTGGCATCTCATCGTTCTGGATTGCACTTTCTGTTGCAACCAGCACCATTGGAGTGTTCGTCTCCCATGCATCCGCCGGATCACATCGCCCGTCAAAAAAAGGGCTTCGCACGGCATTGATTGTCCCGATCTTCAACGAAGATGAAAAATCGGTCTTCGCTCGGGTAACGGCCATGCGTCAGCAATTGCTGCAAACGGGTTCTGCCCACAAGTTTGCCCTCTTCATCCTGAGTGACACCTGCGACGAACGCATCGCTCAACAAGAAATACTGGCCTTCAATCGTCTTGGCGATACATCATCGGGGCCGCTTCCGGTCTATTACCGTCGTCGCCTCAAGAACACGGAACGCAAGACCGGCAATATTCGCGACTGGATTGAGAACTGGGGCGCGGACTGGGACGCGTTTATTACCCTGGATGCCGATAGTCTGATGTCCGCCAAAGCAATCATCACACTGGCAGACGATCTGTCGACCTCTCCTCAATGTGGTCTGATCCAGACAATTCCCAAACTGCTTGGTGCCAACTCCCTATTTGGCAAGGTTCAGCAGTTTTCCAACAATGTGTATGGCGGCGTGCTCGCCCGGGGTCTGAACAAATGGTCGGGCAATGAAGGCAATTACTGGGGCCACAACGCAATCATTCGAACCCAGGCATTCGCCGCCTGTGCCGGCCTGCCCCGTTTGTCGGGCAAAGGTGCATTAAGCGGAACCATCAAGAGCCATGATTTTGTTGAAGCTGCCCTGCTGCGCCGCGCCGGATGGGCTGTGCAACTGCGCCCGGCAATTACCGAAAGTTACGAAGAGCCTCCCCAGACGATTATCGATTATGTCCTGCGCGACCGCCGCTGGTGCCAAGGCAATCTCCAGCATCTGCGTCTGCTGAAAACAAGGGGTTTTAGCAACGCTTCACGCTTCCACATGCTGCAGGGAGCCATGGGCTACATCGCGTCATTGCTGTGGTTTGTTCTTCTGGTGCTATGGGCACTTATGGGACGCAGCGAGAGCGAAACTGTTCTGCGTTATTTTTCCGACACCAATCCGTTGTTCCCTCAATGGCCGGAAATGGATGCTGTGAGCCGTTTCGTTGTTTTGTGCCTCATGTTTGGCCTCTTGTTGCTGCCCAAAGTGGTCGGCGTGTTTTCCGTGGTCAAAGGCGAGGCTGCTGATACGGGCTGGCGGTTGCCACGACTTGGTGGGCCGGCCCGGTTTATTTCATCAGCTTTCCTGGAAATCATGATGTCGTTTATTCTTGCGCCCATCATGATGATCCAGCACGTGAATGCCGTATTGCGCACCCTTGGTGGCTTCGATACCGGGTGGGCGCCACAAAACCGCAGCGGCACACAATATCCCCTCAAAACGCTGGCTCGCTTTCACTGGCTTGAGACGTTGATCGGCGCAATTTTGACAACCGGCATGGCACTTGGCCTGGTATCTTTGTGGTTGCTCCCCGTCGCCGTTAGCCTGTTGCTTGCCATTCCAATTTCGCTGGTCTCAGGTTGGCGCATGCCAAAGAGAGGGGTTCTGCGTCACCTTCTGGCAACAAAAGAGGTCTGGTCACCACCGGCAATTGTCGTGACCACCAACAAGCTTCTGGACACCAAGGCAACACAAACCAGTGATACAGAAGTGCCCGCCGCAGCGGTTCCTGCCTGAACAAAAAAGGCCCGCATGAGCAGCGGGCCTTTCTAAAAAGTCAGATGCCATAGTGGCAGGTGATTATCTCGGCTTTACCGGTTCAGCGAACCAAGCACACCACCAAATTTACGGTCGATCATTGAAACGACCCGCAACTCTCCGCCGAGTGTGCTCTCGCCATCGGCGCGGGCAATAATCTGCAGCAGGCACATTGAGAACAACAGTTCTGCAAGCGCCAGAACAGGCATTGCCAAAACAACAGCTGAAACAACGACAATCGACCGCGCAAAAAACTGAGCGTTGGAACTCAACCCATCATCAAATGGTACAGCAGGAATGAATGAAATAGCGCTCCAGGCAAGAAGCGCAAACAGACCTGCACCAAGCACTGGAATGGTAATGCGGTTTTGATCTTCAGCAGCCGGGCGGCTTGCCAGCAAAACAATGGTCAAAGAAACAAAGATTGCTGCAATAAACGAGACAGTCACAGACAACTCCAACATGTGGAGGCCTGACAGCAATCCTGCAGTCAACGCGAGCCAGGCAAAAGGCCCGGCAAATGTCCGAATTCCCGACTGTCCGGCATTAATTTTTTTTGTGTCACCCATTTTTGAGCATCCCCATAGTTTTTTATGGGATCAATGGTGACACGGGCATCTTGCCAGCAACTTAATCTGGCAAGGGCATTGAAGTTGCAGTTAATGGGAACTGAAGACCAGACCGGATCACAAGCGCATTTCGATGTAAAATCAGAACTTGTAGGAAATGCGCCCAACAACCATATCGACATCCGCGTCCAGAGGTTGGTCGTCGAAATCTTCAAATACATGGTGCTGATATTGCACGCCGGCAATCAGATTTTGGGTTACCGCATAATCAATACCGGCACCCAAAACATAACCAAAGTCATCAAGCCCGATACTGGTGTTGGCATACGAAAGACCACCGGTCACGTATCCCATGACAGGGCCGAAAGCATATCCCAACCGAGCACGCGCCGACGCAATTTCGTCAACTGTTATGGGCGGGAAAATCTCGGAAGTAAGAGCACCTGGAACAAAGAGCGGAGCGCCGGGAACAAATATCGGCGTGTTATCGATCCGCTCATTCAGGCGGAAAACATCCCCTTCAACACCGACAACAAAATTGTTCCATGCAAAATTGTAACCTGCGTGAACACCAACAGAAACACCGCTGGCCTTGCCTTTGTCTGGGATTCCCAGAGGCGCGAGCGGAAGCAGGCGATCATCCTGATCCTCAAGCCAAGTTGGGCCTGCAGAAATGCCTACATAAACGCCCGACCAGTTCTGGTCCGCATATTCGGGTTCCAGTGAACCACGAAGTTCGCTCGCGTGCGCACTGCTTGCGAGAACCGCAAGAAGTGTTGCTCCAAAGATAGATTTACGCATTAACTCAACCCAACCCAATTTACTTCTTGTAACCTACAGCGCGAAAGTTTCCGAACTGTTAAGTGATTAACATATTGATTATGCAGACTTCTTGTTTTTCCTGGTCTTCTTGACCAATTTTTTACCAGCTGACTTTGTTCCCGACACCGCCTCCTTCAAGAAGTAAGCAGGAAGGTCTTCTTCCTTCATCGGCTTGGAGAACATGTAACCCTGCAATTGATCGCAATTGACACTTTCCAGGAAGTCAGCCTGCGATTTTTGTTCGACACCCTCAGCTGTCACCTTCAGATTAAGTTCACGTGCCAGCGCGGTTATCATCCGAACAATGGTCTTACCGGAGCTGTTCCCGGTCACCTGGTCAACGAAAGACTTGTCGATCTTCAATTTGTCAAAGGGGACGCTCATCAAATAGGAAAGGCTGGAATAGCCCGTGCCGAAGTCATCCATCGCCACTGAAATACCCACTTCCTTGAGCTGATTCAGCTTGTGAGTAACCTCATCGGCCTTGTTCATCAGCAGGCTCTCAGTAATCTCCAGTTCAAGCCTGCTTGGTTCAAGACCTGTTTTTTCAAGGGCTTCAGCGGCTTCAGCGACAATGTCCGACCGCATAAAATGGTGGGCAGACAAATTGACCGCAACAAAAGTTCCGTCCGGCCATTCCCTGGCGGTTTCACATGCTTTTTGAATGGTCCAGCGACCGATATCGCAGATCAAGGGAGACATCTCTGCGAGCTCAACAAACTCGGCTGGGGAGAGCAGACCACGAATTGGGTGCTCCCACCGAATAAGAGATTCCATACCCACTGTCTTGCGGGTTTTTGCATCGACCAGCGGCTGAAAGTGCAAAACAAGTTCGTTCTTCTCGACGGCGTCTTTCAGTTCTGCCTCAAGCATACGCCTCTCACGCAGTTCTGAATCCATGTCGTTTTCGAAGAAACGGAAAACGCCACGCCCATCTGCCTTCGCGCGATAGAGGGCCAGGTCTGCATTGCGCAGGAGTTGATCGGGCCGTGTGCCATTGACCGGTGCCATTGCAATACCAATGCTCAGCCCAACCCGATATTCCTCATCTTCAAACTGATAGGGTTCTCCAATCTCGGAGATCAGCCGCGCGGCCAGACGAGCGGCAGATCCCGCATCCCCCTGCCCTTCCATGAGTATTGCAAATTCGTCACCACCAAGACGGGCAATAGAATCGCCTTCCCGCACTTCGTCGGCAATCCGCTCACTGACTTCCGCCAATATCCGGTCACCCAGAACATGACCTCGGGTGTCGTTGACCAGCTTGAACCCATCCAGATCAAGATAGAGAATGGTGAAGGGCTTGCCGTAACGTTCCAGATTGGCAACAGCGATGCTCAAACGTTCCGAATAGGCGTTCCTATTCATCAAGCCGGTCAATGAGTCGCTCTTGGAAAGAGTTGCAATACGCTCTTCAGCCAGTTTCTCTGAAGTCACATCGGACCCGATGCCCACATAGCCCGTAAAAACGCCATCGCTATCAAAGGACGGGTGTCCGTTTAGCCGAACCCAGAGCTCTCCCCTGCCAGCATCAAGGCAAAGCAAAATGTCCTTGAAGGCTTCACATTTCTCCAGAGCATTGCACAGATCATCAAACTGAGTGCCTTTTATCGTGATGGTGCGCTCCAGATAATCGATCAATCTGATCTCATTATCGGCTTCGTCGCCCGACAACCAACCATCCGGCAACTCATCAATCACCCCCTGTGAATCGGTTTCCCAGAGCCAGTCATTGGAATTTTCGCGATACTCATCCAAAAACATACCAAGCAACGCACCTTGTTCCTTCGCTTTGATCGAACTGCCCATGAAGTAGACAAACAATCGCGCGTAGAAAAAAGCGACAATTGGTGTGGTGATCGACAACCAAGCCAACAGAACCAACAGCGGAATTATGAGAGAGGTGTTGCTTTCGAGGCTCAGCGAATAAGCCGCACCGATTGCCACCGGCAGGCTAAACGAAATGACAGCGGCGGGAATAGCAGCCAGTGCAACGCCTCCAGCCGCGAGAACCGCAACCAGCCCCACCGACAGCACAATTTTTGCACTTGCATCGCCAGTGGTGGCAAACAGAACGGCTGCCACACCCCATAAGCTTCCCAGCAATGCGGCATTGAGACAAAGGCGGCGTATGGTCGAAAGCGAGGCTTTTCCGTGAGATCTGCGGGTGCGGCTGCGTTTCCAGCTCATCATTGCAAAAGTAATCAGGAATACGAGGATCGATGCCCATGCCAGGACGATTGGAAAGTCGTCCGATTTGCGCACCAGCCAGACCAGCAATCCAGCCAAAAACAGGTTGGAAAACGACATAACCGGCGTAAGATTGATGATGGAGCGGACCTGAGAGCCCCGAAGTTTGTCGCGATGACTTTCCTTCAGACCAGTAACACCCAGTAACCGCTCAATACCCCCCAACAACAAACCACAGCCTCATCATGAAATCGGTCCACTCACCTCGTTCATGATTTGTAAGCAATGCGTATTAACGCTTAGTTGCCATAATGTCAGTTTACCCAGCGGCATACGTGAATTCAGGCACCTTCGGCGTCATCACAGAAAATCCGGCAAGAGTTTCCTAACCAATTTCTCCGGTAACCAATCGATAACCAACGTCATTAAGCGCCTGTTTTTACCATAGCGTCCATATTCTGCCGCGAATTAAGCAATCACAGGGTTGGGGAAACTAATGTCTAAGAACACTAAACAAACCGCACGCATACCAGAAGAAGCTCTCACCGGCAGTTTGCGCGAATATCGCGTACCGGAAGGCGGGCACCTTATCGAGCGTGTCAAAAACTTCTATGGCTGGCAGAATCTGCGCCGCGAGCACAATCTTTGGCCCTACGCCAAATCAACATCATCTGCACCGCGCACACACACAACGGCCCTGACGGATGCCGGACAGAAGCTAGCCGGTGTCAACTTTGCATCGCAGGACTATCTCAGCCTTGCTTCGCATGACCGCGTTAAAGAAGCAGGCGCCCGCGCCATCAAAGATTACGGCGTACACAGTGCCGGTTCAGCAGCCCTGCTGGGCAACACCAGCGGCTCTCTGGCTCTTGAAAAAGAAATCAGCGACTTCCTTTTCGGTCGCGAGACAATTTTGTATCCAACCGGTTGGTCTGCAGGTTTTGCAGCCGTTCAGGGGCTGGTTCGTCCCGACGACCACATCGTTATGGATGTTCTTGCTCACTCCTGTCTTCAGGAAGGTGCACGCGCTTCAACGCAAAACGTCCATTTCCATGGTCACCTCAACACCCGTGCTGTTGAGCGTCGCCTGCAGCGCATCCGCGCCAACGATACAAAGAACGGCATTCTGGTTGTTACTGAAAGCCTGTTCTCAATGCATTCTGACACGCCGGATATCGGTGTTCTGCGTGCACTTTGTGACGAATATGATGCACAACTGCTTGTCGATTGCGCCCATGACTTTGGATCAATCGGCGATGCGGGATTGGGCCATCTGGGCTTGCAGAACATGGTCGACAGCGCCGATGTCATTATTGGATCGTTCTCAAAGACTTTTGCATCAAATGGCGGTTTCATCAGCGTCAAAGACATCGAAACCTCAGAATATCTGAAATACTATTCGGCCACACAAACCTTCTCTAACGCTTTGTCGCCGGTACAGTCTGCGGTGGTTTTGGAAGCTTTCAAGATCGTTCGCTCGAAAGAAGGCAAGGATCGCCGTCTCAATCTCATGAACAACGTGCTTTATATGCGCGCCGAAATGGAAAAGGCAGGTCTGGAAACACTTGGTGATCCATCTGCGATTGTTCCGGTTCGCGTTGGTGCAGAGGGTCTCGCCCGTATTGCATCACGCAACCTCAGCAATCTGGGTGCAATTGCAAACCTCGTGGAATACCCAGCTGTGCCACAGGGTGGTGCCCGCTTCCGCGTCCAGGTCATGTCTGATCACACGACGAGTGACATCGACAAACTCGTTGTCCTGATGCTGCAGGCCATGAAAGATGCTGAGATTGAGTACCGCACTTACCGCGAGGACGAAAACTCCAGCATCCACACTCCGACTATCTCAATGGATGAACCCGCAAGCCGCGCCGCTTAAGGCGCAGTTTGCAAACTTTGTGAGGGAATAAAAACATGACCAAACAAAACCGTCTTCTTGCCGTTGATGATGATGTAACATCAGCCGAGTTGATCGTCCGCGTTGCAGAACGTTGCGGTTACGAAGGTTTCGCCACTTCAGATTCTCGTGGTGTTACCAATCTGGCCAATGCGTTGCAGCCTGATGTCATGGCTATCGATGTCAACATGCCGAACATTGATGCCCGCGGCCTGCTCGAGCTTCTTTCAGAAGCTGGTTACAAGGGCCACATTTTCATCGCCAGCGGATCTGATCCCGAAGTTTTGCGCGAGACACAGAAATTTGGGCAGTCAAAAGGACTGTCCATACCTTTCGTCATGCAGAAGCCTCTGGACTTCGCGCAATTGCGTAGGAACCTGATAGAGCGGGAGTTGTCCGAGGCCGCATGAACCAACGCTCTCTTCCTGAGTAACAATCAAGAGGCTGCAGTCTGAATAAGACTGCAGCCTTTTTTGTTGCATCATCGCCCACATCACATCCCGGTATCAAACCAAACAGGAGATGTCTGTCCGATGATAACCGAACACATAAATCTGCAAATGCAGCGGCTCGCCCATAGCGCGATTACACAGCATCCGGCTTGTGCTGAAGAATATTAAGAAGTCGCCCGGCCGGATCCCGGACAAAGAACCGACGGACACCCCAAGGCTCGTCCCTCAACTCCAGCACAATCTCGTGCCCGGCGCGTTGCGCCCGTCGAAAAACCGCATCCACATCATCCACCTCGATTGACACATCAGGAACGGCGACATCATCACCGTTTTGCGACAGGACATTGATCTGAGGTCTGGCAGCAACACCACCACTTGCAAAAGTTACTATCCACCCCTGATCCATGACGACTTCCAGACCCAGGATCTCCTGATAGAAGATGCCTGCCTTTTGGGGCGTCTCAAAATGAAGGTTCGGCACAATGCGCAACACTGTCATGCGCAAAAGCTAACACGACGCCGCAATCGAGTCAGCAATCGCGTTCGAAATGGGGACTGTCCAGATATCAAAACGACAAACGGCCCCAATTCAAACATTAGCGGACCGCTCAGGAAGTCAGAATATCAGGTGGACAGATACCGGATTTCAGCAGGACTTTTGAAACAACAGCGCTTAAGCGGGTTGAGCGGCGCAACGTTCCATTTTTGCAAGGAGACGAGGGAGATCCACCGGCTTGGTATCAAAATCAATACAGCCGGCCTCAAACGCTTTCTTGCGATCCGTCTCGAACGCGCTGGCGGTAAGAGCGATAATAGGAATATTGACGGTGTCAGGATTGGCCTTGATACGCCGGGTGGCCTCGCAACCATCCATCTCCCCCAGACCGATATCCATCAAAATAAGGTCTGGCTGCAAATCCTGGGCTGCCTGGATACCGCTTGGGCCATCCACAGCAAAGCGAACAGTATACCCGCGGCGCTCAAGACGACGGCCCAACACATCACGGTTGACTGCATTGTCTTCGATTACCAGTACCAATGTCATAACTACGCTCTCTATCCTGCTCTAATTCAGTTTCTAGGCCCCACAACACCTTGTCGAAAGCAATCTTTCTCGAAGGGCGCTTATCCGGTCATTTTCGTCTCATCATCACCGGAAGGCTCAAAAATATCTTCTATCAATGCACGCAACTTGCCAGCATCAAGCGGCTTTTCGAGAAAGCCTGACGCCTTATGTCGACGCGCTTTCTCCCGATTGTCGTTATTGCTGATCATAATGACCGGAATATTGGACGTATCGGCATCCGCTCGAAGTGTTTCTATCACATCCCAGCCATCGAGGCCCGGCATCAGTACATCAACCAGAATTGCGACAGGCTGCGAATTTCGCGCCACTTCCAGGGCGACTTCAGGCGCATCAGTTGTAATCGCCTTGTAACCCTCACGCTCCAGCATACGTTCCGAGACTTCCAGAAAATCAGGATCGTCGTCGATCACCAGAATGCTGGGTTGATCTCCACGCGTATCGGCCGATGCACCAATTTTCCGCAAATCCTGAATTGCTTCATCGAGCTGCGTCTCATCAGCGCCGTCTTGGACTTCATGATTCAACTGGGCGGAGTCTTGCTGTTCGCCGATAGCATTGGATTCAGTCTCCTGATCATCATCGCTTTGAGGAAGCTCAGCAACATTTGCCGGCAGGTGAATGGTGAAACACGAACCCTCTCCAAGCTGACTTTCAAGCGTAATTTCACCCCCCATGAGACTACACAGGTTCTGGCTCAAAGACAGACCCAGACCGGTGCCACCGAACTTCGCTGTAATAGAGGCATTTGCCTGGGAGAAGTTACGGAAGAGGTTGTTCATGTTCTCATCAGAAATGCCAACGCCCGTATCGCGAACAGCGATGGTAATCCAATCCTGGCCATCCCGCTCGATCCGGTTGATAGAAAGGGTAATCTGACCATTTTGCGTGAACTTTGCGGCATTCGACAGCAAATTGAGTACAGACTGCCGAAGCTTGGTTGCGTCCATCCGCACTTCACCAAGATCCTCACCCTTCTCCAGGACAAAGGCATTGGTGTTCTTTGCAGCAAGCGGGCGCGATGTCGCTTCAACCTCATAGACAAAGTTATCCAGATCGAAGGTCTCAAGATAGAGATCCGCCTTGCCTGCCTCGATTTTGGAAATATCGAGAATGTCATTGACCATCGCCAGCAGGTGTTTGCCGGCAGCTGAAATTTTCTGCAAATCAGCGATTTCCTCACCACGACCGTCAAGTTCTGCGTCTTCCAGCAGAATTTCACTATAGCCCAGCACCGCGTTCAGCGGGGTTCTCAATTCGTGGCTCATATTGGCCAGAAAGTCAGACTTCGCATTGTTTGCACGCTCAGCATCATCTTTGGCATCGGTCAGCTGCTCCAGCGTTTCCTGATGTCGGTCAATTTCCTTGAGCAGCTCAGACTGAGAGTCCACCACACTCGAATAATAGCTCGCCATCAGGAAGATGTAGATTGCGGCAGATAATGTGGAGACCATCGCAACATCCACCATCGACGATAGCGGAATATGAATAGGAAACGAGTTGTCCAACTTATAGGCCCCGTAGAAGAGGCCCAGGCTGACAACCAGTTGCGAGAAAATAATGACACGGGTCTTCATACCGGATCCCAGGTAGAAGAACGCCAGAAGCGGGATAACCAGCACCCACATCAGGAAGGGCGAAGAGGCACCGCCATAGTGATACGACCCCCAGAGGATCGCGAAGGTCAGATTCTGAACTGAAATGAGAGCCAGAAGGAAGTATGACTTCTGGAAGATTTTCAGGGCAATCGGAAACAACCAGAACGCCGTAATCGAGCCAGCAAGAATCCACACATGCGGAGAAGGCTGAGGGTCGTTCAGGAAGAGATAAATCGTGATCGGGTGCGCGATCAGAGGGCCAAACAGATGGCTTATCAAGAACATACGGACATTTTTGTAGTCCGAAATGTTGTCCTTCATATGCTCTGGTGTCAGCCAGTAAAGAAGCTTGTTCACCTGATCGATAAGCATATTCATTGCCACAGTCCCATGCGCAAAAATTCCCAACCTCTCTAGGTTTAAGAAAACTTCCTTAATTTTCGGCTAAATGAGCGCGTTGAGAGCATTTTGACGAGTTGAGACAAACTGTCTCATCAGGCTTGTTGCAATCCGGCACCCCTGCCCCCGAAATATCAGGCTGAAGAAATAAAACCGCATGCTCATGAACAGCTATTTACTGCGCCATGGACAGCATGAAAGCGGCTGGCTTACATGAACAAAGTATTATAGAAGCGACCCCGGCATCACTTAATTCAGCTTGCCACAACGCTCACGATGCCGTTCAGTGCGGGGCCAACCCGACGGTATTCAGTTTACAGGGTATTCCTTCGTCAATGCGTCTTGTTATTACCGGAGCATCGGGGTTTATCGGCCAACAAATAATTCCTCTGCTATCTCGCGAAGGTCTTCCTCTGCTTTTGGTCGGGCGTGACGTTGAGTATTTGCAGCAGCTCTTCCCGCAATTTTCCTGCCTTGAATATAAAGACCTTGAACAATCCCTGGAAGAATCGGACTCGTTGCTGCACCTGGCTGTCATGAACAATGATCAGGAAGGAACCCTTGAAGATTTCCGGCAGGTTAATGTTGAACTGCTGAAACAGGTGCTCGAAATGAGCAAAAGAGCAGGCATTCAAAAATTTCTCTATCTGGATACCGTTCATTCAAACAACCCCACGACATCATACAGCATATCCAAATCCGAAGCCGTCAAGATCATCGACGCCGAGAAAGATCTGTCGGTAAAAAAAATAACGATTCCAGCAGTCTACGGCGATGCACAATTTAAGGGGCGCTTGTCATTGATCAACAAGATTCCCGCTTTCCTGCGGACCCCGATCTTCCAGATATTGCGCAGCATGAAGCCGACCATTCATGTCAACAAGGTTGCGCAGTCGATCCTGGAACACCTTGAGGACAGCAGACCAAGCCCTGAAACGATTTCAGACGAACAGCAGGGCAACTGGTTCTTCCATATCGGCAAGCGAGCCGTAGATTGGGGGTTTGCTCTCATCATAGTCGTTTTGTTCTGGTGGTTGCTTGTGGTTATCTGGGTGGCGATCAAGCTGACCGCTCGGGGAACACCCATCTTTGCTCAGGAACGTGTGGGGCAGTTTGGGGAATCATTCACCTGCTACAAGTTCAGAACAATGAAGCCGGAAACCCGGCAGGCCGGAACCCATGAGATCCCGGTAGACAGTGTTACGCGTATTGGCCGGTTTTTGCGTCGGGCCAAGCTCGACGAACTCCCCCAGGTGCTCAATATCATGAGGGGAGAACTGAGCCTCGTTGGACCACGCCCCTGCCTTCCGTCTCAGACCGAGTTGATCACAGAGCGCCAAAAGCGAGGGGTCTTTAATGCCATGCCGGGTATCACTGGATACGCTCAGGTGCGCAAATGCGACATGAGCGAACCTGAGCGTCTGGCGAAGCTTGACCAGGAATATCAGTCATTGAAAACACTGCCGCTTGATCTGATAACGATAATGCGAACCGTATCAGGCTAGCACGTCCGATAGAAGCATCTATACGCCTCGCCCGTGCCGACATTCAGCATAGCCCAACTGGCGTCAGCAAAAGCCCAAAACACCTTAGGGTCAGGACCTAGCTTGCACCCCGGTCTGAACCATAAAGCGGGGAAATCAGATCGCGCCCATCAAATGTCAGTTCCACCGGCGCTCGGGCCAATGTGTCGACGTCGAGGTCTGCAAATCTCTTCTGCTCAAGTGCCTCCAGATAGAATGCCTCGTACTCCGCCAACTGTTGAGACCATGCAGTCCGTTTCCTTCTTTCACGACTGGACGGCCATCCCAAATTCGACAAACGCTGTCTCAAAGCCTGCTTGAGACCTCGCGCGGACATTGACTTGCCACTCCCCGACCGTCCATCAATTGCGCGCTCCAGGCCGATCGCCGAAAACGCCTCAACATAGAGGGCACGATATGAGGGATGGTATGGGGAAGCCTCCCTGCCCCACGGTTTGTGGTAATTGGTGAAATGATAGAAGCAGGGCCTGAAAGTCTCTTCGAACCCGAAATTCAGGATCGGATACTGGAAATTCCAGCATGGGCTGAGTTCGGTCCACCTGTTGCGGAAAACGAAGTTTAGAAAGTCCTGGTCAAACATCCGTGTTTTCTGCCCAAACGAGGCATGATGGCTCTTGAGCTCGTTGACAAAATCGATCTCAAGCCATTTCTTCACATCGATGACAAGGACACCTGAATTCAGATACCGGGAACCTTCCAGCCCAATTGAGCTTAGCCATTGCTTGGTTTCGATATCGGTTCCAAGCAAATACTTTCCCACCACGCCGCAATCATGAACAGCACCCAGTCCCGCTGGCAGGTCTATCGACCAGATCAGATCGGGCATTTCTTTCACATAAATATCGGCGTCAAGATAAATAACCCGATCGTAGTGTTTGAGAAACTGAGGCGCAAAGAGGCGCATATAGATGATGGCGGGCCATTTCTCAGAGCTTGGCAACCCTGTCGGCAAGTGCCGGGACAACAGGTTATGGTGGTAGGAGACCCGGTTTGGCAGGTTAGAATACCCGGCAAGATCGACACCGGTTTCCGATTCCTCAAAAATATGAACATCGACACCAAAACACCGGGCAATCCGCGCGGCCTGCGCAAAAGCCACATCAGCAAATTTCTGGTTTACGACAAAAAAAACAGCAGTTTTCATTTCCAGGCTTTTGGAACCGCATATATCCAATGCATGTCGTGACCGCGAAATTCGCTCAATACAACAAACCTGTCGAGTTCTACCAAATGGGCAAGTTCCGGGAATGCCCTGTGATCACGAACCTGCTGATGAATAACCTCGACATCATGAGTTTCTTCCATGGCCGCCACCAGGTTTTCCGTAACATTGGGAACGTTCATGTCGTGACATTCCACCAGGAAGAGTGACTTTTGAATCTCATCCGGCTTCATCAACGCGATCCGTTCTTCACAACCTTCACAGTCGACGATAAAAGCCGGTCGCTCAAACCGGCTCAAATCGATATCGGATTTTTCCGACTCAAAGTTGAAATGCTGTGAGACACTGATCTCCACCTGATTTCCGGTCATGCATTTGTTGAGCGCAGGCAATGCATTCTTGTCTATGTCAAAAGTAAAAACCGAACAGTCCGGCAGCCGCCTCTTCAAACCAATCGCATAGTAACCTTCCGAGGCTCCAATATTGACGGCACAGTCCGGTTGCAGTCCGACAATTTCCTCCAGTGCCGGAAACAGCTCCGCCTCATAGGCCCCAATAAGCTTGGCGACGATGTCGTAATCACTCCACGTTCCCGAGTCCGGTAATTTCAGCCCCTCAAAGGGGCCGCGTTGCACAACATAGTCAAGCTTTTCCGCGATTGGCGGACACACAACGGTCTTACGCTCAAGTGCGACGCTGTTGAGAATACTGCCACCCTGGTTCTTCTGCTTTCTATGAGCCCGAAAACCTAACGGAGAGAGGAGCGCATTGAGTATTTTTCTTCGTGCCACTCAGGCCTGCCTTGTCTGTTTTTTGCACCGCACAATGCGGCTGTCTGATCTTCTTATGACAGGCGCCGCCAAGGGCGCAAAGTCTGTTATTGAGGAATTGCCATCCGCCCAGCAATTTTTTGCATGAAGACCCATCTTTAAGCTTTCAATTGAAGCAAAAAGAGCATACATCAACCCCCGTCGCAAAGCGGCCTTATCGCGGGGTGGAGCAGCCCGGTAGCTCGTCAGGCTCATAACCTGAAGGTCGTAGGTTCAAATCCTACCCCCGCAACCAATATCTCGGTATTCATACACGCAATCACAGCAAGTGACCCCCGGTCGCGTATGCGCATATTGGTTTCATTGGCGGGTGTCGGTATTTTACTTTGAACCTGAAGTGAGCTCCAAAGCCTCTGATAAATACGTGTTGCGGGCTGTGGCGTTGATCTCGGATTCGGCCAAAGTTCTCAGCGTCTTTATTTTTTCCTGCACCACGTCTTTACCCAACACAGACAGATGATCGAGAAGTTCAAGCTTCCATTGCAAATCGACAGCTGCAAGTGCTGCCACTTCAAGGGCATCGGCTCCCCCGGCAAGCTCGGCCATTTGCCGGGCGCGACTTTCAGTTGAGAGGGTTCCCAGATTGGTGGGATTGCCATCATACCAACCCAGTGTTCCAACGGCATAGGCGCGGGCAGACCACGAAACCTTGCCGTAAAACTCTTTCAGCCAGGGTTTGTCAGCCAGATGGTCGGGCAAGGTGATGGATGATGCAATGTCATCCATCGACAAACCCGCATCCATCGCATCGGCGGTATAGCGCATGACGTGCAGGATCGCGTCCCGTGTTGAGGTCAAAACATCATGAACATTTCTGCGGCCGAAGACCGGTCGCGTATGTCCAGGCGCAAGAACTTCCGCCCCCAGGTCCGCCAACAAACTCAATGAATCCGCCCAGGCCTGAAAGTCACGATAGGGCGTTCCCCGGATCGCATAGAGGTTGGGAAAGGCATGGTACCAATTGTCCCCGCAAAACAGGATTTTGCGGTCGGGAAGCCAGACCACCATATGATCATCTGTCTCACCGGGCGCATGGATCAGGTCAGCGGAAAGACCATCCAGATCGATATGACGGTCTTCAACTTCCAGAACTGTGGGCGCGCGGAAACCAGCGCCAAGCCCTTCCATTGGTCGGTCCCCCGGCCCACATCCAAGACTTATCCTCTCTTCGGGGGACAGCCCCATGCCAAACTGCGCGCGCGTGCGGCGGGCAAGCGCCTTGTTTGGGGCAATAGCATCACCATCCACCGCGATGAGATCCGAACTGAATTTGTGGCTCGCATGAATGGCCGCGCCGCCATCTGAAAACACGGTCGCGCCTGAAATATGATCCCGGTGCGAGTGGGTATAGATAATTCGACTGATCGGTTTACTGGAACACTTGCGGAACTCAGCCAAAATATTCTGGGCTGCCCTCGTTGACTCAGACGTATCAATGATGGTGGCGCTGTTCAATCCTTCAATCAAATGCACATTCGATGCCGCATAACCCACAGCGGTCCAGATACCATCGTCAAGTTCGATGATATCCCGCGCGGTCTGGGAACTGTGAGCAACAAGGTCAGGGTTTGGCATCGAGGCAGTCTCCAAACTTTTCCGTTTGAGTAAAGACCTTATTGCCTTGAACATAAGGTCACAAAAGACAGTCAAACCATCAGGCTGGCAGTTGGGTCTTCGCGTCAGTCCCCCGCCCCAGCCACGGCCACGTCAGGTCAGGGTTAGGCAAGAGTGCGGGAACGTCCAACCTGACGGCCAGAGAAGATGCAGCCGCCAAGGAATGTGCCTTCCAGTGCGTTGTAGCCGTGATAACCGCCGCCACCAAAACCACAAACCTCCCCCGCTGCAAACAGGCCGGAAATACTGCTACCGTTTTCATCCAGAACCCGGCCATCGAGATCGGTGTGAAGTCCACCAAGGCTTTTTCGGGTGATGATATTGAGGCGGACTGCAATCAACGGACCATTGGCCGGATCCAGAAACCTGTGCGGTTTAGCGGTGCGCATCAATTTGTCGCCCCGAAAATTACGCGCTGCATGAATCGCCATGACCTGCGCATCCTTCGAAAACGGATTATCAATCTGGCTGTCACGCGCTACAATCTGAGATCTCAGCTTTTCGTAGTCGAGCAGGTCATCACCAATCCGGTTCATGCCATCGACCAGATCCCGCAGATTGTCGGCCACCACAAAATCCTCGCCGTGTTCTTTGAAGGCTTCTACAGCGGGGGTTGCCTGTTTGTTGAGGATGCGATGCTTGAAGGTCATCATCCAGTCTTTGCTGGCAAAATCAGGGTTTTGTTCCGACCCCGACAGCGCAATCTCTTTCTTGATGATATTCTGGGTCATGATGAACCACGAATAGTCGTGACCGGTCTTCATAATCTCCTGCAGGGTTGTCAGCGTATCGAAACCGGGAAGACAGGGCGGCTTGAGCCGGTTGCCATCAGCATCAAACCACATTGACGATGGCCCCGGCAAAATGCGTATGCCATGTTTGGGCCAGATTGAATTCCAGTTCCGCACCCCTTCGACATAGTGCCACATCCGGTCAGCATTGATGACCCGCCCCCCTGCCTTCTCGGTTATGCCCAGCATCCGTCCGTCAACATGGGCAGGCACACCGGAAATCATGTTGCTTGGCGGATTGCCAAGGCGGCCCCTCGGCCAGACCTTGCGAACATGATCATGGTTGCCACCAATCCCCCCCGACGCGACAACAACATTTGCAGCAAAAAGCTCAAAATCACCAACAACGTCACGGTTGGTTTCTTCTCCCCGTTCCTTTGTATCATCAGCCAGAACTTCCCCGCAAACTCCGGCAACGGCGCCATCTTTCATGATAATTTCTGAACACCGGTGACGGAATTTCAGTGTAATCAGACCATTTGCAACATGTTCGCGGACACGCCTTTCAAACGGCGCGATGATGCCCGGCCCCACCCCCCATGTCAGATGAAAACGGGGTACAGAATTGCCATGACCATCAGCGTAGGAGCCACCACGTTCCGCCCAGCCGACAATCGGAAACCAGCGCATTCCCATATCCCGCAACCATTGCCGCATATCACCTGCAGCAAAATCGACATAAGCCTCCGCCCATTTGCGAGGCCAGGCATCTTCTTCGCGGTCAAATTGCGCTGACCCCATCCAATCATTCATTGCCAGTTCATGGCTGTCACGAATGCCCATACGGCGCTGCTCAGGTGTATCGACCATAAACAGGCCACCCAGTGACCAGAATGCCTGAGCACCGAGATTATTCTCCTGCTCCTGATCAAGAATGAGCACTTTCTTGCCGCGATCTGCCAGCTCGGCAGCTGTCACCAGACCAGAAAGACCATTGCCGACGATGATGACGTCACTTTGTTCCATGTCAGTCTCCGTGGATGAAAGGGCGCAGCCTTTTTCGGGTGTCAGCGCCTGCGGAACCAGACAATGGCGGGGGCCACAACGATATACATCAGGATTCCATACACGGCCGAAGGCAGGGAAAATGCGGTGAAACCTGCGGCTGCCCCCGTCATCAGGGTTGCAACAGTGATCCCCAGCGTCGAGTTCTGCACGCCGGTTTCAATCGATATCGTCTTTCGCTCCTGAACACTTAGCCCCATTGCAGCAGCAACCAAAAACCCGATGACCAGCAAACCGACATTCAAGGTAAGAAGCGACGGTGCCAATACCGGCAGATTATCGACAAACAGGCTCCAGTTGGACGCCAGTGCAGCAATCACGATGACAACAAACAATGCCGTGGCCACCTTTGAAATAAACGGCTCGACCCGCTCAACCGCAACCGGGAAAAACCGGCGCAACGTCACACCCACGAGAACCGGGAGGGCTGTCAGCAGAAACATCGAAATGGCGACACCGGCGATGTTTACAGGCTCGGCGGCTGACCCCATGAAATGAGAAACGCTCCACGCCAGCAGGAAAGGCAGCGTGATCATGCTCGTCAAGCTGATCACGGCGGTAAGTGAAACCGATAACGCCACATCACCTTTGGCCAGACGTGTCATGATATTGCTGGTTACGCCACCAGGACAAAAGGACAGGATCATGAACCCAACCGCCAGTTCCGGCGGCAGTGAAAAAACCTTGGCGATCACGAATGCCAAAGCCGGCAGCAAAAACACCTGATTGACAGCGCCAATGAGAAACGAAAACGGGCGTGTTGCGACACGGGCAAAATCCGCAAAGGCAAGCCCCAGTCCCAGCGACAACATGATAAAGGCCAAACCCAATGGAAGGACCACCGAAATCAGAATATCCATGAGGACAGCTCCCCCAACCTGCTTTTATCGACTAACGGCTCCAGTTGCCCGGGTCCTGGTCATATCGTCAAGCTCAACATGAACCTGGGCATGATTGATACCATTTCTGAAGAGTTGAAACCCGCCAAATTTGAAAGGCCAACCAAACGGGTTGGATCACAGTCTGATATTGAATCGTTGTCTGATCGAGACATCAGCTTCGCGATTGATGAAGTTAGGATGGTGGCTATCCAGAATTTCTTTCGCCTTTGCTCTTGCGACCGTCCAGGCATCCGGTGCCCCGGCCTCGTTCCAGACATCCGGGCTGTCGCGGTTGGCAACCGCAGGATAATAGTAGTCGCGTTCCATTGCCCGAATTGTATGGTCACCTCCAAGAAAATGCCCCTCACCCAGAACACTTTGACGGATGGTCTCGAACCCCAGGGTATCCTCATTGACTTCTATGCCCCGAACAACGCGTTGAATGGTCGCCAACATTTCGTTGTCCAGAACAAATGCCTCAAATGAGG
>CALHCF010000004.1 GCA_937930635.1 uncultured Rhizobiaceae group bacterium
GCGTGAATTATATCGAGTTGCGTGAATGAATTTTAAATTGTGTGAAGTATATCGCGTTGCGTGAAGCTCTGACCCCTGAGGGCCATCATACTATAGCATGTAATGCAGCTACTTCATCATTGGAAAGTGGGACTCTTTTTAGGGATAATTTCGTGCAAAGAAATGAACTATGCACAATATAGCACTATATTTAACAAATCTCACTAGAAAAAAAAATTTGATTTCATAATCGAAATAAATTTCATAACTTTGATTGAACACGCACACACAGATTAGCATAGAGTTTAATCTTTAATTTATAATACGCTAAATGTTTTTCTTCTTGTTTCCATAATTACATGTCATGTAAGTATATAGTTTCGTCATTTATTCCCGCAGCTTAACCCTTTCTCCGGTTTTGTTGCATATTAGCAGCAAATACACCTACCACTGTTCAAAGGCCTATAACTCCGAAACTATTGAGATTCAGAATGTTTTTGTATTAATTGTTCTTTTTTAAAGAGGACAAAAATTCTGAACAAAGATGAATGTATTTTCATGCAATTTAACTCAAGCAGTCGAACTGCCGACATCTTCGGTGTAAACGAAGCGCTCTACCAACTGAGCTAATCGCCCATCTTTGCCAAACAAGGCAAATCAGGATTACCTTCACCACCGCACTATTGGATGGAAAGGTGGCGCGAGTGACGGGACTCGAACCCGCGACCTCCGGCGTGACAGGCCGGCACTCTAACCAACTGAGCTACACCCGCGTGGGGAGAAAGGCCGAAAGACCCTTCAAGGTCGGTGTGTGGAATACGGATAGCACGAAGGCAAGTCAAGCGACATTTCTGCAATTGTGGTGTTGGGGATGAAGGTTTTTGCGCAGAGATGAAAAAGCTCGGCTCAACGAACAATAGAAGCCGGCTGCCGCTTGCTTTGAACCGCCGTGTCGGCTAACTCAGAGCCAACTAGAACCGGTGATGTACCCCATGGAACAATTGCTGCTTTCCTATCTCCCTGTGCTCATTTTTATGGGTGTTGCACTGGCGATCGGGCTGGCCTTGTTGATTGCTCCTTTTCTGGTTGCTTACCGGGCCCCTGACGACGAGAAACTGTCTGCATACGAATGTGGATTTGATGCCTTCGACGATGCCCGCATGAAGTTTGATGTGCGGTTCTATCTTGTGGCGATCCTCTTCATCATTTTTGATCTGGAAGTGGCCTTCCTGTTTCCCTGGGCTGTCAGCTTTGGATCGCTTGGCTGGTTCGGCTTCTGGTCAATGATGGTGTTCCTGGGGGTTCTTACAATCGGCTTTATCTACGAATGGAAAAAAGGCGCGCTTGAGTGGGATTGACCTCTGGCACGACTGAGATTCACGGACCTTTACTATGGCCACTCAAGACGCATCCTCAACACTAATCGCTCCTAGTCCAAAGGGAGTGATCGACCCGTCGACGGGCAAGCCGATTGGCGCTGATGACGCCTATTTTGGTGAGATCAGTGATGAACTCGCTGACAAGGGGTTTCTGGTTACTTCCACTGACGAATTGATCACCTGGGCGCGCACCGGCTCGCTGATGTGGATGACATTTGGTTTGGCTTGCTGCGCCGTTGAAATGATGCAGCTTTCCATGCCGCGTTACGATGCCGAGCGGTTCGGCTTCGCTCCGCGTGCGTCTCCACGACAGTCTGATGTGATGATTGTTGCGGGTACTTTGACCAACAAAATGGCGCCTGCGCTGCGCAAGGTTTACGATCAGATGCCGGAACCGCGCTACGTGATCTCTATGGGCTCCTGCGCCAACGGGGGAGGGTACTACCACTATTCCTATTCGGTTGTTCGCGGGTGCGACCGTATTGTGCCAGTGGACATCTATGTCCCGGGGTGCCCCCCAACGGCTGAAGCGCTTCTGTATGGAGTGCTGCTTCTGCAGAAGAAAATTCGCCGAACCGGCACAATTGAGCGTTAGGAGAGGTCGATGGATACGCAATCCCTTCTTGATCTCAATGCTTATATCGGAGAGCAACTCGGCGATAAACTGGACGGTTCTGAAATAGGCTACGGTGAATTGAACCTTGCGGTAACGCCCGACAACCTTGTGTCAGCATTGCGTTTCCTGCGCGATGATGTGCAAACCCAGTTTGTTTCATTCATCGATATTTGTGGTGTCGATTACCCGGAGCGGCGCAAGAGATTCGATGTTGTCTATCATCTGCTGAGTCCGCGCCAGAACCTGCGGGTTCGTGTGAAGGTCGCGACCGATTCCCAGACCCCGATTCCAAGTGTTGTGAGTGTTTTTCCCGGTGCCGATTGGTTTGAGCGTGAAGCTTACGATATGTACGGAATTTTATTTACCGGACACCCGGATTTGCGTCGTCTGCTGACCGACTACGGATTTGAGGGATATCCTTTGCGCAAGGACTTTCCACTGACCGGCTTTACTGAAGTTCGCTATGATGACGAGCAGAAACGTGTCGTTTACGAGCCGGTTGAATTGCGTCAGGAGTTCCGGGATTTCGATTTCCTCAGTCCCTGGGAAGGTACGGATTATGTCCTGCCTGGCGATGAGAAAGCCGAAGAGAAGGCGAAATAACTGTGCCTGAACTAAGCGGAACATGCCTGTGCGGTGATGTAACAGTGGAGGCAACCCCGCGAATACACGAGATGGGAACCTGTCACTGCGCGGTGTGTCGTAAGTGGTCAGCCGGGCCGTTCATGACGTTTGATTGCGGAGACAATGTTGTCGTCAAAGTGCAAAACAGCTTTGGTGTTTACAAGTCGTCGCAATGGGCTGAGCGCGTCTTCTGCAAAATCTGCGGAACGTCAGTTGCATGGAGATTGCAACAAGGCGGTGAATACCATCTATCGGCGCAGCTTTTTGAAGAGACTGCCAACTACCCACTTGGGTTACAGGTTTTTATTGACGAAAAGCCGGATAACTACAATTTCGCAGAGAAAACAAAAACAATGACGGGTGAAGAGGTCTTCGCCATGTTCTCCTCGCCAGAAGAAAGCTGATATGCCCGAAGTCGATATCCGCAATTTCAATATCAATTTTGGCCCCCAGCATCCGGCGGCCCACGGGGTCTTGCGCCTGGTTCTGGAGCTTGATGGCGAGGTGGTCGAGCGCGTCGACCCGCATATTGGTTTGCTGCATCGCGGGACTGAAAAACTGATAGAACAGAAAACCTATCTGCAGGCCATGCCGTATTTCGACCGGCTAGACTATGTTGCCCCCATGAATCAAGAACATGCGTTTTGTCTTGCCACTGAAAGGCTTGTTGGCCTTGAAGTGCCAAAACGAGGCCAGTTGATTAGAGTTCTGTATTCAGAGATCGGCCGCATTCTTTCCCATCTGCTCAATGTGACAACACAGGCTATGGATGTTGGTGCGCTCACTCCTCCTCTGTGGGGGTTTGAAGAGCGAGAAAAGCTGATGGTCTTTTACGAACGTGCCTCTGGATCACGGATGCATGCCGCGTATTTCAGACCCGGCGGAGTTCACCAGGACCTGCCGACCCGTCTCATTGAGGACATTGGAACGTGGTGCGATGAATTCCCCAGGGCACTGGATGATATTGATGCCCTGTTGACACAAAACCGCATCTTCAAACAGCGCAATGTGGATATCGGCGTCATATCTCTCGAAGATGCCTGGGCGTGGGGCTTCTCGGGCGTAATGGTGCGGGGGTCCGGTGCAGCCTGGGATTTGCGGCGTTCTCAGCCCTACGAGTGCTATGATGAACTGGAGTTTGATATTCCGGTTGGCAAAAATTGCGACAATTACGATCGGTACGTTATCCGCATGCTGGAAATGCGTGAATCAACCAAGATTATGAAGCAGTGCGTCGATAAATTGTTGAGTGCCGAAGGGCAGGGGCCTGTTTCGTCAACCGACGGTAAGGCTGTGCCGCCCAGACGTGGTGAGATGAAGCGGTCCATGGAAGCGCTGATTCAGCATTTCAAGCTCTACACCGAGGGATTTAAAGTTCCGGCAGGCGAGGTTTATGCTGCCGTTGAAGCACCAAAAGGCGAGTTCGGGGTCTATCTGATTTCAGACGGTTCCAACAAACCTTACCGCTGCAAACTGCGCGCTCCCGGTTTCGCCCATCTGCAGGCAATGGACTATATGTGTCGCGGACATTTGTTGGCTGATGTCGGTGCTGTCCTTGGCTCGATGGATATCGTGTTTGGCGAGGTGGATCGCTAACGCCACCCAAAGTTAACGTTTGGGTAACCATCCAGATAATCCATAGACCTTTTTGGTACAGGTTTCTGCTAGAATGCCCCTTCAGCCGATATGGTGGCATGGACTATGGCAGAAGCACTTAGACACGACGCAATCACAGTAAACTGGCAAAACGGCCAAATTGACGGCGCTTCCGCAAGCGAGCGTCTGGCGTTGAATCTTATGGCTTTGGCCGTAAAGTTGACCAACTACCCCAATCGCCCCGGCTTCTCCAAGATATGCGGTGCCATTAAGAGTTTCTTGCCGAGTGAAAAGCCGGTTCGAGTCCAATATCCTGACGGGACTGAATATCAGTTTCCCTATGCCGACCCTTACTGGTCGTGTCTCTGTTCGCCAGGGTTTCTCTATGAGCAGGAAATACACTTTTTTCTAAAGCGCGCCCGTGATGTCGACTACACCTTTGTCGATTGTGGTGCGAACTTTGGTTTCTGGTCGCTGCTGGTGTCGGGCCCTCGTTTTGGAGAAAAAAAGGCGGTGGCCGTCGAAGCTTCAAGCCAGAGCTTCGGAAGGGCCATGCGAAACTCCGTTCTCAATGATAATCGCTTCTCCGCCCACCATCGCGCGATTGGAGACGAAACGGGTAAGAAGCTCACTCTTTACGGAGGGGCCAAACACGAACAGCGCTCGGTCAATGTTGACGAAGATGTCGGCCCGGCGCTGGAGACAGTCACCAGTATCGCAATTGCCGATCTTCCGGAAGTCAAAAATGCGACCGGAAAATTTGTGCTGAAACTGGATGTGGAAGGTATGGAGATAACCGCTTTGCGCGGTGCAGAACCCATCCTTGAACTGGATACACTGGTAATCTTTGAAGATCACGGCAGCGACCGGCAGCACACCAATGCGGCCATGATAATGGCAGAATTTGGGATGCATGTCTTCGCCGGGCTGCCCGACGGGAATTTCTTTGAAATTACTGACATAAATCAAATGACGCCCTATAAGACGGCCCGCCGCAAGGGGTATGATTTCTTCGCAACGCGCAGTGAATTCTGGATCGGTGTACTAAGCGCCAAACGCTGAGCGCGCGTTGAGACGCTGCCGCGCGTCCAAGCCGAAAATCATTCAATACACATGGCTTAAAAACACTGGAATGTGCAGCCTTCTGACTATAGCCTTTTGCACTGCCTGTGCTAGAAGCAGGGCAAAGATTCAGCCTGCATAGTGGTATCGTTTCGAATGTCTGTTCGTCGCTTAGCCGAAGACACTGTTCAGCCCGCAAAGTTCGCTTTTAACAAGAGCAATGCGGCATGGGCCAAACGTAAAATTAAAGACTATCCGAAAGGGCGTGAAGCCTCAGCTGTTATACCGCTGTTGATGCGGGCGCAGGAGCAGGATGGTTGGGTGACCAAAGCGGCAATTGAATATGTTGCCGAAATGCTGGACATGCCGCTTATCCGGGTGCTGGAAGTGGCGACTTTCTATACCCAGTTCCAACTCGCGCCGGTTGGAAAACTAGCCCATATTCAGGTTTGTGGCACCACACCGTGCATGTTGCGCGGGTCGGAAGATCTGATGAAAGTATGCAAAAAGCGAATTGCTGAAAAACCGTTCGAGCTTTCGGCCAACGGCAATTTGTCCTGGGAAGAAGTTGAATGTCAGGGCGCATGCGTCAACGCGCCAATGGTTATGATTTTCAAGGATACCTACGAAGATCTGACGCCTGATCGGCTGGAAGAAATTATCGACGAATTCGAAGCGAGTAAGGGACAAGAGGTCGTACCGGGGCCGCAGATTGATCGCATTTTTTCTGCACCCGTTGGAGGCTTGACCTCACTGACCGAAGATTTGCCTGTTGTCGGTCGCCGGGCGGCAAACGGAAATAGCAAAACCAGCAGGACTGCGAAGAAGTCTGGCGCCGGAAAATCTAAAACTTCAAAGAGCGTGGCGGCAGAAACAGCGAAGGCACCTGCGACACTGGTTCAGGCGTCTACTAAGAAGAAAGCCACTTCGCCGCGCAAGACAGGGCAAGCCAGAAAGCCGGCAGAAAAGAGCAAGGTAACTGCTTCTGAGAAAGTAGATCCAAAGGAAAAGAACCGTCCTTCAAAAATGCGCAAGCCCGCCAAGCCTGATGATCTCAAACTCATTTCCGGAGTTGGTCCCAAGATTGAGGGCATTTTGAACGGGCTTGGGATTTACAAGTTCGAGCAGATCGCCAAATGGAAGAAAGCGGAGCGGGACTGGGTTGATGGCTATCTGAAGTTTAAGGGGCGGATTGATCGGGACAACTGGGTCAAACAGGCCAAGGCACTTGCGAAGGGAGCCCTTTGATGGCCCAATTCAACAAAGCCGCTGCCGGGGCTGCGCTCGGGGTCCTGTGGCCCGGCATGTTAATGCGCTTGTTGTCACTGATCGCGTCGATTGCCTCTGTAGTCGGTGTTTTGACCTTCTTCTTCTTTGATGGACTTGTACCCTATCGCTGGTGGCTGATTGTTGGAGGTGGTCTGGGGGCTTTTGTCTTTGGCCTCATAGGAGACCGCTTCACGCCAACGCGTGAAGACATGAGGGAAATTGACGTCGATGCGCTGGTACATGGAGACCTCGCCGAAGGTCTGCACGGAAATGACGGAGAGCAACACTGATGCTGCAGGATAAAGACCGCATTTTCACCAATATTTACGGAATTCACGACCGTTCCCTAAAGGGGGCGATGAAGCGTGGGCATTGGTCCGGAACCGCACGTTTTATAAAAAAAGGCCGGGACTGGGTGATCAATCAGACCAAAGAGTCGGGTTTGCGTGGACGAGGCGGTGCAGGCTTCCCGACCGGACTGAAATGGTCCTTTATGCCCAAGGAAGTTGGCGAACGTCCCCATTACCTTGTGATCAATGCCGATGAGTCTGAGCCTGGCACCTGCAAAGACCGCGATATTATGCGCCATGACCCGCATACCCTGATCGAAGGGTGTCTGATTGCGGGTTTCGCAATGGGTGCACATGCCTGCTACATCTATGTGCGGGGGGAATATGTCCGCGAACGCGAGGCGCTCGAAGCGGCTATTGAAGAGTGTTACGAAGCCAATTTGTTAGGTAAAAACAACAAGAACGGCTGGGATTATGATATTTATGTTCATCATGGTGCCGGTGCCTATATCTGCGGCGAGGAAACGGCACTGCTGGAAAGCCTTGAGGGCAAGAAAGGCCAGCCCCGTCTGAAGCCGCCGTTCCCGGCCAATGTGGGTCTTTATGGTTGCCCCACCACCGTCAACAACGTGGAATCAGTGGCTGTCGTGCCCACCATTTTGCGACGCGGGGCGGATTGGTTTGCGTCCTTTGGTGCGGAAAACAACCGGGGAACCAAGCTGTTTTGTGTGTCAGGGCATGTAAACCAACCTGCCACGTTTGAAGATGCGATGTCGGTTCCCTTCCGTGAACTGATTGACAAACATTGTGGCGGGGTCCGCGGTGGCTGGGACAACCTGCTTGCGGTCATTCCCGGCGGCTCATCTGTACGTTGTGTACCCGCCGATCAGATTATCGATTGTCCGATGGATTTTGACTCGCTTGGTGCACTCAAGTCCGGTCTTGGTACAGCGGCTATCATAGTCATGGATAGGTCCACCGACATCATCCGCGCTATCTGGAGGTTGAGTGCCTTCTACAAGCATGAAAGCTGCGGCCAGTGCACTCCATGTCGGGAAGGGACCGGCTGGATGATGCGTGTGATGGAGCGCATGGTGGAGGGGCGCGCCGAAAAACGTGAGATCGATATGCTGTTTGACGTGACCAAACAGATTGAGGGTCACACGATTTGTGCGCTGGGTGACGCCGCAGCGTGGCCAATTCAGGGGCTGATCAATCACTTTCGTCCTGAGATGGAAGCGCGGATCGACAGCTATACCTATAGGTCAGACAAGGATGGCGCGGTGCGGGAGGCAGCGGAGTGATTGACCTTGCTGAACAAGCGACTTGTTGGAAGCTGACCCTTTTGTTTGGTAGCGGTGTATCAATCGGTTTCGCTTTAATTATTTGGGCGACGGATTTGTTGTTTGCCCGGTGCTGGGGTGCGCCGTAATGCATCTGGCTGAACTCAACATCGCCTATCCGAAATTCGGCAATGATGATCCACGATTTGCGGGCTTCATGGATAATCTGGTGCGGATCAACGAACTTGGCTTTACCATGCCAGGGTTCGTCTGGTTCCACATGGATGAATCCGGTCATGCCATGAACCAGCAAACGCCTTGGCCCGGTGCAGCGGCCAATATGTCGGTTTGGCAAACACCGGAGCATCTGGAGCATTTTGTATGGAACACGGTGCATAAGCAGTTCTACAACCGCAAGCATGAATGGTTCGATGCCATGGACAGCCATCACTTTGTCATGTGGTGGGTCGAAGAAGGGCATAAGCCAACGCTGGATGAGGCCAAAGAACGGCTGGACTATCTGAACGAACACGGCGATACCGACCACGCCTTCACCTGGGCGCATTTGCCTCATGTGAAACTCTGGCAAAAGCAGCGGTGCGGATAAAAATTATACGGCGCAACACGCGCGCAAAACAGGAAATTTGGCCATGGCCAACATCATTGTTGATGGCAAAGAAATAGAGGTTCCGGACCACTACACGCTGCTCCAGGCTGCGGAGGAAGCCGGCGCGGAGATACCGCGCTTTTGTTTCCACGAACGCCTGTCGATAGCGGGCAATTGTCGTATGTGTCTGGTTGAAGTAAAGGGCGGCCCCCCAAAGCCCGCAGCTTCCTGTGCCATGGGGGTGCGTGATCTGCGTCCCGGTCCAAACGGTGAACCGCCGGAAATTTTCACCAATACGCCGATGGTCAAGAAGGCCCGCGAAGGGGTGATGGAGTTCCTGCTGATCAATCATCCGCTTGACTGTCCCATATGTGATCAGGGCGGTGAATGTGATTTGCAGGACCAGGCCATGGCATTTGGCTTTGATGAGTCGCGCTATCAGGAAAACAAGCGCGCCGTAGAGGACAAATATATCGGTCCCTTGGTCAAAACCATTATGACCCGCTGCATTCATTGCACGCGATGTGTCCGTTTCTCAACGGAAGTTGCCGGTGTTTCCGAACTCGGCCTTTTGGGTCGTGGTGAGGATGCTGAAATCACAACGGCACTTGAACAGGCCATGACTTCGGAATTGCAGGGCAATGTGATTGACCTTTGTCCCGTTGGCGCACTGACGTCCAAACCTTACGCCTTTCAGGCCCGGCCCTGGGAACTGACCAAAACCGAAACCATCGATGTTATGGATGCATTGGGTTCGGCTATCCGGGTCGACACGCGTGGTTCGGAAGTCATGCGCATCATGCCCAGAGTCAATGAGGCCGTGAACGAGGAATGGATTTCCGACAAGACCCGTTTCATCTGGGATGGACTGCGCACGCAACGCCTTGACCGGCCCTATATACGCAAAAACGGTAAGCTGGTCGCCACAAGCTGGGCCGAAGCATTTGATGCCATAGCAGCAAAGATCAAAGATGTTGATGCGCAGAACATAGGTGCGATTGCCGGTGATCTGTCGTCGGTGGAAGAAATGTTTGCCATGCGCGAACTTCTTGGGGCGCTCGGGTCTGCGAATTTGGATTGCAGACCAGAAGGCAGCGCGCTTGATCCTTCGCTTGGGCGCGCGAGTTATCTTTTCAATTCGACCATTGAAGGGATTGAGAGTGCGGACCTTCTGGTCCTGATCGGCACTAATCCGCGTAAGGAAGCAGCTGTACTGAACAGTCGTATCCGCAAGCGCTGGCGTACTGGTGAGATGCAGGTTGCCGTCATTGGTGAGCCGGGTGATCTGACCTATGATTATCACCATGCTGGCGTTGGCCCGGATTCGTTCCAGAAATTTATTGATCAAGTCAAAACCAAACCGCTCAAGCCGATGTTTATCATCGGCGAGGGGGCCTGTACCCGTGGCGATGGTTCGGCGATCCTTTCAATGGCAGCCAAGGCCGCTAAATCGCTTGGTGTGGTAAAGGGGGATTGGAATGGCTTCAATATTCTCCACAGCGCCGCAGCGCGGGCTGGCGGTCTTGACCTTGGTTTCGTTCCCGGTGAGGGAGGAAAAACCACGGGCGAAATGGTGCGGGATACCGAAATCCTGTTCCTAATGGGGGCCGATGAACTGGATATGACGAAGCGGACGTCTGGTTTCACAATCTATATTGGCAGCCATGGTGATGTTGGAGCACACCATGCTGATGTTGTGTTGCCGGGTGCTGCCTATACGGAGAAATCCGGCACCTGGGTAAACACGGAAGGCCGTGTCCAAATGGGCCAGAGGGCCGGGTTTGCACCAGGGGAAGCACGTGAAGACTGGGCAATATTGCGGGCCTTGTCACAATCTCTGGGCAACGTTTTACCGTTCGATTCACTGGCACAACTGCACGCCAATCTCTATCAGGCGCATCCGCATTTTGCCGATATTGATGAAATTGCCCCGCGCGATGACTCAGGTATTGAGGCGCTGGCGCAACGCGGTGGCAAGCCGGGTAAAGCCCCTTTGACTTCATCCCTTGACGATTTCTATCTCACCAACCCGATCGCTCGTGCTTCGGCGGTGATGGCCGAGTGTTCTGCCCAGGCAAAGGGTGAATTCGTAGAGGCTGCGGAGTAGATCATGGACGCTGTATTTTTCGACACCTACATCTGGCCGGTTCTGGTTATTTTGTTCCAGAGCGTTTTGCTGCTGGTCACGCTGCTGATATTTGTCGCTTACATTCTCTATGCAGACCGTAAGATATTTGCCGCAGTGCAAATGCGCCGTGGCCCCAACGTTGTTGGCCCCTGGGGGCTGCTTCAGAGCTTTGCTGATCTGCTTAAATTTGTTTTGAAAGAACCCATAATTCCGGCATCCGCCAACAAAGGGGTGTTCCTGATGGCTCCGCTGGTGGCTGGGGTGTTGGCTCTTTCCGCATGGGCGGTCATCCCGGTAGCTGATGGCTGGTCGGTTGCAGACCCCAATCTTGGCCTCCTGTTTGTCTTCGCGATCTCGTCGCTTGAGGTTTATGGAATCATCATGGGCGGGTGGGCTTCCAACTCGAAATATCCGTTTCTTGCTGCGCTGCGATCAGCGGCCCAGATGGTTTCTTACGAGGTTTCCATCGGGTTTGTGATGATCACGGTGTTGTTGTGTGTTGGCTCACTCAATCTGACAGACATCGTGTATGCGCAATCTGCCGGCCTTGGAACGCGCATGGGCGTGCCCGTCAATTCCTTCCTCGATTGGCATTGGCTTGCTTTGTTCCCGATGTTCATCGTGTTTTTCATCTCGGCGATTGCGGAAACCAACCGCCCGCCGTTCGACCTGCCTGAGGCTGAATCCGAATTGGTTGCCGGTCATATGGTGGAGTATTCTTCAACCCCGTTCCTGCTGTTTTTCCTTGGGGAATTTGTCGCCATTTGTCTGATGTGCGCACTCACCACACTGTTGTTTCTGGGGGGGTGGCTCCCGATCATCGATATAGCGCCCTTCAATTGGCTGCCGGGTATTTTCTGGTTTGTTTTGAAAGGGCTGTTTGTATTCTTTTGCATGGCCATGGTGCGCTCGATTGTGCCGCGTTACCGCTATGACCAGCTGATGCGTCTGGGTTGGAAAGTGTTCCTGCCGCTGTCGCTTTTCATGGTATTTGCCACCGCTTTTGTTCTCCAGTTCATGGGATGGGCATAAACATGGCTGAGGCTGGAAATACGGTCATCACGGGGCGTTGCTACTGTGGCGCTATCAGCCTGGCATCGCATGCCCGTCCGCAGGTGGTGACCTATTGCCATTGCCACGACTGCAAACGCATTAGCGGCGCTCCGGTTGCGGCGTTGGCAGCTTTTGACGATGATCAGATCAGTTTCCAGCCCGGCGAAGGCAAGACATTTTCTGTAGTTGACGGTGTTCGGCGTTCCTTTTGCCCGGATTGCGGCTCGCCAATTGCTGCGCGATATGACTATTTGCCCGGACAGGTCTATGTTGGTGTCGGCCTGATTGATCAGGCCGACCGGTTGGAGCCATCTTTTCATGCGCATGAGGCGCATTGTGTGCAATGGCTTCACATCGACGATGATCTGGAACGCTTCCCGGCAACGTCAAGATCCCGGTTGTCCGGCTCACATGAAAACATGGAAAGGCCACAACAATGAGCCTTATGCAGGCAGGAAAATCTCTGTTCCTTTGGGAGTTTGTCAAAGCATTCGGCCTTGGCATCCGCTATTTCTTTGGAAAGAAAGCAACGATCAATTATCCCTTTGAGAAGGGACATTCCTCGGCGCGCTTTCGTGGCGAACATGCTTTGCGGCGTTATCCAAACGGAGAGGAGCGCTGCATTGCCTGTAAGCTGTGCGAAGCGATTTGCCCGGCACAAGCCATCACCATCGAAGCCGGTCCACGCCGCAACGATGGAACACGCAGAACCGTTCGCTATGACATCGATATGGTGAAATGCATTTATTGCGGCTTTTGTCAGGAAGCCTGTCCGGTGGAAGCAATTGTTGAAGGCCCGAATTTCGAGTTCGCGACGGAAACCCGTGAAGAACTCTATTATGACAAAGACAAACTGCTGGAAAACGGTGCGCGCTGGGAGCGTGAACTAGCGCGTAACATCTCGATTGATGCGCCGTATCGCTAATGTGATCCGGTACGTTTGAAATAAGACTTGAAACGGTCGTTAATGCATATGGACTGCGGCCAAACGAAGCGTTAAGAGACGCACACACTCAAGGTTCGAAACATCAAAATTCGGGCCGGAATATGGGGTATATCACAGAGAAATTATGGGTGTTACCAGCCTCTTTTTCTATCTGTTTGCCAGCATAACCGTGGCATCGGCGTTCATGGTGATCGCATCGCGTAACCCTGTGCATTCGGTGCTGTTCCTAATTCTCGCGTTCTTTAATGCTGCCGGGCTTTTCATGCTGACGGGTGCGGAGTTTCTCGCCCTCATTTTGATCGTCGTTTATGTCGGTGCGGTGGCGGTTTTGTTCCTGTTTGTTGTCATGATGCTTGATGTGGATTTTTCCGAGTTGCGCGAAGGATTTCTGCAATATCTGCCAATTGGCGGGATTATCGGTCTTATTCTCGCTGTGGAACTGATCCTCGTTCTTGGGTCCTCGTTTGTGGACGGGAAAGCGGCTCTGGTTGCCGTTCAGCCGATACCCGATCTTGGAGAGGTCTCGAACATCAAGGCCATCGGTGATCTCCTTTATACCCGCTATATCTTCTTCTTTCAGCTTGCCGGCCTCATTTTGCTTGTTGCGATGATTGGCGCGATTGTCCTGACCCTCAGCCATCGCCCCAATGTGAAAAGACAGAACATTACTGACCAGGTAATGCGTGATCCTGAAGATGTGGAACTTCACAGCGTAAAACCCGGTGAGGGTATCTGATCATGGAAATCGGCCTTTCACATTTCCTCACGGTTGGTGCCATTCTCTTCACTCTGGGTGTTTTTGGTATCTTCCTGAACCGCAAGAATGTCATCGTCATCCTGATGTCGATTGAGCTGATCCTGCTTGCTGTAAACATCAACTTCCTGGCCTTCTCTCAGGCTAATGGTGACATGATGGGGCAGATTTTCGCTCTGTTCGTCCTCACCGTTGCTGCTGCTGAAGCTGCGATTGGTCTGGCAATCCTTGTGGTCTTCTTCCGCAACCGTGGATCTATCGCGGTGGAAGATGTGAATGTGATGAAAGGGTAGGGCGCGCAGCGCAGATCATCATGGCTCTACATCTCATCGTTTTCATGCCGCTTATCGGGTTTCTGATTGCCGGACTGCTGGGCAAGCAGATTGGTGTCAAAGCATCGGAATATGTGACGTCAGGACTTCTGGTCATCGGCGCCCTTCTTAGCTGGTTCGTGTTTTTCACGCTCAGTGAACCCACAACCACAATTCCGGTCATGCGCTGGATTTCATCCGGTGATATGACGGCAGACTGGGCCTTCAAGCTGGATCGTCTGACCTCGGTTATGCTGGTGGTGGTGAACACGGTGTCCGCACTCGTGCATATTTATTCGATTGGATACATGCACCACGACCCCCATCGCCCGCGTTTCTTCGCCTATCTGTCGCTGTTCACTTTTGCCATGCTGATGCTGGTGACATCGGACAATCTCATTCAGATGTTCTTTGGCTGGGAAGGTGTGGGCCTTGCGTCTTACCTGCTTATTGGCTTCTGGTTCAAAAAACCATCTGCCAACGCAGCAGCCATCAAGGCTTTTGTGGTCAATCGTGTTGGTGATTTTGGCTTTGCGCTTGGAATTTTTGGCGTGTTTGTCATGTTCGATTCCGTCAATCTGGACGTGATTTTTGCAAATGCCGCCAGCTTTTCAGCCGATAGTTCAGAGGCTCAGAGCCGGGTTGTTTTGAGTTTTCTGGGTTATGATCTGACCCGCGATAGCGCCGTTACGGTTATCGCGCTGCTCCTGTTTATGGGGGCCATGGGCAAATCGGCACAATTTCTGCTTCATACCTGGTTGCCTGATGCCATGGAGGGGCCGACGCCTGTATCCGCTCTCATTCATGCGGCGACTATGGTGACAGCTGGTGTCTTCCTTGTCGCGCGGATGTCGCCAATTTTTGAATTGTCACTGACAGCGCTGACGGTTGTTACTTTTGTTGGTGCGACAACGGCCTTTTTTGCAGCGACAGTCGGTCTTGTTCAAAATGACATCAAACGTGTGATCGCCTATTCGACCTGCTCGCAGCTTGGATACATGTTCGCGGCGCTGGGCGTGGGGGCGTATGGTGCTGCTATATTCCACCTTTTCACCCATGCTTTTTTCAAGGCATTGCTGTTCCTGGGGGCCGGCTCGGTCATTCACGCTGTTTCTGACGAACAGGACATGCGGCGCATGGGCGGACTACGGACGCTCATTCCCAAGACGTACTGGATGATGGTGATTGGAACAGTTGCTTTGACCGGCCTGGGTATTCCCGGAACTGTGATTGGAACGGCAGGTTTCTTCTCCAAGGACGCGATTATTGAAAGCCTTTATGTCGGTCAAAATGCTTTTGCCGGTTATGCCTTTTGGATGACCGTAATTGCCGCGCTTTTCACGAGTTTCTATTCGTGGCGGCTGATCTTCATGACGTTCCATGGCAAGCCACGCGCATCTGCTGACGTTATGAGCCATGTTCACGAGAGCCCCAACGTGATGTTGGTACCGCTCTATATTCTCGCGGTTGGGGCACTTCTGGCTGGTGTCGTGTTCTTCACCCAGTTCATTGGCTCTCATCATGAGCCCGGCAATCTGGATCAGCACTATACCAACTTCTGGAACGGCGCTCTGTTTCTGGGTGATGGTAACAAGATCCTTGAGCAGTTCCACAATGTACCTAAACTGGTGAAATGGTCGCCCTTCATCATGATGGCATTGGGGTTTGTGGTTGCCTGGTTGTTCTACATCCGCAATACGGCGCTTGCTCCCGAGCTCGCGCGCCAGCATCCCGGTCTCTACAAGTTTCTGCTCAACAAGTGGTATTTTGACGAGCTTTATAACGTGATTTTCGTCCGCCCGGCCATGTGGCTTGGAAGGCTTTTCTGGAAACAGGGCGACGGTCGTATCATTGATGGTTTTGGCCCCAACGGCATTTCAGCGCGTGTTCTTGATGTCACCCGCGGCGTGGTCAAGCTGCAGTCCGGTTATCTGTACCACTATGCTTTCGCGATGCTGATTGGTGCGGCTGCGCTGATCACTTTCATGATGTTTACGGGAGCAAAGTAGACAGTGTCTGATCTTCCGCTCCTCTCCATTGTCACCTTCATGCCCCTCGTTGGTGCGCTGTTTATCTTCCTGATTTGGGAAGACAGTGAATCAGCGCGACGCAATGTGCGTATGACGGCGCTGTTCACAACTGCGCTCACATTTATCATTTCGCTCGGCATCTGGATCAATTTTGACAACGCTCAGTCCGGGTTTCAGATGGTCGAGCGGGTGGAGTGGATCGGTGAGAACGGCATAGCTTATCATATGGGCGTTGACGGCATTTCCATGCTGTTTGTCATTCTCACGACTTTTCTGATGCCGTTTTGTATTCTGGCGAGCTGGGAAGCGATTGAGAGCCGTATCCGTGAATACATGATCGCGTTTCTGATCCTGGAGACACTGATGATCGGTGTCTTCTGCGCTTTGGATATTGTTCTCTTTTACGTATTTTTTGAAGCTGGCCTCATTCCAATGTTCATTATCATTGGCGTGTGGGGTGGAGCACGACGCGTCTATGCCAGCTTGAAGTTTTTCCTCTATACGCTGCTGGGATCGGTGTTGATGCTGCTCGCCATCATGGCGATGTACTGGCAGGCCGGTACGACAGATATCCCGGCGCTGATGAGCCACCAGTTCCCGGCTTCTATGCAAACCTGGCTGTGGGTCGCGTTCTTCGCTTCCTTCGCTGTCAAAATGCCAATGTGGCCGGTCCATACCTGGTTGCCGGATGCGCATGTTGAGGCTCCCACAGCTGGTTCCGTTATTCTGGCTGGTATTTTGCTGAAGATGGGAGGCTATGGATTCCTGCGGTTCTCTTTACCCATGTTCCCTCTCGCCAGTGCGGATCTCCAATGGCTGGTTTTCTCACTTTCAGTGATTGCAATCATCTATACATCACTCGTGGCGCTGATGCAGGAAGATATCAAGAAACTGATTGCCTATTCATCCGTCGCTCATATGGGTTACGTCACCATGGGCATCTTTGCGGTCAACGTGCAGGGTATTCAGGGGGGTATCTTCCAGATGCTGGCCCATGGTTTGGTTTCGGGTGCGCTGTTTCTGTGTGTTGGTGTCATTTATGACCGGATGCATACCCGCGAGATCGCGGCCTATGGTGGGCTGGTCAACCGGATGCCAAAATATGCCGTAGCGTTCCTGATTTTCACAATGGCGAATGTTGGTCTGCCGGGGACCGCTGGTTTTGTTGGTGAGTTTTTGACCCTGGTTGGTGCCTTCAAGGCTAATACGTGGGTTGCTCTGTTTGCAACAACCGGTGTGATCTTGTCGGCAGCCTATGCTCTTTGGCTTTACCGGCGGGTTGTTTTTGGAACGCTGGACAAAGAGGCATTGAAATCAATTCTTGATTTGTCGACGCGTGAGAAGTGGATCTTGTATCCGCTGATCATTCTGGTGATCTTCTTTGGAGTCTATCCTTCTCCGGTATTCGACGTGACGCAGGCATCAGTCGATGCTTTGATCAACAACTATCAGGCCGCTCTTGAAGGAGCGGTGACTGCAGCGGCCAACAAGTAGAAGCGGGGACGGACGGACATGCAATTGTTGACCGAGATTCCGGGCCTCAATCTGGCGGCGCCAGAAGTTTTTATTGCTGTGGCCGCTATGGTCCTTTTGATGATCGGTGTTTTCGTGGGCGAGGGTTCCTCGCGGATTATGCATGGTCTTTCAGTGGCGCTGCTCGTTATTGCCGGTGGTCTCCTCGTATTTTCTCCAGAAAACGGAGCCGCCTTCCACGGTGCCTTTTTGATGGACCCGTTTGCCCGGCTTATGAAGGTGCTTGTGATCATTGGTTCAGGCGTCGCCATCGCTTTGTCGGTTGGATATGCGAGGCTGGAGGATTACGGCCGGTTTGAATATCCTATCCTGGTCATGCTGGCGACATTGGGCATGATGCTGATGGTTTCGGCAAATGACTTGATTGCCCTTTATTTGGGATTGGAGCTGCAGGCACTGGCGCTCTACGTGTGCGCCGCCATCAACCGTGAATCGCTTCGCGCGACTGAGGCGGGGCTTAAGTATTTTGTATTGGGCGCGCTTTCCTCTGGCATGCTGCTTTATGGCTGCTCGCTGGTCTATGGTTTCACCGGCCACACCGGCTTTGAGGGAATAGCCGCCGCTATGGCTGCTGAGCGGTCTCTTGGTTTGATTTTTGGCATTGTTTTCATTCTTGTTGGAATTGCATTCAAAATTTCCGCGGTCCCGTTTCACATGTGGACACCAGATGTCTATGAGGGTGCTCCAACCCCTGTGACTGCATTTTTTGCTGCTGCACCCAAGGTCGCGGCAATGGCCATGCTTATTCGCGTTGTCCATGGCGCCTTTGAACCTGCCGCAGCCGATTGGCGGCAGATCATTACATTCATTTCAATTGCATCGATGGGTCTGGGAGCGTTCGCTGCGATTGGCCAGACCAACATCAAGCGATTGATGGCCTATTCTTCGATTGGACATATGGGCTTTGCGTTGGTCGGTCTGGCTGCCGGTACAGAGGAGGGGGTCAGCGGCGTTATCCTCTATATGATTATCTATATGGCAATGACGCTGGGCACATTTGCCTGCATTCTTTCCATGCGCCGCGAAGATGGCATGGTGGAAGAGATTACAGATCTTGCCGGACTTTCGCGCACCAAGCCGATGATGGCTTTGGTTCTCACCGCTTTGATGTTCTCATTGGCGGGTATTCCGCCGCTTGCGGGGTTTTGGGCCAAGTATTTTGTCTTCCTTGCCGCTATTCAGGCTGAACTTTATGTGCTTTCGGTAATTGGCGTTCTCGCCAGCGTGGTTGGAGCCTTTTATTATCTGCGTATCGTCAAGTTGATTTGGTTCGATGAGCCAGAACAGGATTTTGTCCCAATGGCCAGTGAACTGCGTCTTGTATTGGGTGTTTCGGGAATCTTCACGATCTTTTACGTCATTGTGGCCGGTCCGCTTTCGGCGATTGCGACCACTGCCGCGCGGACGTTTTTCTGATCTGCTTTGACAACGGTTATTCCAAATCAGTTCCATGACTTAAGACAGGCACCAGGGTTTCGGCATCTGGAGCTTGATACTGTCAGTTCCACGAATACTCTGGCTCTGGATCATGCCCGAAATGGAGACCCGGGGCAGTTGTGGATCACGGCTGTCCGGCAGGAAGCCGGCAAAGCACGCCGGGGCCGATCCTGGGTTTCAGAACCTGGCAATCTTTACGCGACCCTTTTGCTTGTCGATGTTGCGCCGGATGCGGCTCTTGCGACTTTGCCTCTGGTGGCCTCTCTGGCGTTGCATAAAGCCATTGTGTCTGAGTGTCCTGGCTTCAACCAGAGACTCAAGATCAAATGGCCTAATGATCTTTTACTGGATGGGAAAAAACTCTCCGGTATCCTGCTTGAAGCGGCAAGAGATACGACTGGTCGTCAGGTTGTCGCCGTGGGTTGGGGGGTTAACTGCGCTCATTTTCCACCAGATCCGCTTTATCCGGCGACTTCCATTGCAGACGGCGGCGGGGAATTAGGGCCAAAGGATCTGTTTGTCAAACTGGCGCAAACGATGGCTGCGCAATTGAAAGTCTGGTCGGCCGGGCAGGGTTTTTCGGCTATTCGGCAGCAATGGCTTGAGCACGCGACAGGAATTGGAGAGAAAATTACTGTACATTTTTCAGATGCAGAAACCTCAGGCCTGTTCAAGGACATAGATGAACAGGGAATGCTGTTGTTGGAAACGGACACGGGAGCTGTTGAGACAATCTCTGCTGCAGATATATTTTTTGGCAATTTTGGCACCAGAGGTGCATAAGGCGTTATGGCAAAGGCAAAAAAACAAGACGAGCTGATTTTCCTGCCCCTGGGTGGGGTGGGCGAAATAGGTATGAACTTTGCCCTTTACGGATATGGTGCAAAGAACGACCGTCGGTGGATTGTGGTCGATGTCGGGGTAACTTTTCCCGGCGATGATTTGCCCGGTGCCGATCTGGTTTTACCCGATATATCGTTCCTGCTGGAACGTGTTGATCGGCTGGATGGGATTGTCATAACCCATGCCCATGAAGATCATTATGGGGCGCTGCTCAGCTTATGGCCCATGCTTCAGGCTCCGGTGTTCTGCACCCCCTTTACGGCAGCCATGCTTGAAGCAAAGACGACTTCGGAACCCGGTGCGCCCGAAATTCCGGTCACCGTATTTCGTGCCGGAGAGCCTTTTGAAGTGGGACCATTTGAAATTGAGGGCATTCATGTAACCCACTCAATACCCGAACCGGTTTCGTTGATGATCCGCTCCCCTCTGGGAAACATGATCCATACCGGCGACTGGAAATTGGATCACGAACCCACTCTTGGTCAGAAGACGGATGAGGCTCATTTTCGGCGCGTGGGGCAGGAAGGTGTGCTCGCCCTGATCTGTGATTCGACCAATGCGATGCGCGAGGGTGTTTCCCCTTCCGAAGAAGACGTTTCCGAAAGTCTCGCAAAGGTTATCGAGGATTCACAGGGACGGGTGTTGATCACGACATTTTCTTCAAACGTAGGGCGAATTCGCTCCACTGCACTGGCGGCACAGAAGGTCGGTCGTCGTGTTATGGTGCTGGGACGGTCACTCTTGCGGGTAGTCGATGTCTCGCGCGAGCTTGGCTATCTTGATGGAATTGCACCCTTCCTTGCCGAAGATGAATTTCAAAGCATCCCCCGCAAAGAGCTTGTTGTTATCTGTACCGGTTCACAGGGTGAATCCCGCGCGGCGCTTGGCAAATTGTCCCGCGACGATCACCGCAATGCAAAACTGACACCTGGAGACAAGGTTGTTTTCTCATCACGGTCGATCCCTGGTAACGAACGCGAGATTTTGAATATCCAGAATGCGTTGGTCGATCTGGGCGTGGATATCGTTTTGGATGGTAAAACCCTGGTTCACGTTTCGGGGCATCCACGCCGCAACGAGTTGAAACAGATGTATGAGTGGGTGCAGCCGACTATTGGCGTGCCTGTTCACGGCGAGGCGCAGCATTTGACAGCTCACGCAGGGTTAATGAGCGAGGCGGGAATTCCAGACGTTGCACCAATTCGCAACGGCGACATGTTGCGGTTGGCTCCGGGGCCTGCGGAAGTATTGGAGCAGGTGCCGCACGGTCGTATTTACAAAGACGGTCGTTTGATCGGATCGCAGGACGAAACTGGTATCAAACGGCGCCGGATTTTGTCATGGGTTGGGCATGTCGTACTGTCGCTGGTCGTCAACCGATCAGGTGATCTGCTCGCCGACCCGGAGATTGTGTGTGAAGGCCTGCCAAGAATGGTGGATGATCAGGATTCATTTGAAGACGTGTTGTACGACGCGGCATTGGGTGCATTTGAGAGCATCCCTCCCAAGAAACGGCGAACAGATGGCCGTATCGAACAGGCCGTAGAGCGAGCTGTACGTAACGAGGTGCGCGAACTCTGGGGTAAAAAACCAATTGTAACCGTATTTGTTACTCGGATTTAGCCGGTGATTGGAAGATTGAATCATGTCGCTATCGCAGTGCCGGATCTGCAGGCAGCGTCCGCTACCTATCGCGATGGATTGGGCGCAACGGTAAGCCGTCCGCAGGCTTTGCCGGAACATGGCGTTACGGTGGTTTTTGTTGAACTGCAGAACACCAAAGTCGAATTGCTCGAACCGTTGGGGGAGGAGTCTCCCATCGCAAAGTTTTTGGAAAGCAATGTAAGTGGCGGTATGCATCACATCTGTTACGAAGTGGATGATCTTGTTGCAGCCCGTGACTTGTTGATGAAACAGGGAGCGCGTGTTTTGGGCGGTGGGGAGCCGAAGATTGGTGCCCATGGCAAGCCGGTCCTGTTTCTTCATCCCAAAGATTTCAACGGCACACTTGTCGAACTTGAGCAGGTTTGAGCTGTGGCTATAGGAACAGGAATAGCGATTTATTTCATCATCTGGTGGGTCATGATTTTCATCACCCTGCCTTTTAGAATGAGACCTCAGTTTGAGACTGGTGATGTTGTTGAGGGTACGGAACAGGCTGCGCCAGCAAAACCTCAGCTGATGCGCCGGATGATCTGGAACACAATCCTTTCTGGCGTTGTCTTCTTCGTGTACTGGCTGGTCTTTTATCATTTCGACCTGTCGGTCGATGATTTGCCGCAGGTAATTCCCATTCGCAAAATCTGAAAGTTTCAAGCTACGTTTTCAGCGATGCCGGGGAACTGTCAGACTGGCTTTGATATCCCGATTGGCCACCGACTCGCGCCAGAACACAAACAAGCCGGCTCCGATGATGAGCGTTATTCCAACCCACGCGATTGCATCGGGCCATTCGTCGAACACAACGACACCCCAGAAGATTGCAGCTGGCATGGCGATATATTCGAACGGCGCAATGAGTGATGCCTGGTTGCTGCGGTACGCCTGAGAAATCAGATAGCCGCCAACAGCGCCAATCATGCCGATGCCTGCCATCAATGCAAAATCTGCGGCATTGGGCCAAACCCAGGCGCGAAGCAGAAAGTTGATCGACGGATCAGGGCTTCCTGCAAAGCGTCCATCCCCCACACCAAGACCGATCAACGAACTGACAACGATGAATGTGAACTGGATGTAGATCGCCATTGTTGATGCGCTTTCGCGGACACCGATCTTACGGGTCAGGGTATGAAGGGATGCATAGCCAACGGCTGCTGCCAGCGGCAGCAACGCTGCAAACTGAAATGCGGCCATACCCGGGCGTACCATGACGAGAACGCCCAGCAGGCCAACACCGACACCAAGCCAGCGTCTTGGCCCGGCTTTCTCGCCCAGAAAAAGAACTGAAAAAGCGGTGACAACGAGAGGTGAGATGAAAAAAATGGCCACGGCATCGCTAAGTTTCAGCGTCGCCAATGCGGCAAAGAAGCACATATTTGCAAACACCACACAAAGGCCACGCAATATATGCAGGCCCAAACGTGAAGTTTTAAGCCTGATCAGACCGCCTTCCAGGGGTATGAAAATGGCCAGCGTCAGCAGCACCCCAAAGACTGATCGCACCAGAACAATCTGATGCAATGGATAGTCGCCGCTCAAAAACTTGATGGCCACATCATTGGTCGAAAAACACAACGTGGCGCACATGGCGCATAATATTCCAGCTGCTGTTTTTGAAATTGAAGGCATCGCGCGATTTAGCGCTCAACGAAGATCGATTGATAGAGCAAATCCGACCTGGGCAACCAAATTGTCGGCACTGGCCCTATTTTTTGGTGCGCTTGACCAATTTGGGAAAGGCCGGAGTCATGGAACTCTCGCCTTCCTGAACGACATCATAGTCCTGGTCAGGTTTCCATTGATAGGTCTGCGACTTCTGGCGCTTCTTTCCCTGCCAGATATAGATCAGCGCACCGGCAACAAGCAGAAGAGCAACCACTGCAGTTCCCAGAAGCGTTAAATCATACATGGCTTGGTTTCACTTTGGCTCACTGGTTTGAAGGGCGAGGGCATGAAGAATGCCTCCCATCTTGCCCTGAAGTGCTGCATAGACCATCTGATGCTGCTGTACCCGGCTTTTACCGGAAAACTGCGCCGAGATGACTTCCGCAGCATAATGGTCTCCATCGCCTGCCAGATCGCGGATTGTGACCTGCGCGTCAGGGATCGCTGCGCGTATCATCGTTTCGATTTCGGATGCATCCATTGCCATCGCTTTACTCCGCTGCCTGTGCCACCGTGCCGGCTCCCATAAAGTTGGGAAACCAGGCCTCATGCGCATCTTTCATGTCTTTGACTGACAAGTCCACGAATTCATTGATAACAAGCCGGTCTCCCCCAACGACCCCAATTCGGGCAAACGAGACGCCGGAACCCTCGGAATTTGCTGCAAACATATCGGCCCACTGATCATCGACAGCAATGATGTACCGAGATTGATCCTCACCAAAAAGCGCAGCATGAGCGTAGGTGATATCAATGGTGCATGTGGCACCAATCCCCGATGCGATACACATTTCAGCAAGAGCAACCGCCAGACCACCATCGGAAATATCGTGGCAGGCCGATGCGTAACCCGACCGGATGGCAGCGAGAACAAAATCACCTCGTGTCTTTTCCATAAGCAGATCAACCGCAGGGGCGGGGCCTGATTCCTCTTCCAGTATTTCATACTGGTAAATTGAACGAGCGAGATGCGTTCCCTCCGTACCAATCAGGAAGAGCACATCACGGTCGTCTGCCGAGCCGATACGCGCCATTTTTTCCTGATCATCGATCAAGCCGACACCGCCAATCGTCGGCGTCGGCAATATGGCTTCGCCGTTTGTCTCGTTATAAAGCGAGACATTGCCTGAGACGATCGGCATTCCCAACGAAGAACAGGCTTCGCCGATCCCCCGCACGGCCGCCACGAATTGCCCCATGATTTCCGGCTTCTCCGGGTTACCAAAGTTCAGATTGTCGGTTGCTGCAAGCGGTTCGGAGCCGGTTGCGATGAGGTTGCGATAACACTCGGCCACAGCCTGTTTTCCCCCTTCATAGGGATCGGCTTCGACATAACGCGGTGTGACATCGGAAGAAAATGCCAGAGCTTTCGTCGCGTGACCGTCAACACGAACCACCCCGGCATCACCACCGGGCAACTGCAGGGTATTGCCCTGGATCATCGTGTCATACTGCTCCCATACCCAGCGGCGTGATGACAGGTTTGGCGAACCAAGCAGTTTAAGCAACGCATGATTGTAATCGTCAGGTGGAGCAAAGAGATGGGGGCTTTGTTGTGAATATGTCCCAGGCTCCACCCATGGGCGGTCATACTCCGGCGCTTCGTCACCAAGTTCCTTGATCGGCAGATCAGCGACTTCCTGGCCCTGGTGTTGAATGCGAAAACGAAGGTCATCTGTGGTTTCTCCAACCACGGCAAAGTCGAGCCCCCATTTAACGAAGATTGTCTTCGCTTCCTGTTCCTTTTCGGGACGCAGGACCATGAGCATACGTTCCTGGCTCTCTGAAAGCATCATTTCATAGGCCGTCATGCTGTCTTCGCGTGCCGGAACATCGTCGAGATTCAATCGGATACCCAGATCCCCTCTGGCTCCCATCTCCACCGCCGAGCAAGTAAGACCTGCTGCGCCCATGTCCTGAATGGCGATCACAGCGCCGGTAGCCATGAGTTCAAGACAGGCTTCAAGCAGACATTTTTCGGTAAACGGATCGCCAACCTGAACTGTTGGCCGTTTTTCGTCGATTGAGTCGTCAAATTCAGCAGACGCCATTGTCGCGCCACCAACCCCATCACGACCGGTTTTCGCGCCCAGATAGACGACGGGCAACCCCACACCCTCTGCCTTCGATATGTAGATCGCGTCTCCGCGCGCAATACCTGCGGCAAATGCATTGACCAGAATATTGCCGTTATATCGGGGGTGAAAATTCACTTCTCCACCAACGGTAGGAACTCCAAAGGAGTTGCCGTAACCCCCAATTCCCGCAACAACACCGGCCACAAGGTGACGGGTCTTTTCATGATCCGGGGCACCAAAACGCAAGGCGTTCATCGCTGCTATGGGCCGCGCGCCCATGGTGAAGACATCCCGCAGAATACCGCCAACCCCGGTGGCCGCACCCTGGTAAGGCTCGATAAAGGACGGGTGGTTGTGGCTTTCCATCTTGAAGACAACCACGTCACCGTCACCAATATCCACCACACCGGCATTCTCGCCCGGGCCATAGACAACGCGAGGGCCGTCCGTTGGCAGAGTTTTGAGCCATTTCTTGGAAGACTTGTAGGAACAATGTTCGTTCCACATGGCCGACCAGATTCCCAGTTCGGTAAATGTCGGTTCACGCCCCGTCAGTTCCAGAATGCGGGCATATTCCTCATCATTGATGCCGTGATCAGCAATAAGTTGCGGTGTAATGGCATGTGTATTGTTAACGGTCATGGTGTGTCTGTTCAGCAGGTCTTTGAGCCTTGAGCCCATGCGTTGAGTGCCCCGTTTAATCTGGGGCCCTGGGCTGATGTGAGAAGCGGGCCAAAAGTGGTGAAGTTTGTGCGCCCGCCTCGACTTTCTGCCTGGGCCACGAGCTTTGGCAATCCTCTGGGATTGCTGCGGGGCACGATCAGTATTCGCGGTTTGCCGGAAAAGGAATCCAGTTCTGTCGCCATTTTGTAGGGTTTGAGGGCAGGGTCGCTTTTTTTAAACCAGCAAGTCTGAACCTGTTTGGCGACGCGCAACATAAGCGCCTGAGGTTTTTCGCGTGGCGTCGATGTGACTTTCGCGGTTTGATTGCAACCGGCAATAACGAATGAAAGGCTGAGCGCAAAGATCCGGATCATCAGGCAGCCCGTGACTGCACCATTTTGAGGGCAGCCTCAAAAAGGCGCCTGCCATCGGTTCCGCCATGCGCCGGTTCAATGAGGTTTTCGGGATGGGGCATCATACCCAACACGTTGCGTTTGGTATTCATAATGCCTGCGATATCGTTGATTGAGCCGTTTGGATTTGTGCCTTCGGCATAACGAAAAACCACTTGCCCGTTGCCTTCGATCTCCTCAAGTGTTTGCGCATCAGCAAAATAATTGCCGTCATGGTGAGCAACGGGACAACGGATGACCTCATCCTTGTCATAGTATTTGGTGAAAGCCGTATCCGTGTTTGCGATCTGCAATCTGACTTCCTTGCAAACAAAGGTAAGCCCGGCATTGCGCATCAAGGCACCGGGCAGCAGCCCTGCCTCGGTCAGCATTTGAAAGCCATTGCAAACACCAAGTATCATAACGCCGCTATCGGCTGCCCTGCGTACGGCGTTCATGACCGGAGCACGAGCGGCAATCGCGCCCGAGCGCAGATAGTCGCCGTGAGAAAATCCACCGGGTAAGACGATCAAATCACAGGCGGGCAGCTCTTCGTCAGTATGCCAGGCGATCAAGGGCTGTTGGCCGCTCACCAGGGTAAGGGCTGCGATCATGTCTCGATCGCGATTGGAACCTGGAAATTGTATCAAAACTGCAGTCAAGAGTGCGCCAACTGTGTGGATTCGAAACCCTGCATTTACACAGGGTTCCTATCAACTGGAGCGCCAAATTGCCAGCAATGCTCAAGATCAGATGGGGAAAGTCGGTCGATATCGACCTTAAAACAGGTTTGCGACCAGCGCTCGCGCCAATGCGCCACCAATTGCTGCCAGCTATATCACCAGTGACCTGTACCTGAGTTCGTGCTTTCCCGTATTCATATGTCTTGCAAGGTGCACGCCCATCAACCTTACTGCGGTGTTTGCAGCAGGTGCGGCAGGTATTACCCAACCATGATGGAGTAATCTTCAATCACAGTGTTGGCGAGGAGCTTTTCGCACATATCCGCCAATGTTGTTTCAGCGGCTGCTTTTGATGTTGCCTGCATCTCAACGTCGAAAACCTTGCCCTGCCGAACACTTTCGATCCCGTCAAAACCAAGAGAGTCCAAAGCGCCTTCAATCGCTTTACCCTGAGGATCAAGAACACCGTTTTTCAGGCGTACGGTCACACGCGCCTTGAAAGTCTTTTCAGCCATATCAATCCGACTTTACAAGCACCGGCCCCTTGCCTCGGACAGGTTCGTTTTCGTTCATGATGCCGAGGCGGCGGGCAACCTCGCGGTAGTTGTCCAGCAGCCCCCCGAGATCCTGTCGAAAACGGTCCTTATCCATCTTGTTTTGTGTCTTCACATCCCACAAGCGGCATGAATCGGGAGAAATCTCGTCAGCAACGACGATACGCATCATGTCGTTTTCAAAAAGGCGTCCGCATTCAATCTTGAAATCCACCAGTTGAATGCCAACCCCAAGAAACAGCCCTGAGAGAAAGTCGTTTACGCGGATGGCAAGAGCCATCATATCGTCAATCTCGGGCGGAGAGGCCCATCCAAAGGCCGTGATATGCTCTTCAGAGACGAGCGGATCATCTAGCTCATCGTTCTTATAGTAAAATTCGATAATGGAGCGAGGAAGAACCGTTCCTTCATCGACACCCAGGCGTTTAGAAATCTGCCCGGCAGAGATGTTTCGAACAACAATCTCAAGGGGAATAATTTCAACTTCCTTGATGAGCTGTTCACGCATGTTTACGCGCTTAATAAAGTGCGTCGGGATACCGATCCGGTTCAGATTCTCGAAAACATATTCGGAGATACGATTGTTCAGCACACCTTTGCCATCAACAATCTCATGTTTCTTGGCGTTGAAGGCCGTCGCGTCGTCCTTGAAAAACTGGATAAGTGTTCCAGGCTCCGGGCCTTCATAGAGAATTTTTGCCTTGCCTTCGTAGATCGTTCGGCGGCGTCTGCTCATGGGTTATCATCCGGTTGAGGAATCTTCACTGCAACCCGTAAGCGAGTCACTTGCGCTAGATAAGCTACCGGGCAGTTTAAGACAACTTACGCGCGCTTCCCCGCAGGCGTTTGGCACAGAAATCCAACCTAGCGGCGGCTCTATGAACCCTGATAAGGCGTTGATTTGAGAGCGGTGGCGGCTTACACCGGCTCAAGAAGGGGATCTACATCACGATTCCCGGCATATACCGGCCAAGGAGAAAACAATGGCGTCGATGAAGGATCGCGAAAAGGGGTTTGAGAACAAGTTCGCCCACGACGAAGAATTGAAGTTCAAGGCAGAAGCTCGCCGCAACAAACTGCTTGGCGCATGGGCCGCAGGTGAGATGGGACACGCCGACCCGGAGGCTTATGCCAAGGAGGTGGTGATGTCAGATTTTGAAGAAGCGGGCGATGAAGATGTTTTTCGCAAAGTGCGTGCAGATTTTGATGCCAAAGGTGTGGCGATAAGCGACGAAGACTTGCGCGCAAAGATGAATGAACTCCTTGCGGTTGCCGTAGAGCAAGTACAAAACAACTAAATTTTTGGCCCAAGTCTAGGGAGCAGGATCGATGGATCGGTTTATAAAAAAACTTCGCAGCGGGAATATGGTGATCTCCGGCTGGTCTGGTCAGCAAGATCCGATGTATCTCTCAATGTTGGCCAAAACCGGCTTCGATGCCGTTACCCTTGATATGCAGCATGGCATGCAGACTGAAAACAGTGTCATCCGCGGGATTGCGGCTATTGAACCCACCACCAAGCCGACAATTATACGCATTCCGGTTGGGCGATTCGATTTCGTTTCCAGAGCGCTGGATGCGGGAGCCCATGGCATAATCGCCCCGATGATCAATACCGCTGAAGATGCCCGACAGCTTGTTTCATATGGAAAATACATTCCGGTCGGAGATCGGTCTTACGGCCCCACCCAGGCGGCTGGCGTGTTTAACGCTTCGCCAACTGACTATGTGACAACCGCAAACGACAACATGGTTCTGTTTGCAATGATCGAGACCAAGGAAGCTGTTTCCAATATGGAAGCAATTCTCGATGTTGATGGAGTTGATGGAATATTTTGCGGTCCTGGCGATTTGTCAATTTCAGTTCGGGGCAATGTCGTGCCGGACGCCTACGGGCCAGATACCATCGATATTGTCAAAAAGATTGCCGCCGAAGCTCATGCCCGGGGAAAACTGGCCGCTACCTGGTGTGGGAATACAGACCAGGTACAACTCGCGCAGGAACTTGGTTTCAATTACGCCGCTCTTGGCCATGATGGTCTTTATGTCAGCCAGGGCGTCGATGCCATGTTGTCGAAATTGAGTTTTCGGTGAGAACCCAAACCTGACATTTCCTCAGAGACGGGCCATAAACCGGGCAAATACCATGAGGCCATCAGGCCATGGGCCATGCCCACTCTGGGCGTTGATATGTCCCGATTCCCGCGCATCAACAAACAAAGATCCCCAGGCATTTGCCATATCGGCGGCGGTTTCTTTGTCACAAAACGGGTCGTTGGTGCTGGCAACCACGATTGAGGGAAATGGCAGCGGATCGCGGGGATAGGGTCCAAATGTCATCAAGTGCTTTGGTTTGATATTTGGGTTCTCAACGTCTGGCGGAGCGACGATAAATGCCCCCTTTATACGGTCGCGCTGATCATCATCCATTTTGGAAACAGCTTGCACGAGCACCTGACTGCCCAGGGAGTGGGCAATAGCAACGACCGGCCGTTCGGTCTTATCAAGCGTTTTGAGAAGATTTGCCGTCCACTCCTCAACAACCGGCTTGTGCCAGTCGTCCTGTTCAACGCGCAGTGAATTGGCCAGCTTGGCTTCCCAGCGCGATTGCCAGTGATCGGGCCCGGAATTGGTGTAACCGGGCACAATGAGTATATCGACATCCTTGATCTTCATGATCAGGCACATGATGCGCCTGATCTCTCATGTCAACACTCCACAACAGCTTCCCGGAAACACCCCGCTATAGAAGGCTTCCGGAAAGCTGTCGATTTTGGGCGTTTTGCAGGGCAGATTAGTCGGTTGTAGCCGGGGGCGTTGGTGCAGCAGGTGCTGGTGCGGTCTGTTCTACAGCTGCCGGTGCTGCAGGGTCACCAGAGTTGCCGCCACCGCCAGCCATCAGTGAAAGAGCAAGAACGACAAGCGCAATAACTGCAAGACCGATCAGTATCCCTCCAAGATTGGTTGAATTGGATTGGTCCTGGTAGTGCCGGTGATGTGCCGTGTGGGGCAGGTCGCGATAATCAGTCATAAGTACCTCCTTCCCAGCCAAAACCAAAGTTGGAAGGAGAATGAGCCTCAAACAGGGCGAGGGCGATCAAAGATAATGAGCAACTGTAACGTTTGGGGAGGTGCCACCGGCCTGTCTTTGCGAGTCAGTCAGCAACGCAGACGCTTTAGCCGAAAACGCGGTTAAAAATCGTATCGACATGCTTGGTATGATATCCGATATCGAATTTTTCCCTGATTTCTTCTTCACTCAGAAGCTCGCGAACGTCGTTGTCATCGAGCAGCTCAGTCAAAAAGTCTTTTTCTTCTTCCCAGACTTTCATGGCGTTGCGTTGCACCATTTTATAGCTGTCCTCGCGGGATGCTCCTGCCTGGGTGAGGGCAAGAAGAACGCGCTGCGAATGGACGAGACCGCGAAAACGATTGAGGTTTTTGTCCATGTTATGGGGATAGACCAGGAGTTTATCGATCACGCCCGTCAATCGGACCAGTGCAAAATCAAGTGTGACGGTCGCATCCGGCCCGATCATGCGTTCTACAGAAGAATGTGAGATATCGCGCTCGTGCCACAGAGCAACATTTTCAAGGGCAGGGGTGACGGCGCTGCGGACAATCCTCGCCAATCCCGTCAGGTTTTCGGTCAGAATTGGGTTACGTTTGTGCGGCATGGCCGATGAACCCTTCTGGCCCGGCGCAAAATACTCTTCGGCTTCCAGTACTTCTGTACGCATCAAATGACGAATCTCGGTTGCGAGCCGTTCAATTGACGAGGCAATAACCCCAAGTGTTGAGAAGTACATGGCGTGCCGATCACGGGGGATGACCTGTGTCGAAACCGGTTCGGCTTCCAGCCCCATTTTTGCAGCGACATGTTCCTCAACGCGTGGATCGATATTGGCAAATGTACCAACGGCGCCCGATATGGCGCAGGTTGCTATTTCTTCGCGTGCAAAAACCAGACGCTTCCTGCAACGGTCAAACTCGGCATAGGCTTGTGCCAGTTTCACCCCAAAGGTTGTTGGTTCTGCATGGATGCCGTGAGAACGACCTATCGTGACCGTGTCCTTGTGTTCAAACGCGCGCTTTTTTATGGCTGCCAGAAGGTTATCCATATCTTCCAGCAAGATATCAGTGGCCTTCACGAGCTGTACATTGAAGCAGGTATCCAGAACATCGGAAGATGTCATGCCCTGATGAACAAAACGGGCATCAGGGCCAACGATTTCTGCCAGATGGGTGAGAAATGCGATCACATCATGCTTTGTCTCACGTTCAATCTCATCGATACGGTCGACATCAAAAACCGCATTGCCGCCCTTTTCCCAAATCGTCTTTGCAGCTTGTGCAGGAATGACACCAATATCGGCCAGCGCATCGCAGGCATGGGCTTCGATTTCAAACCAGATGCGAAACTTCGATTCTGACGACCAGATGTCGGTCATTGTGGAACGGGAATAGCGAGGGATCATGGAATGGCCTTCTGCTGCCAGCAGCAGTGGCAGCGACTTGCGCGGTTATTATATCAGATTGAGGCGGTGGCTTATCATTGGCCCCCGGTCGCTTCAACGGGAAGGGAACATCCACCCACGGGAAAAGACAAAACTTGAGCAGACAAGTGACAGCAGTCCCCACGGGACCAAAGCCCGCAAGCCTGTGGACGCGAACAGGTAGACAGACCCCAGTACCGTGAAGAAGGTTTGCACGAACCAGGCCAGTGTCGGGAACTCGGCATGGCGTTGCGAGAAATACAGGCGATATTGAAGCGCAAACGCCAGAACAATTCCTGCAATCGTGAATACGGCCAGCAACAGAAAGAAGATGATAAACCGGCGTCGTGGTTCAGTACTCTTAAGCTGCGACGCAAGTTGAATGCAAAAGAACCCGCCAACCAGTGAGCCAAGAAAATATGGAGTGAGGATCATTGTCAGCCGCTCATCGACATCCCAGCCATCCCGCCACAGTTCAAGCCCTGCGCCTGCCGTTATCGCAGCAGTCCATATCAGAGCAAAAGACATGCTCGTTATGAGTTTCCCAGGGGTCATGGACCAATGTCCATCAGACTGCCAACAGCATCAGACCGCAGCGCGGAGGGCATCGATGTTATTAGCGTAGGAGGCTTTTCCCTTGCCATCATAAATGGCCGAACCTGCAACCAGCACATCGGCTCCCTGACTTGTAACGAGCGGTGCGGTTTGCGGGGTAATTCCACCGTCAATTTCTATGTGAATAGGGCGATCGCCAATTAGCGCCTTTGTTTGCGCCACTTTTTGACCGGTTGATGCGATGTATTTTTGCCCTCCAAACCCCGGATTGACACTCATAATCAAAACCAGATCGACCAGATCGATAAGAGGTTCAAGTGCTGAGACAGGTGAACCGGGGTTGAGAGCAATTCCTGCTTTTTTTCCCAGCGAACGGATGATCTGAAGCGAACGGTGTGTATGAGGGCCAGCTTCTGCGTGAACAGTGATCAGGTCGCTTCCAGCCTTGGCAAACGCTTCCAGATAAGGATCACAGGGCGCAATCATTAGATGCGTGTCAAAAACGGCATCGGTCAACGGTCGCAGCTTCTCAATCAGAACAGGGCCAAACGAGATATTGGGAACAAAATGACCATCCATCACATCAAGGTGGATCCAGTCAGCGCCAGCTTCCAGAACATCCGTGACCTCTTGACCAATCTTCGAGAAGTCGGCGGCCAGTATTGAAGGGGCAATGATGAGCGGATCAGCCATTTGAGGGGCCATCTGATATTACGGTTGCGTTCCGCCTACCATGCGGTGCTGGCACACTCAATTGATGCCGAAGTAGTTTGCCCAACTTGGAAACAGATCGTTTTTCTGGTCAGTGGCACAATATACACCGCGTGCAATGGCGCGGCTCATTGTGCTGGCGGCAGCGCCCGCAAGATCGATCTGTTCATCCATGGTCAAAACCGTCTTCTTGGTGCCTGTGGCGATTGAAAAGATAAGATCACCATCCAAAGGTGTGTGCGCCGGCCAGAGCGCTCGCGCAAAGCCGTCATGAGCGGCGATCGCCAACCGTTTGGCCTGGCCCTTGGTGAGTGCGGCATCCGTGGCGATAATACCGATAGTTGTGTTGGTGCCAGGCGATTGTTTGTCGCGAAACTTGATGCGCATCTGCCGGCTTTCTACGCTGGGCACAGCCGCAATTCCAAGACCGCCAAACTCTTCATCGTGCTCAAATGGGGCCGCCCAGAAATTGGGCTGTAGTCCAACTGTTGCCGCCCCCAGAGCGTTCACAGCAACCAATGCACCGATGGTAATGCCGTTTTCAAGAACGGTTGAAGCTGATCCAAGGCCGCCTTTCAGCCCCAGTCCTTCACCACCAATCAGCGCTCCTGCGCCAGCCCCGGTCGAGCCAAGGTCAAATTCCCCGGTTGCGGCACTGGCAGCCGTATAGCCAAGGTCACGGTAGGGCGGATGAAGCCCCCATTGCTTGTCGCCACCATTGATGAGATCAAACAGTATGGCACCAGGGCAGATTGGCACGCGTTGATCGCCAATCGCAAACCCCTTTCCCGCCTCTCGCAGAGCGCTTTGAACACCGGTAGAAGCATCCAGGCCAAAGGCCGAACCACCGGACAAGACCAAAGCATCGACAGATTGTACCGTGTTTTCAGGTTGCAGGAGATCTGTCTCCCGGCTGCCCGGTGCGCCTCCTGCAACATGAACTGATGCGACGTTATCGACGTCACAGATCAGCGCCGTTACACCCGACTTGAGAGCCTCGCAGTGTGAATTTCCGACCCGAAGGCCATCAATATCGGTGATCAGATTGCGGGTGCCGGGTTTCATCGCTTAATTTTCTGCAAGAGGTGCGAGAGTTGTTCCATCCCACTCAAACACATGAAAGGGGACGGGTGATGCGCGACCATTCTCATCAAAAATTAAAGGGCCGAGCACGGTGTTGAACCTTTTGCCGGCTAAATTTGTGATGCCCTGTTGAATCGCCTCTGCCGCGACCTCGACCAGCGCATATCCAGCCAGCAGGGTTTGTTCGACACCGATCTTCTGAACGGCTAGCTTTTTTTTCAGTCCCTCAGCATTTTCCAGTCTGAAATTGCCGGGGCGTACCGCCAGCAACCCGGGGGGAACGGTCTCGCGCCCTTGTTCAAATGGCAATAACACCGCCTGCTCCCCGGTTGCGAGAGGCCATTTAAGCCCCAGTTCCTTCATGTCCTTTAAAACCGTAATAATATCTTGCGGACTGCCTGCGATAAACACAGCTTCGACACCTGACCGACGCAGCCGCCGCAACATTGAAATCTGGGTTGTTTGTAACGGGCGAAAGTTAGCCACAGCCACAGCTTTCATTCCGGCATTCTCACCCAGCAAGCGAACACCTTCCGCCAATGCACGGCCATAGATACTCCCGTCATCAACGATGGCAAATGGTTTGTTTGCAAATCTGGGGAGTAGTTTTTCAACAACCGCTTTCGCTTCGGCATCTGGTGCGTGGGAAAAGGAATGAATGGGGAGTTTGTTGACTTTGCGCAACCGGTTGAGGCGTGTGTTGCGGGTATCATAGGCAATAACAGGGATGGCTGCTTCTGCTGGATTGGCGTTTAATGCGTTGGTCAAAGCCTCGGCAAAATCAAAACAGAGCGTCCCCACAACAATCTTGGCACGATCAGCAAGCAAACGGTCTGCTACATCTGATGCTCTGGTGGGGTCACAACCATCATCGGAAATGCTCAGTTCAATGTCTCGCCCTCCGCTATTTAGCGCATCAACAGCCAAAAAGGCGCCAAATTCTAACTGTGCTGATACTGAAGAGAAGCGCCCCTGCAAGGGAATCGAAAGCCCAATTACGTCTTTGGCCAGAGCGGGCAGGCTGATGCAGGCAAAGATGGACAGAAACGCAATAAACTTATTCATGAGACATGTTTACTGATTTGCTGCGAATGTGAAAACCCGGTTTGTGGGTTAAATGAGCTGAAGCGCTTTCATGCTCGCGTGGCCATCCTTGCCGATAATAATGTGGTCGTGAATGACAATTCCCATGGGAGCGGCGGTTTCGACAATCGTTCTTGTCATCTCGATGTCCGCTCTGGATGGGGTTGGGTCACCGGAGGGGTGATTGTGCACCAGAATAAGCGCTGAGGAATTAAGCTCCAGAGCCCGCTTGATGACTTCACGCGGATAGACGGGCGTATGATCGACAGTGCCCTTCTGTTGCACTTCATCGGTGATCAGTTTGTTCTTTTTGTCGAGAAACAGGATACGGAACTGCTCAATCTTTTCATGCGCCATCGCTGCCATGCAATAGTCGATGACAGAGCTCCAGGAACTGAGAACGGCGCGTTCCTGAAATTCTGTTTTGAGCGAGCGGCTTGCAATCGCGGCAACCACTTTGATGTCGCGGGCGGCATTGGTGCCGATGCGTTTGACCTGTTTAAGTTCGAGCTCGCTGGCCCCCAGCACCGCGGAGAGCGAGCCGAATTTTGCCAAAAGCTCCTTTGCTACCGGTTTGGTGTCAATGCGCGGAATAAAACGGTAGAGCAGCAGTTCCAGCAATTCGTAGTCAGCCAGAGAATCCGCCCCCTTGGCTGCAAAACGTTCTCGTAATCTGTCTCTGTGTCCATGATAGTGGGGAACAGGAGAGGCGGCTTCATTCATACCATTGCGGTCAAATGGTGCCTGGTTCTGCTTTTTTCCCCCGCCCCGCATGATCCAGTCTCAACTGGTCAGATAGGGCGGTTTGGTGTGCCCGGCTGGTGATGTGGTGAAAATCTCGCAACCATCTTCTGTAACGCCAACAGAATGCTCGTATTGGGCCGATAGTGAGCGGTCTCTTGTTACCGCTGTCCAGCCATCACGCAGAATTTTGACATGATGTTTGCCAAGGTTGATCATTGGCTCGATGGTGAAAATCATACCCGGGCGCATCTCGGCCCCCTCATTGGGGCGCCCATAATGCAGAATATTGGGTGCGTCGTGAAAAAGACGACCAAGTCCATGTCCGCAGAAGTCGCGGACCACACTGCACCGTTCGCGTTCCGCCAACTCCTGAATGGCCGCACCAATGGCACCAATACGATTGCCTGGCTTTACTGCCGCTATGCCAGCCATCAAACAGTCATAGGTAAGGCCGACAAGCCGTTCTGCGGCTCGTTTTGGTTGTCCGGCAATGTACATCCGGCTTGAATCGCCATGCCATCCATCCACAATGAAAGTAATGTCAACATTGAGGATATCGCCGTCACGCAGGGCTTTGGCCGATGGAAACCCATGGCAGACAACATGGTTCAGTGAAATGCAGCTTGAAAAAGGATAGCCGCGATAATTCAGCGTGGCGGGCACCGCTCCATTGTCTTTTCCAAACTGATAGACGAATTCGTCGATCTCCATGGTGGAGAGGCCAGGCTGCACCATCTTTGCCACTTCATCGAGGCAACGGGCCGTCAATTGAGAGGCCGCTCGCATACCATCGAAGTCAGCCTTTGAATAAAGCTTGATCTGCCCTGTATTTCTCTGGGGCGCATCAATGGCATCGAGATAGGTGGTCAAGGCAAATTCTCTTCAACAAATAGTTGGACTATACAATAGCGATTGGTGTGTCGGCCAGAATTTCTGTCTCTGTGATGTGACATCGAATGGCAAAAGCTTCAACCCCACTCTGCATAGCCTCTTCAAATGCTCTGGCGTAATCGGGGTCAAGATCTGCTGCAAGTGAAAACCGGTCACCATCGGCCCGCTGGATAATATAGAGCATCGCGGCCCGCGCACCAGAGTCCACAACCCGCGCCATTTCCCGCAAATGCTTGGCTCCACGTTCTGTTTTGCAGTCCGGAAATTCATGCAAACCATGATGCCGGACAAGATGAACGTTCTTTACCTCCACATAGCAGGGCGGCTTGTGTGGATCTTCCAACAGAATATCGATGCGGGAGTTTTCTCCATATTTCCTCTCTCGTTGGAGATCCTGATACCCAGTCAGGGCAGGGATCACGCCCTTTTTGATAGCTTCTTCGGCCAGCTTGTTGGGGTGCATGGTGTTAATACCGACCAATGTCGCGCCTTGCGGGCCCTGAACTTCAAGAAGTTCCAGCGTGTGTCGTAGTTTGCGTTTGGGGTTGCCACTGTCAGAGATCCAGGCCCGGCTTCCCGGCGCAGATAGCCCCAGCATCGCACCGGGATTGGGGCAGTGGACGGTGATGATGGATCCATCCTCCAACTCGACATCAGCCAGAAAGCGCTTGTAGCGCTTGATCAGCACGGCTGGAATAAGAGGGGAATGAAATTTCATCGATTGAAACGTCCGCGCTTGTGTTTGCGTTATGTCGGATATAGCGCATTGACAGGCGCACAATAGGTTTCGTTTTGTGCGCTGAAAAGGCATGAAACTTTCAGCGTCAACGTGAATCTTTGGTCATGTTCCTCTCTTTGTTTGAGCTGTTCAAAATTGGCATAGGCCCGTCGTCATCGCACACGATGGGTCCTATGGTCGCAGCCCGGCGGTTTCTTTTTGAACTTCGCGACGGTGACTGGCCACGCCCTTCTTCTGCAGAGGTGGATCGCCTGCGAGTTTCGCTTCATGGCTCCCTGGCTTTTACGGGAAAAGGGCATGGCAGCGACAGAGCCATTCTACTTGGTCTTATGGGATGTGAACCAGACACACTCGACCCTGATGCAGCTCCAGGCCTTATAGAAAAGCTGCACGAAACAAAGACAATTGATGTCAAAGAATTCCCGTCCTGGAGTTTTGACCCAGTATCTGATCTGAAGTTTGATTACACTGAAACTCTGCCCGGTCATGCCAATGGAATGCGGTTTGAAGCCTATGATGCGCAGGGAATTTTGCTGCTGCGGCAGATCTATTACTCAATCGGGGGTGGGTTTGTTGCTGAATCAATGGAGCTGGAACGGTTGAACGCTGGGCTTGAACCAACCTCGTCCTCCACCGTTCCTTATCCATTCCAGAATGCGGCTGAAATGCTCCAGATGGCTGCCGATTCCGGCTTGACCATTGCGCAGATGAAAAGGGCAAATGAAGAAGCTCAACGCGGTTCTCACACCCTGGCGCGCGATATTGCTGCGGTCTGGAAGGCAATGCGTGAATGTGTTGAGCGTGGACTTAGCCAGGAAGGGGAATTGCCGGGAGGGTTGCAGGTGAGACGAAGGGCCAAGTCCATACATCAAAATCTGCAGGATAAATGGTCACGAAACGAACTGGGACCGCTGAGTGCCAATGAATGGCTGTCTGTATTTGCCATTGCAGTCAATGAGGAAAACGCAGCTGGAGGCAAGGTTGTCACAGCGCCCACAAACGGCGCGGCAGGGGTGATACCGGCTGTTTTGAGCTACTATCTCAAGTTCAACGCCGGTGTTTCTCCGGCAGATATTGAGGACTTTCTGCTGACCGCTGCCGCAGTTGGGGGGATCGTCAAACACAACGCATCCATCTCCGGGGCTGAAGTTGGTTGTCAGGGCGAAGTCGGATCGGCTGCAGCGATGGCAGCTGCCGGTTTGACTGCAGTGATGGGGGGAACCCCGCAACAGGTCGAAAATGCAGCAGAAATTGCGCTTGAACATCATCTCGGCATGACCTGCGACCCGGTTGCAGGGCTGGTGCAGATTCCCTGCATAGAACGCAATGCCCTGGGGGCCGTGAAGGCGGTAACTGCCGCTACACTGGCCCTGCATGGCGATGGCGAGCATCACGTTTCGCTTGATGCCTGCATCGAGACCATGCGCCAGACGGGCCACGACATGAGTGCCAACTACAAGGAAACCAGCCAGGCAGGCCTGGCTGCCAACGTTACGGTCAATGTGATCGAGTGTTGATCCGGTTTGCAGTCGACTTCATCGTCAACTGTGGATGCGATGGGTAATCCAGGCATTAGAAGCCTGGTTTGAAAATCTCGGTGACATCACAGCACTTGTCGCGCTAAGACGCTTTGATGATCAAGTCGCTTCTTATCGCCAACCGGGGTGAAATTGCCTGCCGGATTATCAGAACCGCGAAATCCATGGGTATCCGCACCATCGCCGTTTATTCGCAGGCAGATGCCGGTGCTCTGCATGTGCGGATGGCAGATCAGGCTCATGTTCTGGGGCCTGCACCGGCTGGTGAAAGCTATTTGCGCGCCGGGCGAATTTTGAAGATTGCCAAGGAAGCAGAAGCGGATGCAATTCATCCCGGTTATGGCTTTCTTTCTGAAAATGCAGATTTTGCCCAGCTGACCAGCGATGCCGGAATGATTTTTGTTGGCCCGCCACCCGAAGCCATCAGGGCCATGGGATTAAAGGACAAGGCCAAGGAAATCATGGCGGAGGCCGGTGTACCCGTGGTACCGGGTTTTCACGGTCGCAATCAGGATCCAACCTTCCTGAAGCGTAAGGCGTATGAAATAGGTTATCCCATGCTGATCAAGGCCGTCGCAGGTGGCGGCGGCAAGGGGATGCGCAAGGTCGATAAGGCCCTTGGGTTTGACGAGGCGCTTGATGCCGCCAAACGCGAGGCAAAAGCCGCATTTGGCAATGATGTGGTTTTGCTGGAGAAGTTTGTTCGCCAGCCCCGCCATATCGAAGTGCAGGTTTTTGGAGATTCACATGGCAATGTCGTGCATCTGTTCGAGCGCGACTGTTCGTTGCAACGCCGCCACCAGAAAGTAATTGAAGAAGCGCCGGCGCCCGGCATGACGCAAGACCTGCGGGCGGCCATGGGGGAGGCGGCCTGCAATGCCGCCAAAGCCGTGGGTTATGAGGGAGCGGGTACCGTCGAGTTTATTGTCGATGGAGCGGGGGAGCTTTCCAAAGACAGTTTTTATTTCATGGAGATGAACACCAGGCTTCAAGTGGAACATCCGGTAACGGAAGCCGTGACGGGTGAAGATCTTGTGGAATGGCAGTTGCGGGTTGCGCAAGGAGAAGCGCTGCCAAAAACCCAGGACCAGCTTTCCATCAGCGGCCATGCCTTTGAGGCGCGCATTTACGCCGAGGATGCAAATACCGGCTTTCTTCCATCATCCGGTCGTCTTGTCGCAATGGATCTTGGAGAAGCAAATGCGAGGGTGCGCATTGATTCCGGTGTCGAGCAGGGTGATGAGATAACGCCTTTTTACGATCCCATGATTGCCAAGCTCATTGTTCATGGCGAAACACGTGAAGAAGCCCTTGATGCGCTGCAACAGCGCCTCCGGGAAGCCTGTATCGTGGGACCGGTTACCAACACCGCTTTTCTGGCACGCCTGAGCGCTGATCCTTCTTTCAGGAAAGGGCAGTTTGATACATCGCTGATTGACAGCAAACTCGATACGCTGATTTCGCCGCCCCAAATAGCGGAGACCGCGATTGCTACCGGTATATACGGGCTGATCCGCGCCGAGCAGGAACGCCTTGCGCGCGATCGCAGCGCCACCTCATCCCTGTCCCCATGGCAGAAATTGGATGCCTTCCAAATTTCAGGAGTTCGTGAAATCGACTGGCACTTCCTGCTGAATGGCACGTTGGAAAAGCGCCGTATCCGGTTCGTCGAAAACCATGTGGAAGTCTCAGATGCGGCGGGCAACTGGATTGCCCCTCCTGCGAAACCTTCGGTCTTTCTCGATGGCAACGCGGTTTATGTGCTGGAGAATGGTCGCCAAAGCCTTTTTGAACCCTTTGCGTTCAAATTGCAGACGGATGATGAAGACTCTTCTGCTGATGGTACCGTTTTGGTGCCCCTGCATGGTCGCATTATCGCCGTTACGGTGACTGACGGAGACGCTGTTGAAAAAGGTGATCTGCTGTTTTCAGTCGAGGCTATGAAAATGGAACATGCCGTGGTCGCCCCTGAAGATGGAATTGTGGATGGCATTGCTGTGGCTGAAGGCGAACAGGTTGAAGACCGGTTTGTAGCCATGCGCTTGCTCTCGCAGGCGGACTGATTTCACCCAATTGCCAACATCAGATGTGGACCAGATTGCAAGGGGCCTTTTTTGAATGGCGATGGCGACCTAAATTGGGGCCATGCCACTTCATCTCCTCAAACTCTGTGTCGGTGCCGAAAGCTTTGAAGATCAAAGAGAATGGTCAAAGCGGCGTCTGGACCAAATGCGCGCCGGTGGGAGAGAGGCAAGGCTTTTTCACACAACGCGCATGGTGCCCAAACGCATTGACGAATTACTGAGTGGAGGATCGCTCTACTGGGTTATCAAAGGCAGCATACAGGCCCGCCAGCGATTGACCGAAGTGCGGCCGTTTACAGATACGGATGGCATTCGCCGATGCAAACTGATGCTCGATGATGAGCTTGTTGCAACGCACTGGCAGCCTAAACGAGCCTTTCAGGGATGGCGTTATCTAAAGGATGAGGAAGCACCACCGGACCTCGATGCCAATATGTGCAGCGTTCCACCGCAATTGCACAAGGAGTTGGCAGAACTTGGATTGTTATAATCCCCAAGGGGCATAACGATCTGTCCATCGGTCGGCGTCCTACAAATGCCCGTACATGCGAACAAAAGAACTTGCCGTAACGGCAGATGTTTCGTTAAGTTAACCTTAACCAAACTCCTTAGCAAAACCACATTCGCGTCAAATGGCTTTTGTGGTTTAATGACTTCGGGATCGCGGGCCCAAGAGGGCCGTTGTGCAGTAATTGATGGGAATGCCAAATGGGTAGTCATGCCGACTTCATGGCCGAGAACGGTCTCTACCCGCGTACGCGAAACCTGCAGAAGGGTGCCCATGTCATTGTTTGTGGCAATGAGAAGGGTGGTACCGGCAAGACGACCACATCAATGCATATCGCAGTCTCCTTGTTGAAGAGTGGCTTCAAGGTCGCCAGTATTGATCTCGACAGTCGCCAGCAATCGCTGACCCGGTATGTTCAAAACCGCAGGGCATGGGCTCAGTCAAACAATTTTGTTCTCGAGTTGCCAAACCATTATCGCTTTGATTCCAGTAGCTTAGACAGCGTTATTGAATCGCAAAGTAATGATTTTTCAAAGTTTGTCCGAGCTGTTTCAGAAGTTGAAAAAGAACATGATTTTGTCGTTATCGATACGCCGGGATCCGATCATTTCCTGATGCGTCTGGCTCACTCGATGGCCGATACACTCATCACACCGCTCAATGATTCCTTCATCGACTTTGATGTTCTTGGACGGGTTGATCCCGATACCCATGAAATCCTGGAAGTCAGTCATTATGCCGTAATGGTTCGCGAGGCGCGCAGGCAGCGTCGTTCAACCGATGATGGTCTTTTAGACTGGGTTGTTGTGCGCAACAGATTGTCGCCACTCGCTTCCAGAAATCAACAAAACCTGTTGGCTTGTGTTCATCAATTAGCTCCACGGCTCGGGTTTCGCATTGCTGATGGGATCAGCGAACGGATGATTTTTCGGGAGTATTTCCCGAAGGGTCTGACAGCACTTGATGATCTTCAGGCCGTCAACATGGGAGAGCGGCAGACGACTTCTCATGCTTCGGCCCGAGCAGAAATCGGTCGCTTGTTGAGAGCGTTGCGTTTGCCGATCAACGAGGACGGCAGGCGTCGTGCGGAATATCGCAAGATGTGGCTGGAAAATGCCAATCGCGAGGTGGAATTGCCGGATATCTTTGCCGATTAAAGCAGGTTCTGGTTAGCCTCCCTTAGAGGAATGCAGGAAAAATCCGCAGCGGCAAACGCAATAGAGTGATAGCGCGCGATCCTTGTTCAGTTGAGCCTCTTGCTTTGGCAATGGCTACGTCCCCATATTAGGGCTTATGAGCAAGATGCCGCCAAAAAAGCAAAAAACACCGTCTCTTCGTACATCATCAGCCGAGGTGTCCGAAGCCAACGATATCGCCGGGTTTTTGGACAGGGCTGCGCAACTCAAAGGTCTTGGAGAGGGACGAGGTGGTCTGATCTTTGCGCTGGACGCGACAATGAGCCGCCAACATACCTGGGATGAAGCACAGCATATTCAGTCCCAGATGTTCGATGAAGTTGGCTCTGTTGGCGGACTCGACATCCAACTGGTCTATTTTCGTGGCTTCAACGAATGTCGTGCATCTCGTTGGGTAAGTGATACCACTGCATTGCGTGATCTTATGAACACCATCGATTGCCGCGGCGGACAAACGCAGATCGCTAAAGTTCTTGGACATGCGCGCAAAGAAGCCGGGAAAAAGAACCCCGGTAATCCCAACCGATCCCGTGTCGATGCCCTTATCTATGTCGGCGACGCGCTTGAGGAAAATGTCGATGCTCTTTGCCACAAAGCAGGCCAACTCGCATTGCTTGGAGTGCCATGCTTCATGTTTCAGGAAGGCAATGATGTTGAAGCAGAGCGCGGATATCGTGAAATCGCGCGTCTCACGAATGGAGCCTTTATCCGGTTTGGACCGGGCGCAGCAGCCCGTCTGGCAGACTTGCTGAAGGCCGTTGCCCGGTTTGTCGCCGGTGGGACCGCAGCTTTGGAAGCCGATGGCAGCCGTGAGGCGCGGCTCTTGCTGGAGCAAATGAAATGAGCACCCTGTTTGTGCTGCTTCTGGCTGCGTTGATTTTGCTCGTTGCATTTTTAAAGACGCCACCGGCGGTAACAGCCCGCTTCCTGACCGGATTCTTGCCTGTGTCGCTGATAGTTGCCGGTATTATCCTGTTCCTATTTCGTCAGGCCATGCTGGGATCGTTGCTGTTGTTTACCGGGTTGGGACTGTGGCGGCGCCTGCGCGGTGTGGGAACATTTGGGCCAACAGGCGGGAGCGGGAAGGGTGCCCGTCGCTCCAGTGTCCGTTCAACCGCTCTTGAGATGGAACTCGACCATGATACCGGGGCGATGAATGGTATCGTGTTGGTTGGTACTTATGAAGGCCGTGAACTTGAAAGCATGTCTCGCGCAGAACTCTTGAAACTGCGTGACGAAGTCATTGACGACGGAGACTCTCTTGCTCTGTTAGACGCGTATCTTGACCGCGGTTTTGCCGGATGGCGTGAAAACGCTGATGCGGACCTTGGTGCGGCCCAGGCTGGCCCGGCGGGCACGGGACCCATGGGCGAAGAGGAGGCCTATGAGGTGCTGGGGCTTGCTCCTGGAGCTTCTGCCAGCGACATCCGGCAGGCCCATCGCCGCCTCATGAAGAGCGCTCATCCCGATAGCGGCGGCTCCACTTTTCTTGCCGCCAAAATCAACGAAGCGAAGGACATTCTCTTGAGAAGCCATTCCTGAAACCCTTTACGCAATACACATCCGAAACAAACGGTCGGACAACCGGGATGGAGGCTCCAATAAGCAAGCCCAAGGTTTTTCAGTCTTGCCCTAGCTGGCCAGGGCAAGACAGGCGAGGCGCTGCCTCTTCAAAATTTTACAGGCACGCGCCGCCGAGCGTTGCGATTTGAAGCCGACGAAACGTGCGCGATAGAGCGTTGAACCACCCTTTGTGACCTTTTCTGTGTAGGTCGATGCTGATGAAAGCAGGGTACGGTTTTTGGCACGCACTGATTCAAGCATCTCCATCGCCTTATCACGGTCGTCAGAGGCAGCGATCTGTATCTGCCAACCGCCCTTTGCGACCTCTTGGTTTTGGCTGCCCTCAATAACCTTCTCAATAACCTTCTCAATGGCACTCGTTTTTGTTGCAGAAGGTTTTGTAGCCTTGGTTGCCGGACGATGTTCAGGTGTTGGTGTGTGATCCGAAGCCATTGCCACGAGCTGCTTATGCACCCGGCGAATATCGGCAACCTTGGGTTTGGAGACTGCATGGGCATCGGCAATACGAGCCGCAATCTTCTGATTGGTCCGGTTGGAGAATATCGGCTTTGGCACTTCGCGAGGCAGATATCCGGACGCGACAGGCGCCAGCTTCCCTTTGAAAGGCTTTGACGTTTTGACCGATGGCCGCGCGCTGGCCACAAGGCGTCCAGAACCTCGCGTAGAGGCTTTTGGCAGGTAACGCGAAATCAGATCCCTCATGTGTGCATTACGGCTTCGGCCGGTCCGACCACCCATAACAACCGCCACAATACGCCGCTTACCGCTCGAAACTGAAGAAACGAGATTGAAGCCGGAAGCGTTTGTGTATCCGGTCTTGATGCCGTCAACACCGCGAACACGACCAAGCAGCTTGTTGTGATTGCCATAGCGGCGTTTACCAAGCTTGAAAACGCGTGTACCGAAGTAGCGATATTCACGAGGAAAGTGCTCGCGTAACGCCAGACCCAATTTGGCCATATCGGATGCAGTTGTCAGTTGACCTTTGGCTGTCAGGCCATTCGCGTTTCTAAATGTTGTTTTACTCATTCCCAACTGCCGGGCTTTGCGGGTCATACGCTGTGCAAATTTAGCTTCTGAACCCGAGAGCTTGCCTCCCACGGCCGTTGCGACGTCGTTGGCAGACTTTGTAACAAGGGAGAGGATGGCCTGTTCAACACTGATTGATTGGCCGACGCGCAAACCTATCTTGGAAGGGGGGCGACGAGCACCTTCGCGCGTCATCACAACACGATCGGTTTTCTTGATGCGACCGGCTTTCAGATCTTCAAAGAGAAGATAAACCGTCATCATTTTGGTCAGTGATGCAGGGTAGCGCAGTGCGTTGGCATTTTCAGAATACAAGACCTTTCCTGTATTGGCGTCGACGACGTAACCGGCATACTTCTTGTTTGCGACACGGCGGACTGAACGACGAGCCACACGACGACGGCTGGAACGACGCTTACGCTTGTTGTAACGGCGAGATCTCTTATAGCTGCGACGCGCACGTTTTGTACGCCGTATGCGTTTTCTGTAACGCTTGGCTTTGCGTGCGGAGCGTTTGCGTACCACGCGTTTGCGCTTGGAAACCTTTGTGGTTTTGACGACCTTTGCGCGCTTATAACTCTTGCGCTTTTTGGCGTCTGCATCTCCCATGACGCTGAACTGGAGCGTCACGATCATGAGGAGAGATAGAATAGAGGTGATAACAGCCCGCAGTGAGGGCTTAGTCGATCCGAAAACGGTACGCACGACACATCCTTGGTTTCTAGGTCGGCAAATACAAACCGACAACGCTGGCAACTCTCATATCCATCTGGCAAAACTTAAGCCGTCCGGTGTTTGGAGCCACTTTAGGCAGACGTGGTTGCCAAACCCTTAAGCGAGTTGATGAATTTTTTGCTTTCAGCACTGATGGTTAACCCTGGAGCCCAGTATTCCTGGCTTCAGGGTTCAGTTCACAATGTCGATTTTCGGTTCGTTGCCTGTTGAGTTCACGAAAGAACAGGGCTTAAACTCGTGCGACTTCGACCTATATAAACAGGCGATCCAAATCATTTTGATCGGCAAGACCTGTCCCGTTTTTTTGGACTTTGAAAGACTGATGACGCAGTGTGAGACATCGAAGATCGTGATGCAGGACGATAACGAGTCCAATGGAGGGGATAATTCCGTTGGCGGTGACAACGGCACTGACGTTATCACGAAGGTTAAGCCCAAAGTTAAGAAGCCCAGCCTTTACAGGGTTCTGTTGCTGAATGATGATTTCACGCCAATGGAGTTTGTTGTCGATGTTCTTGCCCGGTTTTTCAGCATGAACATCGAGCAAGCAACGAAGGTGATGTTGCACGTCCATCAAAACGGTGTCGGCGAGTGTGGCGTTTATACGTATGAAGTGGCTGAAACCAAGGTTACCCAGGTCATGGATTATGCACGCAAGAACCAGCATCCGCTGCAATGCGTGATGGAAAAGAAATAGAGTAAAGGGCAGAGGCTATCCTGCAACTGCCAAAACAAGAAAACTACAAGGAAAGTCCCTTTGCCTAGTTTTACAGACAGTCTGGAACGTGCCCTGCACAGGGCTTTGACCTTTGCCAATGAACGCGCGCAGGAATACGCGACTTTGGAACATCTGCTTTTGGCGCTCATCGAGGACGATGATGCGCTTGCTGTTTTGCGGGCCTGCAATGTCAGCACAGACAAGTTACGGGCAGATCTTATCGACTATATCGATACCGAGCTGGTAAATCTGATTTCCGATGGCATTTCAGATTCCAAGCCGACTGCGGGTTTCCAGCGTGTTATCCAACGCGCAGTGATCCATGTTCAGTCTTCTGGTCGCGAGGAAGTCACAGGGGCAAACGTTTTGGTGGCCATTTTTGCCGAACGGGAAAGTCATGCGGCCTATTTTCTGCAAGAGCAGGATATGACGCGCTACGATGCCGTAAATTACATTTCCCATGGTATCGCCAAACGCCATGGCGCCTCCGAAGCCCGGCCTGTCGAAGGCATCAACACCGATATGGGGCCTGATGGTGAAGGAAGCGAAGGCAAAAAAGGTGACGCGCTTTCCTCCTATTGCATCAATCTCAATGAAAAGGCGCGGGATGGTAAGATCGACCCGCTTATCGGGCGGACGGAGGAGGTCAATCGCACCATCCAGGTCTTGTGCCGCCGCTCCAAGAACAATCCGCTTTATGTGGGTGACCCTGGTGTTGGTAAAACCGCAATTGCCGAGGGGCTGGCCAAGCGCATTGTCGACAAGGACGTTCCTGAAGTCCTGCTCGATTCCACGATTTTCTCGCTGGATATGGGGACGCTGCTGGCCGGTACGCGCTATCGCGGCGATTTCGAGGAGCGCCTGAAACAGGTGGTCAAGGAAATTGAGGAACTGCCCGGTGCGATCATGTTTATCGATGAGATTCACACCGTGATAGGAGCCGGTGCGACTTCTGGCGGAGCCATGGACGCATCGAACTTGTTAAAACCGGCACTGTCGGGTGGAACAATCCGCTGTATCGGCTCCACGACCTACAAGGAATATCGGCAATTCTTCGAAAAAGATCGCGCGCTTGTGCGTCGGTTCCAGAAAATCGATGTCAATGAACCCTCGGTCAGTGATGCCATCGACATCATGAAGGGCCTGAAACCCTATTTCGAGGATTTCCATAAGGTAAAATATTCAAACGACGCGATAATCTCTGCAGTTGAACTGTCCTCGCGCTATATCAATGACCGTAAATTGCCTGACAAGGCAATCGACGTGGTGGACGAGACCGGAGCAAGCCAGATGTTGCTCCCCGCTGAGAAGCGGAAGAAGACAATTGGCGTTGCTGACATTGAAGCCACCATTGCGACAATGGCACGCATCCCGCCCAAAACCGTTTCGAAGGACGACGCCGAGGTTCTCAAGAACCTCAATGACCAGCTCAAACGGATGGTCTACGGACAGGACGAGGCGATTGCAGCGGTGTCATCGGCAATCAAACTTGCACGTGCGGGGCTGCGTGAACCAAACAAGCCCATTGGGTCATACCTGTTTTCAGGGCCGACAGGCGTTGGCAAGACCGAGGTTGTAAAACAACTCGCCGATACGATGGGTGTCGAACTTCTGCGCTTTGATATGTCGGAATATATGGAACGCCATACCGTATCGCGCCTTATTGGTGCGCCTCCAGGATATGTCGGGTTTGATCAGGGGGGGTTGTTGACCGATGGTGTCGATCAGCACCCTCATTGCGTGTTGTTGCTTGATGAGATCGAAAAAGCTCATCCAGACCTGTTCAATATTTTGCTGCAGGTGATGGATAATGGCGCGCTGACGGATCACAACGGCAAGAAGGTCGATTTCCGCAATGTGATCATTGTTATGACCACCAACGCAGGCGCTGCCGAAGCCGCCAAGGCTGCGATTGGTTTTGGTTCTTCCAAACGTACCGGCGATGATATGGAGGCAATTAACCGGCTGTTTGCACCGGAATTCCGCAATCGCCTCGACGCGATCATTCCATTTGAAGGACTTAAACCGGAAATTGTGCACAAGGTCGTCGAGAAATTTGTGATGCAGCTTGAAGCGCAACTATCCGAACGTGGCGTCACATTTGAGCTGACCAATGACGCAATTAAATGGATTGCCAAGAAGGGATATGACGACCGGATGGGTGCCCGTCCCCTGGCACGGGTTATACAGGAGCACATCAAGAAACCACTGGCCGATGAAGTGCTGTTTGGAAACTTGAAAAAGGGCGGCACGGTCAAAGTGAGCGTCGAGACCGTTGATGACAAAAAGTCTCTGAAACTCGAAGCCATTGAAGATAAACCGGTAAAACCGAAAAAAGAGGCGGTACCCAAAAAACGGGCAGCAGCCAAAAAGCCCAAAGTCGCTGTTAAAAAGGCTGCCGCCACTCCCAAACCTCCGCGCAAGCGTAAGGGAGGAACTGCGGTGCCGAAAGTGCCTTTGAAGAGTTAGCGGCAACCGCAGCTGGCCGGTTAAATAAAAGCCGGACATTGCAAGCGTTCAGTTCAAATGTGCTGGTTTTAGCGCATTCGATCAGTGTCAGAAGGGCAGGCTGTGGAAACAGTCTGCTCTTTTTTTCGGTTTTATGTTTCACACCGCGGCAATTTGTGAGAAAAAAATCTGACGAAGACCTCATCTCGCCATTGCGTTGCCTGCATAGGTAATGATGATGGCTGATCAGAGACTTCGATGGTGGTAGAGTTTCAGTTGCGTAGGGAGTGCGGCACATGGATCATATTGAACAGCTTAAGAAGATTAGGTCGGACGCAATAGAGCGGCTTCGCAGAAGCCCTGACTTCAAACTGGCAGGCAAGCTTGGAACATTGATCAAGGAGCTTGGCGAAACAGTTGAAGAAGTTTCGGAACTCAATCTTGATGAAGAACCCGAGCCTGGAAAAAAGGTCACTCCTTTTCTCTCCTCAATCACCGAAAAGAAAGAACCCGAAAACAAGTCATCTGGCATCAAAGCGGTAGAGCCGCAAACGGCTGAAGTGAAAGCCGCGATAACAAAGACAGCAGACAACAAGGCGCCGGAAAACAAGGCTCCTGTCGCAAAGATTGAGGAAGCCAAGCCAGCAAAACCAGCCAATGACATCGAAGTGGATCTCAGTGAGCTGTCAACCGACAAGATGGTGGATGAATTGGTTGCCGAAATGGCCAATGACGATGAGATTGAGGCATTGGTTGAAAAGGCGGTTGGTAAAACAGGCGCCAGCGCTTCTGCAAAGGCATCGTTCAAGGTTGCCAACAAAGCTGCAGACGTGCCGCAACAGGCAAATAGTGGCGCTGCCTGATCACTGATCAAGGCGACTAAGTTAGGTGGCCTGATCGCCTTTCTTGTTCAAATATGCTGATGCAGGGGGGGCAATCGATGGCCGATACCTGTTCGCAAAACCAATTGCGAGCGAGTGGGTATCGCTCCCTGCCGGCACATTTATGACCTGCGATAATCAAGCCGCTCCTCAGTCTTCCAATGACAGTTCCGGGGTCTATGACTGGTCGTGGTTTCCAAAGGGCATGGCGAATATTGCTTCGCTTCCGGCTTTGGTATTGTTGTCCGCCTTTGTGGGTTTTGGCGGGCTTGCCCGCGAAGCAGATATTCCACTCTCCCAGCTTGTTTTCATAATCCCTTCAATCTGGGCACTTCCGTCCCATCTTGTGCTTGTTGCCGGAATTAGCGTTGGCGCTTCCCTGCTGACGGTGGCTTTAGGTGTTGCTTTTGCCGCCATTCGAATGTTGCCCATGACGATGGCGCTGATCCCGGAAATCCGGACACCGCGCTCTCGTCTTTGGCATCTTCTTGCCGTTTGCAATCTTGTCGCCATCACGGCCTGGGTTCACACATTGCAGAAAGCCCCGGAAATCCCCCGGGAAGGGCGGTTGCCTTATTTTGCCGGATTCGCGTCAACCATGGCTGTTGCCACGACCACAGTGGCCGCACTGGTTCACCAGTTATCGGCGGCATTTCCGCCAATTCTCATGGCTGCACTCTACTTCATGACGCCGCTATATTTTGCCACTTCCATCTGGAACACGGCCCGAATTCGCGCTGAACACTGGGCTTTAGTTCTTGGGTTCGTGCTGGGACCGTTTGCATGGATGGTTGCTCCGCAGGCAAACATATTGCTGGCGGGGCTTGGTGGCGGCATCATCGCCTATGGCGCAAGACGGCTGGTTATGGCGCGGGGCGCTGATTGATGTTTTACGACAGCTTTGACGCCTGGTGGTGGCCATTTGTCTTCATATTTTTGGCGGGGACATTGCCAACGGCCATTTGGCGTTGGCTTGGCGTACTCCTGGTTGGAAATATAGACGACGAGTCCGAATGGCTGGTGTTTATTCGCTGTATTGCAACCGGGCTGGTGGCAGCGGTGATCGCACAATTCGTGTTTTTTCCAACCGGTGCCCTGGCTGACGCTCCACTTTGGTTGCGGTTGGCGGCTGCACTTACCGGGTTTGCATGTTTTCTTGTTGCCGGACGCCGGATGATTGTTGGTGTAATCACCGGGGAAGCTGTTCTGCTGGCGGGGTTTCTTGTGGTTGTTTCCTGACAGGTTTTTCAACCCAATCTTAAGCACGTTGATCCATGATCGGCGGGTCTGCCCAAGCAGACCTTTTGGGGACTACCGATGCAAGATCAACTGCTTAATCTCACTATCAGACGTTGGTTCATGCTTGACCATGTCGAAATATTTATCCTGCGCATTGTTGGCATGTTGGTCGCAATCAACGCGGGATTGCTGTTGTTTCGCGGGGGCGCGGTTGATGCCCAGGCCTATATCACTTTGTTTGTAGTGGCGGTCGCAATGGCGGCAATTGGCCAGTTCTACCGTGTTTCAGGGCGCAGCCTCGCAGCAGGAGATGCGTTTACCTATACCGCTCTGATGATCTTGTTTTCAAACAGTGCTTTGGTTTTCAATTACCTGCTGCTCCCCCTGTCGGGCGCCTCCATTGACCCGTTTTTGATGCAGCTTGATGCATGGTTTGGTTACACTTGGCCAGCCGCCGTTGCATTTGCCGGTGATCATCCATGGATCAACGAGATAACCCGCTACGCTTATCTTTCCACCATGCCGCAGGTTACTTTGCTGATCGTTTTGTTGGGTCTGATGGGGCGCAAAATCTGGCTGCAACGGCTCCTGTTGATGATTGTGACCACGACCATCGTCCTGATTTGCTTTTGGGCGATTTTCCCAAGTCATGGCCCTTCCGCTTTTTACGCCCTGTCACCGGAGGTTGTTGAGGTCGCCCGACCGATTGTCGGGTCTCAATATGGAGAGCGACTGTTGCAGATGATGATCGCGGGTCCCAAGGTTGTTACGCCGTCAGATGTAGAAGGGTTGATTGCGTTTCCTTCCTATCACACCACACTGGCCTTCATATGTGCGTTCTGTGCGTTCGCAATACGCTGGCTGATTGCTCCCATGTTGCTTTTGAATATGGCAATTTTGCCTGGAACCTTGTTCCATGGTGGGCACCATCTGGTGGATATTTTTGCCGGTTTTGCCCTGTTTCTCTTTGGCATGTGGGCAGCCAACCGCCTTATACGGACCAAACAGCCTGCCTGATTATGTGCCGACAGCAGCGCGGATTTTGTCGGCGTTGACTTTGAGGACCGCTCCATCCTCCATCTTGCCAGTATGGGGACCAAGTTTGATCCCATCAAAACGCGGAATAACATGCACGTGCAGATGGAAGACAACCTGACCCCCGGCCGCCTCGTTGAATTGCTGGATGGTGACGCCATCAGCATTAAATGCCTGCAGTACGGCACGGGCCATTATCTGTGTTGTGCGTGATACGGCAGCCAGCATGTCTGTCGGCGCATCAAGCACATTGCGGGCGGGTGTTTTGGGCAAAACCAGACAGTGACCATCGCTGCGCGGCATAATGTCCATGATAACCAGCGTTTCGTCGTCTTCATAAACCCGTTCGGCGGGAAGTTCGCCGCGCAGGATTTTGGCGTAAATGTTCTGATCATCATAAGCGGTCATGTAACGTTTCCTTTTTTGAACGGCCCATGCCGTGCTATGGCCTCGCTTTCGCGTTCAACGGCAAAACGCTCCCGTTCCAGATAATCTTCGACTGCACGGCGGAAATCGGGATGGGTGATATAGTGCGCTGAGTGGGTGATCTGCGGCATGTATCCACGGGCCAGTTTGTGCCCGCCTTGTGCGCCTGCCTCCACCCGAGCCAATTTATGTTTGATGGCAAATTCAATGGCCTGATAATAGCAGATTTCAAAGTGGAGGAATGGATGGTCTTCGATACAGCCCCAATGACGGCCAAACAATGTACGTGACCCGATAAAGTTTATGGCCCCCGCAACATAGCGGCCGTTTCGTTTGGCCATAATAAGCAAAACATCTTCGGCCATGGTCTTGCCGATCAGCGAATAAAATTCGCGGGTCAGATAAGGCTGTCCCCATTTGCGCGAACCCGTATCGATATAAAACTGAAAGAAAATATCCCAGACACTTTCGGTTAGTTGCTCACCTGTGAGCCATTCGATCGTGATGTCGCCTCCGGCAAGTGCGGCTTGCCGTTCCTTGCGAATGTTCTTGCGTTTTCGCGATGAGAGAGCATCCAAAAATCTGTCGAACGACTCATAGTCATCGTTCAACCAGTGGAATTGTTGGTCGTTGCGTAACAGATAATTATGGGAGCGCAGGGTTTCCCACTCTTCTGCATCCATGAAGGTGATATGAGCCGATGATACATCAAGCTTTTCGCAAACCCTCTGCAATCCGCCAGCCAGCATCAATCTGCGTTTTTGGGCATCGGGGCCATTACCGACAAGCAAGCGCCGGCCTGTCGCTGGCGTGAACGGTACGGTGGCCTGCAACTTGGGATAATACGCCCCCCCAGCGCGTTCAAAAGCATCCGCCCAGCCATGGTCGAAGACATATTCACCCTGGCTGTGATTTTTGAGATAGCACGGCAGGATGCCGGTGATTGTGTGCTTACCCTTCTCATTTTCGCTTTCCATCACAAGGTGTTGCGGTAACCAGCCAGTCTCTGAGGAAGCCGATTTTGATTTTTCCAATGCACAGAAGAATGCATGGGACAAAAAGGGGCTGTAGTCGTAGGTGTCTTTGGAGTTGAGGCAATTTTGTGGGTTCGCCAGGCGGTTCCAGTCATCTGGAGTAATTTCATCCACGCCGCCCACAACCTTGATGATCACCGACCCTTTATCAGTCACGGCCCGTTTCCCGGGGGTCGAATCCCTCAAAAGTCATCTGATCGGCAAATTGGTTGGTTTTGATGCGTTCTGCCTCGGTTCTTACAGTCCATGTAATAATAGGAAGCGTGTGGTCCCGCATCTGTGTGACAAAACGACAGGGCAGTTCGTTGACATGGTAAGACACAAACTGAAGGTCGTAGTCCTTCATGGCCTTTATGTGATCATCAAAAACGGTGTCATCGCCTTCTGCGGTCAGACCGCGGGGAATTTCTGGCATGAGTTTTGAAAACTGATCGCAGATCCAGTGATCAAAAGACATGACAGCAATCGGTCCCTCATAGGATTGGATTGCCTCTGCGACCCCTTCAACAAAACCTGAATCTTCTCCCTCGACCCCTTTGAGTTCCAGAACAAGAGGCACTTTGCCCGCGACTACATCGAGATGTTGGCCAAGAGTGAAAATACCATCCTGCGTGTCGAGCAGGCGCAGAGAAGACAATTGTGCAGGAGTGTGTGCACGTACCGTCCCATCAATGCCGGTCATACGCGCCAGAACGGGATCATGAAAAACGACCGGCTCGCCGGTTTTGCTCACCTGCAAATCGCACTCAATTGCGAAACCCGCTTCAATGGCTGCCTTAAAGGCGGCCATTGAGTTCTCGGCCCGGCCAAGAGCTATGTCATGATATCCGCGATGGGCGATTGGTCGTGAGACCAACCATGCTGGTGCTGGGGTGAGCGTTGTCATCGAGTGATGTTCAGCCAATCTCGATCACGGCATCAACTTCGACGGCTACACCGAAGGGAAGGGAGGACATACCAACCGCAGCCCGCGCATGTTTCCCGGCTTCTCCAAGGACCCCCGCAAGCAGGTCTGACGCCCCGTTGACCACAAGGGCATGGTCTTTGAAATCTGGCGTTGCATTAACAAAGCCCTGTATTTTCATAACTTGCTTGATGCGGTTGAGGTCTCCCAAGGCAGCCTTGGCCTGCGCCAGAATGTTAACTGCGCAAAGCCGAGCGGCGGCTTGCCCTTTTTCAACCTCTGTGTCGTCGCCAAGCTTTCCCACAAATTCAATACCTTCCGGTCCCATGGGTATCTGGCCGGATATGGTCAGGATATTTCCCGCAATCGTGTAGGGGACATAGTTTGCCGCAGGTTTAGGGGCGGCGGGCAGATCAAACCCCATTTCCTTCAAACGTTTTTCTGCTTCTCCGGCCATAATTCTCTCCTAATATACCCGCAAAAAATCTGTATCGTCAGACTGGTAGCCTGTTTGTTTGTGTGGTGAAACAATGTCGATGCAGTTTTGTCACCGCAAGATACTTGGAAAGAAATATGAGACAAGTTTCAGTGATTTTGATCGCTCTGGTTTTGCAGTTTTCTGCGGCTGCTGGTGCAAGTTTAGCCTTGGCTGCCGGAGTAGGGGTGGATGCATTGCGTCCTCACCGCGCCGTATACGATTTGGCGCTCGATAAGGCCAGCGAACGCTCCGGTATTACAGGCATGGATGGGCGCATTGTCTACGAGATGACCGGGTCGAGCTGCGAAGGATACTCGGTGCGTTTCCGTTTTCTCACAAACGTTCAAACGCCGCGCAAAAGCTTCACCAACGATCAACGCACCACCAGCTTTGAGTCCGGTGATGGCAAGAATTTTCAGTTTGTTTCCCAATCCTATCTGAACGGGCAACTTGAGCAGGAAGTCCGGGGCAATGCAAACCGCGCGGCTGATAAGACAAAAGTGACCCTGAAAATGCCAGAGGAACTGGAAGTTGATTTGGCACCATCTGTATTCATGACCCAACATATTGGCATGTTGATAGACGCCGCGCGCAAACAGCAGACAATCGTCACGGCAACCGTTTATGATGCTTCCGACATGGGCGATGAGTTGGTTGAGACCACGGCGATCATTGGCAAACGCAAGGACAGCGTTGCTGACATTGAGGGGGAGCCTGAAAGCGTATCAAAGAAATTTGGTGATCAGGCCGGATGGAAAGTCTCTGTCAGTTACTTCAGCACCTCCAAGATCACCGAAGGTGAAGGTGAAAAAACGCCTATCTATCAGGTGTCCTTTTTGATGCATGAATCGGGTGTGTCGCGTGATTTGAAGATGCAATATGCCGATTATTCTCTGCGTGGTGGTTTGAAGGAAATCGAATATTTGAAAGCGACCCCCTGCAAAAGCGATTAGACTGGTTGCATTTTTTTCAGAAGCAGTCTGGCTTATTTTCCTGATGGCAATGTAGCGACACAGAATGCAGGCGCGGGGCGGGGCGCAGGCCCCGTGTCGTTACTTTTGGTTTTCGCAGGTGAGTGAAAGACAGAAACGCGCCTCATCATTTACAGGCCTTTTCACCGCTATGGTTCCTTTTTCAGGGTTGTTTCAGGGCCGCGGGTCTTGCGTCCAAATGTCAGGCCAAGTTCCACGGCTTCACCACCAAATTTACCTCGAACCTTGTCCATCGCCCGTTCTGCGGCGGCTCTGCGGGTTGAGGATTCGTCAATCAAATCGCCGGGGTCTGCTGTTTCATCGGACTGTAAGTCGGTAACACCAATGCCGAGCAGGCGGAATTTGGTGCCATCCAGCTCTTTTTCCAGCATTGTCCGGCCTACCTGAAACATACGATCTGCCAGCTGGGTCGGGTCGGGCAGGGTTACGTTGCGGGTTCGGCTCTTAAAGCTGTTCGTTTTCAGTTTCAGGACAACGGTTTGCCCGGCGATGCCCGACGTCTTGAGCCGGGCAGATACCCGTTCCGACTGTTTGCGCAGAATTGGTACGAGATCTTCTGGTTTGGAATAATCGCTGTTGAAGGTGGTCTCTGAACTTACGCTCTTGGCTGAGCTTCGCGATTCAACCCGCCGGTGGTCTTGTCCCTTTGAAAGACGTGCAAGACGTTGCCCCATTGCACCGTAGCGACGCATCAGGTCGGCTTCATCCCGGTTTTGAAGGTCCGAAATCATATGAATGCCGTCGGCCTGAAGCTTCGCCTGCATGGCTTTGCCAACACCCCAGATCAATGACGCGGGTTGTGCAGCCAGAAAATCATAGGCCTCTGCTGCACCAATCACCGAATAACCACGAGGTTTTTCAAAGTCAGATGCGATCTTTGCCAGAAACTTGTTTGGGGCAAGGCCAATGGAAACCGATATGCCTATTTCTTTTTCCACCCGTCGGGCAAAATTCGCCAGTGTGAGTGCAGGCGGCATACGGTGAAGCTTCTCTGTCCCTGAAAGATCCAGGAAAGCTTCATCAATCGATAACGGCTCTACGGCTGGGGTGAGAGAGCGCATCAATTCACGGATTTCGCGACCAATCGCAGAATAATGTTCCATCCGCGGTTTGATCACGACGGCCTCTGGACAGGCCTTGAGAGCCTTGAACATCGGCATGGCGGACCGCACGCCGTTTATGCGGGCGATATAACAGCATGTGGAAACCACACCGCGCTTGCCGCCGCCAACAATGACCGGCTTGTGGGTTAGTTCGGGGTTGTCCCGCTTTTCAACGGATGCGTAAAAGGCATCGCAATCGATATGGGCCAGCGAGAGTTCAAAAAGCTCATCATGCCATACAAGGCGAGGGCTGCCACAAGCTGCGCAGCGAGAGGCTTTGTCAGCTTGAACAGCAATGCAATCCCGGCAAAACCCACTGTGCGTATCCATAATTTAAGGCTATCATGTTCCTGCCTTGTTCTCCAACAAAACCTCACGGATTGATTGACTGGCAACCTGCCAGTCTCCGGTTGAAACATGGGCCTCGTCGATCCCTTCGACGAGAGAACGAAAGCGTTCATTGGCCATAAAGTGGAAAAGGTGCACGTGTGGGACACCGTCTCGCGCCTGCTGCAGGTTTGTCGGGGTGTCGTCAATAAACCCCACGGGTCCGACCCGGTGCTGACTGATAAGCTGCATGGCGGGCACTTTGGAACCGATATTGGTGATAACCGGAAACCTCAAGCCATGATCGTGAAGGTGGTCGCGGCGATGATGCACAAAGGGGTGAGGCATGTTGGTCAAAAAAATCACGTCGATATCGTTCGACAGGTTATTCAACATCTCTGCCGCCCCATCGACGAGGTGCTGTCTGGTGCTCTGTTCCTCAAAAAGTTGTGTAAGGCCTTCCCAAACTTCCTCCTGTGTCGCTTCGCGTCCGGTTTTTTTATGAAAAACATTGCCGGTCAGTTTAAATGAATGGGATTTCAACTCAAATCCCCGTTCGACGAGAACCTCCTCGAACGGATCGACAAGATGCAAAACCACTTCATCGACGTCACAAATGAGGAGGGGACGAGCAAGCGCCTGTGACGGCGCGCCGGTCTCGTAACCTAACGCAGCGAGCTGCTGCAGCGTGGTTTCATCTGCCATTGTCTGGATCAATCGCTGCTGGAGAATGTTTCGGGTGATAGTGTATTACGTGCTTCCGCTATGCTTTCAGGCCGCAAACCCTCTTGTTCAGCAAAAACGAGCAGATCTGGCTCATGCGACAGGAAAAAATCAAGGACACCGACCAGAAATCCCGGCTGTGTGGCTGCTGAACGCATATCGTTGGGCAAAATTCCCGTAAGTGCTGAAAAGCGCATGAGAAGATCATCTTCACTGGCCAGATGCTGTAGTCCACGCAGCGCAATGGCTTCCGCTTGGTCAATGCTCTGTGGCTTCATCTTCATGAGTCCTAAAGAAAATTGGTGCTAAAAACTGGCGATGAAATAGGTGAGTCGCCCTTTCAGATACCATGAAACGGGCAGCTTTGTCGGGCAAGAGGTTGAGACGTGACAAAACGTGTCATGATCGTTGAGGACAACGAGTTGAACATGAAGTTGTTCAACGATCTGCTTGAAGCTCAAAACTATGAAACCGTCCAGACAAGCAACGGCTTGCAAGCGCTTGATCTTGCACGGGAACACAAGCCTGATCTTATCTTGATGGATATTCAGTTGCCGGAAGTTTCTGGCCTTGATGTTACGAAATGGCTCAAGGAAGATCCTGAGTTGCAGCGTATTCCCGTTATTGCCGTTACCGCCTTCGCTATGAAGGGAGATGAAGAGCTGATTAGGCAGGGGGGATGCGAAGCTTACATCTCCAAGCCCATATCGGTTGTGAAATTTCTGGAGACCGTAAAATCTTATTTAGGCGACGGCTAGCCAAGCCGCGCGCCCCACACTTGCAATGCCCAGCTGGAGTACCCCCCGAAAATGACAGCCCGTGTACTTGTTGTCGACGATATTGAAGCCAATCTGAAACTGCTGCAGGCCCGGCTTTTGGCTGAATATTTTGAAGTTCTGACCGCTTCAAACGGACCTGAGGCCATCGATATATGCCAGAAAGGTCAGTGTGACATTGTTCTGCTCGATGTCATGATGCCAGGTATGGACGGTTATACCGTTTGCGAAACACTTAAATCCGACCCCAGAACGGCTCACCTGCCGGTTATCATGGTAACCGCGTTGGATCAACCATCTGACAAGTTGAAGGGACTTGAGGCCGGTGCTGACGAGTTTCTAACCAAGCCGGTCAATGATCTTGCGTTGACCACGCGCGTCAAGAGCCTGGCCCGCCTGAAGATGGTGACTGACGAGCTGAAAATGCGCGTAACCACAGGGCAGGATTTTGGTTTCAGCAATCTCGGTCAGGAAGCTCTTGATCCGCTGGGCGGAAAAGAGGGCAAAGTCCTGATTGTTGATGACAGTGCTGCGTCTTATGAGATGGTCGTGAAGACGATTGGTGAAGAGCAGGAAGTCAATGTGATCACCAATCCTCAAGAAGCGTTATTCCGCATTGCCGATGAGGCCTATGATCTTGTCGCAATCTCACTCGCCATCGAAGACTTTGACGCACTGCGGCTGTGTTCGCAGATCCGTTCACTCGATCGCACCCGCATGGTTCCCTTGCTGTTGATTGCTCAGGAGGGAGACGATGCATCGCTTATTCGGGCCATCGATCTTGGGGTGAACGATTATATTTCAAAACCTCTGGAGCCCAATGAATTGAAAGCCCGTGTTCGCACTCAGGTGCGCCGAAAGCGGCTCAACGACCGACTTCGCGAGAATGTGCAGCTGACCATGGAAATGGCGGTAAAAGATTCCCTGACGGGCCTCAACAACCGCCGCTATTTTGACAGTCACATACAAACTCTGTTTGGAAAGGCGCAGGCTGCAGGCAAACCTCTGGCGCTAATCGTCATGGATATTGACCATTTCAAACTCGTCAACGACACCTATGGGCATCAGGCCGGGGATGATGTCTTGCGAACCTTTGCTGAACGACTCAACAAAAATGTTCGAACCAAAGACCTGGCCTGTCGTTTTGGTGGCGAAGAATTTGTGATTGCGATGCCAGAAACCGATCAGGAACTCGCCTTTGTGGTTGCAGATCGGATGCGCCGCGAAATCGCCGCCCATCCGTTTGTCATTGATGGCGGAACCAACCAGATATCTGTCACCATCAGTGCTGGCGTGTCATCGTATTTGAGTGAGAATGACAGCATCAATGCGATGCTCAAACGGGCCGATGAGGCTCTCTATACTGCTAAGCGGAATGGACGCAATCAGGTGATCACCAACACAGCTGCAGCCGCTTAGACTGTTCCTGTTTGTTGAATCAGCCTGATCGGTTTTCACTCACGCCAATCAGCCTCCGCGCCCAATGCTTGCTTGATCGCGGTATATCTGGTTCCGGTTCCAACCGTTCCCTATGTTTGTTCAAGGTAACCATGTGCATTAGCCATGCCTGGTTACCTTAACATTTTACTATCACTTAAGGATTCGGGGCCGGGGCATTGAATGCACCAGGTTCTTGGGCCAGTTTCCGGTAAGGAAGCAAGGACGTAAAGTCCCGCTCTCCTTTTTGCCCCTCGGGCACACCCAGGCCCGCCGCATCACCTGGGTCCGAAGGGTTGCCGGCCGGTTTTCTACAATGCCTCCTCGTGTTGTATGAGCCGGTCGGTTCTCCTGGACAAATTCAGCCAAAAAAAAGCGCCACCTAAAGGCAGCGCTTGCATTTATTCTGATTTCAGCCGGTATTACTTGATTTTGCCTTCTTTAAAGTCAACGTGCTTCTTGGCAACCGGGTCATATTTTCTTTTCACGAGCTTTTCGGTCATCGTGCGCGAATTCTTCTTGGTCACATAGTAGAAGCCGGTGTCAGCGGTCGAATTCAGCTTGACCTTGATTGTGGTAGCCTTGGCCATCGAAATATCTTTCGGATTTGTCTGATTGGAATGGAGTGGGAAAGCCCATCTCGCTTGGCGCGATTTCTAATCGGTGTGCACCAAAAGTCAAGACGGTAGCAGCGCAGCAACTTTTCAGTTTTTGACTAACGCGTTAAGGCGACAAGCAGCCGCCCGGCCTTTACGTACCGCACCCACATAGGCATTCGGTATAACTGAATTGCCGTGAGTGAAAGCCGGGCGGTCTGATTCTGTCAGAAACGGAAACCTAGGAGCAACCGGTTGTCGAACCGCAGCTGTCGCATTTCAGACAGGTACCGTTGCGCACCAGCGTGAAATTTTGACATTCAGGACAACTTTCGCCCTCATAACCTTTCATCCGAGCCATAGCCCGTTGCTCGTTCTTCGTTGCCTTGGGTGCAGGATGGGCCACTTCTTCGGCGAAACCTTCAACCGCTTCCTGTGCTTCCTCAACCGTAAAGTCACGCTTGAACGCTGTCGTTTCTTCTTCAAGTGCGACCGCCAGATGATCGTTTGCTGGCTCGGCCACGGCGATTGCGGCGCCACTTGATGCAATAGCACTCATTGTGGCGCCGCCCCCCGACGTGCCCCCACCCGAGGGTTTCGTATCCAGTGAACCAGCCGGATCATCGCTCTTGCCACGAGAGCCGCCAATTACCGAAAGCTTGTGGCCCCGTGTAAGACCGCGAGACACAACTTCTGTTTTGCCTTCGCTAACGCCCTTACCAAGTGCCGTGGACTGGAAGTCGCTCGTATCAACATGCCCCAGATCGTGACGGCCCAGATAGGAGATGGCCAGTTCGCGGAACGTGTAGTCCAGGATTGATGTGGCATTCTTGATTGCGTCATTGCCCATCACGATGCCGGCAGGCTCAAATTTGGTGAATGTAAAGGCTTCAACATATTCCTCAAGCGGCACGCCGTATTGCAATCCAAGAGAAATGGCGATGGCAAAATTATTCATCATCGCGCGGAAGGCAGCGCCTTCCTTGTGCATGTCGATGAAAATTTCACCGAGCCGTCCATCATCAAATTCGCCAGTGCGAAGATAGACTTTGTGTCCGCCTACATTCGCTTTTTGCGTATAGCCCTTGCGTCTGTTTGGCAGCTTGTCGCGGGCCTGCTGACGCTCAATCTCGACAATCTTTTCAACAATCTTCTCGGTAACCTGTGTGGCCCGAGCTGTGGCTGGCGAGTCGATGAGGTTGTCGAGGGCTTCTTCATCCTCCTCATCTTCGATCAAAGAGGCGTTGAGTGGTTGTGACAATTTGGAGCCATCACGGTAAAGCGCATTGGCTTTCAGCCCCAATTTCCAGGACATCATATAGGCTTTGCTGCAATCTTCGACGAGCGCATCATTCGGCATATTGATGGTCTTGGAGATCGCACCGGAAATAAACGGCTGCGCGGCGGCCATCATGCGAATATGGCTTTCAGTAGACAAGGAACGGGTGCCAATACGGCCACAGGGGGTGGCACAGTCAAAAACCGCCAGATGTTCCTGCTTCAGACCAGGAGCACCTTCAAGCGACATCGCGCCACAGCAGTAGATGTTGGCTGCCTGGATTTCTTCCTTATCAAAACCCAGCGCTGTCAGCATATCAAACGAGAAATCGTCAAGCTGTTCATCGCTGAAACCAAGAACGTCTTTGCAGAAAGCGTCACCAAGAGAGAACTTGTTAAAGGCAAATTTGATGTCAAAAGCCTGGGCAAGGCCAGCTTCAACCGCATCAATCTGCTCCTTGCTAAATCCTTTTTCTTCAAGAGCTCCATGGGAAATGGCGTTGGAACCTTTTAGCGTTCCGTGACCCACGGCATAGGAGATCATATGCTCGATCTGATCTTTGGAATATCCAAGCTTGTCGAGGGCTTCCGGCACTGCACGGTTGATGATCTTGAAATATCCACCACCGGCCAGTTTCTTGAATTTCACCAGCGCGAAATCAGGCTCAATGCCTGTGGTGTCACAATCCATGACCAGGCCAATTGTGCCGGTTGGAGCCACCACCGTTGATTGCGCGTTACGGTAGCCGTGTGCGTCACCTTTTTCGACGGCACGGTCCCAGGCTGCCATGGCATGTTCGCTGAGACCCGCCCACAATTCCTTTCCTTCCAACGCAGAGTGATCAAGTGGAACCGGATTGACGGCCAGATCTTCGTAACCATCAGCCTTGCCGTGCGCAGCAGTGCGGTGATTGCGCATCACGCGTGCCATATGGTCCTTGTTAGGTGCGTATCCGGGGAAGGGGCCAAGCTCTTTCGACATTTCCGCCGAAGTCTCGTAACAAATCCCGGTCATGATGGCGCTGATTGCACCACAGACCGCCCGTCCTTCATCTGAGTCGTAGGGAATGCCAGCAGTCATCAGCAGGCCACCGATATTGGCAAAACCCAGACCGGTCGTGCGGTAGTCATAAGACAGCTGAGCGATCTCCTTGGATGGGAATTGAGCCATCAAGACGGAGATTTCCAGTGTGATCATCCAAAGGCGACAGGCGTGTTCGAATGCCTCGACATCAAAGGTTTTGTTGTCACGGCGAAACTGTAGCAGGTTGAGTGACGCCAGGTTGCAAGCCGTATCATCAAGGAACATATATTCCGAGCATGGATTAGACGCGCGGATTGGTCCGGCGGCGGGGCAGGTGTGCCAGTCGTTCATCGTCGTATTGTAATGCAGGCCAGGATCTGCGGACTGCCATGCGGCATTACCAATCTTGTCCCACAGATCTTGGGCGCGCACTGTCTTGACGACTGATCCATCTTTGCGTGCCGTAAGGTTCCAGTCTTCGTCAGCCTCAACGGCTCGCAGGAATTCATCCTTGATGGAAACCGAGTTGTTGGAGTTCTGGCCCGACACCGTAAGGTAGGCGTCGCTGTCCCAGTCCGTGTTGTAGACAGGGAATTCGATATCCGTGAAACCCTGTTTGGCCAGCTGAATTACGCGGTAGATATAGTTTTCCGGTACCGCGCTCTTCTTTGCGGCGCGAATTTCGCGCTTCAGAGCCGGGTTGTGCTTAGGGTCAAAGCAGGTGTCGCCAGGGCCTTCGCAGTTAACACAGGCCTTCATGATGGCGGTCATGTGGCGCGATACGAGCTTGGAGCCGGTTACAATTGCTGCAACCTTTTGCTCTTCCTTGACCTTCCAGTCGATATATTCCTCGATATCCGGGTGGTCGATGTCGACAACCACCATCTTGGCGGCACGACGGGTGGTACCACCAGACTTGATAGCACCTGCGGCACGATCTCCGATCTTCAGAAAGCTCATGAGGCCGGAGGATTTGCCGCCCCCGGACAAAGGTTCGTTCTCGCCGCGGATATAGGAAAAATTTGAACCCGTGCCGGACCCGTATTTAAACAGGCGCGCCTCTCGCACCCAAAGGTCCATAATACCGCCATCATTGACCAGATCGTCACCAACGGACTGGATGAAGCAGGCGTGAGGTTGAGGGTGTTCGTAAGAAGACTTGGACTTCACCAGTTTCCCGGTTTTGAAGTCTACATAGTGATGGCCCTGTGCCGGTCCATCAATGCCGTAAGCCCAGTACAATCCGGTGTTGAACCACTGGGGAGAGTTTGGAGCAACCTTCTGCATCGCCAGCATATGACACAGTTCATCATGATAGGCCTGAGCATCGTCTTCGCTATCAAAATAGCCGCCCTTCCATCCCCAATAGGTCCAGGTTCCTGCCAGACGACGGAAAACCTGCTCTGCAGTCATTTCCGGGCCATAACGCTCTTCTTTTGGGAGCTTCTTTAATGCTTCCTTGTCTTCAACCGACCGCCACAGAAAGGAGGGGACATCATTCTCCTCAACCTTCTTCAGGCATGCGGGAACTCCAGCCTTCCTGAAATATTTCTGCGCGATAATATCGCTGGCGACCTGACTGAATTGTTCTGGAACCAGAATATCTTCAAGCTTGAAGACAATGGAGCCATCCGGATTTTTGATCTCACTGGTGGTTTTACGAAAAGCTATATCGGCAAAGGGCGACTGATTGGCTTTTGTATGTTTGCGATCGATGCGCATTCTTGTGTGTCCCCAAGTTGGTTTGCAGCACATTCCAATGGCTGCTGACAGATTCTTATTCTCCCGCAACGCTGACGTGATGCGGGTTGCTTTATTCCAGATCGCCTGGGCATCCTGTGCCTGACCAATCCCATTTCCTGCCCGACCGCGCTCTCTGTGGAGCGTTTAAGCCAAGCTTGCCCCCCGAATGAGCCGCTCAAAGCGGCAACCGGGATTAAGGCGATCCTCGAAACACATTCGCCCTGGTAACGTTCAAAACGTCACACTGTTTTCGACACACTAGATGGTGCTTTGCGAAACCAGCCCACAGAGCTCTAATGTTCGCTAACACCATATGTAGCGCATGACGACACCTTTGACCACAATATATTGAGGTTAAGAAGCCGTTAACACCATACTCGGTCGTTTTTGTCATTTTTACCCGACAGCCAAAACGACACGCGAAAAACCACAGCGCCGAAGTGTGTTCTGAAACTCACTCCGGCGGCACAATGGAAACGGTGCCGGATTGTTGTCATCAAGAGCGAACCAGAAAACTGCTCGTGATACTGCAAAATGACCAGCGGAAACTAGCAAAGTGCACACCCACGTCAACATGATGTAGGTGCAGCAAATGAGACCCACGACATGCTGTTGGCAGTCGCTCACCTTTTTCCCCAATGTAAGTTTTGCTCTTAAACAAGGGGTTTCAAAGCGTTTTGAAAAATCAGCAGGGAAGAGCGGGGAGCAAATTGCCTCCTGAAAAAAAAATAAAAAAAATATACTTGACCTGTGGGTGACAGTTTAACGACGTGATTCTCTGCAAAAGTGATGTCGCAAACACTTAATTACGACACGATTTTTCACACATCATGCACAAGTTGAAATGCAAACAGACACGCTTCGTACATGGCGGAGACCGTAATGAAGCCCCTCAAAGTTGACTTCACATCCAACGCCTTCAGCCTTGATCCGCGCCCCACTCTGACCGGGTTGAGACGGCAGGGGGAGGTGGTGCGAATCAAACTGCCACTTCTCGGCGCGGTCTGGATGACCGTCAGTCATGCCGCAACATCAGATATGCTTAAGAACAACCAGCTTTTCACCATGCGCAAGCCGGCCCGGAAAGGGCACCAAAAAGGCGATGTTACGGGGATGCAGTGGTGGATGCCGCGCGGCATTCGGTTGCTTAGTGACAATATGCTGTCGAATGATGAGCCTGATCATCGTCGTCTGCGCAAGCTGGTTGATCAGGCGTTTCAACGCCTTTCCGTTATGAATATGGAGGCGTCGATTGATTCATTGGCCAAGGAGCTTGCCGATCGCCTTAAAGTTGAGCCTGAAAGCCGGTCTGTTGATCTTGTTGAGGGCTTCGCCCGCCGCCTGCCAATGACGGTAATCTGCCACCTGTTGGGATTAAGCGAACCTGAAACCGAAGCCTTTGCAAAACAGGCCGCTAGGCTGACCAATGTCAGCGGCATTGTTAGTTTCCTGGGCGCGATGATTCCCATTCGTCGTATGCGCATCATGCTGGAAACCATCGTTGAGGCAGAACACAAACGTCAGGCTGCGGGTCACGCAGGCACGGGTTTAATTGCGGAGCTGGTTCAAGCCGAATCCGATGGTGATACATTGAGCCATGACGAGTTGATCGCAATGATCTTCCTTCTGTTGGTCGCCGGTCATGAAACCACCACCCATCTGATTTCGGGCAGTGTTCTCACATTGCTTCAGCACCCCAGACAGAAGGAATGGCTTTTTGAAGATGAGGGCCGCATGGATATGGCGGTTGAAGAATTGCTTCGTTTTGTCAGCCCGGTTCAATTCTCCAAACCGCGCATTGTGCGCAATTCGGGAGAATTCCATGGAGCTTCTCTGCAAGCAGGTGATTCGATTATAGCGTGTCTTGCCGCTGCCAATATGGACCCACAACGGTTTGAAAATCCTGGCAGGCTTGATCTGGAGCGCCGCCCAAACCCGCATCTGGAGTTTGGCACCGGCATTCATTTCTGCCTCGGGTTTCAGTTGGCCCGGCTGGAGTTGAAGCGGGCTCTTATTGCGCTGTTTGAGGCCTTTCCCAACATGGAACTCGCACCTCATGGTGCTGAATACAGTCAGCGAATGGGAATGCGCGCACTCAAACGCTTGCAGGTTTATCCAGAACTGGCATCCTGATTCCATGATGATTCGCTCTATAATTGCTGGTTTCGCCTTATTGCTCACGACGTGGGGGGCAGGGGCGGAATCGTTCGACAGATTTATTGCCGACATGAAACGCGATGCCGCGAAACGGGGCATTACACCGAAGACGTTTTCACTGGCGACAAAAGGGTTGAAACCCGATCCCAATATGGAACGTTTCACCAAACGCCAGCCTGAGCTTGTCAAACCCATTGGCAGCTACATTGAACCACGGGCAAACGGCGCGTTGCTGAAAGCCGGTCGCAATAAAATCAAACGACTTAGCAAGACTCTCAAAAGCATAGAGCGCAAGTTCGGTGTTGACCCCTACGTGGTGGCCGCAATCTGGGGTATGGAAACCGGCTACGGCAGGGGAATTGGAAACAGCGATGTCTTTCGTTCGCTGGCTACATTGGGCTGGAAACGCTATCGCGACGATTTTTTCCGCAAGGAGTTCATCGACGCACTTGTAATCCTTCAAAATGAGAAGATTAGCCGAAAGCAGATGATAGGATCCTGGGCTGGAGCGATGGGCCAAACCCAGTTCATTCCCTCCAGTTTCTTAAAATACGCTGTCGACTTCAACAATGATGGCAAACGCGATCTGTGGCGCACCACATCTGACGCTTTAGGGTCAGCGGCCAATTATCTCGCCAGCAAGGGATGGAAGCGGGGGCAGCCTTGGGGAATGCCTGTGCTGCTGCCTAAAAAACTGCCGCGCCATGCCCTGACGAAAAGCTGGAAAACCTGGGCCGCTGAGGGTGTCAAAGCCTTTGATGGCGCCCGTTTTCCCAAGAATGGAAACGCAACACTTTTCTTCCCCGCCGGTGAAGAAGGACCTGCCTTTCTGATTACTGAAAATTACGAGATTATCCGCGATTACAATTCTTCTGATTCTTATTCGTTATCTGTTGGCCTTTTGGCCAACCGTTTGCGTGGTGCCCGGCGATTTAAGACCAGGTGGCCAACAGCAAAGACTTTAAATAAGGCACAGCGCATGAAGGTGCAGGAACTGCTGGCCAGAAAGGGGGTTGAAGTGCCCAATCGTACCGGCCGCATTATAAAGGGCGTGCGGTTTGCAATCCGTGACTTCCAGCAGCAAAAGGGACTTGTCGCTGATGGATACCCGGACAGGGCCCTCCTCAAAGCTCTTGCGAAATAGGCCGCTTGGGAGGAAACGCAACACCAGGCATGCCCGATTGCCACTGCGGATATTTTTCCATCACGTTAATAAACAAATTGCTGGCGACGAAATCAGCTAACCAGCGCTGGACATTTGGACAAGGCTGGCTGGCAAACCAATGAGCGTCTGTGTTGGCAAACTGACGCAGAAAAGGGGCAATCGCGATATCGGCAAAACTCTGCCTGTTCCCAAACAGATAAGGCTGGTTTGCTAACCGCTCCTCCAGTTCCAGAACAAACTCCATTGCCGCTTCGCGGTGTTGTCTGGAAAATTCGGCAGCATCCACGCCTTCGGGTGCATAGCGCGTGGCGTATTTATATTGGTCGAGATGGGTTTTGAACGCGCCATCAAACCGCTCAATCAGTGCGAGCATCTGTACCCGTGCGGGACTATCGGGCGCAGGAAGCCACTCCACAGGATCGTGTTTTGAGAGCGCCCACAATGCGATATCGAGACTTTCTTCCAAAACGGTTCCATCCGTCTGAATCAGCACCGGGACCGTGCCCTTTGGGGAGCGGGCCAGCATGTCGTCAGGTTTTTCGCGCAACACCACTTCGCGCAATTCCACGGCCTGTCGTGAAACCATCAGCGCCAGCCGGCTGCGGATGGCGTAGGGGCAGCGGCGAAAGGAATACAAGATGGGCAGGTTGGTCATCGTCTCGCTTTTTGCCGCGCCCTGGCATCGAACGCAACAATGAACAGCGTCAGGATAAACAATAGTGCGCCAAACCAGTAGAACACGCCAGGATTGGGAAAGAGCGGCGAGGTCCCGGCAGAAAGATAGAAGATCTGCGTTGCAACAAGCGGTCCAATGATCATGGCAATCGTGTTGATGCTGCCCAGCGTCCCCTGCAACAGGCCCTGTTCGTTGTCAGGGACATTCTGTGACATGATCGCCGTTAGCGCCGGGCCTGCACATCCCCAACCGATCAGATGAAACAGAATACCAGGATAAATCATCCAACCCTGGGTCAGGAACGGTAAGCCGATGTAAGCGATGGTTGAGATCACAAAGCCACCAAACACGACTTTACGCTCGCCAAACAGAGGAACGACGATCCGCACCAGATACCCCTGAACGAAAGCCATACAGATGCCCACCCAGGCAAGTGAGTAGCCTGCTTCCGCGACACCCCAGCCAAAACGCGCCTCCGTCCACAAAACCCAGATTCCCTGTAGCCCTTGCTGTGCGATCCCGGTCAAAAACAGGGCAATGAGGAGAACGAGCAGTGTTGAATAACGGCTTATGCGTGCAATGGCAGCAAACGGATTGACCTTGTCCAGCGTGATGGACGAACGCTTTTGCGCCGAGAGACTTTCTGGCAACAGAAAATAGCCAAACACCATATTGATAAAGGCAAGAGCTGCCGCGAGCCAGAAGGGATACTGAAGGTCAATCGCCCCCAGAACCCCGCCAATCAGCGGCCCGATGGTGAACCCCACGCCAAAGGCCGCACCCAGAAGGCCAAAAGCGGCTGCGCGGCCTTCTTTTGGGGTAATATCGGCAAGATAGGCATTGGCTGTTGAGACCGTGGCGCTGAACACACCAGCGACGATGCGTCCGATAATCAGCCAGGCCAGATTGGGTGCCAGCGCAAGAATGATATAATCGAGGCACAGGCCTCCCAACGAGATGAGAAGAATGGGGCGGCGACCAAATCTATCTGACAGAGCGCCAACAAAGGGGCTTAAGACGAACTGCACAGCGGCAAATCCCGACATCAGCAAGCCGTAAAGAAGAGCCGTATTTTCAATGGGCTGACCTGAGAGTTCGCCAACAAGCTTAGGCAAAATGGGCCAGGCCAGCCCGACCCCCAGCATGTCAATGACAACCGTTGCAATAATAAAGATAAGAGCGGTTTTGCGACCGCCTTGTGCAGCTGTTTTCACCGGGAAAGGCCCAGACGAAACAACGAGCCATAGCCGCTGATTTCGTCTTTCAACCCGGCCAGACGCAGACAATGCCAGGCCATAGCATGATTGGACGATGTGACGGGCAGGCCGGTTTCTGCTTCCAGGTCATTGATAATATGCATAAGGCGCAAAGATGTGCAGGAAACAAAGACAGCATCGAGTTGGCGACCCTCAACCAGTCGGGCCACAGCAGCCTTCATACTGTCAGCATCAATGGTGGCTACAACCGGGTCCATTTCCTCGTTAAAGGAACCGAGTACCGGAACCTCAAAACCCTGCGCCATCATTGATTTACGAATGGCAATGTTGACGTCATCACGATAGGGCGTGAGGACCGCGACCCGTCGGGCACCAAAAGCATTCAAGGCTGCAAAGGCCGCCAGAGCCGGATTCGATACAGCAGATTCTGGCTTGGCCTGCTTGAGCATCGCAGCAACAGCATCTGGCCCCAGAACCATCGACGCTGAGGTGCACCCATAGGCAAGAACGTCCAGATGGTCATCAGGAAGGAGCCGTTGGGCAGTTTCTGTTATGGCTGGACCCATTGCAGCAAGTGTTTGCGGCGTAATGTTTGGAGTATTGGCAATGCGGGCATGAAACAACGCAATACCAGGATCATTGAGCTGTGCAAGCAGCGCGCGAAATTCGTCTTCAATCGTATAATCTGAGGCGAGTACAACGAGACCGATCCGAGCCTTTGCTCCAACCGTCTGAGACGTCTTGAAGGGCAGATTTTCGATCAGTTCAAAGTCTGCCACGACTCAGGCCTAAAGCGCGGCGATAAGGCCGATTTCCACTGTGAAGTCAGGCGAGGCGAGCCGGGGAGATTCAACACAGGCACGGCACGGGGCATTGCCGCCGGTCGCCCAGGAATCCCAAACAGCATTCATTTCAGCGAAATCATCCATACTGCAAAGCCAGATTGTCGCGGTCAGAGCTTTTGACTTGTCGGTACCGGCTTCGGCCAACAGAGCATCAATCTGGGAAAGAATCGCCTTTGTCTGTTCCGTAACCGAACCGCCGGGAGCGCTTTGAGCCACTTGACCGGCAAGATATACGGTATCGCCGTGAATGACAGCCTGGCTCATGCGGTCATTGGTCTGAATTCTCTTGATGGACATAATACTCTCTTTTCTGTTGGCCTTGGGGATTAGCCGTCTTTTAAGCCCGATATCGGCTCGACATAGGACATCTCCATGTCCCAGGGGAAATAAATCCACGTATCCTGGCTGACTTCTGTCACAAACGTATCGGCCAGTGGAACACCCTTGGGTTTGGCATAGACGGTAGCGATATGGGCATTTGGCAGCATTTCGCGCACCTTTTTGGCGGTCGCACCGGTATCTGTGAGGTCGTCGATCACCAGCACTCCACGGCCGCCATCGACATCGGCCAGAGTCCCGCTGATGCCTTTGATGACGTCCAGCTCCCCCTGATCCTTATACTCATGGTAGGAAGCGATGCCGACCGTCTCAATAGTGCGAATACCAAGTTCCCTGGCAATAATGGCTGCGGGAACCAATCCACCGCGGGTAATTGCCACTATGGCTGTCCATTGGGCATCGTTACCCGGACCGGCAAGCCGCCAGGCCAAAGCCTTGCAGTCACGGTGAAATTGGTCCCATGATACCGGAAAGGCCTTTGGTGATGAGGACATGACAGGTTCCTGCAACTATGCGTGGGTTAATGCGTTTAGCATCACATACTTCTTGCGCAGCCTCACATTTACCTGTCAAGCGGACTGTTAACGCGATCCCCTGTAGCTTCTTTCAGCGCACTCAATAAAGGCACTTCATGAGCGACAAGCCATTTCGTTTCTATGACAACCGGCAAAAGTATCTTGCCTTTGTGACAACCACCAATGAGAAATGGAAAGTTTCCGAACGGGCTGCGCAGGAACTTGACCTCCTTGAACCCACGCCGCCCGCCTTTCGGCTGTTTGATGCAGGTATTGGCGATGGTGCCGTTCTGGCCAATATCATGCGCGCGCTGCACCAGCGTCATCCTCAGGTGCCGCAATATGTTGTCGGCAAGGAAATCAGCCTGGAAGACTTACGCCTGACGCTGGAAAAAATGCCGGACAGGTTGGTCGAACACCCCGCAAGCGTGATCGTCATGACAAACCTGTTTTTCGCTGAGGCGCCATGGTTGAAACCAAACAATCCAAAAATGCTGGAAAAACTGGTCTGGAAAACGGTCTCTTTGGAGGGGGACTCGTCCTTTGGCTTTTCAGAGCAATTGAGAGGGCTTGACGAACATCTGGTTGAAAATTGGCAGATTCGGTCTTCAGAAAAGTCCGGGAACCCCATGTATATCACGCCATCGGTCCTCGTTATTCACCGCAAGGACCATGCTTTTTTGTTGGATGATATCATTCCGCGCAAAAACGCAGCAAAGGCCGATTATGATCTCGTGGTGGCATCGCAGCCTTGGCGTGCCCGCACGAAGGCTGAACTGAAAGCCCGTTCAATCTTGCGACCTTTGGCTGACAGCCTTGCGCCGGGAGGGCGGATGCTCGTTGCACAATCTGCGGGTAACGACCCCGGTGCTGAAATCATCAATGCTGTCTGGAAAGATGAAGAGCTTTTTCCCATTGATCGATATGCGCTTGCAAAAGCGCTCAGGGATGAGTTGGGCGCACGCCAAAATGAATTCGAATTGGAAATACCAAGCGGTGGCGACGCTCTTCTGTCTTATCGTATGCACACCTTGCCGGAAGAAGTTGGCCATTCTATCGGCACGTCAACTTTGTTCGCGGCGTGGAATGCAGCCACCTATGTTGCGCAGATCGACGATCGTCGGATGAGCGAGACGTTGACAGGGACCAAACATCTGGAAGCCACAGCACAGGTTCTGCAAAAATATGGCGGTCTTTGGTTCAATGATGAGGTTTTCGTGGTCACCCGCAAGAAGTAGTGCGGCATTAGCTGGATATCTCAGCCACCATTGCCTCAACAGTAGCATGAGCTGCATCAACCAAGTCTTTGTCACGGCCTCGAACGACAATTTGTGTTGAATATTTCCCGTCTACATAGCGGGGGTAAGAGCCAATCATTGTGTGAGGATTGGCATCTTGAATGGTGCTCAGCGGTTCCCCAATCCGTCCTTCACCATGAGGACAATCAACTGTCCTGGATATCATCTTCACGCCGCCTTTCAGCGTTGGCGCTATCGAGTCCATCATCGCCTGCATGATTTTGGGTACACCCGCCATGACGTGCACGTTCTCAATGCGAAAACCGGGCGCAACCGAGACTGGATTTTCAATCAGCTCCGCCCCCTTGGTTGTGCGTGCCATGCGTTTTCGTGATTCTGTAAACTCGGTATCCATTTCGGCGTATCGCGCTTCGAGCAATGCCATCGCTTCGGGGTGATGGATGCAGGGCAGGTTGAAGGCAGCGGACACGGATTCAGCAGTGATGTCATCGTGCGTCGGGCCAATCCCGCCTGAGGTAAAGACGTAGGTATAGCGGTGCCGAAGTGCGTTGACCGCGTCGACAATATCCTGTTGATCGTCGCTGACGATACGCACTTCCTTCAGGTCTATGCCCAGATTGGTCAGGTAGTCTGCGACGAAGCCGACATTTCGGTCTTTGGTCCGCCCCGACAAAATCTCGTCTCCGATAACGACCATGGCCGCAGTGACGGTTTGTGACATGTCTTTTCCTCTTTATGCGGGAGACGAAAGCAGCTATCAGCAGGTTTGGTCCAATACACGGACCAAAACGCCCCCTTGGCGAAATTGGTATACGCAGCAGACTTAAAATCTGTAGGTCGAAAGACCGTGCCGGTTCAAGTCCGGCAGGGGGCACCAAAATCTTTCAATCGGAGCTTCTGTCACGATGGCCGGTATCGTTGTTCTTGCCGCGGCCTATGTGATCAGCCATTTCTATCGATCTTTTCTGGCAGTTCTTTCACCTCAACTGACGGCCGATCTTGGCATGTCACCAGCAGCGCAAAGCGACGCGTTGGGCGCATGGTTTGCCGCGTTTGCATTCAGTCAGTTTCTTGTGGGGGTGATGCTCGACCGGTTTGGCCCACGCCTGACAACGGCTCTGCTGTTTGGCGTGCTGGGCGGCGGCGGCGGTTTGCTGTTTGCGATGGCAGGGTCGGGGACAATGGTGTTGGTTGCCATGATTGCGCTGGGTATCGGCTGCTCGCCTGTCCTCATGGCATCGGTCTATCTTTTCAAACGAAACTACGATGGCAAGCAGTTCGCCACGCTGACATCAACATTCATTGCTGTGGGCATGGTTGGCAACATTCTCGGCTCCAGCCCGTTAGCATGGGGCATGGAGACCTTCGGATGGCGCTCGGTTATGATGGCGTTGTGCGGAACCACAATCGTTTTGTCTCTGCTGGTCGTTATTCTGGTTACAGATCCACCACGAATAACGGTCAAAGACGGCACTCGGGGTGGTTATCTGGACATTTTGAAATTGCCGGAACTGTGGTTCATTCTTCCATTGATATTCGTCAATTATGGTGTTGTTGGCGGTTTGCGGGGCATTTGGGCGGGCCCATATTTTGAACTTGTACATGGGTTCAAGCTTGAAGATCTCGGCGCTATCACGTTCTGGATGGCGATAGCCATGGCAGCCGGAAGTTTTGCCTACGGCCCGGTGGATCGCCTCTTGAACAGCCGCAAATGGGTTGTTTTGGGCGGTGGCTCCATTTCCCTTCTGTGTCTGGCGTGGTGGGCATTCCACCCCATAATTTCGTCAACCGGTGTCGCGAGCCTTTTGGTGGTGATGGGTTTCTTTTCGCTCTATTATGGCGTCCTCATGGCTCACGCCACAGCCAATGTTCCTGCTCATCTCGCCGGGCGTGGCGTCACGCTGGTAAACTTTTTCAACATGGGTGGTGTTGGAGTTATGCAGCTTCTGTCATCGGAGGTTTATCGCCGAAACGCCAGTGTGGAAGTGCCTGTAGAAGGCTTTAACGGCGTTATCTGGTTCTATTTGTGTGTTTTCGCGTTGGCACTGCTGCTTTACGCATTTTCTCGTGACGCTAAACCAAACGGTTAGTTCAGGTCTGTTGGACCATCAGGCGGGGAGGGTAGTCGTAATCGATCCAACCGTGATGCCGTTCCAGTTGGTAAGCCCGTATTGCGACAAATTCGCAAGCCCTTCCTGTAACGGATCATCGTTATCAAGCAGTCTGGCAAAAGTTGCGGCCATCATGGCCTCTGATGCTCGTGTGCCACCGTCATCACATTTCAGCGCGATACCAAGGCCCAGTTCGGGCGCGGCACCGCAAAACACCCCCTCCGCTCCGGTTTTTGCAAACAGGCGTCCTTGCGCCAATGTCATCAATTCAGTGCAAAACCGTTTGGTTCCGGCCATATAGAAAGGCTCGGACATGCAAGCGTTGAGAAGGCGTCGAGCCGCCTTTGCTCGTTCATTTTCAAACCCTACGCCACTGGCCATGCGGGCAAAGCCCTTGGCCATTGCCTCCAGGGGAATTGCATAGGTTGGGATGGAACAACCGTCAGTGCCACAGATATCCTGATCATGCGCAGCGCCTGTAACAGCCTGCAGCGTCTCATTGATTGCCTTCTGGATGGCATGGTCCGGTTTGATGTAGCCCGCAGGGTCAATACCCTGATGCGCCGCCGTGCAGACAAATCCGGCATGTTTTCCGGAGCAATTGTTGCAAATTGCCGGTGGGGTATCATCATAAAGCGTTGTCTGATGGCGCATCACCCAGGCCTGCGAGGACCAATGGCCACCGCACTCAAGACATGTTTCATCCAGCCCCGCACGGCGCAGCATGTCACGGGCAAGGGCGATATGGGCATCCTCGCCAGAATGAGAAGAACAGGCGAGGGAAAGCTCACGATTGCCAAACTCAAACGCGTCTGCAGCTCCGCTTTCCACCAGCGGCAACGCCTGTATGGCCTTGATGGCCGACCGAGGAAAAACGGGTGCGGAGACGTCACCAATGGAAAGCACAGCTTTTCCGTCCCCATCGAATACGCTGATCGCCCCACGATGAACGCTTTCGACCTTGGGACCGCGGACAACTTCAACAAGAACGGGGTTTGGCGTCATGGGAGATTACAACCGTACGCCATACACTATTCGGCGGCCTCAAGCTTGTCCTGGGTCTTCGTTTCAAAGTCACTTGCATCATGCCGTTCATGCAGCTGAGTTTCGAGGTCACCAAAGGCGCGGTTGACCATTTTGCCGCGTTTTACCGCATCGCGTGCCGCTAGTTCATCGGTCCAGCGTACGACGTTCTTGTAAGTATGGGTCTCAAGGAACTCAGAAGCGCTATAAACCAGATTGGAAACCAGCGCGCCGTACCAGGGGAAAATCGCCATATCCGCAATTGTGTATTCATCGCCGGCTATGTAGCGATGCTCGGCCAGCTGGCGATCAAGAACATCAAGCTGGCGCTTCACCTCCATGGCAAAACGATCGATTGGGTATTCCATCTTGAAAGGTGCGTAAGCGTAAAAGTGACCGAACCCTCCACCCAGATAGGGAGCGCTGCCCATTTGCCAGAACAGCCAGTTCAGGCATTCAGTGCGAGCGGCAGGATCCGTTGGCAGAAAAGCTCCAAATTTCTCGGCCAGATAGAGCAGAATTGAGCCGGACTCGAAAACCCGAACGGGTTTTTCGCCGCTGTGGTCCATCAGCGCCGGGATCTTGGAGTTCGGGTTGGCAGCAACAAAGCCACTGCCGAACTGATCGCCCTCATTGATGCGGATTAGCCATGCATCATATTCAGCGCCGGTGTGACCAAGAGCCAGCAACTCCTCAAGCATGACAGTCACTTTCACACCATTGGGCGTGGCAAGCGAATAAAGCTGCAACGGGTGTTTCCCAACCTGCAGTTCTTTCTCGTGGGTTGCACCAGCAATCGGGCGGTTGATGTTGGCAAACTGGCCGCCATTTTCCTGGTCCCATTTCCAGACGCGGGGTGGGGTATATTCAGGGGTATCAGTCATTGATCGTTTCCAGTGATTGTTCGGTGCACGGGAAGTCCGGGCACGGATAATGAATAGAACAGCTTCGAAGGCGGGAACTCAGAAGATCTGTCGAGAATAGGGGGGCTGGCAGGTGTGTTCAACAAATACAGCGGTTGTTAAATGAGTTCACGAAGAAAATTTTTCCCCCGCAGGTGGAAAAAGGGAAGTTTGCTGCTCGGTTTCAGTTCGGGGTCGTCTTCAATGCGCTTCTTCAACTCGTCTAACACCGTTACCGTGATCACCGGCAGGTCGAGTTTTCTCGTTTCATCGATTGTCAGCCAGTGCAGGTCTTGCAATTCGCCCGACGGTCCGGTGCCTTCCGGCAGCCGGTGGGCGATATGACTGGCCCTTGTGGCAAAAAACCAGGCGTCAAAACGACGAGTCCGGCCCGGAGGTGTGATGGCACGCGCGATGAGGCGAAGCGGATCGAGTGTCGGCGTGACCCCCAGGTCGGCAAAAGCCTGCCAGTCGGAATGACGAACCTGAAAAGGTTTTTGACCGGACTTTTCACCAAGTAAAAGGCCTGCTTCCTCATAGGTTTCACGCAGACTGGCAAGCGCTAACGCGCGGGCGCGGCGGCGGGTGGGGCGGTTTCGAAGGTTGGTATAGATTTTCTTTTCGATTGTGGCATGCAGTTCTGTCGCCGCTGGTGCAGAACCGTCAAAGCGGTCAACCCGGCCACCTGGAAATACAAACAGGCCAGGCATGAACTTATGTCCTTCATGACGGCGACCCATCAGAACTTTCGTGTCTGATCCCTTACCGTCAAGAATAATGAGAGTAGCCGCATCTCGCGGTGGCATATTGGGGCTGCGTTTTGAGCCGTCCCTTGCTGCTGCTTCTTCCAGTGCATCCCGCGACATTCCACCGGTCAGGCGTTGGCGGTTCTCTTCTGCTGTCAAAATCTAGGCCTCTTCTTCGCCACCAAAACCGAACATGCGCACCGCCCATTGAAGGCCGACAACGCCTCCCTTTACGGGCTGCATAAGTGCAAAGGTCAACACACTGGCGAGCGGTATCCACATCAGCAAATGGGTGACCATGCTAAGGTCCCAGTTGGCTTCGACGATCATCAACAGGGTAACAACGATGTGGCCGACAATGGAAATGACGATATAGGGCGGGAAATCCTGCGCCTGTTCGTGATGCAGTTCTTCCCCACAATTGGAACAGGCCGGTTCGACCTTGAGCCATTTTCCAAACATGCGGCCTTCACCACAATTGGGACAACGTCCTTTCAACCCTTTCATGATGGCCGGACGCACTGGTCTTTTCGGCACATCTGTTTTCAGCTGGGTTTCTTCGCCATAGTTGATTTCAAAACTCATCAGTTTCTTCTCTTTCTGCTGGCGTGGCCGAAGCGGTTGGAACCTTTTGATCGGCGCGGGCGTCCTGCAGGTGATCCGGATCGTGATCTCCTGGAACGGGGCAGGCCCTCGCTTTCGCGCCCCTCGCTTATCATATCAAAACGCAGGGCTCCCGCGATCGGCGCCGCCTCTACCAAGCGAACATCGACCAAGTCACCCATCTGGAACATAAGTGCAGAATGTTCACCGACAACCGAATGGGTAATTTCATCATACACATAATAGTCATCACCAAGCGCCGACAGGGGAATAAACCCGTCCGCACCGGTTTCAGACAAGGTGATAAAGAGGCCAGCACGGGTGACGCCGTTGATACGCCCGGAAAACTCCGCCCCGATTTTTTCGGCTAAATGGCTGGCAATCAGGCGGTCAACGGTTTGTCGTTCTGCAACCATGGCGCGACGTTCAGTATCGCTGATCTCCCTGGCAATAACATCAAGGCGCTCCTCCTGCTGAGGAGTAATCCCACCAAGCCCCAGTTTGAGCGACCCAACAAGCGCCCGGTGTACAATGAGATCAGCATAGCGTCGGATCGGTGAGGTAAAATGCGCATATTTTTTAAGATTGAGACCAAAATGCCCGATATTGACCGGATTGTACTCGGCTTGGGACTGTGACCGCAGAACAACCTGATTGACCAGTTCCTGATTATCGCTGCCCTCGACCTGTTTGAGGATCCCGTTGAAACTCGATGGTTTCAGCTGGCCGGCTTTTGCAAGGGGAATTGACAGAGATTTCAAGAACGCGCCCAGGGATTCAAGCTTCGCCAGCGATGGTGCATCATGAACCCGGTAGATAAGCGGTTGGCGACGTTTTTCCAATGTCTCTGCTGCTGCCACATTGGCCTGAATCATGAATTCCTCAACCAGCTTGTGAGCGTCCAGACGTGGCGGTACAATCACCCGGTCTACGCTCCCGTCATCCTTGAGTAGAATTTTCCGTTCCGGCATGTCCAGCTCAAGCGGTCCACGGTAGGCACGTCCGCGTTTCAATACTTCATAAGCCGACCACAGAGGCTTAAGTACACTCTCCAGCCAAGGTTCAGCGCGGGGTGCTTTGCGCCCGTCAATTGCATCCTGCGCCTCAACATAGGCCAGACGCACATGGGAGCGCATCATGATCCTGTGGAAGGTATGGCGCAGTTTGCGGCCATCACTGGCAAACGTCATGCGAACTGCAAGAGCAGGACGGTCTTCATCTTCTTTCAATGAGCAAAGGTCATTGGAAATCTCTTCCGGCAGCATCGGCACAACGCGGTCGGGGAAATAGACGGAATTGCCGCGCAGCAAGGCCTCTTTGTCGAGTGCGCTGCCTGGGCGGACATACCAGGATACGTCTGCAATCGCGACGGTGACAATCACGCCATCGGTATTGGTGGGATCATCGTCCGCTTTGGCGAAAATGGCGTCGTCATGGTCCTTTGCGTCCGCAGGATCAATGGTGATCAATTGGAGGTCGCGCCAGTCTTCGCGCTTATCCATTTCTGCTGCACCAGCGGCTTTCGCTTCCGCTAACACCTCATCTGGAAATTCCGTGGGGATATTGTGTTGATGGAGCGCGATGAGCGAGATCGCCTTCTCGGAGTTCAGATCACCGATGACCTTTTCAATTTTTGCCTGTTTGAGCCCATGGGTGTTGCGCCCCACAATTGACACTTCAACCAGATCGCCAGCCCCGGCTTCACCGATATTCTTTTCGTAAACGACCAGTTCATGCTGTTTGCGATCAGTTGGTTCAATACGACCGCAAAACCCATTTTCTGTTACATCGTAAGGGCGGTAAACACCAAGAATTGTACCACGATTGCGATCGATGACTTTCATCACACGGCCACGTGGAGACCCCTTTGGCGGGATCGAAATTCGCGTTAACACCCGATCGCCGATACCTACCGTCGGCGACTTTGAATGCGGGTGGTTCACAATGCTGATGACGGGGCACTTTCCGTCACTTTCCTCATCCCAGTCCAGCGGCTTGGCAATCAGACCACCATCGCGGTCCCGTGTGACGATTTCCAGTACAGTGACTGAGGGCAGTGTGCCTGGTTTTGCAAAACGTTTGCCGCGTTTTTTGATCAGCCCTTCTTCCTGCAATTCTTTCAGCATGGCTTTGAGGGTAATCTTCTGCTGTCCCTTCAAACCAAAAGCGCGGGCGACTTCTCGTTTGCCTGACATATCCGGGTTTTCTGTCAGATATTGAAGCAGGGCTTCCCGCGATGGCAGATGCGCCCTCTTGCCCTTATTTTTGTTCGAGGGCTTCCTGGCAGGTTTTTTCGCTATCGCCACGTTTGTTGCTTTCTACCGGCAGGTTCAGCCCGGCACGGTGTGGCGGGACTTGAGCCTAACCCGCTTTCTTTTTGGTTGCGGTTTTCTTGGTGGGTTTTTTCTTTTTCTTGGCAGCTGGCTTCTTCCCGGTTTTTTCCGCTCGTGCCGTAATCAGCGCAACAGCCTCTTCCATGGTAACCGACTGAGGGTCCTTATCCTTTGGAATGGTTGCATTGATTTTGCCGTGATTAACATAAGGTCCATAGCGACCGTCCTTGACGGTAATTGCACCGCCGAGTTGGGGGTGTTCGCCCAGTTCCTTCAAGCTTGTGCCACCGCGAGCCCGGCTTGGCTTGGCTTCGGCCAGAACTGTGACAGCCCGGTTCAGGCCAACGGTAAAGACTTCATCATCACTATCCAGACCGGCATATTTCCCATCATGCTGTAAAACGGGCCCATAGCGGGCGAAGCGGGCAATGATTTCCTTGCCAGATTCAGGATGAGTGCCGACTGTGCGGGGCAGTTCGAGCAGTTTGAGTGCCTGTTCGAAGTCAACGGTGGTCGCGTCCCAGCTCTTGGGTATGGATGCGTTCTTGCCCTCTTTACCCTCGCCACGCTGAACGTAAGGTCCAAACCTGCCGACCAGCAGCTTGATCTCTTCACTGCTGTTGGGATCAACCCCCAGAACCTTCGGTCCGTCATTTGCGATCTGTTCGGACTGCTCAAGCCCTTCAGCCCCTAACTGACGGGTAAACTTGCATTCGGGATAGTTTGAGCAGCCGATAAATGCGCCGAATTTTCCAACCTTCAGGCTCAACTGTCCGGCACCGCAGGTCGGGCATTTGCGCGGATCGCTGCCATCTTCGTTTTCAGGAAAGGCGAGGGGGCCAAGCGCTTCGTTCAGCGTGTCGAGCACTTCGGTAATCCGCAGATCCTTGGTTTCTGCCACATGGGCGGAAAACTCTGTCCAGAAATCGCGCAGGACATCCTTCCACTGCAAGTCACCGGCGGAAATACGGTCCAGCTTGTCCTCAAGGCCCGCAGTGAAATTATATTCCACATAGCGCTCGAAAAAGCTCTCGAGGAAAGACGTGACCAACCGGCCCTTTGCCTGAGGGATGAGGCGACGCTTGTCTATCGTGATATATTCACGCGCTGCCAACGTGGCGAGTGTCGATGCGTAGGTGGAAGGGCGGCCAATGCCGAGTTCTTCCATCTTGCGAATAAGTGAAGCTTCGGAATAACGCGCCGGTGGTTCGGTGAAATGCTGGCTTGCCTCGATGCTTTCACGTGAAATGGTTTCGCCTTCCGTCAGCGGCACAAGGCGTTTGTCCTCTTCATCGTCTTTTTTCTTGTTATCTTGATAAACGGAAAGGAAACCATCGAACTTGATGACGGAGCCGTTGGCTCGCATGAAGGCGACCTGGCCTTCGTGGCGGGCCTCCAATTCAGCGGCCGTGCGTTCAATCTTGGCAGATGCCATCTGGCTGGCGATGGTGCGTTTCCAGATCAGATCATAGACCTTACGTTGATCCTCATCCAGCTTGCTGGCCACGTCTTTAGGCAGACGGGCGAGCGATGTTGGCCGCACGGCCTCGTGTGCCTCCTGGGCATTCTTGGCCTTTGAGGAATAAAAGCGTGCCTTTTCCGGCAAGTACATGGCGCCAAAATTCTCGCCGATAACCTTGCGTGTTTCGTCAATGGCTTCCGGTGCGATCTGAACACCATCGGTCCGCATATAGGTGATCAGGCCAACAGTCTCGCCGCCCAGATCGATTCCCTCATACAGTTTTTGAGCAACCTGCATGGTGCGTGATGCCGAGAATCCAAGTTTGCTGGAAGCTTCCTGCTGCAGAGTCGATGTCGTAAATGGTGCGTAAGGGTTGCGGGTGGTTGGTTTGGCCTCAACGGACTGAACCTTGAAATCTGCTTTCATCAGCATTCGTTTGATGCCGGTCGCCTGTTCCTCGTTTTTGACGTCGAGCCGTCCCAGTTTCTGGCCTTCAAAGCTGGTCAGCCGGGCATCGAAATCCGCGCCGCCGCTGTTTTTGAAGGCGCCAACAATGTTCCAGTATTCTTCCGGTTTGAACCGTTCGATCTCGTTCTCGCGTTCGCATACCAGTCGCAATGCGACCGATTGCACACGGCCTGCGGACCGGGCACCGGGAAGCTTGCGCCAAAGAACAGGAGACAGCGTGAAACCCACCAGATAATCCAGTGCCCGCCTCGCCAGATAGGCATTGACCAGTGGCTCATCAATCTCACGGGGGTTTTCCATCGCCTCGAGAATGGACTTCTTGGTGATCGCGTTAAAAACAACCCGTTCGACGGGTTTGTCCTTCAGAACCTTCTTGTCATTGAGAACCTGCAATACGTGCCAGGAGATAGCTTCACCTTCGCGGTCAGGGTCAGTCGCGAGAATAAGACTGTCCGCTGCTTTCGCTGCCTTGGTAATATCAGTCAGGCGCGGTTTGGATTTGCCATCTACGGTCCACGACATGGCAAAATCTTCATCAGGCAGCACGGATCCGTCTTTGGGCGGCAGATCGCGCACGTGGCCGTATGAGGCTAAGACCTTATAGTCTGAACCAAGATATTTGTTGATTGTCTTCGCCTTGGCGGGAGACTCAACGATCACCAGTTTCATTAAACCAACACATGTTAGATGATTTGGATGGGCGGGACGACATAAGACCCTTGTTCACGAAACGCAAACCCCATCAGCAAAGGATTTGCAATTACACAGGTAAAAATACAACCAAGGATAGAATATTTATACTGTTGCAATTAAAAGTATAGGGTGTATTTTCAAATCTGATCCACAGGGCGGCAGACGGTATTGCTGGGGCAAGACCGTCAACTGGAGGTCATAAATGGATACCGATAGAAGTGCATCAAAGGTTGCAACGGCGTCCTATATTCAGGGCATGCTTGCAGAATTGCGCAGCATGAGCCGATCGATCGAGTGCGGGTTTCTCGTTTATCTGATCGAGATGGCACATATCGAGGCCTCAGACATCGTAGCGGGGAAAACTTCTCAGGTGCGTCATAAAACACCTGTTGAGCCGGAAGCGGGCAGGTTATCAGCCGATGAAATTGCCAATCTCTATTTTACCGGTGGTATCTCACGGGCTGATTTAGACAAGTGAGACCCGGTTTCCGCTGTGTCGTTCCAGTTTCCCGGCAAGATCCAACTCCAGCAGCAGCATTTGCAGTGTACCTGCGCCAAGCTGTGTAAAACGCATCAGTTCATCCACATCCGTGGGGGCGTGGCCAATCGCAGAGATTAGCTTTTCGCGATCACTTTCAGATGGCGCATCGATGTCTGATGTATCTTTGCCCTCTTCGTCGAGTGAATAGCCTGATTGTGTGGGTTCTTCGGCGATGGGCGCAATGGCATCAATGATATCTTGAGCACTTGTAATCAGCTGCGCGCCTTGTTTGATGAGGTGGTTCGCGCCATCGCTCCTGGGGTCCAGCGGTGATCCGGGCACGGCAAAGACGAGCCGGCCCATCTCGTTAGCCAGACGAGCCGAAATCAGCGACCCGGACCGCCGTGCGGCTTCCACCACAACAAGACCAAGGGCAATACCGGCAACAATACGGTTGCGGCGCGGAAAGTCTTGGGCCCGTGGAGTCCATCCAAACGGCATTTCGCTGACCACCGCTCCTCCGTTCTCGACAATCGCCGAGACGAGGCTCGCATTTTCACGTGGATAGATATGATCGATGCCACCAGCAAAGACGGCAACCGTACCCGTGCTAAGGGATGCCTCGTGAGCCGCCGAGTCAATTCCACGCGCCAAGCCCGAAACTGTGGCATAGCCCTTGTCTCCAACGGCTGAGGCCAGTTCACGGGTAAATTTGATACCGGAGAGCGATGCATTGCGTGATCCCACGAATGCGATGGTCGTCTGCGTAAGGATATCCTCTGATCCAAGAACCGTCAGCAGTGGTGGAGCACCATCACTTGACCGCAGCGCAGGCGGGTAGCCCGGTTCTCCCAGGCAGACGAGCCGCGCCTTCAACCTGTCGATTTTTTCCATCTCTGCTTCCGCCTGACCAACCGACGCAATGCGGATGGTTTTTCCCGGCTGGCCGCGTTGTGCCATTTCAGGCAGCGCATCAAGTGCAGCCGAAGCAGAGCCAAAATGGTTTATCAGATCAACAAAGGTGGCCGGGCCGACATTTTCACTCCGGATCAACCGCAGCCACTCAAGCTTTTGGTCCTGTGAAAGGGCAATGCCCGGTTTGGGAGCGAGTGCGTCGTTCACTCCTTTGCACCGATCTTTGATTCTGTGCCTTGGATCAGGCGGCTGATATTGGCTCGATGCATAATCCACGCCAGCGTGGTCATCACGGCAAAGACAAGGCCTGCCATTTGGCCATCAATAGGCGCGGATGAAGTGTTGTCCAACCACAGCGCAACCGGAGCAACCAATGTCGCCAGCAATGCAGCTAACGAGGAATAGCGGGTAGCAAACGCAACAACCAACCAGATAAGTGCAAAAGATGCGGCGGCCAGCCAGCTGATTGCACACAGTGTGCCAATGTAGACCGCAATACCTTTGCCGCCCCGGAATTTCAGCCAAACTGGAAAGAGGTGACCTACAAAGGCTCCCAAGGCGACAAACGGGGCTGGTTCCCAGGAGTTAAACCACTGAACGGTGAGCAGGATTGCGACCACTCCCTTCAAGCCGTCTGCAAGCAGGGTTGCTGCCGCCAGTCCCTTGCGCCCGGTACGCAGAACGTTGGTTGCGCCTATATTGCCGGACCCTATGTTGCGCACATCTCCAAGACCCGCCAGCCGGGTCAGAATCAGTCCAAACGGCGCAGATCCGAAAGCGTAACCAATCAACAGGGGAAAAAGAAAAGCATAGGCCATCAAAACATTCAGTATCTAGCTTGCACCGCAAAACCAACTTTTCCAAAGGTGGCCATGCATTTGAGCCGGTTCAGCTCTTACGGGAAAACACTGTGCGTCCACCGACAAATGTTTTCAAGACGCGCCCCTGAAAGCGCCCACTCTCGAAAGGGGTGTTCTTGGAGCGCGAGTGCAGCTCATCTTCACTTAAGACCCAGGGTTCGTCAGGGTCGAAAAGGATAAGATCGGCGGGCGATCCCGGCTCAAGGCTTCCCCCTTCAATGCCCAGCCGGCGGGCCGGCGCGGTGGACAGGCAATGAAGCACACGCATGAGCGGAACATCATTGCTGTGATAAAGCCTCAGGCTGGCAGCAAGCAGCGTTTCAAGGCCAACCGCCCCGTCTGCGGCCTCAGCGAACGGGTGGCGCTTTGTATCCACATCCTGCGGATCATGATTAGAGCAGATCAAATCAAGGGTGCCATTGCGCACGCCTTCAATCATGGCACGTCGGTCATCCTCTCCTCGCAAAGGAGGGGAGACCCGAAAGAAAGTTCGATAAGAACCGATGTCGTTGTCGTTGAGGGCCAGATTGGCAACGGCGACGCCGGCGGATACATCGAGCCCTTTGTCCTTTGCAACGGCGACAGCGTCAACGGAATCCGAAGTTGAAAGTGTGGATGCGTGATACCGCCCGCCCGTCATATTCACCAGCCGCAGATCGCGTTCCAGAGGGATGATCTCAGCTTCGCGCGGGATGCCGGTAAGGCCCATCCGTGTTGCATTGAGACCGGCATTCATGACACCGCTCCCCAATGATTCATCTCGGGTCGCAGCCATGATCAGACCATCGAAATCACCGGCATAGGTGAGGGCTCGACGCATCATCATGGCGCTTGAAACGGTTTTTCTTCCATCCGTGAATGCAACTGCACCAGCATCCTTCAGAAGGCCGAATTCGGTCATTTCTGTGCCAGAAAGTCCGCGGGAAAGGGCCGCGGTGGGTTTTACCCTGACGCGGGATTTCTCGTTGGCGGTCTGGCGAACAAACTCCACCAGCGCCACATCATCAATCACCGGCGTTGTATCCGGCATCATAATCATGGTGGTGACGCCACCCGCGGCTGCGGCCTTACCGGCTGATTTGATGGTTTCCCGATGCTCCCCACCAGGCTCACCAATAAACACCCGGGCATCGACCAGACCTGGAGAAAGAACCTTTCCCCGGCAGTCGATAATCTTGGTTTTCTGGCGCAGATTATCTCGTGGGAGGTCTTTGCCAGTTCGAACAATCTTGCCTTTTTCAACCAGCAGATCACCAATCATATCCTGATTGGTTGACGGATCGATCAACCTTGCATTGACGAAAAGACGCTGTCGGGGGCGTTTTGTGCGTGCAAAACCCTTCATGCAAAGATTTCCTCGGCAGGAATTTGGAGGCTCTCCATAACGGCCATGCGAACAGCGACACCCATTTCAACCTGTTCAAAGATAACACTTTGAACACCGTCAGCGATGTCTGATGCGATCTCCACGCCACGGTTCATGGGGGCAGGGTGCATCACAATGGCATCATCATTCGCCAGAGCCACACGCGCCGCATTGAGGCCAAAGAAGCGATAATACTCCCGAAACGAGGGGACGAAAGCTCCCGCCATCCGTTCGACCTGCAGACGCAACATCATAATGACGTCGCAACCCGGAAGACCTTTCTCCATGGAACGGTAGGCGGTTACGCCAAGGTCTTCAATTCCGCTTGGAAGCAATGTGGACGGCGCAATGACCCGAACCTGTGCACCCATGGCATTGAGCAGGTGGATATTGGACCGCGCCACCCGCGAGTGGGCGATGTCCCCGCATACGGCAACGGTCAGCCCTTCAATTTGACCTTTTTGGCGCCGAATTGTCAGGGCATCGAGCAGAGCCTGTGTCGGGTGCTCATGGGCACCATCCCCCGCATTGATGACTGAACATCCCATCTTTTGAGCCAGCAACTCCGCAGCACCCGCAGCGTGGTGTCTCACAACCAGCAGATCAGGTTGCATCGCATTCAGCGTCAGCGCAGTGTCCATCAGGGTCTCGCCCTTTTTCACTGACGAGGTCTGAACATCCATATTGACGACATCCATGCCCAGTCGCTTACCAGCGATTTCAAAGGACGATTGGGTACGGGTGGAATTCTCGAAGAAGAGATTGATCTGGGTCCGCCCAGAGAGCAGGTGACGTTTTTTCTCTGTTTGTCTGGATATGGCGACCATCTCGTCGGCACGATCCAGCAGGAAAGTGATGTCTTGCGGCGACAACCCTTCAATGCCCAGCAGATGTTTCAACTGAAACGGTTTTTTCTGAAACGCCGGTGCTTGCGTTTCCTGCTTGGGGGAAGGGTGCTTTGATCGTGTCATCAAAACGGATGCATAGGCTGGATTTTGCTCAATCACAATAGGTACGGATGATGTGATGGAAACTGTGCACCACAATCCTGCATTTCAATTTGCCAAATGATGCGGCAATGTAGGCGGATGCACATAATCATCAGCGGGCTCCAGTAATGACGACCAATCAGTCTCCATCGTTTTCGGGACACGACGCCTATTCGGGGGATGGTGTGCTCTCCCATCTGACCGGTCATCTGTCAGAGACCACGCTTGGTGAACTTGCGGTGCACGGTAAATGGGCCGGTTCGGCAGAAGCGCTGGACCTGGGGCGTCTGGCCAATGAAAACCCGCCCAAACTCAAGACCCGCGATGCGAACGGCGACCGCATTGATATCGTGGAGTTTCATCCCGCATATCATGCGCTGATGCGCCGTGCGGTTACCATGGGTCTTAATGGTTCGGTCTGGTCGCAGGACAATAGGGATGCCGGACACCGTCATCTTTCCCGTGCCACCCGTTTCATGCTCACAACACAGGTTGAAACCGGGCACATGTGCCCGATCACCATGACCAATGCTTCTGTTGCCGCGCTGCTGACAACACCGGAACTCGCGCGTGACTGGGTGCCGCGCATTATTGCTCGTGATTATGATGCATCGCAGAAATCGGCAGACGCAAAGACCGGCCTGACAATCGGTATGGGAATGACAGAGCGTCAGGGCGGTTCCGATGTCCGCACCAACACAACGCGCGCCGAACACGATGTGCAGTCCGGGTTTTGGCGCATCAACGGAGAAAAATGGTTCTTTTCCGCTCCCATGTGCGATGCGTTTCTGGTTCTCGCTCAAACCCAGTCGGGATTATCGTGTTTCTTCGTACCCAGGCTTTTGCCCGGTGGGCAAAGCAACGGCCTTCGGTTCAAACACCTAAAGGAAAAACTCGGAAATCACGCCAACGCCTCTTCTGAGGTCGAGTTCATCAATACGGCTGGAACACTTGTCGGTGAAGAAGGGCAGGGCGTGCGCACCATTATCGAAATGGTCACTCTGACCCGTCTTGATTGCGCAGTGGGATCGGCCGGGATCATGCGAGCGGCCCTCGCTCAGGCAGTTCATCATGTTCATCATCGCAGGACATTTGGGAAACTGCTGATAGATCAACCACTGATGACCCGTGTTCTGGCTGATATTTCGCTCGAAGTTGCCGCCGCGCAGGCCCTCACACTTCGGCTGGCCGCCAGCTTTGATGCACGATCTGACAGTGAACAACAGTTGGCTTTTGCACGTTTGATGACGCCAGTGGTCAAATACTGGGTTTGCAAAATCACACCTGCGCTCGTGTATGAATGCATGGAATGCCTGGGTGGAAATGGTTATGTCGAGGAAAGCCCATTGCCACGCCTGTATCGCGAAGCACCGCTCAACGGGATTTGGGAGGGATCAGGCAATATCATGTGCCTGGATGTGCTGCGGGTGATCCGCAAGAATCCTGAAACACTCGATCTTGTGCTGGAGGTTCTGTCCCACGATCTTGGGCCCAATGGTCAGCAATCGATTGAGGTGTTGCGCATCGCCGCTGATGTGGCTCTTTCAGACGAAGGGTCGGCGCGTATGTTTACCGAACAACTGGCCCTCACGGCTGCTGCGGCTGAAATGACACGCTCGTTGCCAGGACACCTGGGAGAGGCCTTTGTGGGAACACGCCTGGGGCGTCCCTGGCGCAACACTTACGGCATGATGGACTCCCGTTTTGATGCGAGGTCCATTGTTGATTTTGTTTGTCCTCAAGCGGGTGGATGAGGCCGTGCAAAGCATGGGTTAAAAATTAACCCTAACAAATAGTTTACATTGCTCTTTAGCATTTTTGCAGGGCAGAGTGAACCAACTGGGTGCTTGCGTGTTCAGTAGCTGGGTCACTTACAGATTGGCACTCACGGAATGCGAATTTTTCTAGCTTTGTGGATCATACCCATCGTTTTGTTGGGGATCTGGTATGGCCTGTCTGCCAATGATCTGAATTTTGGAATGCTCATTTTTTCCCGCCAAATGCATGATCTGGTCTTCCAGATTTATGCCAACATGTTGGGCGTTTCCCCTCAAGAACTGCCGTCAATGGTGGTGAAGGCACTGGTTTTTGACAGCTTCCTGATCGGGCTCATTATTGCATTTCGCAAACGGGCCACGCTCATCCCCTGGATCAAAGCGCAATTTGGCTATGGTCAGGATGCGGTGAATAAACCTGAATCCGAGCTAGGTGCCGCACTTACACTTGCGAAAGTCGATCAAGACATCCCTGCAGGATAATTCCTGCGGCCACCTGATCGATGGCACGGGCGCGCCGCTTGCGCGACAGGTCTGCTTCCAGCATAGCCTGATCGGCGGCATAGCTGGACAATCGTTCATCCCAAAAGAGAACCGGCAGATCGGTATGCTGTCCAAGATTGCGTACGAAGGCTCTAGTCGCCTGAGCTCTTGGTCCCTCGCTGCCATCCATGTTGAGTGGCAATCCCATCACAAGCCCTCTAACCCCTTCATGTTCAGCATAATCAAGCATTTCGCGGACATCGTGTGTAAATTTGGTTCGCCGGATCGTTCGAACCGGCGAGGCAATTGACCAGCCGGAATCCGATATCGCCAGGCCAATGGTCTTGGTACCCAGATCGAGCCCAAGCAGACGACCCGACCCTTGCAGAAGGGCAGCAAACTGCTCCAGACTTGTTTCATCAAAAGAGGCCATTACAGGCCTTTAGCAGCTTTGCATCGTCACGCGGGAGAGAAAATTCATGAAAGTCACATGGTACGGCCACGCCGCGTTTCGTATCGAAACTGATCGGGCCAGAATTCTCATTGATCCCTTTTTTACAGGCAATCCAAAGTTTGAGGAAAGCTGGCGACCTGCCGCAATTGATGGGCTTACTCATATAGCGCTTACCCACGGCCATGCCGATCATATTGGCGATACCGTTTCGATAGCCCGCAAGACAGGGGCAAAAGTCATCGCCAATGCCGATCTTGCTGACTGGCTTTCGGAACAGGGTGTAGAAAACCTCGATCCGGGCAACACCGGTGGTACGGTTCATCATGAAGGTTTTTCCATGACCTGGGTGCAGGCCTTCCATTCATCGGCGAATCGTGACGATAACGGAGTTATTCATAGTCTTGGCATGCCCAATGGTCTGGTCTTCCATCTTGATGGTGGAAAGACCCTCTATCACATGGGGGATACCGACATTTTTGGCGATATGGCGTTGATCGAGGAGTTGCATAAGCCCGATATTGGCATTGTTCCTATCGGAGACCGTTTCACAATGGGGGGAGCTGTGGCCGCATTTGCCTGCAAGCGTTACTTCAATTTTAGCACTCTAATTCCTTGTCATTATGGAACTTTCGACCTCCTTGATCAAACCGCAGACACTTTCGTTGATGCGATGGATGCAGGGGAAGTTGTAAAGGCAATCGATCCGGGAGCCATGTTGGAATTCTAGCGCAAACTTCGACAGTCAAACTGCCGTTGGGATTGTCGGGCTTGCGCACATCACAATGCGGGTGTGTGATAGCTGCTGTTCCAGAAGCCGGACGCGGTAAATGACATCCACGATTTTTCTTGCTGTGATTTTTGCAGCCGCGCTTCATGCAATCTGGAATGCTCTGGTCAAGAGTGGGGCCGACAAGTTTACCAGCATGACCGGAGTGGTGCTCGGGCACATCCCGCTGGCGTTGATTCTTATTCCTTTTTTTCCCACACCCAATGCTGAAAGCCTTCCGTATCTGTTCGCCAGCATTGTGCTGCATACCGGGTATCAGCTCTTTTTGCTCTATTCTTATCGCATCGGCGATCTGACACAGGTCTATCCGATAGCCCGTGGCACAGCACCGATGCTGGTAGCCGGGTTTTCTGTTTTAGTCCTTGGAGTTGAATTAAAACCGCTCCAGTTAGCGGCAGTACTGATCATCGGCGCCGGTGTTATCAGTCTCAGCCTCGTTCGACACCAAAATGGTTTGCGCAATACGAAGGCCGGACTGCTTGCAATTGTCACCGGCTTTTTCATTGCATCTTATTCGCTGGTTGATGGCACGGGCGCAAGACTGGCGCAGACGGCTGTTGGTTTTTACAGCTGGCTGTCGATCGCCAATGGAATTGTCTTTGCAATAATTATCGGCGTTATCAGGCCCGATATTTTGCGAGAACTGCCGCGAACGGGAAAACGCGTTTTCCTGATCGGAGGCAATGCCTCCTTTATCGCCTATGTTCTGGTCGTTTGGGCGTTCACCCAGGCCCCAATCGCTGTGGTAACTGCGCTGCGAGAAACCAGTATCATTTTTGCCTTGTTGATTGGAGTTTTTGCGCTTGGTGAAAAGCTAAACCTGATCAAAGTCTTCTCGATTATCGTAACCCTGCTGGGGGCCGCTCTCTTACGGTTCGCCCGATAAGGCACCATTGGGTCAAACTGCCATTGCAGCATTGCGTGGCAGGGCTGAACTGGCCTATAGCCACTACGAAGACTCAGAGTTGGAAAATCTCCCATGTCCGTCGATACCGAGACCGTAAAACGCGTTGCTAGATTGTCACGCATCGCCATTTCAGATGAGCGTGCCGAAAGCATGCGTGAAGAGCTCAACACCATTCTTGGATTTGTTGATCAACTCAATGAGGTTGATGTGGATGGTGTGGAGCCAATGACATCAGTCGTCGACATAAACATGCGTCAACGGCATGATATTGTCAGCGACGGCAACAAGGCCAAAGACGTGGTTGCCAATGCACCCTCGCATGAAGACAATTTTTTCATGGTCCCCAAAGTGGTGGAATAGGCAGACCGTGCCGTTTCGCTTCTTCCAAAACCCAAGCAACAGCCAGAAAACACGATGACAGACCTGACGACTCTCACAATTGCTGAGGCCCGCACGAAATTACAGGCCAAGGAAGTTACGGCCAGTGAGCTGACCGACGCCTATCTTACAGCCATTGAGGCATCCAATGATGCGCTGAATGCTTATGTCGCTGTCACCGCAGATCATGCCCGAACCCAGGCCGCTGCATCCGATGAATTGCTGACAAAGGGTGAGGCGAGGGCGCTTGAAGGTATTCCGCTTGGTATCAAGGATCTTTTCGGTACTGAGGGCATCCACACCCAGGCCTGTTCCCATATCCTCGATGGTTTCAAGCCGCGTTATGAATCGACCGTCTCCGGCAATCTGAAATCGGATGGTGCGGTCATGCTCGGCAAACTCAATATGGATGAGTTTGCCATGGGGTCTTCCAATGAGACCAGTTATTATGGAGCAGTCACAAACCCCTGGAAACGTAAGGGCGATCAATCGGCTGAAGGTGTCGCCCTTGTGCCCGGCGGATCGTCAGGCGGATCAGCCGTCGCGGTGGCAGCCAATCTCTGCGCCGGCGCAACCGCAACCGATACAGGTGGTTCTATCCGCCAGCCAGCCGCCTTTACAGGCACGACCGGAATCAAGCCAACCTATGGCCGATGCTCACGGTGGGGCATAGTGGCTTTTGCGTCGTCTCTTGATCAGGCGGGTCCAATTACCCGTGATGTTCGCGATTCCGCAATTATGCTCAGGTCAATGGCCTCGACGGATATCAAGGATTCAACCAGCGTCGATCTGCCCGTTCCTGACTACGAAGCGGCCATAGGCAAGTCGATCAAGGGCATGAAAATTGGCATTCCACGTGAATATCGTCTTGATGGAATGCCGGATGAGATCGAGGCACTTTGGCAGCAGGGCATCGACTGGATGAAAGAGGCAGGCGCTGAAATCGTCGACATCTCTCTTCCGCACACCAAATATGCCTTGCCAGCCTACTATATCGTTGCACCGGCAGAAGCGTCTTCCAATTTGGCGCGCTATGATGGCGTGCGCTATGGCCTTCGGGTTGAGGACGACAACATAACCGACATGTATGAGAAGACGCGGGCCGCCGGTTTTGGTGATGAAGTCCAGCGCCGGGTTATGATTGGAACCTATGTTTTGTCCGCCGGCTACTACGACGCCTATTATTTGCGGGCACAAAAGGTACGTACCCTGATCAAGCGCGACTTTGAGGAAGTTTTTGCCCAGGGCATCGAGGCAATCCTTACGCCTGCCACTCCGTCCGCCGCATTTGCCATTGGTGACAAGGAAATGGTGGCGGACCCCGTAAAAATGTATCTCAATGACGTCTTTACCGTAACGGTCAATATGGCTGGTTTACCAGGAATTGCAGTTCCCGCGGGATTGTCTGGCGATGGCCTGCCGTTGGGCCTACAGCTGATTGGCCGGCCGTTTGATGAAGAAACTTTGTTTCAGACCGGAAACATTATCGAACAGGCTGCCGGGCGACTTAAGCCCCAAAAGTGGTGGTAATTGACATCGATCAAAAACACTCTGTGGCCACAGCGGAGGGGGCTACCACTGTGACCACAGTATCAACGCACATTAAAGCGCGTCGAATCCGGTTTCATTGCTGCCAGGGCCTTCACCGGAAACAAGAACAGTGGTCCCGATGCCGCGCTGCCGTTTATGCGTGATATAGTCGGTACGTAGACCGAATTGCGATTCTGCCACCCACCTGTTGATTTCCTAGTTTTGCGCTGCATGGTCATAACTTTTTAGTTTAATTTTTCTCTTTAGAGATTTGAAATATTTCAATGAACCCCTTTTAACGAGAAGCAGGTTTTGACGAACCTTGATCCCCAGGGTTTCATTGTGAAAAACGATCGTGCCGTAAATCAGTATGAGCACGGCAGGGCTGCATGCCAGGACGATAAGGGTTTCCGAGAGTGTCATTTCTAACCGCAATTTGTGTTATTTGTTTCCGCTGATATTGGGTTTTAAAGTCACGATACCAATTGAATTTCTTCGACTTATCGATAGAAAATTTCTATCAATGATCCATATTCAATAGAATGAATATCGAGATAGGTCGGATTATGCCCAGCTTGAAACAACTTGGTTATTTGGTGGCTTTGGCCCAGGACCTGCATTTTCGGAAGGCAGCGGAAAGAGCGAATATCACGCAACCCACGCTGAGCCACCAAATCAAGGAGCTGGAGGCGCGTCTCGAGGTCAAGCTGTTGGAGCGTGATGCAGGCCGTGTGACCCTGACGCCACTTGGACGTGAGGTCGTGGAGCGGGCACGTGATATTCTGTCGGGCGTACAGGATATCGTGGATCTGGCGGCATCCTCGCAGCACGGCTTCCGCGGGACAATTCGATTAGGCGTCCCCCCAACGCTGGGCCCTTACTTGCTACCCCACATCGTTCCCGAACTTCATTCCAACCATCCAGACCTGAAACTGTATGTACAGGAAGGCAAGCCCGAGGCACTGCAACTCGCGCTGAGGGAGGGCCGTTTCGATCTGGTCTTGTCGCCCTTGCCAATCGCTCATTCGGATTTAACCGTAGAAACGCTGTTTCGTGAGCCACTACAGGTTGCAGCCGCGCTTGATAATCCGTTGGTTGAGAAAAACCCGCTTAGGAAAGCAGACCTGGCCGGTCAAAGTGTCCTTGCACTGGAGCACGGGCATTCTCTCCACGATCAGGTTGTTGGATTATGCCGGGAATTTAACGCCACCCTGTTGCGCGACTACGAAGGAACAAGCCTCGATACGTTGCGTTTGATGGTCGGGATGGGGGTCGGACTTGCGTTCCTTCCTGCTCTCTATGTGCGGTCTGAGATCGGCGATCGCGGGGAAATTGCCGTCCTGAACCTCGATAATTTTGCCCTTTATCGCCAGATTGGTCTGGTGTGGCGATCAAGCTCGGCGCATTCCAGATTGTTTGTCGACGTCGCGAACCTTATTAGAAGAAAATGCTTGAGTTCATTGCCAGAAGTTACTGTATTATAGAAAAAAATTTATAAAGAGACATATAGTGTCTTGTTTCATCATCAAATACCCATTGCGTAATATCGTGTGACACGAGGGCACATATCACTGAATGATTGATTTGACTGATCATTGGTCACTCGTTGCGCAAAAGAAGAACTTCGTCGGCTGCCATTAAGCTGGCTATGCTCGATAAAAAATCACCGAACAAACCGCAGTGACCCACACACGTTTGACCGTGATCACGCAGAACTCGCGGGTTCGTTAGAAGAAGTTTGAAATCGTTTTCAAAAGATTAAAACCGCTGCCTCGAATCTCCGTAAATCCTTACGCAGTTGACAATACGTAAGGTCTATTATTCATACCCATGAAGGGTAAAGGTGGAAGTTATGGACGACGGTAAGCTTTTGGGGCTGCTGAACCCGTTGATCGCCGGGATTTTTGCGCTGACTTTTTTCACATTCTGGCAGCGCCAGAAAGAACAGCGTTATATTTTTGCTATCGGCCTGGCTTATGCTGCCATGGCTGTAGGGTTTCTTTTGTCTCATTTTCTGATCGGCCGGATGTCGGTTTACAATGTCGTTTTGTCCGGCACGATTTACGTGTTTGCCGCTACCTGCATAATCGATGGTCTTTGCAACCGTGCTGGGCTCAGGTCCGCAGCGCCTCTGTTAGCCACGATTGGATTGTCGGGTGTTATTGTCGCCGTTTATGCGACCTTCAATTATACCGCGCTCAATATGCGTATTATTGCGATGAACGGGACACTGGGGATCATCTTCCTGGTTGGAGCCTGGCGGATGCGCCACCGGGCAAGCGAACGTGGCATGGAGTTGCTTATCATTGGAGTGCTGGCCTTCATCGGGCTTCAGTTTTTCCTGGCTTCCATGATTTCTGTGAAACTTTCAGGGGTGATCACACACGAAAACTATCGCCAATCCCTGCATTGGCTCACCATAAATCTGCTCACAGCGCTGTCTTCGGTTGTTCTGGCGATGACCTTGATCGGCATGTGTTCCAACGATCTTCTTAAACAGATCACCGCCTTGGCCAACACAGATGGCCAGACAGGACTGTACACCAGAAGGGCATTTGAAGAGATGGTCCACAGGACACTTGCGCGCCTCGACCGTACGCCGCTGCCTGTCGCCTTGCTGGTCGCTGACATTGATCACTTCAAAACCATCAATGACAGGTTTGGACATCCAACAGGTGACGCGGTGATTGCGGCATTGGGTCAAATGCTGGCCGGGCGCATGCGATCAAGCGATGTTGCAGGCCGTTTGGGTGGTGAAGAATTCAGTGCCTTATTGTGGAACGCCGACGAAACGAGCGCAAAACAGCTGTCGGAAGAAATCCGTGCAACTTTTGAATCCCTCGCAATTGATGAACTGCCTGAGGGTGAACGCATCACGCTGAGCATCGGTTTTGCGATACGCGGCGAGGGTGAGGGCTATGACGCCCTTTATCGTCGGGCAGACCGGGCCTTGTATGTGGCCAAAAGAGCCGGGCGCAACAAGGTTGTTGGCGCCGCTCCTGAGCTTAATATTTCAAATGATGTCGCTGCTTAGCTTTGCTGCCTGTGGTTGCAAGGCCAGCCATCCTGTTGCAAGACATCGATATGAAACTGAATGAGATTATTGATCTGTCACGCCACCCGCTGGGGGATGAAGCCTACATCCGTTCCTGTCAGCAGGCATTGGATGGCGATGGCGTCGTTAAGCTTGACCGGTTTTTGACAGCACCGGCCCTCATTGCGATTCAGCAAGAGGCCGAGGCCGGACAGGACAAGGCATATTATTGTGTCCAGAACCATTCGGTCTATCTGTCTTATGATAACGAGCTGCCCGATAATCACCCGCGCAACCGCGACGTGGTTTCGTCCAAGGGTTGCATCTGCGATGATGTCATTGCACCCGACTCCGCATTGAGAAACCTGTATAATTCGAGCTTGTTTCGTCGCTTTGTTTCCGAGGTTACCGGTCAGACAGACCTGCACCCCTACGCGGACCCTCTTTCCTCAATCAATATACACTATGCGGGAAGGGGCCAGGAATTGGGTTGGCATTTCGACAATTCATCGTTTGCAATCACCCTGTTGATCCAGAAACCGGATGTCGGATCGCGCTTTGAATATGTTCGTGACTTTCGAGACGCGGACGCTGGTGAGATGAACTTTGACGGCGTGGGACAATTGCTCGACGGGGCTTATCAACCGGATGTTCTTAATATGGAACCGGGAGCGCTGGTTCTTTTCCGGGGAAGAAACTCCATACACCGCGTATCACCCAATGAAAGCGACAAGCTGCGAATGCTGGCCGTGCTTGCATATAATTCAGAGCCGGGTGTTTCGCTCTCAGAAAGTGCGCGTATGACGTTTTACGGGCGCCTCAAGTAACATTCGGTGGGGTGTTAGCCTGATCGCAGAGCCAACGGCTCAGTGGCTCACGTGATCTTTGAAAACATAATTTCCATTGCTGTCACGCTGAAAAAGCTCACCAATCTGTGGGTGTCTTAGGGGATTGCCCGCATCATCCGGCAACAGGTTTTGTTCCGAAACATAAGCAATGTATTCGGTCTCTTCGTTCTCCGCAAAAAGATGGTAGAACGGCTGATCCTTGGTAGGACGGATCTCTTCAGGGATTGCGTCATACCATTCGTCGGTATTGTCAAATGTCGGGTCCACATCAAAAATAAGGCCCCGAAAGGGGTAGATGCGGTGTTTTACGACCTGGCCGATTTGATATTTTGCGCTGCGGATCATCTGCCTGCCGTTTAATTTGTATCGTGGGGAACGCGAGTCCCCAAATTGCGTATCCATAACGCCGCTTCGCGCCCCTTATCGCACCAAACAGGCCTTTGGTTCAACCAACAAACCAGTCACTTATCTGCTGATTTCTGACCAACGGATAACTTCTGGTTGTCCTTTAGTTCTGCTTCTTGCCAATAGTATCATCGTCTTTAAGGGGAATTTGAGTGCTGCAACGCACGGGTCTTCCTGGTCAGCCCTGGCGCAGCAGTAAACAGGTCAATGTCAACTGACTCGGTTATTTTGACGCGTTAAGGGCCATGGTTGGATTTTTGCGCTTGTCCTTGCTGTCTGCTCTTGCAAAGGATAGCTAAGTTTTGGGGCATTTGGCATTTTAGGGGATATTGGCGGTTTGGCGCAGATACTCGGTCTTGCTTTACCGTTTTTCGGGCTGATTTTTCTGGGCTTCGTCGCCGCGAAAGTTCGAAAACTGCCGGTCGACGGGCTGGCTTGGATGAATTTCTTCATCGTTTACATCGCCTTGCCCGCATTGTTTTTCAATCTGATTTCGCAAACTCCCGTCGATAAATTAGCAAGCTGGAGTTTCATCCTTGCGTCTCTTTTGGGCACCTATTGCGCTTTTGCAATTGCCTTCTGCATCGGTGTTTTTGCAACCGATGGCGATATTCCTGAAAGTACCATCCAGGGCCTCGCCGGTGCTTATGGAAATATCGGTTATCTGGGGCCCGGGATTGCCATTGCGGCGCTTGGGCCGGAGGCTGCGGTGCCCGTAGCGCTGATTTTTTGTTTCGACAACACGTTACACTTCGCCATGGCACCCTTGCTCATGTCTATCGGAGGTGAGGGGCCGCGCCAAACACCGCTTCAAGCGGTTCTGAGTGTCTTGAAACGGATATTCACCCATCCCTTCATCATCGCAACTATCGCTGGTGTCGGTGCAGCTGTAATTGGATTTCAACCACCAGAACCGATCGGCAAGTTACTGGATTATCTGTCCAACGCCGCAGCACCCTGCGCGCTCTTTGCTATGGGGATCACGGTTGCCGTGGCTCCGCGAGGAAGCCTGCCCAAAGTACTGGCCGCACTGGTGCCGATCAAACTTATCGTTCATCCGGTGATCGTCTATCTGTTGCTCAGCTGGGTGGGGGATTTTGAACCGGTCTGGGTCTATACATCCGTGTTGTTGGCCTCACTGCCCACCGCTACGAATGTTTACGTCATAGCACAGCAATATCAGGTCTGGGTGGCCAAAGCATCAAGCATGGTGCTGACCTCAACAATAGCGTCAGTGGTTACGGTAACCCTATTGCTCTACCTGATTACCACCGGTCTGCTGCCGCACGACCTCTTTCCAAGAGGCTAGCCGGTGCAAATGGGAGAGGGATGCCAACGCCCTGACGCATCATAAGGCGGCGTAACGGCCCCACATTGGCAAGGGACATCAGACCCAATGAGCGCAGGGCCTGAACGGGCAGAAAATCAGTCAGCAGCGATCGGTTGAGCAAATCCACAGCACCGGAGCGGGAACGTATGTCGGATTGACGGGCCAAATTGTAGCGGCTGAGCAAAGCTGCTTCGCCAGGATCACCACCACTTGCGAGAACAGGTTCCGCCAGGCTGACAAATGCTTCCACGTCGCGTTGGCCAAGATTGAAACCCTGCGCGCCAATTGGCGGAAACACATGGCCGGATTCGCCCACAAGAATGCACCTGTTGGATGCAAACTTATCAGCCATCATGCCTGACAAAGGAAACGCCTGCGGTATGGCCTCAATCCGCACCTTTCCCAGGCACGATTGCAGCTTTTCTTCAATCAGTTGGTTCAAATACGGTAAGTCATGCATCAACAGTTCACTTGCCGTTTGCGGCTGTATGACCCAAACCAGACTTGAACGATCTGGAGAAGCTTTCGTACCGGGCAGGGGGACCTGGGTGAAAGGCCCTGTGCTGGTGTGAAACTCGGTTGAGACGCCAGCGTGTGGCAGGTCATGGGCGAAATTGAGAACCAGAGCCGTTTGAGGGTAGGACCATCTGCGCGTTGAAATCCCGGCAGCTTCCCGCATCAGCGAATTTCTGCCATCCGCCGCGACCCCGAGTTTGGTCGAGATCGTCTCTCCATTTTCCAGATGCAAATCCATATGATCGCTGAAGTGTTCGGCAGCTTTCACCTGTGTTGCAATTGGGGTGACCGTATCCGATTGGGCAATCACATCATTGATCGCTGAACTCAAAACGGCATTGGGAATATTGTAACCAAAGGCGTCCAATCCAAGTTCAGCGGCTTTGAAGTCCGACAGCGGCGCCCGGATCAACCTGTCACTGCCATCGACCAGACGCATGGTCGTCAGCGCTTCAGATTCGTTTTGACACAAATCCCAAACGCCAATTTCCTTGAGCATGTCGATCGCCGGCATCATCACAGCCGTCGTACGCTTGTCTTCACCGGGAGTTGCCGCAGCAATCAGTGCAATGCTGTTGGAGAGAGCGTTTGGCAGCGTTGCCAGTCGCGCGGCAGTAATGAGTCCAATTAACCCGCCGCCTACGACCGCGACCGAAAACTGCTGATGTGGCATAATCACTTACGTATGTTAGAAGCTTGCGTCCTGCATATAAGTCTGAAAAACAGAAAATACAAAGAGCCCGGCAAGCGCAGTATGCCGTCCACCAAAAGAGCGTGACATAGTGACCGACCAGGCTGAAAGTTTCCAACAAACACCCATCGCCGGCGATTTTGATAACCTTGGTCAGTTTGATCGTATGCTTGCCATGGCGGGGGCGCGCCCGCGATGGCCGGCCTATGCGGCCACTGCGGCGGTAATCGCGGTAGCCTGGGTCTGGCTTGCATTCATGGCCGTCAGCGCCAGCACGGTTACACTTCCGGGAAATTTAGGGCCTGGAATGGGAGCCTTCTCGTCAGTCTCCAACTGGCTGGGCTTGGAAGCCGATGCTACCGGTTGGCTCGCCATCGTCGCCCGCCTGTGCACACCACAGGTGGGTGTTGGTTTCAGCTTTATGACATTCATAACGGTATTTGCGATGTGGATGACCATGTCAGTGGCGATGATGCTGCCTTCGGCTGCACCAATGTTCAAAACCTATGGCGACATTGCCGATGTTGCAGCGCGCAAGGGAGAACCCGTTGTTTCGCTAACGGTGCTGGCTCTTGGTTACCTAACAGTATGGGCTGTGTTTGCAGTTTTGGCGTCAGGTCTGCAATTGGCGCTTGTTGGTTTGAATGCGGCAGCCGATCCGCTTTTGCCGGTGCAGGGAGTTGCCGCCGGGTTGCTGCTGGTTGGGGCGGGCGCCTATCAGTTCAGTGCTTTTAAAAATGCCTGTCTGGAAAAATGTCGCAATCCTTTTTCCATTTTGTTTGCACGATGGAGCAATGAACCATTGCAGATTTTTCGACTGGGGATTCAGCAGGGAGGCTTCTGTGTTGGCTGTTGCTGGGCGTTGATGTTGATCATGTTGGTTGTGGGGACGATGAATCTGGCGTGGATGGCGTTCTTTACGCTCTTTGCGATTGTTGAAAAAAGTGGCACGAGCGAAGTGACTTCGCGTATCACAGGCGGCATATTGATCGCTTGGGGAACGGCCTTGGCCTTCATAGCACTGTTGAGTGCTTAACAAAGAGACGGGACGACATGTCGAAAGAGAGTTGGAAGCTGCAGGGTGAACTTGTACTGGCCTGCAATTGTAAGGTGTTCTGTCCTTGCGTGCTGTCCCTGGGCAATCATCCGCCAACAGAAGGATATTGCCAGACCTGGGCAGGCTTTCGTGTTGATGACGGGCATTTTGGTGACACGGATCTTTCCGGAATCAACCTTGGGCTGATGATGGAAATTCCTGGCTATATGAGCCGGGGAAACTGGACCGCCGGGCTTTTCATCGATGAAAGGGCTTCCATTTATGCATCGAAAGCTCTGACCAAGATTTTTACGGGCAAAGCCGGTGGAACAACCGGTCTTCTTTCAATTTTGGTGGGCAATTTCCTTGGCGTAAAACACGAGAAAATCATTTACGAAACCGAGGGTAAAACGCGGCACGTCAAAATCCCGAAAATTCTTGATGGTGCCGTCACACCTATTCCTGGCAATGAGGCTGGTGAAGACACCGTAATTCGCAATTCAAAATACTGGATTGCAGAAGACATTACGGTTGCACAGTCCGACAAGAGCCGGTTCCGGTCCTGGGGTCGCAATTGGAACTTTGAAGGCCTGTCTGCCGAAGTCTGTAAGCTCGACTGGCACAGCTAGAGCGTCGAACAGAGTGGACCGTCCTCCAAACAATGTACTGATCGCATTTTCGATCCACCTGTTTACCGCTTCCGGCGCGTTTTGGGCTTTTTTGGCTTTGGTCGCTGCAGCCGAAGGCCGATTTACCAATATGTGGTTCTGGCTGGGCGTTGCGCTGCTGGTGGATGGGGTTGATGGACCATTGGCTCGTTATTTCAATGTAAAGTCAGTGCTGCCCAACTGGTCCGGCGAGTTGCTGGACTGCATCGTGGATTATGTGACGTTTGTGCTGATCCCGGCCTTCGCCCTCTACCAAAGCGGGTTTTTACAGGAATATACGTCCTTCATTTGTGCCGCTCTCATCGTCTGCACCAGCGCAATTTATTACGCCGACACACGCATGAAGAGCCGTGACAACTGTTTTATCGGGTTCCCGGTTTGCTGGAACATGCTTGTCTTCACGCTGTTTGTGCTTGAACCCAACTGGTATTTTGCTTTCGGGGTCGTCATAATTTCAGCAGTGCTGACCTTCATGCCGCTGCTTTTTGTTCATCCTGTGCGGGTAAAAGTGTGGCGCCCGACCACGCTCAGCCTCTTCGCAGTTTGGTCGTTGTGTGGCCTGGCGGCGATTTATTTCAATTATTTCGGAATGGATGTTCCACAGATAATCAAGGTTGGAATAGCCCTATCTGGATTGTATCTCTATTGCGTTGGATTTGTTTTGCAGGCCACCGGCCGGGTTGCATGATCCAGCCGAAACAACCGGGAAAACCTGCCGATGATGGACCTGCTCTACGACCCGGCTGTCTGGGCCAGTTTTGTCACGCTGACCATTATGGAAATCGTGCTGGGCATCGACAACATTGTTTTCATTTCGGTTATCATCAATCGCCTGCCCAAAAAGCAGGCTGACCGCGCAAGACAGATTGGTCTCGCGTTAGCGCTGATTTTCAGAATTGTCCTGCTCATGTTGTTGGCATGGATCATCGGGCTGAAGGCCGAACTGTTCAGTTTGTTTGGGCAGGAGTTTTCTTGGCGCGATATCATTTTGATCGCCGGTGGTGTTTTCCTTGTCTACAAGGGTACCTCTGAGATCCACGAGGAAATTGAGGGCGAGACGGAGGAAGAACAGGCAGGCAAGCTATCAACATCAACCTTTGCCAAGATCATCATTCAGATCATTATCATTGATCTCGTATTTTCGGTTGACTCAATCATCACCGCCATAGGCATGGCTGAACATGTTGAGGTGATGATTGCGGCAGTCATTGTCGCCGTTGCTATGATGTTCCTGGCCTCTGGAGCAATTGCCAGCTTCATCCGTCAGCACCCAACTACGAAGATGCTTGCCCTCGCATTCCTGTTGCTTATCGGTGTTTCACTGGTGGCCGATGGTTTTGGGTTCCATATCCCTCGCGGTTACATCTACGCAGCGATGGGATTTTCCGTTACAGTGGAGGCGATCAATATCCTCGCCAGCCGCAAGAAAAAACGGAGCTAGAGTAGCGCAATGTTTGGGTTTTCCCATCTGGTGCGCATACCCGGTCTCGTTGCAACATTCTCTCTATTCTTTTTTGAAGCTCTGGTCTTGGGGAACTGGATCACCCGAATACCGGACATCAAGAACAGTTACGGGTTCTCTGCAACCCAATTAGGCATTTGCCTTTTCGTCATTGCAATGGGAACCCTGTTTTCTTTTCTTGTCGGCGGAAGGGCTGTGCGCCGGTGGGGCCTGCGCAAGGTCTGCGGTATTTCGCTTCTTTGCTGGTCGCTGGGAGTGGGTGCCTTTCCACTTATGCCAAACGGTATCTTGCTGGCACCTGTTCTGTTTTTTGCAGGCCTCTCAGTGGGATTTGTCGAGGTGGGCATCAACACATCAGCTGACCGGCTGGAACGTAACAGCGGACACCGGGTCATGTCGAAAGCTCACGGCTTTTGGAGCCTGGGGTCGTTGGTCGGTGCGGTGATAGGGGCGGGAATGGCCTCACTTGGTATTTCAGTCGACATACATTTTCTGATCGTTATGCCGCTTTGCGCACTCGGTGGTTATTGGCTGGCGCAGGGCATACCAGTCGCAGGTGAAACAACGCGTCAAAACGAAATAACAAAAGACGCACCCGCGATCAACTTCCCCCGGCGCGGGATTATCCTTCTGTGTTTCATGCCGGTTGGAATTATGCTGGTCGAGGGAGCTTTCATCGATTGGTCTGCACTTTTTATCAGGTCAGAATTGAAGGGCGGGCCCGTAGCAACGGGTCTGATCTATGCCACTTTCTCACTGGTCATGGCGGTTACAAGACTGGGCGGCGATCGTTTGCTCGCCCGATTTGGTCCTGTTCGGGTTGCGCAATTGTCATCCGTCTTTGCCACCATAGGCATCGGATTGTTTGCACTGGCACCAACTGTCTGGGTCGCGTTCTTTGCGGCTCTGTTTGCTGGAGCCGGTGTCGCAATTGTTTATCCGCTTGCCATGACGGCAGCAGCACGGCGTTCCGGAGAGGCAGAAGATAATGTGGCAGCACTATCCCTGGTCACATTTACGGCGTTTATGATGGCACCGCCCATCGTTGGGATCGTGGCAGACATCGTTGGTCTGCGTTACGCATTGATACTGTTGGTACCGTTTGCAGCAAGTGTATTCTTCCTGAGCGGTGAATTGAAAAAGGAAGGATGACAACGTGGTAAGCACTATCGAGGTAGCAAACACCGGAGGCCCGGAAGTCCTGAAGCTGAAAGAGCGCGCGATTGATGCGCCGGGGAAGGGCGAAGCCCTCGTTCGTCATACGGCTATTGGCCTTAATTTCATTGATGTCTATTTCAGAACCGGGCTTTACCCACCACCTCAGTTGCCATTCACGCCTGGCATGGAAGGCGCAGGAGAGGTTGTCGCACTCGGTGACGGTGTGGATCACCTCGCCGTGGGAGACCGGGTTGCCTATGCGGGACCCATTGGAGCTTATTCATCAGAACGCGTGATTGATGCATCGGTGCTGGTCAAGGTTCGCGATGGCATTTCAAGCGACACAGCAGCGGCAATGATGCTGAAGGGCATGACGGCCCGTTATCTGCTTCGTGCAACATTTGATGTTTCGCCGGGGCAGACCATCCTGTTCCACGCGGCAGCAGGTGGCGTTGGTCTGATAGCCGGGCAGTGGGCAAAACATTTGGGGGCGACTGTTATTGGGACGGCCGGGTCGCCGGAGAAGATCGAGCTGGCCAAGCAAAACGGTTATGATCACGTGATCAATTATCAAACGGAGAGCTTTACCGACCGTGTCATGGAAATTACCGATGGGAAAGGATGCGATGTCGTCTACGACTCGGTAGGGAAAGACACCTTTCCCGGATCGCTGGACTGTTTGAAAATGCGGGGAATGTGGGTGAGCTTTGGTCAATCTTCCGGCCCGCTGCCGGAAGTCAATCTTGGCATTCTGGCACAGAAGGGTTCGCTGTTTGCAACAAGACCAACGCTCTTCAATTATATCGCCACCCGCAACCTGCTGGAAGAAACCGCAAATGACCTCTTCGATGTGGTGAGTTCAGGAGTTGTCAGCATCCCGATTGATCAGACTTACGATCTTAAGGATGCTGAGCAGGCACATCGTGATCTTGAAAACAGAAAAACCACGGGATGTACCATTTTACGCCCCTGAAAAGAGCGGAAATCGATGGTGGATAGATGCGCAAGGGTGATGGAAGCTATCTGCTTGTCGACATAGTGTTGCTGTGGGGTATGACTTTTCTAAAAAAGCCCGGATTTTGGCGAAGACAGGCAAGGGAGCGGCGACACCGGTGCCGAATGTTCAACAACCGTTGCTGGAAGCCAGGGGCATTACCAAGATATTTGGGGACTTGCGTGCTAATGACACCGTGGATTTTTCCATTGTTCCCGGCGAAATCCACGCGTTGCTGGGCGAAAATGGTGCAGGCAAATCTACCCTTGTGAAAATTCTGTTTGGGTCGCTTCAACCCAATTCAGGAGAGATTTTCTGGCGAGAAAAGTCTGTCTCAATTCGTTCACCATCGGAGGCGAGAGGGCTGGGCATTGGCATGGTGTTTCAGCACTTCTCGCTGTTTGAAGCGCTTACGGTGGCTGAAAATATCGCTCTTTCATTTGGTCGCGATACGCCACTGCAGGCGGTAAGTGAACAAACACGCAAATTGTCCAGACAATATGGTTTGCCGCTCGATCCCGATGCCCTGGTTGGTGATCTTTCCGTTGGACAGCGCCAGCGTATCGAGATCATCCGCTGCCTGATGCAGGATCCCGCCCTGATCATTCTTGATGAACCGACTTCGGTTCTCACGCCTCAGGAAGCCGATACGCTTTTTGAAACTCTTTTCAGGCTTCGCGACGAAGGTCGGTCGATATTGTATATCAGCCATCGGCTTGAAGAGGTGCAGCGAATTTGTTCGGCCGCAACAATAATGCGCCACGGCAAAGTGGTGGACGCCTGCGACCCACGCGAGGAGACAGCCGCAAGCCTGGCGTCAAAGATGGTTGGTGCTGAAATTGCCAACATTGAGCGCCGCCAAGAGCCGGCGAATGATGAAGTTGTCCTGCAATTGTCAAACCTCGTGATGGACAAAAGCAATCCGTTTGCGGTGGCATTAAAAGATATTTCATTATCCGTTCATGCCGGAGAAATTGTTGGCATAGCTGGCATTGCCGGTAACGGCCAAAGCGAGCTTTTTGAAGCTATCTCCGGAGAAACTGTTCAGGAGCGGGCAGATCAGGTTGTGATCGACGGTGAGCCTGTGGGGCTTCTCGACATCTCGAAGCGGCGTGCCATCGGCGCGGCTTTCATTCCCGAAGAACGTTTGGGACATGGAGCCGTCCCCAATATGATCTTGTCCGACAACATATTGCTTGCGCGTCATGCATCTGACGCTGAAAAGTTCTGTAAAATGGGGTGGATGAAAATTATCGCGGGGAAGGCTCTGCGAGACGTGGCTCGACGTGTCTCCAAAGTCATGGATGTCCGAAAGTCGGCAGAAAATCCTCCTGCGGGATCGTTGTCAGGCGGGAATTTGCAGAAGTTTATTGTTGGGCGGGAGCTCGACCGACAGCCCGACCTTCTTATCGTCAATCAGCCCACCTGGGGAGTTGATGCCGGTGCGGCTGCCCATATTCGACAATCGTTGATCGACCTTGCAGCGTCGGGTTCTGCGGTACTCATGATAAGTCAGGATCTGGATGAGGTATTTGAGGTTGCCAGTTCGATTGCGGTTATGAGTGAGGGTAACCTTTCTTCTCCGCAACCGGCTTCATCCATGACCCGCGAACAGGTTGGCCTGTTGATGGCAGGGTCACAGGCTGCAATGGCATGAGAATTGAGCTGCAAAAGAGAGCAGGGGGTTCTTCCGTCTTTGCGGTTCTGTCGCCCTTTGTCGCTTTGCTTCTTACCGTATTGGCGGGCGGTATCATGTTCGCGCTTCTTGGCAAGAACCCTGTCTTTGCACTCTACACTTACTTTGTGGAGCCTCTGGCGGACCCCTGGAGCCGGGAGCAGATTTTGGTGAAGGCGACGCCACTTGTGCTGATTGCGATCGGCCTGGCGGTTTGTTTCAGATCAGGAAACTGGAACATTGGGGCAGAAGGACAATATCTGATTGGCGGCATGTTTGGCGCAGCTATCCCTGTTCTTTTTAACGAGTGGCAATCACCGCTTGTACTGCCTTTAATGCTGTTAATGGGCATGGCTGGCGGCGCGCTATACGCCTTCATACCCGCAATCCTAAAAGCACGTTTTGGAACAAACGAGATTCTGACCAGCCTGATGCTTGTCTATGTTGCCCAGCAATTTGTTGACTGGCTGGTGCGAGGACCGTGGCGCGATCCCAAGGGTTTCGGTTTTCCAGGATCCAAACAGTTCAACGAAAGCGCTGTTCTTCCAAGCCTTTCTTCCGGCAGCGACGTACACCTTGGAGCCTTGTTTGCGGTTGTGGCGGCAATCGCCATTTGGTTCGTGTTGACCCGGACACTCAAGGGCTTTGAGATTGCGGTGCTTGGCCAAAGCCCAAGAGCCGGACGATTTGCAGGCTTTAGCGCGAAACGTTTGACGATATTTGTGTTCCTGTTGTCCGGAGCGCTCGCCGGATTGGCTGGTATCAGCGAGGTATCCGGGTCTGTTGAGAAACTGGATGACAAACTTTCGCTGGGCTACGGCTTTGCTGCAATCATCGTTGCATTTTTGGGGCGGTTGAACCCGCTGGGCATTCTGGCCGCCGGGCTTGTTCTGGCGCTGACCTATATCGGTGGCGAGGCGGCACAGATATCGCTTGGCGTTTCTGACCGTGCAGCCAGGGTGTTCCAAGGGCTGCTTCTGTTTTTCGTTCTGGCTTGCGATACACTAATTCATTATCGAATCCGGTTGGTTTCACGGTTACCGAAAGCGGGGGCTGCTTGATGGACGTCTGGATTAGCATCTTCATTTCCATTTGCGCAGCGTCTACCCCTTTGTTGCTGGCGGCCACAGGTGAACTGGTGGTGGAGCGTTCCGGCGTGCTCAACCTTGGCGTTGAAGGCATGATGATCATTGGTGCCGTCGCCGGTTTCTCAGCCGCCCAGGCGACCGGAAACCCTTATGCAGGGGCGGTGGTGGCGGTTTTTGCCGGTGCAGTTTTCTCGCTGCTCTTTGCATTTCTTACGTTGACGCTGGTGGCCAATCAGGTTGCTACCGGTCTTGCGCTTACAATCCTGGGTCTGGGGCTTTCCGGGATGATTGGCGAGCATTTCGTAGGGCAACCTGGCATCAGAATGGAGGCTCTTGTTCTGGGTCTGGACGCAATCTTCTACATATCAATCGCGCTCATTGGCGCTGTTTCGTGGTTTCTGTTTCGCACCAGAGCCGGTTTGATGTTGCGTTCTGTTGGTGACAGCCACACTTCTGCCCACGCTCTTGGGCTCAATGTCATTCGTATCCGCTATTTAGCGGTAATGTTTGGGGGAGCCTGTGCAGGATTGGGAGGAGCGCATCTTTCACTTGTCTATGTGCCACAGTGGGTTGAAGGCATGACGGCAGGGCGCGGCTGGATTGCGCTTGCCTTGGTGGTCTTTGCCTCATGGCGACCGGCAAGGCTGTTGGTTGGTGCCTACCTGTTTGGCGCTGTCACCATTGCACAATTTCATGCACAGGCGGTTGGTGTAGCAATACCGCCGCAGTTCCTGACATCGCTGCCTTATCTGGCGACGATCATCGTTCTGGTCTTGATTGCCCGAAACAGGCGGCTCACAATGATCAATACACCGGCTGCGCTGGGGCAACCCTTCGTGCCGGATCGATAGAGTTTTAACGCAAGCCGATATCAGGTCGGCTCCAATAAAAACCAGGGGGCGTCCCCAAACAAAGGGAAATCGAAACAATGAAGAAAACAATCTTTGCACTGGCCGCTTCGGCTGCGGCGCTGATGACAACGGGTGCGATGGCAGATGGTCATGCAAAAACCAAAGCCTGTTTCATCTACATTGGGCCAACAGGTGATTTTGGCTGGACCTACCAGCACGATCAGGGGCGTAAATCCATTGAAGCCGCGTTTGGCGACAAGGTTGAAACCGCTTATCTGGAAAATGTTCCCGAAAGCGCGGAAGCACAACGCTCCATCGAGAAATTTGCCCGTTCAGGCTGCAATATCATCTTCACCACATCCTTCAACTACATGGACCCAACCAACAAGGCTGCGGGTAAACATCCTGATGTGAAGTTTGAACATGCCACCGGCTACAAGCGCGAGCATCCCAATATTTCAACCTATTCGTCGAAATTTTATCAGGGGCGCTATATTCAGGGTCAGATCGCCGCGAAGATGTCGAAAACCGGAGTTGCCGGTTACATCGCGTCTTTCCCTATTCCTGAAGTGGTCCGGGGTATCAATTCTTTTGTTTTGGGTGCCCAGTCGGTCAACCCGGATTTCAAGCTGAAAGTCGTGTGGGTCTCCACCTGGTTTGATCCGCCAAAAGAAGCGGATGCCGCCAAGGCACTTATTGACCAGGGTGTCGACATAATCACGCAACACACGGATTCCACGGGGCCGATGCAAGTTGCAGCGGAACGCGGGATCAAGGCTTTTGGTCAGGCTTCCGACATGATCAAGTTCGGTCCCAAAACCCAGCTGACCTCAATTATTGACGAATGGGGTCCTTACTACGTCTCCCGCGTGAAAGCGGTTATGGACGGTACATGGAAGCAACAGGATGTTTGGCATGGTATGGCCGATGGCAATGTTGTCATGGCACCTTATACGAACATGCCGGATGAAGTTGCCGAAGCTGCCAAGAAGACCGCTGCTGCGATAAAGGATGGCAGTTTTGAGCCATTTACCGGCCCAATCACCAAACAGGACGGGAGCGTTTGGCTCAAGGAAGGTGAAAAGGCTGAGGTAGGAACGCTTCTTGGCATGAATTTCTACGTTAAGGGTGTTGACGACAAACTGCCACAATAAGTGGTATCCCAGACAAAAGCCCAATAGTGGAACAACAATAACACTGGGCGCCGCGCATAGTGCGGCACCCTTTTCTTCGACAACCACAGGGATCTGATTTGCGATGGAAGGTGAGATAACCTCACTCCCAATAATACGGATGGTCGTTAGTGTAGCCGTTGGAATGCTGGGCGTTCCAATTGGCATGTTGCCATCGATCATTTTCTTTCGCGCCCTTGCCGACGGAACAGATGCAAGTGAAACCAGCAAGAAGCTTTATGCGGCGACATTATGGAGTGGTATGCTGGCCGGATGGGTCGGTCTTACCCTGATGATCTGGTGGGTTTTGGGTCAGTTATCAGGCTGACAGCGGCCTAATTCAGGGGGACGTGTTCAGTTTTGGCAACAATCCGCTTGAGCAGTTTGAACAGCACTTCTTTTTCATCTGCTGTGGCGCCATCAATCGCATTGCTCTCAATCTGATTGCTCAGATCAAACAGATGCTTGATCTGCTCAGTACCCTTGGCTGTTCCTGTTACTGTACAGCCAGCTTCACTGTCTGAAAGTTTGCAAAGACCGTCTTCCTCCATTGTCTTGACGATATCCATCAACGATACCGGATCGAGAAATGTACGCGCGGCGAGTTCGGCAAGTGTCCGGGTCGCTCCGCCAAAAAGGCTTGCAGAAATTCGCCATTCTCCAAGGGTGAGGCCGTTGTTGCGCACCTCCTGGTGAAATTGGTGGCCCATCTGATGGTAAGCCCGCGACAGATGATAAAACAGCATGCTCTCTATGGGTGCATCGATATCGTCAGTTACAAAGTTTTCGACATCAACAGTCGTCAGAGGCGCGGCGATGGAATAGGCACCGCCACCAAAGACAAGCCCTTCTTTCTTGTTGAGATCAAGTGCATGGACTTCTCCAACAATGATCCAGTGATCGCCGCCTTCGTAGACAGCCCATGTCGAACAGTCGAAACGGGTTGCACACCCCCCAATGATCGGAACCTGATGTTGATCAAACTGATACTCCGTATCAGCAAACTTGTCTGACCCGCTTTTGGCGAACTTGTTGGACAAGTCCATCTGGTCTGTCGACAAAACATGAACTGAAAAGTTTTTTGCCTGTTTGAACGATGGTGCGGAATGGGCTGTCTTCGTGACACTCCATAAGATGAGAGGAGGATCAGTTGAAACAGAATTGAAGCTCGACGCGGTCATTCCGATTGGGTCCCCGTTTTCAGCCCGCGTGGTCACGATTGTCACACCGGTTGCGAAGCTGGAAAGGGCATCGCGGAAGTCTCGCGCACTGAAGCTGCTCATATGATCCTTATTCTCAACAAGCATCTGATTACTCTTGCGAAAGGAGGTTATCGATACGGCCCATCAGCGGGTCTTTGTCGTAGATGTCGTAATAGGCCGATGACATCAGGGCAGGAGGACCAAAAAAGAAACGCTCATAAAGGGACTGGCGATTGCCAAAACCCGAAATAGCGACATCATGTGCAAGTCTGTAGAGAGCTGTCCGGTCGCGCGACTCCATATTGGTCAGCTGGAAATATTGCAGCACATCAGGCGCGATTTCGTTGTCAAAATCCGCTTCCGATGGCGTCGCCATCAATGAGGATGATCCCAGCAGCTGCAGAATTTCCACCATGCGCGGATACATTTTGGGAAACATATTGCGCGATGTATCAATTGGGCTGCGCAGCGGAATAAAGTTGCCATATTGATCTTCATGAGCCTGTTCTTCAGCTGAAAACAGCATGGCGCGAACGCTCTCAGTCATTAGCATGACTTCTGAAATGAGACCCTTTGTATAGAGATCCTTATCACGCCCGGTGGCAGCAGCGATGCGGCACAGAAGACCGACCATAAACTCAGCTTTAGCCAGCTTGCCACAGGCGACCTGGTGCATCATGTGCACCACCGCATTGGTGGCGTTGAAAGCCTGGTTGCACAGCTGGGGTTCGCCGTACATGAACACGCGATCCCAGGGAACAAAGACATTTTCGAAAACGACAACGGCATCCATTTCGTCATAGCGCGAGGACAGAGGCGCATCGAAATGAGATTTCCCTTCATCGTAAGTGTCGCGACAGATCAACTTCAGACCGGGAGTTGCAATCGGAATGGCGAAGGCAAATGCAAAAGGAATGTTGTCATCGGTGGCGCGCAAGACGGTTGACGGGAATACTTCGATTTCGTCGGCAAACGGGCCAAGCGTCGCGAGGAGGCGAGCACCATTGACCACGATTCCGGCATCCGTTTCCTCAACAACCTGCAAGGCGACCTTATCGCTGAATTTTCCTGCAGCCGCCTGCTGAAAATTCACGGAAGGGTTGACCAGTGTGTGGGTAAGCACCTTGTCGTTTTTGCGAACATAGTCATAGAAGCGAACCATGTTTGAGGCAAAATCGGCCTGGCCCTTGGTTCCCTGTGCCAGGAAATCGGTTGCCGCTGCAAATGACATCACGGAGGCATTTTTATAATCCGGTGTGCGTCCAAACATCCCGTTCGACCACTTGGCCCACTCATAATACGCCCGCCCGCGCATTTTTATGTCATCCTGTGACTTGGGCAGTTTGAATGCCATGGCACAGCGGTCGCCATCGTCATCGACATAGGTCACGGTATCGCGGAACTCCTCATCGTGTTGATTGTCGAGAAACCCTGCCAGTGTGGCCGCACCGCGAGCCATGCCGGGTTCCTGAGTCACATCAGCAACACGCTTTCCTTTGGTCCAGACCTCCCGTCCGTCACGCAGTCCTGCCAGATATTCCGCTCCTGTTCTGATGCCGGCCTTGCCATGGCGCGCAGCTTCTGAACCTTCCGGTATCGCGCTGGATTTGCTTGTTTCTTGTCCACAGGGGTCTAGATTTTCCACGAGCTCATTCCTTCTTGAGATCGATGATTATCAGCCGTCGCTGGCTTCATCGAGTTTCGGTTCACTTATATGTTTCGCAATCTTGTCGAGTGTTGTTTCAAGGGCTTTCCATTCCTGCGCTGTGACAGCCGCCCGGACATTGGCGTCAATTTCAGCGACCCTGGGAACGACTTCCGCTTCGAGGTCACGTCCCTTCGCAGTGGCGATGACATACACAACACGCCGGTCTTCAAGTGATCTTAAACGCGTAACGAGATCACGTCGTTCCAATCTGTCGATGATTCCGACAAGGCTTGGAGAGGGAAGCAAAGTTCTTTCTGCCAATTGCGCCGAAGTCACCTTCTTTTCACTCCAAAGCACGCGCAGGACGCGCCATTGCTGCTCCGTGAGATCAAAGTGAGCAAAAAGCTCGCGATAATCCGGAAGCACCTTATCCAGCGCACGGTGCAGAATCATGGGAAGTGAGTGATCGAAGCTTATCATCGGTAATTAACATATTATTTGTTTACATGTTAATTAATATAGGGCGAGAATAGCGCTTGTCAAGTTTAACGCTGTGACCAACGCAAACGATGCCCTGAAAGTCGGGCTACAAAAGGTTCAATGTGGGTTAGTGGTAAAACAGTTCCTCAAACGAGGCGGCATCTAAATGACCTGGATATCGTCACCCAAAGCAATGGTGCCGCCTTGCAATACCTCGGCGTAAACACCCATATCGAAATGCCCGTATGTCTTGCGCAACAGTGCCGGAAGCTGGATGTCGCGTTCAGCGGTTATGGGGTTAACCTGAGTAGCCGGGCATCTTTTGGTTCGTTTCACCAGTTTCAGCCGTACCGTGCCGATACTGACTTCCCGATCAACCAGATCAAGCTCGCTGAAGGGGTCCCACCCTTCAAACACAATATTGCTGCGAAAACGCTCAACCTGAACCGGCTTCTCTATCTTGGCGGAGAAATCATGAACCGAAGTTTGGTTGATCAGTGAAACTGTGTTCATCATGGCTTCGGATACGACGGAGACGTCCGTAAATCGATGAGGGGCAGCGCTGGCAAAAGTGGGGCGTTCATCTGCCGTCAGTTGCAGAAGGTCCGTCAAAAAGTCGGACACAGCCTGTTGCCCCTCAGGCTCGGACATCTCGCATTCCAGAACCACTTTGCCTTTGGTGGAGACTACCAGCACATTTGTATCGGGGTTGAAGCGGGAAGAGAGCGTCGCCAGCTTCGCGTGTTGTGCCAGAACAATAAACCGATCTTTGGGCAAAGGCTTGGGATTTTCAGGATCAAAGCCACTGGATGCCTTTGCGAGGCCGAACATTCGATCCCCTGGGAAGCCATTGCCAGCGTGAAGGGTGACTTCATCCAGTTTCTCGGCGCTCAACCCCTTAATTGGAAAACTGTTCAGTCCCGTTACTTTACCTTTGTTCACGTGCCACTCCCGGTCGCTTCAAGTCGATATCAAACCAAGTCACTTTAGCGAACCGATCACGCATTTGGGAATAAAAGGCCATGGTAATCGCGTTCTGTTGTGAGTAGTTCCATCACACTGATATCCACATTTCGGAATCAGATCACGATCATGACGGGCTGCGATGTCAACCATGTGACAACACTCCGGTTCATGATCCCCTCGAAACATATCGAACCCAACAGGAAGCTTTATGTCCCCCACAATTGACTACTATTATTTCGGTCTTTCTCCTTTTGCCTATTTCGGTCACAAAGCGATTTGCGATGTTGCGAAAGCTAACGGGGCGACCCTGAACATCAAGCCGGTGAACCTTTTTGGCTTGTGGGAAGTTTCCGGTGCCGTTCCCCCCGCCAAGCGTCTGCCAATTCGTCAAAAATACGGGAGTATTGATATTCCCCGTGTCGCTGAATACAGGCAGGTTCCCGTGACGCTTCCGCCCGCACATTTTCCCGTTGATGTCACCTTGTCTGACAGCTGCGCAATTGCGATCGCTGATCAGGGTGCAGATCCTGCTGAATATGTTGGCGCTGCAATGGCCGGTGTCTGGAACGACGGTGCCAATATGAGCGAAGAAGGCGAAGTGGCTTCGCGGCTGACCAAATGCGGATTTGACGCCGATGCCATTATGAATGCGGCGAAATCTGAATCGGTTGCTGAAAAACGCGCGACCTATACGCAGGAAGCCATAGACAGCGGCGCGGTTGGCGTTCCGGCCTATGTGCTCAACGGCGAAGTCTTTTTCGGACAGGACAGAATTGAATATATCGATCACGCGCTCAAAACCGGAAGAGCTCCGTTTGGAGTTTGATCGATCAGACCAGATGATATGAACGTTGGCAGGCCGGTCGCGCAAACGCGCGGTCGGCCTGCAATTAACCAGACTGGCGAGCCTGTGCTTTGTAAACGACCAAACCGGAGATCTCGCAAATGAGTGATGGTCCTCGCCAATTTGCTGGCGACAGACACCACATAACTGACCCGCAGCGACTAAAAGCTGTCAGCAGGTCACAACTCAGAGACAGTCCACGCGAAGAATATTTCGATCAGCTAACCATGTTGGTTCACGAGGTCATTGGCACGCCGGTTGCCATGTTCACCGTTGTTGACGACAAAAAACAGTTTTTCAAAAGCGCCTATGGAGTTGCAGAACCCTGGCACACGCGGCGCGAAACCCCCATTTCTTATTCCTTTTGCCAGCACGTAATTGCGCTTCAGGAGCCGCTGTGGATTGAGGATGCGCTGGAAAACCCTCTTGTCTGTGACAATCCGGGCACCGAGGCGTTGCAAATGAAGGCCTATCTGGGTGTTCCAATTTTGTCAGGTGATGGCCAGGTTATCGGAGCTCTAAGCGCAATCGATACCGCACCACGTAAGTGGAGCAAGAGTGACCAGAAATTTCTGGAAAAGTTTTCTCGCCTGATATCTCTTGAACTTGGGTCGCGCGAAACCCTGCAGAAATCTCGCGATCAACTGGAAATGCTGACCAATCATGTGCCTGTCATGATCGGTCAGCTTGATGCTCAAAAACGCTACATGCTGGTCAATGATTCTTATGCCCGGTTTTTCAATCTCGAAAGGAAGGACTTTACAGGTCGCCTGGCGAAAGACGTCCTTGGATCAGAGGTCTTTGCCACTGCGGAACCCAATATGGACCGAGCTCTTTCGGGTGAGACCATCGTTCAGGAAGTAAGAATGTCCTCCAAAGACGGTAACGAGGTGGCCTTGCATGTAAATTATGCTCCGGATTTTGATGAGGACGGGGCAGTAAAAGGCATCTCGGCTGCGATTGTAGACATCACCAAGGAAATGCAGGCCGACAAGCATCGTGAGATGTTGGTTCAGGAATTGAAACATCGCGTCAAGAATACGCTCGCTACCGTGCAGGCTATTTCGTCCCAAACCCTCAGGAATGCCACTGACCTTGAGCAGTTTGAGCATGTTTTTCGAGGGCGGTTGCACGCCATCGCCAGTGCACATGATATTTTGACGCAAAGCGATTATCAGGGCATTCATTTGCGAACCCTGATATCGCGCCAAGTCGAGCCCTATGTCACAACAGACAGTGGCAGGTTGATACTCGATGGTCCCGACATCTATCTGTCCGGCCAAAGTGCTCAATCGCTGGGGCTGGTGATGCACGAACTGGCAACCAATGCTTCAAAATATGGTGCTCTTTGCCAATCAACAGGCAAAATCCATATCGATTGGCATACGCTTGAAAAGGGCGAAGTTCCCTCAATTTCGTTAAACTGGGCTGAGTTGGGAGGACCACCAGTCAAGGCCCCTGAAAAGACCGGGTTTGGCAGCAGATTGATTGAAACCAGCATGTCACAATCTCTGGGTGGCAACGCAACACTGAGATACGATCCCGAAGGCTTCAACGCATCCCTGATCGTTCCCATTGGTGTAGACAGAAAGAGGGAATTTTGAGAGATGTTCCCACGAAACAAATTGTATTTTCATTGAACGAGAAACAGCGAGAAACAGGAAGCAGGGATATTTGCCGCTGTTTGCCCGTTGTTTCGGGATAGAAAAAAGATGAAGAGATCCGTGACATGACCACCGCAAGCCATGCAAGCACACCGGCCCGGTCAACCTATGATGTCGTTATTATTGGTGGCGCCATGTTGGGTTCATCAACCGCCTGGTTTTTATCCAATAACCCGGACTTTGATGGCTCGATACTGGTGGTCGAGAAAGACCCGACATATGAGAATTGCTCAACATCGCACACCAACTCCTGCATGCGGCAACAATTCAGCAGTGAACTGAACGTTCGCATCTCCCAGTTCGCCGCCGAGTTTGTAAAAAATTTCAAGGATCAGTTGGGCAGAGCAGAATGGGTTCCTGAACTTTCCATTCATAATTTTGGGTACATGTATCTGGCCGACAATGAAGCGTTTGCGGATAGTCTGCGCCAGAGTCAGAAGGTTCAGACAGCGGCGGGGGCGGGGACCCGGCTCATGAGCCCGGAAGAAATTGCGCAAGCCTATCCGTTCTACAATGTCGACGACATCGTACTCGGCAGCCACAATTTGGTTGATGAAGGATTCTGGGACGGATCAGCCGTGTTTGATGGCTGGCGTCGGTCTGCCCGACAAAATGGTGTCGAGTATATTGCCAATGAAGTGGTTTCCATGTCGCGGAATCCAGCAGGGTCAAAAATTGAGAGCATTACACTTAAATCCGGTGAGGTTATCGCCTGCGGCAAGGTGGTCAATGCGTCCGGGCCTCGCGCCGTGCTGACATCTCGCATGGCGGGGATTGAGATACCTGTTGAACCGCGCAAGCGCTTTTCCTGGGTTTTTTCAGCAGAACAACCCCTCGACAGAGACCTGCCACTGACTATTGATCCATCCGGGGTGCATGTTCGCGAGAACGGCGGGGGCACCTATCAGTGTGGTGGACATGCCGATATCGACCCGGCGGTGGACTATGATGATTTCGAGATGGATCATTCTCTTTGGGAAACTCATGTCTGGCCGGTTCTTGCCAGCCGCATTCCCCAGTTTGAATCCATTAAGGTAATCAGTGAATGGGCCGGCCACTACGCCATGAACACGTTTGATCATAATGCCATCACAGGGCCACACACTCTGGTTGAGAACTTCATATTCCTCAATGGATTTTCCGGTCACGGGCTTCAGCAATCACCGGCAATGGGGCGTGGCACTGCCGAGCTTCTGACTTATGGAGAATATCGAAGTCTCGACCTCTCGCCGTTCAATTATGAGCGGATCGAACGCGACCAGCCCTTTGTTGAGCTTGCAGTAATATAAAGGCGACGGTGCGACTGCAAAACCGATCGACCGTTTTGCTTGTCTGATGCAGATAACATGAGAGCTATGCGCACACGATGGGATTTTAGGCTCATTATCGGTGACGCGCTACAAATCACCTTCAATGTTTAAGGTCGCGCAGGGTTCTGGTTCGGTGTTATGTCTTGGCCTTCATGCAAGTTGAAGTTGGGCAAATCAGCCTGAAACCAGAGGTGGCTTCGATTGATCCTGTCAAAGGCGGCGTCAGTATTGACCGGTCTGGTTGCGGAGATCCGTACGCTTCATCATGTGCGTGTCTGGCACAGTTTCGGCATGATCAAAATGATCCAATTGCTGCTGAAGCATGGGCGGTCTCTGTCCTTCTGGCGCGCCTTTCGCCTGTTACCGTTTCTCGTGATAGGCAGTTTCAACACGGTGGTCGGGCTCCTGTGCCGCCTGATCTATTCTCGCAAAATCAGACGGGTGGAACTGCATCCGTCTCCCGTCATTGTTTTGGGGCATTGGCGAACGGGAACGACTTATCTGCATGAGCTGTTGAGTTGTGACCAGCAGTTCATGTCGCCCAATGGCTTCCAGTGCGGTGCGCCCCATATATTCTTTCTGACTGAACTCTCATTCAAAAGGCTGTTTCGGTTTTTTGTGCCCAGGCGGCGACCCATGGACGACATGGCGATGGACCTCAACCGGCCGCAGGAAGAGGAGTTCGCCATGTTGGGATTATTAGGTCGGTCCATCTACGGCTCTTTTGTGTTTCCAGCCGATGGCCCGATGGACAAGGAGTATCTCAGTCTGCGTTCTCTTGATCCGAAAACCCGTGATAACTGGCTCGATACATGGGTGTTTTTCTTAAAAGCAGTCGCTTTTCGATATCCGCATGGCAGACGGTTTTTATTGAAAACCCCTCAACATACGGCACGAATACGCTCTATTCTTTCTGTGTTTCCCGATGCGAAATTCGTTCACATCGTTCGCAACCCGGTGACGGTGCATGCATCAACGTTGCGGCTGTGGCGTTCAATGATCCAGACACATGGCCTCAACCACGCCGGTACCGCAGAACACTGGTTGTCACACCACGTCTTGTCGACGTTTGAGGAAATGTATGAGTGTTTCGAACAGGATCGAAACCTTGTTCCAAAAGGAAATATCGTGGAGGTGGCTTACGAACAGCTTGTCCACGATCCCAAAGCCATATTGCGCAAGATATATGAAGAACTAGACCTTGGAGAGTTTTCACAAATTGAGTCCCGTTTTAAGGACCGTCTGTTGGAGGCAAAGAACTACCAGACAAACAGGCACAGCCCGGTTGATGCTGATGATCTAAAGGCGATCAGATCACGTTGGCGCTGGTATATTAAAGAATACGGATATGAGGAGCAGCTGGCCGAATACGATGCCGCGACGGCCGTGAATATTGACCGGCAGCGGGCAGGGGTGATGCAGTCACCGAAGAAGTCACCATGACCGGCACGATTGTCATTTCCCGCACGCTTGCAATGACCGGCAAATTGTTTCGTCGGCTCGAAACCGGTCGCTTGCTTGTGACAGTTGTGGTTGCCTGTGTTCTGACAGCGATTTTGGCCGGTCAGGTTCGCAGCGACTACGAGCCGCTACCGCAGCAGATAGATCGCACCAGCATCGCTCTGGCCGATGGGATGCTTCATGCTTACCGGCTTGCAAAACCCGATCAGGAAAATTCGCACAATGTCTCTTCGCAGATTGCGGGAACACCTGGCTATCCGCTGGTGCTGGTCGCTCTGGCGCTTGCGGACCCCGCAGTCGAGAAGGCGATTACATGCACAGCCCGGGCGCAACCTTGCGCAGAGGATGCCTCTTTTAAAACCCTGTTCTACCTCCAGTTCTTTCTGGCGTTGTTCACTTTGGGGGTCATATTCATCCTTGCCCTGAGGCTCTCAGCCTCATGGGAAGTGGCTTTGCTGACATTGATTCTGACTTTCTTTGCAACCAAATTCGGTTCCTATGCCGCATCCGGTTATTCGCTGATCTGGTTGTTGTCGTTGACCTATCTATTCCTTTTTCTGGCTGTCGAAACACATCTCAGACATAGCTTTTTGGCGGCGTTTGGTGTCGGCATCTCAGGGGGCAGTCTTGCACTGTTTCTGCCCCAGGCAGCCGTGGTTGTTGTCGTTGTCATCCCCTTGCTTGCCTGTCTGTGTATTCGCCAAAGAGGCCAGCCACTACAGGCCGCCCTGCTTACGATCACGGCCATAGCAGGGGTGGCTGTCGCGGGTATGATGCTCTCCTTTGCCCTGTCAATGGGGTATGAAACCAATGCCGCCATACGGTCAGTGAGCGAAGGACTTTCTGCAAGACTTGGCTATCACGCGATGGATGTTCAAAGCTGGGTCGCCAGTCTGATTATGCCGCTGCCGGTTGTTGGTGAGCTGGCGGAAGACGTGTTGCCCGAAACCCTGACGCTCCCCGTCAGAGCCTCGCTTGGTCAGGGCAATTTTGCCTTGTTGGGACTGAAGGAAATCTACCAGCACTCTCTGGCTCAGCCGGGACATGCGCTCGACCAACTCATCTGGCTTCTTGATACTCATGTCTGGGGTCAGATAAGCAGTTATCTTCTGGTCACGCCTACATTTTTTCTTCGTGGTGTTTGGGGAGGGACGGAATTTGTCGGTCTGTTTGGTGTGCTTCACATGAGAGGAATGCTGGTTCTTCAGCGCGCAAACAATCGTCTTGATCCGGTGCTCATTACACTGGTCGCATTGGGCACTTTATTGGTGGTCAACACGTTGCTGACAGCCAATTACGAATGGACCAACACCGCACTGGCCTTCTTTTATGCCTATGCAATCGCCTATGTGATCGACGCCTACCGCCATCCCTGAAACATACCAGCATGGAGTTCCTGGTGCCGGGATACAAACCATCCTTGCCGATGATTAGCGTTGATTAGCAAGGGCACACGTCTCGAAGAGGTCGCCGGGCCGTCAGCCCATGGCATCGCAGGCGTTGAGTTTAGCGAAACTGCCGTGAGATCAAAAATGGCGGACAGGGTGGGATTCGAACCCACGGTACGCTCTCACGCACGCTGGTTTTCAAGACCAGTGCCTTAAACCACTCGGCCACCTGTCCACATGCCTGCTATGATGTATTCGCCCGCCCAAATCAAGACATTGAGCGGGCAAATTGTGTATGGCCTAAAACAGGCCGTCAATGTCGCCCTGATCGTTCAACATGATCGCTTCAGCAGACGGTACTCGCGGCAGACCGGGCATGGTCATGATCTCACCGCAGATTGCGACAATGAAACCTGCACCTGCAGAAAGGCGAACCTCGCGAACCGGCACCGAGTGTCCGGTGGGCGCTCCGCGAAGATTGGGATCCGTCGAGAAGGAATATTGTGTCTTGGCCATGCAGACGGGCAGGTCGCCAAACCCGGCCTTTTCCCAATCGCGCAGCTGATCACGGATTTTCTTGTCAGCAATGACTTCATCAGCACGATAGATGCGTTTTGCCACAGTTTCGATTTTCTGAAACAGCCCCATGTCATTGGGATAGATTGGCTGGAACTGCGACATGCCGCTGTCAGCTATCGCGACAACCCGTTGGGCGAGCTCCTCGGTTCCCTTTGAACCATGGGCCCAGTGCTGACAAAGCACAGCCTCGGACCCCAGGCTCGTTACATAGTCCTTGCAGGTCTGCACTTCTGCATCAGTATCTGTAACGAAGTGGTTGATCGCGACCACAGCAGGAACGCCAAAAGACTTTACGTTCTCGATATGACGCCCAAGGTTTGCGCACCCATCCTGCACGGCCTTTACATTTTCCTGACCGAGGTCTTCCTTCTTGACACCACCGTTCATTTTCATCGCTCGAATGGTGGCGACGATAACAACCGCATCTGGTGCCAAACCAGCCTGCCGGCATTTGATGTTCATGAATTTTTCGGCGCCAAGGTCCGCGCCAAATCCGGCTTCCGTCACCACATAGTCTGCCAGTTTCAGTGCTGTGGTGGTTGCAACCACCGAATTGCAGCCGTGTGCGATGTTGGCAAAGGGGCCTCCATGGACAAAGGCAGGGTTGTTTTCCAGCGTCTGCACCAGATTGGGCTGCATGGCGTCTTTCAACAGCACGGTCATGGCGCCATCGGCCTTGATGTCGCGGCAATAGACGGGTGAACGGTCACGGCGATAAGCTACAATGATACGCCCCAACCGTTCCTGCAGATCTTCGAGATCCCGTGCGAGACACAAGATCGCCATCACCTCGGACGCAACGGTGATGTCAAAACCGGCCTGGCGTGGGAAGCCATTGGGCACTCCGCCCAGCGAAGTGACAATATCGCGCAACGCACGATCATTCATATCCATCACACGCCGCCAAACAACGCGACGGGTATCAATCTCTAGGCTGTTGCCCCAGTAGATATGATTGTCGATCATTGCAGACAGAAGATTGTGAGCCGATGTAATCGCATGGAAATCGCCGGTAAAATGCAGGTTCATATCTTCCATCGGAACGACCTGCGCATAGCCGCCACCCGCAGCGCCGCCCTTCATACCAAAACAGGGGCCTAATGAGGCTTCGCGAATACAAATCATGGCGTTCTTGCCGATGGCATTAAGGCCATCTCCAAGACCAACCGTTGTGGTTGTCTTCCCTTCTCCGGCAGGGGTCGGGTTGATTGCCGTTACCAGGATCAGCTTGCCGTTGTCCTTGCCACTTTGGGCTGCGATAAACTCGGCCGATACCTTCGCTTTGTCGTGGCCGTAGGGAACAAGGTCATCAGAAGAAATACCAAGCCTGGCACCAATTTCCTGAATTGGCTTTTTCGTGGCTTCGCGAGCAATTTCAATGTCTGACTTTACGCTCATGAACAGTTCTCCTTGTTGAACAGCACCATTGGACAATCCCCAGGGCCGCAGGGTGTTTTGATGAACCCATTTCTCCGGTTGGTTGTGCATTTCAATGGAATGGCGTGTGTTTGACTTTCAAATAACAGACGTTATTGCATTGAATATGGACGTTTCTGCCCCACAATCGGCCCCTTATCGCATTGGACTGGTGTTGATCGACGGATTTCCGCTGATCTCCTATTCCGCGACTATTGAGCCTTTGAGAGCCGCCAACGAACTTGCGCAAAGCACGCTGTTCACCATTCGCGATATTCCGGTTTCGGGAGCTCAGGCCAGAAGCTCCAGTGATGCTGTTATTCGCGCATCGGGACAGATCGGTGAGCATGTGGATTTCGACCTTGTATTGGTGCTGGCCGGAGGAGGGGCCGCAAACCTGCATCACCGCCGTCTGATGCAGTGGTTGCGCCATCTCGCCCGACGCGGTGTCAGTCTGGGGGGCATTTCCAGTGGTCCTTTGATCCTGGCAAGAGCCGGTTTGATGGATGGATACCGTATGACGGTACATTGGGATCACGCTCATCTGGTCGCAGAAACCGCGCTCCCGCTTACTGTTGAACGCTCGCTCTACACGATAGATCGAGGGCGTTTTACATGCGCAGGCGGAACAGCCCCGCTGGATATGATGCATGGATTGATTGCGGATCACCATGGAACTACATTTGCAAGGCGCGTAAGTGACTGGTTGCTCCACACCGACATTCGCCCTCCGGCAAATCCACAAAGGGCCGGAGTGGCGCAGCGGTATCAAACAACCTGCAGCGCTGTCATCGAGACCATTGAAACAATGGAGGCCAATCTGGCTGAACCCCTGGATTTGATACGCCTGGCGCAACGGGTGGAATTGAGTGAGCGACAACTCAACCGGCTTTTTCGCGAGAAAATCGGCGAAAGCACTATGGGACTTTATCGGCGCCTCAGATTGCAAAAGGCGCACATTCTGTTAACGCAGACCCCAATGGCGATGACAGAAATTGCGTTGGCGACCGGTTTTGCGGGATCTGCCCATTTTTCGACAGCATTCAGAGCTTTATATGGGGTTCCGCCGTCTTCCTTGCGACGGAATTGACCAGATTGAAACCAAAACGGTCGTATCACCGTAGGTAGGGGAAAAGGAGTTACACAATGTCTTTAAGAAGTTGCGCTGTTCTTGTGGCCTTGGCCCTGTTTTCGCTCACGGTTCCTGCTCACGCGAAGAATCTCCAGACTTCGGAGATTCAGGAACTGATTGCCGGCAAACGGGTCGTTCTTTCTACCTCATGGGGGGCTTTTCCTCTTAAATATGGAAAGAATCAGAGGGTGACTGGAGACGGATCATCTGTCGGGCTGGCAAAATTCTTTGCACCGAAGGAAACCGGCGACTGGTGGGTCAAAAACAATAAATTGTGCCAAAAGTGGCCAACCTGGTACAAGGGACAGCCTTTTTGCTTTTCCATCACCCAAACCGGCGAAACTACCATCCAGTGGGTGCGCGATGACGGTTATTCAGGCACCGCAACTGTCGGTCGCTGACAGCGTCTGATCGTCAGCGGGCCATACCTGTAAACTGCTTCTCCATGCATTGAGCCGCAGCCCCAAAAAAATTCCCCATATCACGAAGCCTTGAGCTCTTCGGTTAATCTTCTTTAAGGGTGTGTTTCTTAAATGAAGTAGGGTATTGCGCGTTTGGGGCTGTGTATTTGGGTGGGAACAGTGAGAACAGGTTTCGCGATAGGTGTTTTGACGGCTTGTACGGCGCTTGGCGCCTGCACCAGCAAGAACGATGATGTGCTAGTGAGCGCACGAGACACCGGCTCGCATATTGGCAAAAAGGTCAAATTCACGGAGTTGGGATATGGTGTTGCCGCCAGCCCACGCGTAACCGCATCGAGAAAAGTGCGCAAAGGCGGCGGACGCCGGCAGATTGGTAAGCCCTATAAAGTGCGCGGAAAATGGTACCGTCCCCGCGAACAACCCGGTTACAACAAAGTCGGCACCGCATCCTGGTATGGTCCAAACTTCCACGGAAGACTTACCGCAAACGGTGAAGTTTATGATCAGTTCGCTCTGTCAGCCGCTCATCCCACGTTTCCCTTGCCAAGCTATGCCAGGGTAACGAATGTGCGCAACGGGAAGTCCCTGATTGTGAGAGTTAATGACCGGGGACCGTTCCATTCGGGTCGTATTATCGACTTGTCGGCCAAAGCTTCACAACTGCTTGACTATCAAAGCAAGGGAGTGGCGAAAGTCCGGGTTCAATATGTCGGCAAAGCTCCTCTGCACGGTCTGGACCACGACTATCTGGCAGCATCCTATAATGGCGGCGATAATCCGACCCTTACTGCATCTCGCAATGCATCTGGAGGGACTGTGGGTCCGTTTGACGATCTGCCTACCGGTTCGGTGGTTACAAAACGTCCGGTTGTCACCAAGCCGGTAAAACCAACGGCACGGCCAAATCAGGATCCGTTCATCTCAGAGCTGGCAGCAATCAAGGCGAAGCAGGATACAGGTTCCACCGTGTCTTTGCGCCTTCGCAAGCAACGCTCTGTTTCCGACAGATAATCGTGGCTGGGCTGCATTTTCTGATTTTTGCAGCACGATATTAATATCAAACACCGTAAGATTGTTGAATTGCTCAGATGGGGGGCTTACTGTCAGGTAAAGAAGTCTGACAGATGAACCTTAGTCAGGAGCGCCGTTGTGTATCGTCAAAAAACCGGATCTGTAAACGAGGTCTATCCTGCGCTGTTTTTGCTCCTGATCGCAGTTCTGGCCTTCAGTTTTGTCTCTTCAGCTCAGGCTCAACAGTTCGAGACCAAGGCAAAGCAAGCTATCGTCATGGATTATGACAGCGGCTCGGTCCTGTTTCAAAAAAATGCAGATGAACTCATGCCTCCCGCATCGATGGCCAAGCTGATGACCATGGAAGTGGTCTTCAATGCACTCAAGATCGGACAGCTGAGTTACGAATCAACATTTTCAATTTCAGAAGACGCATGGCGGCGCGGCGGATCGGAATCTGGCGGGTCGACCATGTTTGCAAAACTAGGGTCGGATGTCCGCCTTGAGGATCTTATCAGGGGCGTCATTGTTCAATCTGGTAATGACGCGTCGATTGCCATCGCTGAAGGCATGGCGGGCTCTGAACTTGGGTTTGCAGGGCTTATGAATGAACGGGCCAGAAAGATTGGACTGACAAAATCCAAATTTCGCAACGCAACGGGCCTTCCACATCCAGAGCAGAATGTGACCGCCCGCGAATTGGCCTATCTTGCCCGGCACCTGATCAAGAACTATCCGCAACAATACAAGATCTATTCGGAGCCGGAATTTACGTGGAACCGGGTGCGGCAGCGCAACCGCAATCCTCTGCTTGGAAAAGTTGAAGGGGCAGATGGTCTAAAGACGGGCTTCACCGAAGCCTCAGGCTATGGACTGGTGGGGTCCGTACTCAATGACGGACGCCGTATTATCATGGTTCTCAACGGTATGAGCTCCAAGAAGGAGAGGTCAGCTGAGGCGGTCAAGATTATGCGCTGGGCGTCACGAGCCTTTCAGTCAATTGCTCTGTTTGAAGAAGGCGAAGTTGTTGGTGAAGCCACGCTTTACGGGGGGGCGAAATCCGGTGTCGCACTGGCAGCGGAAGGTCCGCTCAAGATATTCGTACCCATCGGGTTCAGGGATCGTTTGAAAGCGGATATAGTTTTTAAAGGCCCCATCCCTGCACCCGTAACAAAGGGCACTCAACTGGCCACGTTACAGGTCAAGATCAACGGTGAGGTAAGCCAGGAAACACCTCTGTTTGCGGCTGAGGATGTTGGAACGGGAACTGTGACACAACGCGCCGTCGATGCAGCTCAGGAGCTCATTATCGGGTTTTTTCGCGGAGAAGAGTAAAGCGCGGTCGCTTTTTTGCGCCAGTCTGGGTAAAATTGTAACCACGATTGAAAATTGAGCGATACGATACAGTGTGAGCGGGCATTTCATCACATTTGAAGGCGGAGAGGGTGCCGGAAAATCCACACAGATTGAACGCCTGGCGCGTCGTCTCGAAGGCCAGGGTCATTCCGTCTTGATAACCCGGGAACCGGGCGGCACTCCAGGTGCCGAGGCCGTGCGGCACGTAATTCTCTCCGGTCATGCCAAACAGCTGGGAACGGAACTTGAAGCGGTTCTTTTTGCTGCTGCCCGCAGCGACAATGTCCAACAGATCATCAAACCGGCGCTCGCCGCCGGAAAAATGGTCCTTTGTGATCGGTTTATGGATTCCAGCCGCGTCTATCAGGGCGTCTCTGGTGGCGTTGACGAGGATTTCCTCCTTGCGATGGAACGTGCAGTAACAGAGGGAGCCCGACCAGATCTCACCCTGATATTCGATCTTCCGCCGGAAGAAGGGCTCAGGCGTGCTGCAAATGTCTGGAAAGAAGATGGCCCTGATCGGTTTGAGAGCGAGGACCTGAGCGAGCAGCAGGCAAGACGTCAGGGATTTTTGGATATAGCGAAGGCGGAGCCGGATCGTTGTCGCGTCATTGATGCGACGCAGACACTGGAGGAAGTGAACCAGGCTGTCGATACCGCTGTGGACGGATTTCTGCGAACCACTGAACTGACCGACCACCGGTGATGGACGTTGAAGAACGGCTCGTTGCAGACAGGTTGGAAGGGGTCCCGATCCCGGCAGAATCAACTCTGCTGACTGGTCATGATGCCGTGCTGGAGAAGCTTATAAGTGCTTACCGGTCGGGACGCATGCATCATGCCTGGTTGCTCACGGGTCCACGCGGCATTGGCAAGTCCACCCTGGCTTTTCATTTTGCAAAATATGTTATGGCAAACCCCATAGAGGCGCAGGCCCCTCCAAACTATCAGCCGGATTCGGTGCCGCTTGCCATTTCCCGGCAGGTTGCTCAGGGCGCTCATCCTGACCTGCTGCACCTGACCCGCCCCTGGGACGAAAAGACAAAGAGGTTTAAAACCCAGCTATCGGTCGACGAAATCCGAAAAACACAGTCTTTCTACGGCATGACCGCAGGGGCAGGGGGATGGCGGATCAGCATTATCGATGCCGCTGATGATATGAACGCCAATGCTGCCAATGCGTTGCTGAAAATTCTGGAAGAACCACCAAAACGTTCACTGTTCTTCATTATCAGCCACGTGCCTGGCAGTTTGCTGCCCACCACGCGATCAAGATGCCAGACCTTGCACCTGTCACCCCTGCAACAAAATGAGGTGGAGCAGGTTCTTGGTTCGTTTGAACTCGAGCTTGCTGATCATCAGGCCGAACGGGCATCTGCCTTGAGCAACGGCTCCGTCAGGCTTGCCATCAATCTGGCGCAGGGTGCAGTTCTGTCCGAATATGCCGACTTTGAAAAACTCATGAACACCGGTGCCACCGGACATGCAACAGACTGGACCAATGCCCACAGGATCGCCGATGCCCTGTCAAAACGGGGACAGGAGGACGCCTTTGCAATGTTTATTGATCTGACCAGCCGTTGGATTGCGGAACAGGTTCGTTCAAGTTCACAGCCAGATATCACCACTCTCGCAGCCCTGGCCGACATATGGGAAGATACCAGCCGGTCAGCCCGGCTTGCCAATGCTTACAATCTGGATCGCAAGCAGGTGATTTTGTCCCTCTTTTCAAGTTTGTTCGAGCACAATAAGAGATGATGTAATCTGGCCTGGCACTGCTGTTGTCACAAATCGGAATCTGTTCGCTCCATGGGCAAAAACTATTACATAACTACGGCCATTTCCTATCCAAATGGCACTCCCCATATCGGCCATGCCTATGAGTTCGTCTGCGCCGATGCGATTGCCCGGTTTAAAAGGCTTGATGGCTTCAACACCCGCTTCCAGATCGGTACCGATGTGCATGGGCAAAAAATGTGGCAAACGGCACGTGATGAAGGGGTTGAACCTCAGGAACTTGCCGACCGTAATTCTGATATTTTTCAGGACATGACCGATGTCCTGAATGTTTCTTACGACCGTTTCATCAGAACATCTGATGCCGATCATCACCGTTCCAGCCAGGCCATCTGGAAGGCCATGGCTGACAATGGTGATATCTACAAGGACACCTATTCCGGCTGGTATTCGGTGCGCGATGAGGCCTATTACGCTGAAGATGAGACCACCTTGTCGGATGATGGCGAACGCATCGGACCGCAGGGAACACCCGTCGAATGGGTGGATGAGGAAAGCTATTTTTTCCGCCTGTCGGCTTATGAAGAGCGGCTGTTGAAGCTGTATGAAGAACAACCGGACTTCATCGAACCGCGCAACCGCAGGAACGAAATCGTCTCCTTCGTGAAGGGTGGGCTGCGCGATCTATCGATCTCGCGCACAACGTTTGACTGGGGCGTACGCGTTCCTGGAGACGAAAAACACGTCATGTATGTGTGGGTGGATGCTCTCACCAATTACATAACCGGTGCCGGTTACCCTGACAGCAATGATCCGTTGTGGAGTTTTTGGCCAGCCGATGTTCATGTCATTGGCAAGGACATTACCCGTTTTCACGCCGTGTATTGGCCAGCCTTCCTGATGTCCGCCGGTATCGAATTGCCCCGACAGATTTTTGGCCATGGATTTCTGCTCAACAAAGGCGAGAAAATGTCAAAATCAACGGGCAACGTGGTTGATCCTTTTCAGATGGCCCAGACCTACGGCGTTGATCAATTGCGTTACTTTTTCCTGCGAACCATCCGGTTTGGTTCTGACGGCAGCTATAGCCACGAGGATATCGTCAACCACACCAATGCCGATCTGGCCAACAATTTCGGCAACCTGGCGCAGCGTTCCCTGTCCATGATCTTCAAAAATCTTGGTGGCGCTGTGGGCGCAATCCAGGGAGGGGAAGGGGGCCTGACTGCAGAAGACAGCGCCCTGCTGGCTCGCGCGGACGCAACTTTAGCTCAATGCCGTGATGCCATTAACAAAGTTGTGCCTAATGAAGCGCTGGATGCCATCTGGGGCGTTCTGGATGAGGCCAATCGCTACTTTGACGAACAGGCGCCCTGGGGATTAAAGAAAACCGATCCGGCCCGGATGCAAACCGTGTTGTACGTGACCGCAGAAGTGGTGCGTCAGGTCGCTATCCTGTGCCAGGCATTTCTGCCCGCCAGTTCCGGCAAATTGCTTGATCAGTTAAAGATCGAACCACACGAGCGTGATTTTGCACATCTGGGAGCAGCCAACAGGCTGGATCCATCAACGGTAATCGACAAACCGGAAGGTGTTTTCCCCCGCTATGTCGATCCTGAAGGCGCGTAGATATGCTTGTCGACAGCCATTGTCATCTTGATTTCCCAGACTTCGCAGAAGAGCTTGACGACGTGGTTCAGCGCGCCCGGGACGCAGGCGTCGGGCGTATGGTGACCATCTGTACCCGGGTAAAAAATTTCCCGCAGGTGAGGGCCGTTGCCGAACGGTTTGACGATGTATTCTGTTCGGTTGGGACCCACCCGCATAACGCCGCTGAGGAACTGGACATCACCGCTGATAATCTGATCGAGTTGTCAAAACACGATAAGGTTGTAGCCATTGGTGAGGCAGGACTGGATTATCACTACGACAAATCACCTCGCGCCCCCCAGGCGCAGGGATTTCGCACCCATATCGCCGCAGCGCGCGAAACCGGACTTCCACTGGTAATCCATGCACGCAGCGCGGACGACGACATGATGGCCATATTGCGCGAAGAAACACGGGAAGGGGCCTTCCCGGCAATTCTTCATTGCTTCTCTTCCGGTCGTGCTTTAGCCGAATGTGGCATTGATCTTGGTCTGACGGTCTCTTTTTCCGGTATTTTGACATTCAAGAACAGCCAGGACATTCGCGACATTGCCAAAGACATGCCCCGCGACAGGGTGCTGGTCGAGACAGATGCTCCCTATCTGGCCCCGGTTCCCCATCGCGGCAAGCGTAACGAACCATCTTTCGTCACCAACACTGCGGCTGTACTGGCAGATGTCTGGGACACCGATATTGATGATATCTGGCAGCAAACAACCCAGAATTTTTTCAACCTTTTCAAGAAAGTGCCGAATATTTCTCACAATATATCTCAAGAAATTTCGCAGCAAGGGTAGGGCGTGACAAAGACCCCTCGCCCTGGCAATTTGCGCTTTACGGTGCTTGGCTGTGGTTCATCACCCGGCGTTCCGCGCATCGGTGACGATTGGGGAAATTGCAATCCGCTTAATCCCAAAAACCGCCGCCGCCGTGCCTCGCTTCTGGTCGAGAAATTTGGAACAGATGGCAAAACTGTTGTTGTCATCGATACCGGCCCGGATTTTCGCGAGCAGATGCTGTCTGCCGGGATTTCAGAAGCAGACGGTATCGTCTACACTCATCCCCACGCCGACCACATACATGGTATTGACGACCTCCGATCCTTTGTTATCAACCGACGCGAGCGCGTGACAATCTGGGCCGATGCGTTGACCTCAGATCGTCTCCATGAAGGCTTTGGCTATTGTTTCCAAACGCCAGAGGGGTCGACCTATCCACCCATTTTGGAGGAACAGCGCATCACCGCCAGCGTGCCGTTTACAATACGCGGGAAGGGCGGGGCAATCGAACTCCTGCCGTTCGAACAGATCCATGGCAAAATCAGGTCTCTGGGTTTTCGTATAGGCACCCTTGCCTATTCCAGCGATGTTAGCGACCTGGACGAACGCGCCATTTCTCATCTGGATGGCCTCGACGTGTGGATCGTCGACGCTCTGCAATACCGCGAGCACCCCAGCCATTTCAGTCTTGGTCAAACACTCGACTGGATTGATAGGCTAAAACCCAACAAAGCGATCCTGACCCATATGCACACGCCACTGGACTACGACACCGTCCAGGCTGAAACACCAGACAGCGTGGAACCAGCATATGATGGAATGCAAATCATATTGGAAACAGAGAGTTAGCTGTACAATCTCCAGTACCACACTGACAAACATGTTCCATAATATATCTTATGCGACATTGATGTGTAGCAGCAAAATACAAACTCGACAGTTCGGCAAAGTCGCCATACGACACTCCCCCGGTTTTTTGGTGGCCGGAAGTTGAAGCATGGCTTCTACACGATGAGCGAACGGGACCTAAACAGCGCGACGACATACATCGTCCGTTCTCAGAGCATGACAGCCTGGACGGCGCCATGTGTCACCAGGAGTTCCGGACGCTCTCCCACACGCTGACACTGCGCTACGACAAAGTGCTGTTCATCATCGAACCGTCAGACTTCACAACAGGTCTGGTCCGCAAACGAGTGACGATCTGCGATTATCCGGACGGGCGGTTGGAGATCCAATACGACGGCGTCACCCTGCCCTATAGAACGTTCGATAAACTACAATCGGTGAACCGGGCTGAAGTGGTTGAGAACAAACGCCTTGGCCCTGCGCTTGAGATGATTGCGGCCATGCAGGCCGAGCGTGAGGTTTCGAGAAGCCTAAAGGCACCTAGTCGGACGGGGCAGACGGACCATATGTTTTGATGCAGACGTTGAGTTTGCGCCACCAACAATAGTCTTCGAGATCAGTTCTGCTAAAAGGTAGCTTTAGCGCCGCATAATTTTCGTGTGCCATTGCATCTAAGAGTGGAACCATCCTGACATGACCCTGAACAAAAGAAGGCCTCTAATTGTTGTGGGTGTTCTGCTGGCTGTTGGTACGGTCGTTGCACTTGTTTGGCAGTTGACGAGAAGCGATGTCACAAAACTCACCATTATGGATGGTGAAGCAATCTCAGTGCGCAAGCTTGTTGGCTCAGACGTGCAGAAGGTTTGTTTCTTTCCAAGTTACGGCTGGGGCAAAGAAATGGAATGCACAGGTGACAGGTGGGTAAACAATCCCGACGTGCCCAACAACACGCTCTATTTCACGGTAGTTTCCAACGGAATTTGTAGCAACTATTCCACAGCTGCAAAATTTGGATTTGGGTTGAACGACGTAGAGTTTTGCAGCGAAGGTGACCAAGCCAATAAGTTAGAAATTGGCAGAAAAGGCGACGTAGTCTTTTGGCAAAGCCAATAGGCGCTGCCTTCGGATCTCGAATATTCCGAGTGAGGAAGCTAAAGCCGGGAAACCAGCCTTCCGTTTCGGCGGGTCCATTGGCTTTGACTCTTGGCGGTCGCGCCAATGTCCTCATCCGCCTGCACTGGTATCGGGAGCCACCATATGAGACATTTCTATTTAGCCCGCAGTGGGCCATCTCTAACTGGCTTTGACATGATATGTAGCAGATATCGAACTCACGGACGTAGCGGTTCAAGATCCAGTACAATGGCGTCACCCTGCCCTATAGGACGCTCGACAAGCTTGGATCTGTCACTCGTTTTGAGAAGCCAACCACCAAACGTTGCCACACGGGTCTTTGATGCCTGCCATCCGGTCGCCGTGCGGCCTTTCGTTTGGCTCCATCAACGAGGTCGCACCAAGTTTCAATGCGGATCGGTATACCTCATCCGCATCTTCGACAAGGATATGCATCTGGGAGGCGTTGGCGGGATAGTCTGAGGTACTTTCATTCATCATGATCAAGGAGTTGCCGATCAGCAAACGAGCATGCTGAACGGTGTTGTCGTCATATCGGCTGTCTTTAACCAGTTGTGCATCAAACGCAGCGACCAGAAAGCCTATCAAACGGTCCGCGTTCTCAACTGTAAAATAGGGCGTAATCGTCTGCCGCTCTACACCCAACGTGACGCTGTCGCTCATCATTTCTTCCCTTCAGCATTTGGGACAGGCTGGCAGACGTGTTCAAGGTCGGCAAGGACCCGTAAGTCTTGTTGTCGCCTTCTCGCAGTTAAAGGTATGATGTGAAAAGGAGACAGAATAAGCGGAACCGGATTGATTGGCAAAGAACTGCATTTTATGGCGGCGCGTCGATGTTGAGGGGCATGATGCCTGCAGGCTTGATCGCGACCACGATGGATGGACGTTGAGCGGCAGCGCTGCTTATGATGAAGACGGTGCTGTTGTGGCGTTGAACTACAGCGTTGTCCACGACCGGGACTGGACCACCCGGTCTGCCCGCATCTCCGGCTGGGCCGCTGAACAGACGCTCGATATTGAGATCATAAGAAGGCCCGATGGATTATGGTCCTGCAATGGTTCTTCCATTGAGACTGTCAAAAACTGCATAGATATCGATCTTGGCTTCACACCCGCAACCAATACAACGGCAATTCGACGCCTGGAACTTGAAACGGGTCAAAGCATGAAAACTTGCGCGGCATGGTTGGATCCATCCGACTGGAAGCTCAAGCCTCTGGACCAGCAATATACCCGCGAGACGAAATCAACCTTTCAATACTGTTCCCTTGCAAGCGGCTTTACTACACAACTCACCGTCAACGATCTTGGCCTTGTAGAGGACTATCCGGGGATATGGACACGGGCGGAGTAGGAAGAAAGATAGCTTACAAAGTCCGTTGGCAATTTCATCAAGAGCGCCATCAGGAAAGGCCCTACCCGCCTTTCAATTGCTGGATCAGGTAAACCTCACTGTCCTCATTGACCGGCGCAGTCAGATCATTGGCAATGATGCGACCGTCAACGGCAACAGACACGCCTGCTTCAATATAAGGTTCAAGGCCCGGATAGGCCTCAACCAGAGACCTGACGATGTCACCAACCGTACTTCCTTCAACCTCAACCCGGGTTTCGCCACCTGTCGCCTGGCGCAACCCGGACCAGAGATGAACTTCAACCATTGGGCTGGTGAAGCGCTTCCAGAATGCGTGGAGGCGACATCGGCAGTTGTTTCAAACGAACACCAGCGGCGCCCGAAACGGCATTTGCAATGGCTGCCAGTGGCGGACAAATTGATGTTTCACCCACTCCGCGCACACCATAGGGGTGGCCTGGATTGGGAACCTCAACAATAACAGTGTCGATCATAGGCAGATCGGAGGCGACAGGAATGCGGTAGTCGAGAAAACCGGAATTCTGCAAACGACCGTCTTCGCCATAGATGTATTCTTCGTTCAGCGCCCAGCCAATGCCCTGTGCGGCACCGCCCTGATACTGACCCTCGACATAAGTTGGATGAATTGCCTTTCCGGCATCCTGCACAACCGTATACCGGTCAACACGGGTCTGTCCGGTTTCCTTGTCGACAGAGGCATCGACAATGTGAGTGGCGAAACTCACCCCTGCCCCATCGGGCGTCGCTTCAAAATGGCCAACAATAGGACCGCCGGTCCGGCCCATAGTGCGCGTAATGTCAGCAAGTGAGAGAGGTTCGAAATCTCCAGCATTGGGACCGGAAGGCTTGGCGTATCCGTCTTCCCAGACCACAGCCTCAACGTCGATGCCCCATTTGGCGGCGGCACGTCCGCATAATTTCTGGACAGCATCGCGGGCGGCTTTGATTGTGGCAAGACCGCTTGCATAAGTCACACGAGAGCCATGGCTGACCTCGTTATAACCAAGGGTGGCCGTATCAGCGATGGTCGTGCGAATTTTCTCGTAGGGAATACCCAGCTCTTCCGCCGCCATCTGGCACATGGAAGCACGGCTACCACCAATATCGGGCGTACCGACGGACAATGCAGCTGTCCCGTCTTCCGACAGCGCCAGCGAGACGGCGGTTTCCCCACCGTGGTTGAACCAGAAGCCGCAGGAGATGCCCCGCCCCTGCCCCGCTTCAAGCGGAGCAGCATAATGGGGGTGAGATTTAGCCGCTTCCAGCGTTTCCACCAGTCCAATGCGATCAAACTTTGGACCAAACGAAGCCTTGGTTCCTTCACGCGAGGCGTTTTGGAGGCGCACTTCAATTGGATCAAGATCAAGCCTGTTACACAGCTCGTCAATTACCGATTCAACGGCAAAGGCGGCCATGGGCGAACCCGGTGCACGGTAGGCGGCCTGTTTGGGCCGGTTAGACATGACATCATAGCCAACCTGATGAACGTTTTCGAGATTGTAGGGTGCAAAGGCACACATGGCGGTAAATTCCATCGGCGCGCCGGGAAATGCCCCTCCCTGAAGGCGAAACACGCCCTGCCCTGCGGTAATTTTGCCATCCTTGGTCATGCCGATCTTGATGTCCATGGAAGTCGAGGCTGTTGGTCCGGTTGCGCGAAAAACCTCCGCACGGTTCATGACCAGTTTTACGGGGCGGCTGGTCTTGCGAGACAAAGCCAATGCAATCGGTTCGATAAATACCGCGGTTTTGCCGCCAAAACCGCCGCCGATTTCTGAAGCCGTCACCCGCATCTGACTGGCGTCGGTACCAACCAGCTTCGCGCAGATTTTTTGAACGTTAAAATGCCCCTGCGTGCAGCACCATACCTCGCCTTTGCCTTCGCCATCCAACTGCGCAAGGCAGGCATGAGGTTCAATGTAACCCTGGTGAGTGGCCTCGGTCTTGAAACTGTCCTCAACCACAAGGTCGGCTTCCGCAAAGCCGGCTTCAACATCCCCGTGACCGCTCTCATGATAGCGCACGACATTGGGATGCAACCCATCAGGAACTGATTTGTCGGCCGCTCCATCGCGAATAACCGGCGCGTCGCTTGCCATGGCCGCATCAACATCCGTGACATGCGGCAGGACTTCATAATCTACCGCAATCAACTTCGCTGCATCACGCGCAATCAGCGCAGATGTGGCAGCAACGGCAGCGACAGCATGACCATCATAAAGCGCCTTGTCTCCGGCGATGACATTTTCCAGAATATCCCAGTCACCGCCCGTTAGTCCTTTGGCAAAATCTGCCCGGGTAACAACGGCCTTCACGCCTTTCAGCGCCTCCGCTTTCGACGCATCAATGCCTTTGATCTTGGCA
>CALHCF010000005.1 GCA_937930635.1 uncultured Rhizobiaceae group bacterium
CCGCAGTCGGAATTCCAGCCTCCTATTCCTTGATCATGCCGATGATCTGTTCGTCGCTGAACCGTGATTGTCTCATTTGTTCGTCTCCTTCTAAGGGACGAATTCTACTCAAAATTGGATGAAGAAACGGGGCTCAGGTCATGACGGCTTCCAAATGAATGGAGCTATCTATCCGTCCCTATCAGCCATCGCGAAGACGATCACAGGCGCTCACTGGTCGGGGCCACGCTTCTTTGGATTGAGATCATGAGCAAGCAGCGCCGATATCGTTGTGCGATCTACACACGCAAATCCCATGAAGAAGGACTCGATCAGGAGGTCAATTCTCTCAATGCCCAACGAGAGGCTTGTGAGGCTTACATTCACTCACAGGCTGGACTTGGTTGGGAGCTATCATCGAAGACGTATGATGACGGAGGCATATCCGGTGGCCATATGGAGCGAGATGGCCTGCAAAATCTCATTCGTGATATCAAAGCAGGCCGTATCGATATCGTTGTTTTTTACAAGGTCGATCGTCTAACGCGTTCGATCACCGACTTTGGCAAATTGGTCGATGTCTTTGACGAACACGAAGTCTCCTTTGTCTCAGTCACTCAAGCCTTCAACACTACCAATTCCATGGGCAGACTCACGCTAAACGTACTGCTTTCCTTTGCCCAGTTTGAGCGAGAAGTTACGGCAGAACGAATACGAGACAAGATTGCCGGTTCCAAACAGAAGGGCATGTGGATGGGTGGACGTGTTCCGCTCGGCTATTGCAACCATGACAAGAAGCTGATTGTCGATGAGGACGAAGCGAAGATCGTAAGGCTGATCTTCGATCTTTATGCCGAAAGGAAGAATGTTCGTCTCGCAAAAGCAGAACTTGATAAGCGCAATATCCGGACACGACAACGGACGAACAGGAATGGAGACGCGACCGGAGGCAATTTGTTCTCAGCTGGCAATCTCTACGCCATCCTGAAAAATCCAATCTATGCGGGAAAGATCAAGCACAAGGAAAAGGTCTATCCTGGCAATCACGCATCAATAATTGAACCCCATGTATGGCATGCAGTGCAGACAATGCTGTCGGGCCAGACGAAGGTGATCGCCCAAACAGCCAAACATCAATCACCGGCACTTTTGGCTGGTCTGCTATTCGATGATCGGGGCAACAGATTGATCCCCCATCACACCAACAAGAAGGGCAAGAAATATCATTACTATGTGGGCGAAAAAGCCAAGAACCTTTATGCCGGTGATAATAGTGATAACCCCACGCGCCTCCGTCTGCCGATGAAGATTATCGAGGACACCGTGCGAGATGTGCTGGTGGATACGCTTAAGAGCGATGGGAATTTGTTGCTTGAGCAAACTGAAACGATAGATGCAGCGGCCATTCAGCTGCTCTCCGAGACAGTGCAGCAACTGGCAGAGACAATCTCAACGGCCAACCACTCGAAGTTGAAGGGCCTCTACAGAAGGCTTCTTGAAAGGATTGAGGTCGATAAGGATCACATTGTCTTCTTCTTCAATCCAGCAGAACTGATCAAGAACCGGAGTAAAGGGTCGCAATCACAGGAACCAATTCAGATAACCAAGCCCATCTGCATTAGGCGACGAGGTCAGGAATTGAGATTGGTGATTGGCGGGCAAAGGTCCAACTCGTCCAAACCAGACGAAGCGCTCATCCGGCTGATTGCGAAAGCACATTTGCTGAAGAGGGAATTAGAAAGCAGCAAGGTGACATCTATCAAAGAGTTTGCTTCCAAGCATGGAATGGATCATGGCGATGCAAAGAACCTAATGCCATTATGCTATCTGGCGCCAAGCATCATCGAAGATGTTCTGGCAGGATTGCAGCCTCCCGAGCTGACAGCCAAACAACTGAGGTCAGCACAGAACCTTCCCATCATGTGGAATGAGCAAAGACTGCATCTGGGTTATGCTCCGTAGCACCATCAACGGACTTACATCCCTCTTTCCAATCACAGCATCATACGCTCTATGAATTGAGGGCTTGGTGTTCTCAACGACTTCTCGAAGGTTCGATCAGCACCGTCCGGATCCAAGTTCTGGCGATTTAACGACCCGCAAAAAATCCAAGCGGTCTTCAAAATCGGGCAAAGAGACGAAATGAGAATTGTTGCGGTAATTGAGGTAAATTACCGTCTCTCCAAGTCCGAAAACAGCCGCATATCCTGCTAACCCACAGATAACACGCAGCTATCCAAGCGGTCCGAAATCAGCGCAAATATCAAAGGAAAGAATGGTGGAGCTAAGCGGAATCGAACCGCTGACCTCTTGCATGCCATGCAAGCGCTCTCCCAACTGAGCTATAGCCCCATGACCTGAGTGTCAGGGTTGTTGACCATATTTGGGTTGGCCGACGGCGGGCGTTTTACGAGACAAGACCGCCAAACACAAGCACCGAATGGCCGTTTGGACCCTGAAACATCGATCAGAGAGCTCCAAACGGCAATCCGCCTGCTGAGAATCTAGTTTTCTTCCTTGTCGTCACCGCGAACCGGAATGATGTCGGCAAGATTATCGTCATCCTCGTCATCATCTTCAAGGAACGGACCATCGGCCTGATCATCGTCGTCATCGCCTTCGATCTCAACATCGGGGATGTCTGCCGGCACATCGTCGTCGTCGCCATCTACAGTGTCGCCATCATCGTCTTCGGCATCATCGAGACTGATAATCTCCGGACCGTCGACTTCCTGCTCGTCTTCTTCGGTTTGGTCGGTTTTGTCTTTAACCTCGGCCTCTTTCTCCGGTTTGGCTTTTTCCGTCTCAGCCACGGTTTCGAAAACCGCACCGCATTTGGGGCACAGGATCGGATCCCTGTTCAGATCGTAATATTTTGTGCCACATTCTGTACAAATGTGTTTTTCGCCTAATTCTGGTTTAGCCAAGGGACTGCCTCTTAAAATTCTGCAAGGTGTTTACGACACCGGCTTTAGTTGTCAGCACGCAATCATTGCCAAGCTGCACAATTAGCGTGTTGCTCTAGCGTCCAGCGCCGGGGCTGTCAAAGGGGTTCGACGAGTAAATATTGTGTCTGATCGGTCCCGCAACGGGTGACAGCCGCGCCGATACGGCCTACACCAACAACGCTTCACGAATTGCCGCCAAACACAGACCTTTGTACCGACCTCATGGCAACCCATTCTCATGACCACACCCCGCGCCCGCTGACCAGCAAACCGGTTTCCGGACTTTCCGGCTCCATTCTGGTTCCCGGCGATAAATCCATCTCTCACCGCTCTTTGATTCTGGGCACTGTGGCGGATGGGCAAACGCGCATCACTGGGCTGCTGGAAGCCGATGATGTGATGGCAACGGCCGGAGCGATGCGTGCGCTTGGCGCAACGATCGTCAAGAACGGTGACCAGTGGCTGGTTGATGGTATGGGCAACGGCTCTTTGCTGGAGCCGGAACAGCCACTTGATTTTGGCAATGCCGGAACAGGCTCAAGACTGACCATGGGTCTGGTCGCCGGATATGATTTTCCAGTGAAATTTGTCGGTGATGCGTCGCTGTCCAGTCGTCCTATGGGGCGGGTTCTCAATCCCTTGCGTGAAACCGGTATGCAGGTGGATGCCGCACAAGGTGATTGCCTGCCGCTCACCGTGCATGGTGCGCCGCTGGCCATCCCCATCACATACCGGGTGCCGGTTGCCTCCGCCCAGGTTAAATCCGCCATTCTTCTTGCGGGTCTCAACATCGCCGGAACAACCACAGTAATCGAGCCGGTCATGACCCGTGACCACACCGAAAAGATGCTTGCCGGTTTTGGTGCCGATTTATCCATTAACGTCGATTCCCAAGGAGCACGTCATATTGCCCTGAAGGGCCAGACGGACCTTCAGGCTCAGGATGTGACCGTACCCGGTGACCCGTCTTCAGCAGGTTTTGCCATCGTTGCGGGGCTGATTGTTCCCCATTCCGATCTGACAGTAAGAAACGTGCTGCTCAATCCAACCCGTACGGGCCTGATCGATACATTAATCGAGATGGGAGCTGACCTGACGGTAGAAAATCGGCGCCAGTCCGGCGGCGAGGATATCGGCGATATTCATGTTCGCAGCTGTCAGCTCAAGGGTGTCAAAGTCCCTGCTGAAAGAGCGCCTTCGATGATTGACGAATATCCGGTGCTCGCGGTTGCGGCCTCATTTGCTCACGGCGAAACCCATATGCTGGGTCTTGAGGAATTGCGCGTGAAAGAATGCGATCGTCTGGCGGTCACAGCCCGCAATCTTGAAGCCAATGGCGTCGACTGTACTGAAGGTAAAGATTATCTCGTGGTTCGTGGTGGCGCGGTCCCCGGTGGCGGGCAGGTAGAAACTCATCTTGATCACCGTATCGCCATGAGTTTTCTGGTGATGGGCATGGCGGCGCAAAATCCTGTCAGTGTCGATGATGTCACGATGATCGCCACCTCGTTTCGCGAATTTGAAGACCTGATGCACAGTCTGGGTGCCCGGTTTTCCTGAGTCCCACACTATTTCACGGAGAGTTGACAGCATGAGGACCGACGAGTCTGGCAATATGTCGTCTTATGCCGGGGCTGGTCTACTCAAGAGGTTTTGGTTTTGAAAATCCGTCTGCTTTCTGCGCTTGTTGCACTGTCAATTTCATCAATCACCCTGTTATCGGCAAGAGCGGAAGAACCTGCCGCTCTCCATGACCCCAGCCGTGAGGAACTGTCTGCCTTTGTTCGCGAACGCCTGAGCGAAGCCGTTTTGCTGTTCGACCGCCATTTTCGTGTTCCAGAAACCGGGCAATATCTCGACGCCATTGTTATCGGGGAAAAGAAACAGCCAAAACTGCCCTCATCAATCGCCGCTACGGGGGTTGGTCTGGTGTCACTGGCAATTGGAGACGCGCTTGGCGTTATCGACAACGCCGAAGAAAAGGCGATCAAAACGCTGCGGAATTTGCTCTACCCAAACAAAAAGTCCGGCTTTAATGTAGCCCGTTCCAAAAATGGCTGGTACCCGCATTTTATTGATGCGCGCACCGGCAAGACAAGCCGCGGATCACAGGGCAAGGTCTCCACAATCGACACAGCTTTGCTTGCTGCGGGTTCTGCAATAGCTGCACGCTATTTCAGCGCGAAATCATTTACCCAGGGCAAGGGCGAATCCCGTGTTTTCACTTTGTCGGGGCGTCTGGTGGGCGGTGTGCGCTGGTCAAAGGCAATCTTCAACGTCGAGCGCGGTCTCATTCATCTGATTTTCAAAGGCAAGGATGAAGAGCCTTTGGAGCGGGTTTTTGCAAATCCATTTGACGAATACGCACTTCTTCCCTGCATTGCCATGCGCGGTGAACAACTGGCAGGGCGACGCGGCCCCGCTCATGATCTGTTTTTTCGTCATTATGCAGATGTGCGGACTTTGCCAATGAACGATTTCAAGGGCGAATCTGTGATCGGTAAGAGAAATGGCAACTTCATCGCCCATTTTACCCACCTGTTTGCCTATTATTACTGCAATAATTTTGGTGGTCAGGCCGCCTACAGAGACGAGCTGCGCCAACTGGCGTCTGCTGACAGGAAACATTTCAAGATTTCAGGGAAAGAGAAATTTCCTGCCGCATTGTGGGGTCTGGGTGCCGGATCGGAGATCAAGTTTGATGAGAACGGCAAGTTCAAGCGAAGCGGCTATGGCGTAAACAATCTCGGAAAGAACCCGCACAACACGGCATCACCGGCCATCATGGCGGGCTTTGCACCTCTCTTTCGGGCTGGCAGCAAGGACGACCCCATGATGGACCTCTACAGGCTCTGGAAAGCCAAGACTTGCCGTTACGACCATTTGGGTGTTGGGTTTTTGTGGCGCTGTTCTGCCCGCGACCCCAAGCTGAAGGTAAGGAAAGTGGAGGCCGTGGATTTCAGCACTTATCTGCTTGGATTTGCTGGGCGCGAACCTTTAATTAGCGTAGCGTTTTTTCGTCACTTCAATTTGTAATTGATCAACCGATGCCCCAATTATCGATCATGCGGTTGCCGCATTCCAAGGGCCTGCCGCTCCCAGCCTATGAAACCGCCGGTGCTGCTGGCATGGATTTGCGTGCTGCCGTTCCCGACGATCAGCCTCTTGTCCTTCAGCCGCGCCAGCGCAGCCTCATCCCCACAGGTCTCTCCATTCAACTGCCCCTAAATCATGAGGGCCAGGTACGCCCGCGTTCTGGTCTGGCGATCAAACACGGTATCAGCCTGATCAACACGCCTGGAACAATTGACGAGGACTACCGCGGTGAAGTGATGGTGCCCCTGGTCAATCATGGCGACGAAGCCTTCGCCATCGAAAGAGGTATGCGGATTGCCCAACTCGTCGTTGCGCCAGTTGTCAAAGTGGACGTGATTGAGGTCAGTGATCTATCCAAAAGTGCACGAGGTGGCGATGGCTTTGGGTCTACCGGAACGTGAATCCCAGCCGTTTTAGTATCCCTCACCCGCAACGGCCGAGCTGCCATCCAGCGCTGCCAGCAGGTCTGCCAATACACTGGAAGCGCCGAACCGAAAGGTTTCATTGGTAGCCCAATCGGCGCCCATAATGGCATCGGCAATCGACAGATAGACACCACAATCTTCGGTTGTCTTGATACCTCCAGCCGGTTTGAACCCAACCGGTTTGCCACTCCTGGCGATGGCGCTGATCATGATTTCTGCGGTTGCAGGTGTTGCGTTGACCGCAACTTTTCCTGTCGAGGTCTTGATGAAATCAGCGCCAGCATCAATCGCCATTTCACTTGCGCTGCGAATTAACGAGGGATCATCCAGTTCCCCGGTTTCAAGAATGACTTTCAACAGCGCCCTGTTTTTTGTTTTGGCTTTGACGGCCTCTATCATGGAGAGAGCGGTTGATTGATCACCGGCCTTAAAGGCCTGGTACGGCATTACCAGATCTATCTCATCAGCGCCGTCATCGATGGCGGCCTGTGTTTCCGTAACCGTCATATCGACGCTTTGATTGCCACCTGGAAAATTCACCACGGTTGCAATGGGAATTCCCGCGCCGGAGAGCCGTTTATGAGCGTGTGCCACAAAGCGCGGCCAGATACATACAGCGCCCACTGGCCCAAACGGTGTCTGGGCGCGCGCGCAAAGATCGTCAATTGCCTCGTGATTGCAGGTGTCGGTCAGGTCCGTGAGGTCAACCATCGGCAAGGCACGGCGGGCAATATTTTCGCGTTGTGACGAAGTCATCAAATGATCTCCTGCAAGCCAGCTTCGATCAGCCGCGCCAGTTTTTGCCCACCCTTGGGAGCCATTTCCTTGGTTTCGTCATGGGACAGTTCGCCGCCGGTCATACCGGCTGCGAAATTGGTTACAACCGAGAATGCGGCAACGTGCAGACCTACGAAACGGGCAAGAATTGCTTCGGGCACGGTCGACATACCAACCGCATCGGCACCCATCAGCCGTGCCATGCGGATTTCTGCCGGGGTTTCGAAACTGGGGCCGGAAAACCACATATAGACGCCCTTGTGCAATTCCATATCGAGCTTTTTTGCAGCTTTGCCAAACACCGCCTGCAGGTTGGCATCATAGGCCGAAGTCAGACCCACAAACCGGGCGTCGGTTGGTTCGCCAAACAGCGGATTGGTGCCTGAAAAATTGATGTGATCGGTAATCTGCATCACAGAGCCGGGCGGCATGTCAGGGTCTGTTGAGCCTGCTGAATTTGTCAGGATAAGCCGCTTCACGCCTGCCTGCGCCAGCCCCTCGATAGAGCCGCGCATTGCCGCAGCATCCCCTTTTTCATAATAGTGGGCCCGGCCGCTCAACACGGCAACTTTGTGGCCACGCAGGCTGCCTGCCACCAGTTCTCCGGCATGACCGGAGACCCCTGATACCGGAAATCCTTCCAACTCCTCATAGCCAATTCGCGTGTGAGCATCCACAGCATCTACCAGACTGCCAAGTCCCGAACCCAGAATGAGCGCTGTCTCGGGTTCAAAATCACCCAGTGCTGACTTCAGTGTCTGCATACTATCAATCCAGATCAAATGCGGCTGGCAGCAATTGTGCCATGGTCAAAGTTTCTACCACCCCGGCGGAATCGCAAAGATGAACCGGAGTATCGGCTTTGGCGAACTCCGACAGGCGCTGTCGGCAACCGCCACAGGGGGAGACCCTGTCTTTCTTTTGCGCCAAAACCAGAATTTCAGCAATCTCGGTTTCGCCGCTTGCAACCATATGGGCTAGAGCAGTTGTCTCTGCGCACCAACCCTCCGGATAGGAGGCGTTTTCCACGTTGCATCCGGCATGAATGACGCCGGAAGTGGTGCGGATGGCCGCCCCCACAGGAAAGTTCGAATAGGGCGAATAGCTGTTGGCCATCGCCTTTCTGGCGGCCACAAAAAGATCATTGGTCATGGTCAACGTTCTTTCGAATAAGGCACACCACCAGCGCGGGGAGGGATCGCCCTGCCGATAAAACCGGCGAGCAGCACCACGGTCAAAATATACGGCAATGCCTGCATGAGCTGGACAGGCACAATCCCGACAATGGGCAGCGCAACACCCTGATACCGGATTTCAATGGCCCCCAGAAACCCGAACAACAGACAAGCCCACATAGCTGAGACCGGGCGCCATTTTGCAAAAATGAGCGCCGCAAGGGCGATAAACCCACGACCAGCCGTCATGTCTTTCACATAACCGGCAGACACGCCGATCGAAAGATAGGCACCGGCGATACCGCATAAAATACCGCAGCATATCACTGCCCGGTACCGCGCCCACGACACCGAAATACCAGCCGTATCAACAGCCGCCGGGTTCTCGCCAACTGCTCGCAGGCGCAGGCCAAACCGGGTGCGAAACAAAACCCACCACGTGACAGGGACCAGAACAAAAGCGATATAGGCAATGAGGTTGTGGCCGGAAATCAGATCGGAATAGATCGGGCCGACAAGGGGAACATCGGCCAGCGCCTCCACGAAAGGCAGATCCAGCTCGCCAAATCTCTGCTCGCTCTGCAACTGGGGCGTACGCCCCCCCTGATTGAACCAGGCCTGCCCTACCAGTGCAGCCAGACCTGCGGCTATGAAGTTGATTGCCACGCCGGAGACGATCTGATCGCCCCGGTTGGTGATCGAGGCAAAACCGTGGATCAGCGAGAACAGGACTGAAACCGCAATAGCGGCCAGCAAACCGAGCCAGGCTGACCCGGTCAGCGCTGCGGTTGCTGCTGCTGCAAATGCGCCGCCCAGCATTTTGCCTTCAAGGCCAATATCCACAATGCCGGACCTCTCCGAATAGAGCCCGGCGAGGCAGGCCAATAAGAGCGGCACCGATGAGCGAACCGTCAGATCGAGAAGCTGGACGAGAGTATCCATCGTCTACGCCTTCTCTTCCGGCGAACCGTATCGGGTTCTGTCACTTTTTGATGGACCGGAGACCCCGGCAAACACACGGGCTACTGCCGGCGTGAACAGGCTGCCCATTGCTCCGGCAAACAGGATAACCAGACCTTGAATAAGCACAATCATGTCGCGGGTAATCGTGGGCATGTCGAACGCCAGTTCTGACCCGCCCTGATAAAGTGCACCAAACAGGATCGCCGCTGGAACAATACCCGCAGGATGTGACCGCCCCATGAGAGCCACGGCGATACCGACAAAACCTGCTCCTTCCACGAAATCGAGCTGCAACCGTGCCTGATCGCCCATCACGGGGTTCAGCGCCATCATGCCTGCCAGACCGCCGGAAATCATCATGATCAGGACTGTCAGACGCACTTCCCGCATCCCGGCATATTTGGCAGCCCGCGGGCTGATACCGAGCGTGCGAACTTCATAACCAAACCGGGTGCGCCAGATGATAACCCAGACGACAAAGGCGGCAATGAGCGCAAGCAGGAACGTAATGTTGAGCGGTGACGAGCCCATATCAAGACCCAGAGGTTTGAACAGCCAGTCCAATTTTGGGATCTGGCCACCGGCGGCAAAATCACGGGTCTGTGGTGCCGGGTCGCCTTCTTTATGCAGAACACCGGCCAGCAGATAAACCATCAGCGCCGATGCAATGAAATTGAACATGATGGTGGTGATGACCACATGGCTGCCCCGGGTCGCCTGAAGAAGTGCTGGGATATAGGCCCAGGCCGCCCCAAAAACCGCAGCTCCCGCAATAGCGAGGGGAAAGGTCAGCCACCAGGGCAGGATGCTGTCTAAAGAGAGGCAAACCAGCCCAACACCCAGCCCGCCAATATAAGCCTGCCCCTCACCGCCGATGTTGAACAACCCGGCATGGGCCGCAACGGCAACTGCCAGCCCTGTAAAAATGAAGGTGGTCGCATAAAACAGGGTGAAACCGATATTGTAGCCGTTTCCAAAAGCCCCCTTCACCATCAGATAGGCTGCTGTGACCGGGCTTTCGCCAACAAACATCACCACCAGCCCGGCAACGATGAAGGCTACAGCCACGTTGATGAGCGGGATCAGACCAATATCAACCCAGCGGGGTAGAGGAGCGTTCATCTGGTGATCGTCTCAAAAACTTAGTGCAACGGCGCGTCGGCCAGAGCCATCAGCGTTTCCGTATCGGTGATTTTGACATAGTCGCCATCAAGAACGCTCAAGGTCAATGCATGAACATCATCGGCGGACCATTTATTCCCATTCCTGTCCGTCTGTTCCAATGAGGCCGTCGCGTCAGCCGCCAGGAAAACCATGAAACCGAGATTGCCTGCCATGCGAGCGGTTGTGCCAACGCAATGTTCCAGATGAACACCGCACACAACCAGCTGTGCGCAACCATGGGCCTCCAGGGCCTGCATCAGATCGGTCCCGACAAAAGCGTTCGTCGTACGCTTTTCGATCACCTCCTCGTGGGGCAAGGGAGCCACTTCCGGCATGAAGGCGTGGCCGGGCTTATCCGGCGCATAAGGCGATTGCGGGTTCATATCATCATGCCGGATGTGAACAACGGGGTCGCCGCGCTCGCGCCAGCACGCCAGCAGCTTTGCCGCATTGACCTCTGCATCAGGTTGCCCTCGCTGACCAAGAACCGGGTCTTTCCCGGCCTTTTGCATATCAATGATAAGCAGGGTTGCGCTCACTCTTTCAGCTCCAGCTTCAATTGCCCGGACTTTGGGTCACCTTCAAAAAAGGGATTATAGGCCACTTCCCACAAATGCCCGTCCGGATCGGAAAAATAACCGGAGTAACCTCCCCAGAACACTTTTTGGGGTTGTTTGGTTGCAGTGGCTCCGCAGTCGACAGCATGGGCAAAGAAGGCATCCACGGCACTTTCATCTTCCATGTTGACGGCAAGCGCCACACCCCGAAACCCCGCTGGCACATTTTCAACGTCGGCATCTTCAGCCAGAGCAGCGCGTCCGTAAAGACCAAGGACAATGGAGTGGCCCTGAAGAAAGGTGACGCTTGGCTGACTTGCCTTGGTGTTGGCCCATCCAAGCTTCTCATAAAAGGTGGTCGAGGCTGCCAAATCCTCAACGCCCAGAGTTACGATTGAAATGTTGGGGTTCATTCCTGGATCAATCCCGTGGGGGCTTTCTGACAATCTATCAGAAAAACGACATATTGGTACCGCTCCAGCGCTTTTCGTCAGGTATTATCCAAGCCATCATGATGGGAAACAGGAAGAGGATTTCGGCATCATGTCTGACGAAGAACCCGCCAAAAAACTGCCAACCCATGCCAAGGTCGCGATTATTGGCGGGGGTGTGGTGGGATGTTCGATCCTGTTTCATCTGGCAAAATTTGGATGGAAAGATGTGGTTTTGCTGGAGCGTGACGAACTGACCTCCGGGTCGTCCTGGCATGCGGCGGGGCAGATTCATACAATTTCGTCGGATCCGAATATCTCGCGCCTGCAGGGCTATACCATCAAACTCTACAAGGAGATTGAAGAAACTTCCGGGCATTCGGTTGGTATGCATTCGACTGGCGGCTTCTATCTTGCTTCCAATGATGTGTGGCATGATTATCTGAAACGCGAGCGCTCCAAAGCGCGTTATATGGGGCTTGATCAGGAGTTCATTTCTGTTGAGGAAGCTGCGCGCCGCCACCCGCTGATCGATCCAAAACATTACAAGGCCGCACTGTGGGATCCGCTGGACGGTGACATCGACCCCTCCGGCGTCACCTATGCCTATGCAAAATCTGCCCGTGTGCATGGCGGACAATATTTTACCCATACACCTGTCATTGAGACCAATCAGCAAAAGGACGGGTCCTGGGATGTTGTGACGTCAAAGGGAATCATCAGGGCGGAGATCGTGGTCAACGCGGCCGGGCTGTGGGCGCGAGAGGCCGGGCATCTGGCGGGTCTCAACCTGCCGGTTCAACCCATGGAACATCACTATCTTCTGACCGAGACCATCCCACAAATTGCTGAACGCATGAAGCAGGGTGAAAGTGGACGCCTCCCGGCGGGGATTGATTATGAAGCCAACATCTATTTCCGTCAGGAACGTGATGGCATGTTGCTTGGAACCTATGAACCACGCTCAACCCCGTGGAAAGTGGGCGGCACGCCGATGGATTTCGGCCATGAATTGCTGAACCCCGATCTGGACCGTATTGCAGACCGGCTGGAGCTTGCATTCGAACGCATTCCGGCCCTTGCCGAAGCCGGCATACGCACGACTGTCAACGGCCCGTTCACTTTCGGACCAGACGGCAATCCAATGATCGGGCCAGTTCCGGGGATGACGAATTACTGGGCCGCAGTGGGTGTGATGGCAGGCTTTTGTCAGGCTGGTGGCGTGGGATTGTGTCTTGCCGAATGGATGATGGACGGGGAACCGTCAATCGATGTCTGGGCGATGGATATTGCCCGTTTCGGCGACTATGCGACCCCGGACTGGGGCACTCTCAAAAGTTCGGAAAACTATGAACGCCGCTTCGTGATGACTTTCCCAAACGAAACACTGCCGAAGGGGCGAGGGCAAAAGAGAACAGCCGCCTTTGACCGCCTTGTCGCTAAAGGCGCCGTCATGGGCGACAGTTTTGGTCTCGAACACGTTTTGTGGTTTGCCAAAGACCCGGAAGATGCCCACGAGGAGCCCACTTTCCGCCGCAACCGTTCGCACGATTATGTCGCACAAGAAGTGAAAGCCGTGAGAGAGGCGGTCGGTGCAATCGAAATAGCGAATTTCGCCAAGCATGATTTTACCGGTCCGAGTGCGCGCGCCTGGCTGGATCATGTGCTGGCAGGCCATATTCCTAAGCCCGGGCGGCTTGCTCTTACCCCAATGCTGACCCCTGCCGGAAAACTCTATGGTGACCTTACGATTGCCCGCCTCGATGAAGAGCATTTCATGCTGTTTGGATCAGGTGCGGCGCAGGAGATGCACCGGCGCTGGTTTGAGAGCCATTTGCCCGCCGATGGTGTTTCCTATCGAAACCGTTCTGATGAGTTTCACGGCTGGGCAATATCGGGGCCTAACAGCCGTAAGCTGCTGGAGAAGATTACGCGCGATGATGTATCTGCAGATGTATTTCGGTTCCGTGATATCCGTCAGACTTTTGTAGCCGGAGTGCCGGTCATTTTGGCCCGGGTCTCGTTTTCTGGAGAACTGGGTTATGAAATTTACTGCGCCCCGCAATATCACCTCAAGCTGATGGAGGAGATCGAAGCGGCGGGTGCTGAACTTGGTTTACGTTTTTATGGCAATCGCGCACTCATGTCATTGCGGCTGGAAAAGAACTGGGGAGCCTGGACGCTTGATTATCGTCCCGACTTCACCGCCGCCGAATCCGGCCTTGATGCTTTCATCCGTTGGGACAAGGAGTTCATTGGCAAGGAAGCGGCCCAGAAAGAACGCAATAACGGCCCTGCCAAGCGCCTGATCATGATGACGATCGATATTGATGGTATGGATGTTGTGAACGATGAAGCCATAATGAAGGATGGCAGCTGTGTCGGCTATGTCGCCTCTGGCGGTTATGCCCATCACGTTCGAAAATCCATGGCGCTGGGCTATGTGCCGCCTGAACTGGCGGCTGATGGCACTGCGCTGGAGGTGGAAGTCAACGGGGAATTTTATCCCGCAAGCGTGACAGCCCATCCGCTATACGATGCCAATGGAAGCCGTATGCGCAGTTAAAGGAAATTCAGTGCCAGCCGACAGTGATCTTGATGCCGTCTACAGTTTGGAAACACCGGCTGAACACGCCGCACACTATGACCAGTGGTCTTCAGACTATGACAAAACACTGATCGGCGATCTTGGATATGTAGCCCCGGCAAATGTTGCCAGCGTGTTTAAACAGCGGTTCAGCGCATCCGGGCCAATCCTGGATATCGGGGCGGGGACGGGCCTGGTTGCAGAAAGCCTCAGGGGGCTGATCATTGACGGTGTCGATATTTCCCCAAAAATGCTGGAGGTTGCGAGAAGCAGGGGTATCTATCGTGACCTGATTGAAGCTGACCTGACAGCCCGATTGCCATTGCCTGACGAGACGTATGACGGGTTTGTTTCCGCCGGGACTTTTACCCACGGTCATGTTGGCCCGGACGCGCTGAATGAGCTTTTGCGTGTCGCCAAACAAGGTGCCTTATTTTGTACTGGCACCATTTCTACCGTGTTTGACCAGGCAGGCTTTGGTTCAAAATTCGCACAGATGGTCGCCCATGGGCTCATCACGCCGGTCGAGTTTGTTGAAGTTAATATATATGAGGGTGCCACCCACGAACATGCCGATGACAAAAGCCTGGTGGCGATCTTTCATAAGATCTGATCCTAACGCCAGCTGTCCTCTTCCCACATACGCTGCAGTGCCACACGATAGTTTGGCCAGGCATAGTTCAGGCCAAGTTCGCTGCGGGATCGGGCGTTCGATACGCGCTTATTTTCGCCATAGAAACTTCGGGCCATCGGTGTCAGATCGGCAGTTTCAAAATCCAGTTCAGGTGGCGGTGTTTTGCCCATCAGTTCATGCGCAAAGGCGACAACATCCTGCGGCGGTGCCGGTTCATCATCAGTGATGTTGAAAGCTCCCTGCGCCTTTTTTGATGCAGCCAGCCAGAGTGCCTCGGCAATATCACCTACATGGATACGATTGAACACCTGCCCCTGTTTGACAAGCCGCCGCCCCTTGTTCTGATCTGCGGTGACCAGGGCGTTGCGGCCGGGGCCATAGATACCGGAAAGACGAAACAGTGCGACGGTCAGCCCGAACCTGTTGCCAACATCAAGCCATTGCGCCTCGGCACGCGTTCTTTGCCGGGATCGCGCTGACAGGGGGGCGGATGGTGTGGCCTCATCCACCCAGGCACCGTCATGATTTCCATAGACGCCAACGGTGGAGAGATAGCCGATCCACTGCAACTTGGGTGCCAGATCCGGCAGTCTGTTGTCCCCAAGCGCTGCAAGCACCGGGTCGACCTGGTTGTCTTTACCACTTTGATCTTCATTCCTTGAAGGTGCAATCGAGATGACAAGGTGGGTGGTATCGGCCAGCGCGGTACGCAAGGCATCCGACAATGTCAGACTGTCGAGCAGAACCGGTTTGATACCGGCGGCCTGAAGACTTTCAGCCTTTTTGCTGTCGCGCGTGGTGCCCCAGACATCGGCACCCTCCTTCAAAAAACGATCTGCTATCGCCCTTCCCGAAAAACCGGCACCAAATATTCCAAGTTTCATATCCAGATTCATGATGATGTTTCTTTCAGTTCGTTCAGCGCCCAGTCAGCGGCTTCTGCGACGACGTTGTCGCGATCCTGAGCCAGGTCTCTGATTTGGGGAATCAGCGCCACGGTTTGCGAATTCCCAGCCGCAATCAGGCAGTTGCGAATAAAGCGGTTGCGGCCAATGCGCTTGACAGGTGAGCCAGAAAAACGTGTGCGAAAGGCCGCATCATCCAGCGCGAGGAAGTCGGCCAACGCGATAGATTCAGGCTGGGCCGGTGCCGCAAGTTTTGCTTCACGGGCTTGCTGCGCAAACTTGTTCCACGGGCAAACGGCAAGGCAATCATCGCACCCGTAAATTCTGTTTCCCATCGGCTTCCTGAACTCATGGGGAATAGGTCCGGCATGTTCGATGGTCAGATAGGAAATGCAGCGCCTGGCATCGAGCCGATAGGGCGCGGGGAATGCATCGGTGGGGCAGGCATCCATGCAGTTGCGGCAGGAACCGCAGTGATCGGTTTCGGGCGTGTCATGATCAAGGTCAAGCGTTGTAAAAATCGACCCCAGAAACAACCATGAGCCGAAGTCGCGCGACACCAGATTCGTGTGCTTGCCCTGCCAGCCAAGGCCTGCCCGGTGTGCCAGCGGCTTTTCCATGACGGGAGCGGTATCAACGAAAACTTTCACATCGCATGCTTCATTCCCCTGCCGAGCACGTGCAACCATTTTGGCAGCCAGCGTTTTCAACCGGCCCTTGATGACATCATGATAGTCGCGGTGGCGAGCATAGACCGAGAGAGCAGCCTGATCGGGCTTTTCCAGAATTTCCAGCGGATCCGTTTCCGGGCCATAATTCATTGAAAGCACGACGATGCTTTTCACGTCAGCCCAAAGGGATTTAGGGGCGCTGCGCCGCTCCAGCGTTTCGGCCATCCACGCCATCGATCCGTGATACCCGGCATCGACGAAGGCTTTTAGCCCGTCAGCGGTCGCAGAAACCGTGTTGGCTCTAACCACCCCTACTCCATCAAATCCAAGGGCCTTTGCCTCACCGTCCAGCCAGTTTCGAAATGGGACAGCGATGGCTAGAAATCCAGATCAACATAGTGGGAAACCGGCGGCATGCCGCGCAGACGGTCAGCAAGCAGAGGGCGAAAGGACGGGCGTGATTTTATACGCGCATACCAATCCTTGAGCGCTGTTACCTCACTCCAGTCGATTTCACCAAGATAGTCGAGCACGGAAATGGAGGACGCGGCTGCAAGATCAGCATGAGTGATGGTTTCGCCAGCCAACCAGCTACGGGTGTTTGCCAGCCAGCCCAGATAGTCGAGATGATATCGAATGTTCGATCGTGCTGCGCGCAATGCCTGTGAATCGGGAGCACCACCACCCGCGCTGGCAGGCATCAGCCGTTTGGTCACACGTTCATGAACCAGATAGCGGGTCACTTCCGCCTCCAGTTTGGTCAGTGCCCAGTCTGCCAGGCGGCGCATTTCCGCCCTTGCGACCGGGTCTTCGGGAAAAAGCCGTTTCTCACGCTTCAGCACACCATGGGTTTCGTCCAGATATTCACAAACCGCGTGAGCGCCGACCACGTTTGTTGACCCGTCAATCAGGACGGGAAGCGTGGCAGCAGGGTTGATTTCCAGAAACTCCACCCGGCGTTCCCACAGATTTTCTTCATGCAGGGTCATGTCCAGATCATACTCTGCCAGCATCAGGCGCACGGCCCGTGAGCCGGCAGACATGGTGTTATGATAGAGAGTGAACATGGGGCTCCCAACAGGCTTTGAGATCATTGCATCTTGATAAGATGCCGAACACCTCTATAGGAGGCTGGCGAAATTGCGGCAAGAGAGCAGATTCGCAGGTGAATTCCACACCTCGCGACAAATATTTGCAGTCTGGTCTTTGCAGTCTGGCTTTAAGGGAAGCATCTATGAGCATTGAGCAAATTCTGGTTCTGGCCATTGTCCAGGGATTGACGGAATTTCTCCCTGTCTCCTCGTCGGGCCATCTTGTGCTGATACCTGCTTTCACTGGCTGGCCGGACCAGGGCATCGTGACAGATGTCATGGTGCATGTGGGATCACTGTTTGCTGTCCTGGTTTATTTCTGGCGCGATGTGCTGAATCTGCTTGGCGGTGTGCGCGATATTTTCAGGGGAAACCCCACTCCCCATTCGCGCATGGCAATCTATATGGCGCTTGCCACGATACCTGCGCTGGCCTTTGGCGCGATCCTCAAGTTCAGCGGCGCTTCTCAGGCTATCCGCGGTGTTGAGGTGGTTGCTTTTGGAGCCATCTTTTTTGGCGTTCTCATGTATGTCGCCGACAGGATGGGGGCGCGGGTGAAGAAGATGGAGGACATGACCCTTGCCCCGGCGCTGTGGATTGGCCTTGCTCAGGCTGTCGCCCTAATTCCCGGCACAAGCCGGTCTGGCATCACCATGACGGCGGCCCGTTTTATGGGGTTTGAGCGCGGCGAAGCGGCCCGGTTCTCCTTTTTGCTCGGCATTCCCGCAATCTCGGCGGCAGGCCTTTTCACGGCTCTGGAAGCGGTCCAGGAGGGGCACGGCATTCCCGCTGACGCGCTCTGGGCCGCATTCTTTACCTTTTTTGCTGCATTGGCCGCAATTGCCATTCTTATGGCCATCGTGAAGCGCACATCCTTTCTGGTCTTCGTGATCTACCGGGTAGCGCTTGGTCTGTTGTTATTTGCGATGCTCTATGACTGGTTTCCGGGTTTGTTGCCCAGTCTGGCCACGGTTTAACCCGCGATTGGCGGCCGCCCGGTCGCGCGAGCTGAGATTTTGGCCTCTATCAGCATGTCGCGGGATTCAACGTTGGCGCGTTTGATATCCTGGCTGATATCGATTTCAAATATCTCGGCCCCCGCCTGCCTGGCGAGTTCTGCGACTTTGTGCCTTGCGTGTTCGTGGGCAGCGTCAAGTGCTTTTGATTCTTCGCTGAATGGAGCGCTGATCCCCGCAACCTGAAACCGCCCTTCCGCCGGCTGCGAGATGGTCACGTCACTTCGTACCATGATCTGGCCGACGACTGCACCAATTGCATTGGCCACGTCGGCATGTTCGGGAATTACCGCTTCAGTTGCCAGAAGAGCGGCTGCTTTTGGATGGTATTGGTGGGCGGAAGCCCCAAGGCCGATAAGAGGCTGGCTGAGGGTCAGTTCGAATTCGACCAGGCGGTTCTGATCGATACCCTTTTCACGGGCATCAAGTGTATCCTTGACCAATTCATGTCCAAGCGACGCGGCCGCGTCTCTTCCATCGAGCTGAAATGCCGTTTCGAGCACAACTTCGGCGGAACGACGCTCAACCCGGGCAACAATGTGTCTGGCCAGTTCCAACGGGTCATCGGCAAACGCCTCACCGGACCCGCTGCGGCGGCGTGCAAATAATTTCAGCGCCTTTATCGCAGCCTGTTCATCCCATTCGTTGTGTTGACCAAGCGCATGCATTGCATCGCTGGGTGTGAGCCCGGCGATGAGAACCAAACCACGATTCACCAAGCGCTGCAATGCCGCGCCCTGCGCCGTGCCCTGCAAAAGCCCTTCGATGGCCTGGGGTTCCGGCGTAATCTTCTCATAGAGTTTGCGCTGACCGGACGAAAGATCAGAATCCAGTCCGCTTCCGGAACGATATACAAAACGTCCATCCTGACGACCATTCAGGACGGATTTCAACTGTGCATCAAGCGCCGTATGGACGAGGCTATGATGTCCGGTCGCCAGCAGACTGATGGGCACCAGACGTCGCGGACCAAGAGTTATTTCCGGGTTCAGGGCCGACCCGCCCAGTCCGACTTCTGAATCGCCACCAAGGCCAAAAGTATGCATGGCAACAGCTTCAACCATTGTGCGATACCCGCCGACAAGCGCGCCATCCGGATTCAGCTTTGGCTGGCCGTTCTCAAGCAGCGCAATATCTGATGTCGTGCCACCAATATCGTTGACGAAAGCATTGTCGTGTCCGGTCAGAAAATGGGCACCAACCAAACTGGCAGCAGGTCCCGAAAGAATGGTCTCAATCGGGCGGCGTGTGGCAAAACTTGCGCTGACCAGAGCTCCATCACCACGCACCACCATGACTGGTGCAGCAATCTTTCTGGTTTGAAGTGTCTTTTCGGTGGCAGCGATAAGGTTGGAAATGGTCGGCACCAGACGCGCATTCAAAACGGTTGTGAGCGCCCGTTTTGGACCATTCAGCTTGGCCGACAATTCATGGCTGCACGTCACGGGCTTGCTTGTGCGGGCCAGCAGAAGGTCGCGGACAGCAAGTTCATGGGCAGGGTTGCGGACAGCAAAATACCCCGCAACTGCAAATCCGCTGACACTTTCAACCAACTCATCGAGTTGCTCTTCCAGGGAAGAAGTATCGAGCGGCATGGCCTCTGCGCCGTGGGTTTGATGCCCACCCGGCAGAATGATTGCGGGATCGGACCCCAGTGCATCATCCAGACCGGCCTGCCTGAGGTCGCGGGGAGAAAATCCAATGGCGATCAGTGCAACCCGGCTTGTATGGCCTTCTACCAATGCATTGGTTGCAAGAGTGGTGGAGAGAGAAACCAGCGCTATATTTTCAGGGCTGTGCTGTGAGGGCGCGAGCACGGCATTGACCGCATCAGCGATGCCTATTGCCAGATCATGGCGGGTGGTGAGTGCTTTTGCTTTTGCAACGACATCGGCACCGGAGCCATCCGCACCGGTGTCCAGAAGAACAGCATCCGTATAGGTGCCGCCTGTATCAATGCCGAGAAGAACTGCCATGGAGGGCCACACAGAATGATAATGTGGCGTTTCTTATGCGCTTTTTGCACGAAACACCAAGATCAAAATCACGGTTATCAGGCTGGTGTCGTATTTTTCGGATCGGTGGTCGGCTCTGATACCATGGACGGAGCATCGACACGCCGACGTTTCAACTTCTCTTCCCAGGCCAGTGCATTTTCCACGATTGTTTCAAGCTGATCGTATTTGGGGCGCCAGTTAAGCCGGTTCATCATGCGCGACGCATCGGCTATAATTGCCGGGATGTCGCCCTTGCGCCGGTCGCCAAGATGGACATCGAACTCCGCACCGGAAACTGCCTTGACTGCTTCGACAACTTCCAGCACCGAGACACCGCGGCTGTAGCCCGCATTGCCCGTAAAATTTCGCCCGCCCGAGCGCAGGAAATCCAGCGCAGCATAATGGGCATTGGCAAGATCAGAGACGTGGATGAAGTCGCGGATTGCGCTGCCATCGGGCGTGTCATAATCGGTGCCATAGATTTCGAAGCTGGGGCGCTTGCCGGTTGCTGCCTCGCAGGCAAGCTTCATGACATGAGTAGCACCACGCGTGGACAGCCCTGTCCGGCCCTTCGGGTCCGCCCCGGCCACGTTGAAGTAGCGCAGGATCACGTAATTCATCCCGTGAGCCTCAGCAACGTCCCGGATCATCATCTCGCTCATCAGCTTTGAGGTGCCATAGGGTGACACAGGAAAGAGGGGTGATGTTTCATCAACCGGCTGGAGAGAAGTGGGAGCTGCATAGACGGCGGCGGTGGAAGAGAAGATGAACTTGTCGACCCCACAGCGGGTTGCAGTTTCAAGCAGGGTGCGTGTTCGGCTGGTATTGTTTTCATAGTATTTGAGCGGTTTTTCCAGCGATTCAGGCACGCTCACCGAACCTGCAAAATGGACTACCGTGTCAATGTTGTTTTCACGCATGGTACGACCCACCAGCGCCCGATCGCCAATATCCCCAACGATCAGCTTCACACCATTTGGAATGGCCCAGTCGAACCCGGTCACAAGGTTATCGATCACCACGACGTCTTCGCCGTGATCCTGACATTCCCAGACCATGTGGCTGCCGATATAGCCGGCACCACCCGTAATCAGCACAGTCATTGTTCCCGCTCCCGCAGGTTGCCCACAAACCACAAATTCTGCGGTAAAATAAATACGATTGGGTTAAGGCGGGAAGGTGGCGTTAAGAATTCATCAACACTTCAAGCGAGGCAAGCGTGTCTGCCTCGCCCGGCGGCTTGTCCCACCGCAAACGGGAGATGCGGGGAAAGCGCATCGCCAACCCCGATTTATGGCGTTTGGAGCGGTTCAATCCTTCAAAGGCTACTTCCAGAACCAGACCAAAACTCTGACCTGCCCGCACCGACCGGACGGGGCCAAAGCGCTCCACCGTATTGTCGCGCACAAATTTATCGATCTGTTTCAGTTCTTCATCCGTGAAGCCAAAATAGGCCTTGCCCACCGGCACAAGGCTGCCTTCGTCTGTCCAGACACCGAATGTGTAATCGGAATAGAAGCTCGACCGTTTGCCGTGACCGCGCTGGGCATACATGAGAACAGCATCGATAATCAGCGGATCCCTCTTCCATTTGAACCAGGGGCCTTTCGGGCGGCCAGGCACATAGGCTGAATCCCACCGCTTCACCATCACCCCCTCAATAACAGGGTGAGGCAGGTTGGTACGGGCATCGGCGAGGTCATTCCATGTCTTGAAATCCACCATCGATGACAGATCAAACCTCGTTCGTTGCAGATGTGGAATGAATTCTTCCAATTTGCTGCGTCGCGTACGGAAAGGCTGCTCACGCAGGTTCTCATCCCCCTGTGCAAGCAGGTCATAGGCGCGGATGAAAACCGGATGGGACTCCAGCAGTTTCTTGGAGACCATCTTGCGATTAAGGCGCTGTTGCAGATCACCGAAGGAACCGACCTTGAGTTCCCCGTCCTCGGCGGGTCTTCCCACCAGCAATTCACCGTCTATGGCCCCCTCAAAATCCATCGCTTCCAACAGATCGGGAAAGGCCTGGCCAATATCATCGCCCGTTCGCGAATACAGCCTGCGTGTGCCATCCTGCGAAGCTGCCTGGACGCGAATGCCGTCCCATTTCCACTCCGCAGCGTAATGGGTAGGATCGAGTTTGCCCCTATCGGTATCAGTGAGCACATTGGCCAGCATGACCGGCCTGAAGGGAGCTGCTGCCCGGTGGGTTGGTTTTTCCGCATCACCGGAAAGCCAGGCAAAAAGGTCAAGATAAGGAATTTCCAGCCCATGCCACAATTCTTCGATCTCGATAATGTCGACCTCGATGTGACGGGCGCCAAATTCAGCCAATGCCTGCTTGGCCAGCCGGGCGGACACCCCAATGCGCATGCCACCCGTTACGAGTTTGAGCAGCGCATAGCGGCCCGATGCATTGAGCTGATCCAGCCAGTTGGAGATTTGCTGCGCTGCCTCTGTTTTCCCAAGGCGGTTCAAGGTCTCGATGACTGCGGAAAGTGAGAGGCTGTCGCTGCACATCTCCGGTATTGGAGATTGAGCCGCAGCACCGGAATGCGCCATCGGCCCCGTCCGCAGGTTACGATCCCAGACCAGTGCGATGGTCTCAGCCATGTCGCCCACATAGTCATAGGAAAGCTTGAAAAGAACCTCATCCATCCGCTCCGTCACCAGACCGCGCAGCATGGCCGGTTTGACGCTGGTGACATCAAGGTCGCGGGTGATCGCGGCAAGGGCATATCCCCGGTCCGGATCCGGCGTGCGGGCAAAATAGTCCACCATCAGCCGGATTTTGCCGTTTCGCGATGGCGTCAAAACAAGCCGGCCAAGAAGATGAGCGAAGGATTTCATGACCCCTTCGCTCTAGCACTATCGGGGGTTGGTGAGAATAACGCGATGCATCTCACTTCAGGAACCGGCAAGGCGGGTTTTACAACATTGCAGAGCCGAAGATGAGGTTTGCGGCGCAGCAGGGCAATTATCTGGAAAAAGGACTTTAAAAGCGAACTGCATTGAAAAGGTCAGCGACCTCAGCGATTCCTTCGCCTTCTATTGCTCAGGCCCTATGGTTCAGGATCCTAGTCGAGCCCGCCAACACGGAAATTGCCCAATTCCTTTACAACATTCATGACAAAGGCAGAGTGTCTTGTTGGTTCCGGTTCCAGCTCATTGGATCTTATCTTGCGCAACGCCTCCATTGTTTCAGAAGGTACTTTCTGCACATCATCGATCACGAATGAGTCCAATGACCAATCTGAAAATACTTGCTTTTCAATGGGTTCGGATATCAGCAGCACAATATCTTCATGCCTTTGATCACGCTTTATGCTTTCAAACAATCGCATAAGCTTCGATTCCGGACCCTCAATTGTCTGATAAAATACGCCATTTTCGAGGATCAACACGCCCGTAATGTTGTCCATTTCATTTCGGCGTTTGGCCATTCTCGTAAGACTGGCAAGCTCTTCAGCGCTTTTGTCGGGATCGATATTGGCTTTCGAGATGTACGTGATCGAATGCAGCATCTCAAAGGATCAATTCATGGTTTTCGTGGGCAGGCATCTGCATCGTCACAATCACTTCAACCAAATGAGTTGCATCCGGCCATCTCAGCGTTGAGAGGCCTTGAGATTTATCTGGGTATCATAGGCATATTCCGTACCAAACAGAAGGTACGTCGTAAAATCAATCGAGCAGCATTACCCAGGCCGAACCAGGTACCGTGACGTTTGTGATCCACGGTAGGCCAGCAAGTTGCCAGGCGTTTTTGGAGTTACGGCCAACTTTGGTTTCACCCTGGTAGCCGTCCACTATGTGCCAGACATTGGTATATCCAGCTTCGGCAAGTCTGCGGACTGCCACCGCTGACCGCCATCCAGAACCACAGGTTACGATAATCAAATCGTCCTTGTTTTTACCAAATGAAGCGACTGTCTCGCGCATCTGCTTAAGGAAGTAAGGATTATCTTTTAAGACGTACTCGCCGATATCATGGTCATATTCGTTGCTATGAACCCTCGCCGGTACAATAGCATCGATACCTTTGGGATGACCGTTAATGGAGATTTCGACCGGGTCACGAACATCGATAAACAACGTATCGGGGTTCCGGTTCAGAAAATCGTACGCATCTTGTGTCGACAGATAAAGCTTGAGCGGCGTGACTTTCACGTCTCTGAGGTTAGCCTCGGAAACAGTCGAACGCGGGGTCTCTGCATTTACGGCAGACCCAAAACACCCCATTAGCAGGGCGAGAGCAGCAAATCCTATGCGTTTCATTCGACTTCCTCCGATTGGACGACACATCGCCAATCTATAACGGCTAATATGGTATGGGTTTCATAGCATGTCTTGTAAAAAATTGCAGCTGTTTTTCAGAATCCTGCGGTGAATGTTTGTCTGAATGAGCGATTTCTGAAAGGCAATCGTCCTGTTGCACTACAACAGGAAACGAATTCTATTGTTATTTCAATAGGTTGATCAATCATGCAACTTGTTGCTGTTGGTGAACACCTTACGCAACGTTAAAAATCTGCCTCTAAAGTGTTGTTGACTACCATTCATGCCACACGAAAAGGGCTTCAAGCGTCCATACGCGCCCCTGATTGGCGGCATTGAGCAAACGCTTCTCTGAGGTCACGAGACCAATTAGTCCAGTTGAAACACCCTGTTCAAATAAGATACATCCGCGTCGATTTTAGAAGTATCACTTATCGGCTTCCAGCCATTTTCAACACTACGCGGGAGTATCTTGTCTTCCAGCCAGAATTTTGAGGGTGTGCTTATAAAAAAACTTCGAACGCGCCAGCGAGCGAAGAGCGAGCCGGGCGGTCAGCCCGCGCTATCGCAGGCGCTGAGCAAGGCGAAACTGCCGTGAGATCAGAAATGGCGCACCCGAGAGGATTCGAACCTCTGACCCCTAGATTCGTAGTCTAGTACTCTATCCAGCTGAGCTACGGGTGCGTCTGGATGGCGTGTTTGCCAACCAGCGATTAGCTATCGGGTTACACTATCAATTGCAAGCACCAACGCACTCAAAGGGGTTGATTTTGATATCTGGAAACAAAAAAGGGCAGGATCCGATATCCTGCCCTTTTTCGATGACGTTGATATTTTGATAGGTCTTAAAGTACAACCACCTGCGCGCCGTTTGGCACCCGCTTGTAGAGGTCGATAACGTCCTGATTCATCAAACGAATACAGCCTGACGAAGCCGCTGTGCCGATGGAGGCCCATTGGGGCGTTCCGTGCAGACGATACAGTGTGTCTTTACCGTCCTGGAACAGGTAGAGCGCACGGGCACCAAGAGGGTTGGTGGGGCCGCCGGGCATGCCACCATTGTCAACGCTCCACTTATCAAGCTCAGGCTGACGGGCGATCATTTCTTCCGGTGGTGTCCATTTCGGCCATTTCTGTTTCCAGCCAATATAGGCCTTGCCCTGCCACTCAAAACCGGCGCGTCCAACACCAATGCCATAGCGCATGGCACGGTTGTTTGACATGACCAGATACAGATAGCGGGAGTGAGGGTCGACAACCACCGTGCCCGGGCGATGGCTCGAGCGATAGCTGACTTCCTGACGGTACAGCCGCTTGTCCAGACGCTCGATAGGAACACCGGCAATTGGGAAAGCACCATCTATGCGTGCGCCGTAATCATTGACGTTTTTAAGCGCAGGGTCATTAAGCGCGAAAATTGAACGTCTGCTTGGTTTTGGATCCTCACGCTCCACTTCTTCGCGGGCGAGCTCCTGTTCGCGACGTTTTTCTTCAGCAGCCTTGCGGCGCTGTTCTGCTGCAAAGCGACGCTCGGCTTCCGCCTTACGGTTTTTTGCTGTTGCCAAACGGCGGTTTGCAGTCTCCTCGCGGCGTTTGGCGCGATCATAATTGCGCTGCGAGCGCTTTGCCAATCGCCTGGTCTTGCGCAAATTGCGCTTGTTGACCCGAAGTCTCTTTTTAGCGGCCTCAATTCTCTTTTTTGAGCCACGCTTGCGTTTGATACGCCGCTCATCACGGGTAATCTGTTTCTCAAGCTTTGAAAGCTCACGACGGGCCTGGCGCATTTCGCGACGCGCCTCCCTGACATCCTTGCGCGCGGCAGCACGCTTGGCGGAGACGGACGAGACAGAAGGCCCGGCATAAGATGCCGTATTGCTGTTAGAAGAAACACAGCCTGTCAGAACCAAAAGGGCGACCATGAGAGCGGCACCCAAAAGTCGCCTGATCATGCTCAAAGGAAGTGTGGATAGGGGCGCGTACATCTTCAATTATTCCCGGAAATCAAGTGTTCAGTTGCTAGTTTGCGTAGTCTTTTTTCAAACCAAAGTGCGCGTGCTGCCTGCGATAACGCTTCAGCAATCCCATTCCATGGTTGATAATATCTTTACTGATACAGGACTGGTTTTTAACAGCGTGTAAACGCTGGCTCAATCTATAAAGGTCACATGGTGTGTTAACGTGGTTAATTGGCCCCAACTGCGGCATTTATGCACCATTTGACAATCTGCCCCGAAATACGGACTTTAGAACGAAACAGGAACCAAATCAGGTATAAAGGTCGGCCATTGCCCATTGTTTCGGTAGTTCATGATGATCCTTTTACAGACGGGCGGCAGTCCGAACGTGCGCTGACGATTCGCACAGGTGTGGAGCGTTATTTTTCGGAGCTTGGACGGGTCTTTCTGGCTGAGTTGTCGCTGGCATCGGGACGCCGCGCAGATCTGGTTGCGCTGTCACCAAAAGGCCGCGTGACGATTGTCGAGGTAAAATCATCAATCGCGGATTTTCGTGCTGATACGAAATGGACCGACTACAGACAAGATTGCGATGAACTGCTGTTTGCAACGCTGTCAGATGTTCCCGCAGATATTTTTCCGCAGAACGCCGGCTTGATGATTGCCGACAATTATGGCGCAGAATTATTGCGTTCGGGGCCGGAAACCAAGCTTTCTGCGGCTCGACGAAAAGCCATACATCTACGATTTGCACGTGCCAGCGCTGCGCGGCTGGCGCGATGCTGTGCCTATGCAGGTTTGGAAAGTTCAAGTCTGGCCGACAATGATGAGCTTTAGCGTCTTTTGGTTGTCGACTGACGTGCGACGACGCTCATGGGCTTGCCGCACCAATTCCGTAAAACATAAAAACAGTCTAGCGCGGCGCGCGTTTTGCCAGAATCCGTTGCAGAGTCCTTCTGTGCATGCTGAGGCGGCGTGCGGTTTCTGAAACGTTGCGATTGCACAATTCATAAACCCGCTGAATGTGTTCCCAGCGTACCCGGTCAGCCGACATGGGATTTTCCGGTGGTTCGGCTTTCTCGCCAGGCTCTTGCATTAAGGCGGCATAGACATCATCTGCATCGGCTGGTTTCGGGAGATAGTCGATTGCACCCCGTTTAATTGCGCTGACTGCCGTTGCTATATTGCCGTGCCCGGTCAGCACGACCACACGGATTTCAGCATCAATTTCATTAATCTTCTCAACGATATCCAGACCATTTCCATCATTGAGACGCATATCGACGACGGCGTAATCCGGGCATTCCGTTTCCAAAGCGGCAAGACCTTCACGCACGGTTTCGGCGAGGGTGAGCCTGAAACCACGGTTTTCCATCGCACGACCCAGCCGATGCAAAAAACTTCGATCATCATCGACAATCAACAAGCTGGGCATCGTTTCTGATCTTGGCTGAGCGTTTTGAACCTCGCGGTGAACTCCGGTCATTTCATCCCTCTCCTGGCTAAAACTGACTAAGAGATAGGCATTTTTTGGGGCGTTTGTAGTGGCAGAAGCGCAAGGATGCCAAATTGTCGCACCTGCAGCAGCATAGCGTTCAGGTCACAACCTGCTTTAGCTGAAATTTACAGGGCCAGTTCTTCCAGCACAGATCGGCTCCACCGGATCTTCACCAACGCACCACGTTCGTTTTTTGAACCAGCCGCAACGTTTTTGAAGGTCAAAGATGCGCCGCTGCGTTCCAACAGTGTTTTGGCAATGAAGAGGCCCAGCCCCAACCCCCAATCACCGTTTCCACGCACATTACGGCGCGACGTAACAAACGGCTCTCCAACCCGTGAGAGGATTGAAGAAGAAAAGCCCGGCCCATCATCCCTGATCTCCACTGAAAGTTCATCATCACTCCAGTTCAGGGAGACGGAAACTCTGCTGTTGGCAAAGTCGACGGCATTATCAAGCAGGTTTCCCAGACCATACCGTATCGTTGGTGCTCGCTTGATTGCTGGCGCGGGTATCGAGGTTTCTTCGACAGAAATATCAATCTGTATTCCCAGACCATGAAGAGGGTCTGCAGCCTGTTCCAGGATTTCCGTTATCAGCTGCCTGCCTTCAATTTCCTCATTATCTTTGGTCAGGGAAGTAAGCCTGGTCAGGATTTCGCGGCATCGATCCGCCTGCGCCTGCAACAGTTCAACATCTTCTCTCAGCGGACTGTCTCGCGCTACTGCGTGCAGCATCTCTTTGGACGTTACCGCAATCGTCGCAAGTGGCGTCCCCAGTTCATGAGCGGCTGCGGTTGCCAGCCCATCAAGGGTTGTCAGATGTTGTTCTCGCTGCATCACCAGTTCAGTCGCGGCCAGAGCCCGCGCCAGTTTTCGCGCTTCCACCGCAACCCGGTACGTGTAAATGACGGTGAACGCCAATGTGCTGAGTATGGCGACCAGGACCCCGATATTAAAAATGTAGGAGAACTTGAGCGGATCAGCAGGATCCCATGGCAACGGCATATGATAGAATGCCAGAAAGACGATAATCACTACCGACAGGGCACTCATCAATAAAATATGGCGACGCCGCAAAGAGTTAGATGAAACAACCACCGGCGCTATCAGCAAAATGGCAAATGGATTCTGAAGCCCCCCGGTCAGATAAAGAAGAAGCCCAAGATGCAGGAGATCAATGGCCAGAAATGTCGTTGCCACATTTCCTGAAAGACGCTGATTGATATTGTAGCTGCGACTTAGGGAGATGTTGAAAACGACGGATATTGCCACGAGACCAAGGCAAAACTCCCATGGCATCGGATATCCAAACCCGAAGGCAACCATGGCGATGGCACCAAACTGACCGAAAATGCCATACCATCGCAGCCGAATCAGCGTGTCAGCGCGGATCAGGCCATCCTGTTTGTAATCATAAAAACTGATGACATGGGACATTGTGAGGTTCTGTCTGTTTCGATCAACCTGGAGAATATGCATTGCTGAATGAAAGAAAACCAATAGCGGAGTTCAAAAGGGAGTGCGGCATCAATTTTTACGCGGCTTCGCACGCCGGGTTGGCATTTCTTCAAGAGGGTTTTCCGGCCAGGGATGTTTGGGATAACGACCACGCATATCTAAACGAACATCAGACCAGGACCCCTTCCAAAAAGCCGGAAGATCGCGGGTAATCTGAATGGCTCTTCCAGCCGGTGACAACAGTTCAATGGTCAGCGGAACCTGTCCATCTGCAATGGCTGGATGCCGGTCCAGACCAAACAGCTCTTGCGGACGCACCCGCAAAACGACTTCGTCTTCGTAGTAATCGAGCGGAAGATTCGATCCGCTTGGCATAGTCATGTGAGTGGGAGTGAGCCGGGCAAGTTCTGCGGTGGAGCCCTGTGTGGCAAGTAACATCAGACTGTCACTCAGTGCGCCCTGCGCCAGATCCGTCAAGCTGGTTTTGCCGGCCAGAAAGGGAACCAGCCATTCTTCCATGCTGTTCAGGAGGGCCTGCTGCGATACGTCCGGCCAGGGCGCGCCCAGTCTTTGATGAAGAAAAGCAAGGCGGCTGCGCAAACGCCTGTCATTTTCACCCCACGGCAAGATGTCCAGCCCGTGCTCCTGCAAAGCCTGTTTGAAGATTGGCAATGCCTTGTCTGGATCGACGGTTGACGGTTCAGGCCTTGAGAGATCGATGGCTCCCAGTCTGGTGGAACTTTGGGCTGTGACCGCTCTCGTTTTAACATCAAATATCAGCGTATCTTTTCTGGCTATCGACGCCGAAAAATACTCCAGGATTGCCGGTTTCGAAATTGCGGCGGCTGAAAGTATGCGAGCGGCCGCGGCCCGACCCGCCATATCGATAACAACGAGAAAAGGTTCCCGGGCCAGCGGTGATGTATTGTCCAGTTCAGCACCCCGGCCATTTGCAAGCTTGAAGCGGGTTGCTTCACCTGCACCGCTGCCCCTGCTATGCGCAATACGGTCGGGATAGGCGAAAGCCAGAAGAACACCATCATCAAGATCGTCATCTGTATCAGAAATTTTCAAGTGTTTTGTCGACGAGGCGGCGAGCCGCATGAATTGAGAAGACCGTTTGTCACTTGAGCGGGAAATCCGTTCAGCGCGCTCCGAGAGGTCTGGAGAGTTGCCGCCCGCTCCGCGTTCCTGAATCAGGAGGGCAAGCAGGGCCGCACGCTGTGCCACACGTACCCCATGGCTGGCAGACCGGACAATCATATGAGCCAGCCTTGGTGGAAAAGCCAACCGCCGCATGGCACGGCCATGGCTGGTCAGTTTTCCATTTTTATCCAGAGCACCCAATTGGCGAAGCAGGGTGTGAGCTTCATCAAGCGCCGGGGATGGCGGACTATCCAGCCATCTTAGCGAATACGGGTCCGTCACCCCCCAATCCGTCAGATCGAGCAAAAGGGGAGCCAGATCTGCATTCAATATCTCCGGAGGCGTGCTGACCGGGAGTGCTGCTGTCTGCTCTTCGCGCCATAATCTGATGGCACGTCCCGGCCCCAATCGCCCGGCCCGGCCCGCTCTTTGACGGGCAGAGGCCTGCGAGACCCGCACCGTCTGCAGCCGTGTAAGGCCGGTTGCAGGTTCAAAGACCGGCTGGCGCGAAAAACCGCTGTCAATAACTGTGGTTACACCCTCGATGGTCAGGGATGTCTCTGCGATTGCCGATGAGAGAATGACCTTTCGCGCGCCATCATTTGCAGGCTGAAGCGCCGCATCCTGCGATCTCGCCGACATGGCTCCATAGAGCCTATGAACTGTGACATGGCCATCTGCCTGTTTCTCCAGAAGTTCGGCGCTGCGTTCAATCTCTCGCTGTCCAGGTAAAAACACCAGAATATCTCCGCCAGCTTGCGCGAGTTCTTCTTTCACCGCACCGGCGACAGCCTTCTCAACGGGCGTGCGGGCCTGATGCTCCCGATAGGAAATATCCACCGGGTAGCTGCGCCCCTTGCTCTCAAGGATGGTGGTATCCATCAGGCTGGAAACCGAGGCCCCATCAAGCGTCGCCGACATGGGAAGAAGCCGCAAATCCTCGCGCAAACCGGCCTGCAGGTCGAGGCAGAGAGCCAAAGCCAGGTCGCCATCAAGACTGCGTTCATGAAATTCGTCGAACAGAACAGCGGCGACATTGTCCAGATCAGGCTGATCCGCAAGCATCCGGGTAAAAACACCTTCCGTCACAACTTCAATAACGGTGTCGGTTGAGATTTTTGTATCAAAACGAACTCTGTAGCCTACCCGTCCGCCGACCTTCTCTCCCAGCAGATCCGCCATACGGCCAGCAGCTGCTCGAGCAGCAAGGCGGCGTGGCTCAAGCACAAGAATTTTGCGATCCCTGCGCCATTCAGCAGCCAGCAGAGCCAAAGGAACAAGCGTTGTTTTGCCCGCACCGGGCGGTGCCACCAGTACAAGGTTCGGGTTTGTCGAAAGACGCGCCATCAGCTGCGGCAACACATCCAGGATGGGAAGATCCGGCAGGATGGGAAGATCGGGCAGCCCCGCAAGATCCGGCAGTCTGGGGCTTTCAGGTGTCACAGCGCTCACCCCATCTGAATGCCAGGGTCATAACCCTAGCTTGAACTCAGCGTACGCGAGACCGCATTTTTCCATCCGGCATATCTTGCGTGGCGTGTCTCTTGCGTCATATCCGGTTCAAAACGCCGGTCCCGTGACCAGGTTTTCGAAAAACCCTCTGCATCCGGCCAGATACCCGCCCGTGAACCAGCGAGCCAGGCAACACCCAGCGCGGTCGTTTCCAGAATATTCGGGCGATCAACAGGTGCATTCAGGATGTCGGCCAGAAACTGCATCGTCCAGTTGCTTGCCACCATGCCACCATCCACGCGCAACACCGTATCGTCTGCACCCCCGGACCAGTCAGCCTTCATGGCTTCAAGAAGATCGCGCGTTTGGTAGCAAACGGCCTCAAGCGCGGCTTTGGCGATCTCGTCGGGTCCGGTGTTGCGGGTCATACCATAAAGCGCGCCCCGCGCCTCAGCATCCCAATAGGGCGCGCCCAACCCGGTAAAAGCGGGAACCAGATAGACATCCTGTTCGCTGTCTGCCTGATCGGCCATTGAGCCGGTTTGTGCAGCGTCATCGATAATTTTCAGGCCATCACGCAACCATTGCACTGTGGCACCGGCCATGAAAATTGACCCTTCCAGCGCATAAGTGGTTTCGCCATTCAGCCGGTAGGCGATAGTGGTCAGCATCCGGTTTTTAGATGTCACCCTGTCCTTGCCTGTATTGAGCAGGGCGAAGCATCCGGTCCCATAGGTTGATTTGAGCATACCCGGCTGGAAGCAGGCATTACCAATTGTTGCGGCCTGCTGATCGCCGGCGACACCATAGACCGGAATCTCAGCGCCCAGAATGTCAGCACGTGTCGTTCCAAAATCGGCAGCGCAATCGAGAACTTCCGGCAAGATGTTTTTGGGCACGCCCAACATGTCGAGAAGGCTGTCATCCCACTGGTTCTCACCGATATTATACATCAGTGTCCGTGCTGCGTTGGTGGCGTCGGTAACGTGTCGCTGCCCGCCGGTCAGCCGCCAGATCAGGAATGTGTCCATGGTGCCAAATATCAAATCACCTGCCTCTGCTGCGGCACGAGCACCCTCCACATTGTCAAGCAGCCAGCGGACTTTTGTTCCCGAAAAATAGGGATCAAGCAGCAGGCCGGAGCGGTTGGTAACCTCGTCCTCAAAACCCTGCTTTTTAAGTTCGGCGCAGAAATCAGATGTTCGGCGATCCTGCCAGACAATCGCCCTGTGGATCGGTTTTCCAGTCTTTCGATCCCATATCAGCGTCGTTTCACGCTGGTTGGTGATGCCGATTGCGGCAATGTCGCCAGCCTGAAGCTGCGCCCCGGCGATTGCCTTTTTGCAAACCGCAACCACGCTGTCCCAGATTTCCTCTGCATCATGTTCCACCCACCCGGATTTCGGGAAATGCTGGGTGAACTCCTGCTGTGCAAGCCCGACAATTTTCTGCTCAGCATCAAAAACAAGAGCCCGGGACGATGTTGTCCCCTGATCGATGGCCAGCACCGCGCCTTTGGATCCTTGTACCACCCGGTCTCTCCCGTTTTCTCACTTTGAATTCTTTCAGGTTCACACCATAGGCAAACTCGGTTCCTTCGCCTAGATATTGAGTATGCAAAATGCAGACACCAACCATCAATCAAATGCTGAGAGTGGCCACAAGACCTTGCTGCTCACGGGCGCGAGTCGGGGCATTGGCCATGCAACCGTCAAGCGTTTCTCAAAAGAGGGTTGGCGGGTGCTGACCTGTTCACGACAACCCTTCGACGTGGCCTGCCCCTGGCCTGAAGGCGCAGCCAATCATGTTCACGTTGATCTGGCCGACGCCGACAGCCTTGGACTGGCGGTCTCCGATATTCGTGCACGGCTGGAAGAAGAAGGCGGCAAGCTGCACGCGCTGGTGAACAATGCGGGAATTTCACCGAAGCTTGACGGAGGAGGACGGCCCAACTCCATCGATACGCCCATGCAGATCTGGAACCATGTCTTTCAGGTCAACTTTTTCGCCCCGATCCTGCTGGCACGTGAGCTTTTCAATGAGCTGAAAAATGCCAAGGGAGCCATCGTCAATGTCACTTCCATCGCCGGGGGCAGAGTGCACCCCTTTGCCGGCAGCGCCTACGCCACATCGAAGGCGGCGCTGGCATCGCTGACCCGTGAAATGGCTGCTGATTTTGGGCCGCATGGAATTCGCGTCAATGCTATTGCACCGGGTGAAATTGACACGGCCATTCTGTCACCGGGCACCGAAGGCATGATCAAGGACATTCCTCTTGGTCGCCTTGGTGAGACGGCAGAGGTGGCTGAAACCATATTTTATCTGTGTTCCGACGCCGCAAGCTATGTCAACGGCGCCGAGGTGCACGTGAATGGCGGACAGCACGTCTGATGCCGGAATTACCCGAAGTCGAGACAGTACGGCGTGGTCTTGCGCCGGTCATGGAAGGTGCCAAGATCGAACGGCTTGAACTTCGCCGCAAGGACCTGCGCTTCCCTTTTCCAGACCGTTTTTCAGACATCGTTGAAGGGCAGACGGTCCTGTCGATGGGGCGGCGGGCAAAGTATCTGCTGGTCGATCTTTCGAACGGCAATGTCATCATCATGCATCTTGGAATGTCCGGTTCCTTTCGCACACAAATTGATGGTGATGAAAACCTGCCGGGCGACTTCCATCATGCCCGGTCGCGGCTGGAATCCCATGACCATGTGATTTTCCATCTTGAAACTGCTGAAGGCCGTGCCGCCAGGGTGATTTATAACGATCCGCGCAGGTTTGGCTTTATGCTCATGACACCGCGTGCGCAGCTTGATGAACATCCAACCTTCAGCAGTATGGGTGTGGAGCCTGTCGGCAATATGCTTTCGGCGCAGCACCTGGCCATGAAACTCGCCAACAAGGCCGCACCTTTAAAAGCAGCTTTGTTGGATCAGAAAGTTATTGCGGGGCTTGGCAACATATATGTGTGTGAGGCGTTGTGGCGAAGCCGTCTGTCGCCAAAGCGCAAAGCCGCGACCCTTGTAACCAAGGCTGGTCGACCTTCGGCAGGATGCAAAAGGCTGACACAGAACATTCGCATTGTCATTGAAGAAGCTATTGAGGCGGGAGGGTCATCGCTGCGGGATCATGCGCAAACGGACGGAACGCTGGGTTATTTCCAGCATTCTTTTGCTGCCTATGACCGCGAGGGTGAACCCTGTCGCCATGAAGGATGCACATCGAAGATTAGCCGCATTGTTCAGTCGGGCCGCAGCACGTTTTACTGTCCGTCCTGTCAGCGATAGCTGTTACACAGAACAAGCTCGTACAACCGGCGACCCGGCATATAATGCCGATCGACCGCCTTGGCGCGTCAGTAAAAAACCCGAAATACCTTAGATGCGCGCCGCGTAATGTTTGGCAAGTTGCGAGATAACAGACTCGTCGTCGCCACCAATGAGCAGATATTCGTATTCGCCATTCGACCAAAATGCCGAACTCATGCCCTGCATTTCATCCAAAACAACTTTGTCGGCACTACCCTCACCCGTCTTTAGAATACAAAGCGCATACGGCACGCCACCCTGCGAAAGAAAGGCGAGTTGAATCAATGGTTGCCCCTTATAGCTGAGAATCTGCGCCCGTTTGTAGTCCACGCCAAGAGTGTTTCCGACAGCGTCGAATTCGATTGCCTTTCCTATCGCGGCGGACACGCGAGTCAGTTCAGCCGACATTTCATCCTGCGGCCGCTCGATATGTGCCAGCGTGCTTGTCGCATAGAGAGCCTGATAGGAAGCGACATAATCCTGCCACGAGCGGTCACCGCCATCGGTTGTCAGCGTTGATACACCAAAGCCAATTCCAAGTGCCAATATGGCAGCTGCGGCCATTTGTGAAAAACTGAAAGAGCGCGATTGCCTGACCGGAACCGCTGGCGCGGCTGAAAAATCCGATACGATCCCGCCCGCTGGCACGGCTGTCTCAAGGGCTGGCCCTACCCTGGAAAAGGTTTCTCGAATGAGGTCGGTATCAATCGATAGTTGCTGGAGGCGCGCCTGCAGGCTGACATCTTTATCAAGTGCAGCTCTGATTTCGCTCACGGGTGCGAAATCATTCTCTCCATCGAGGAACGCGACCAGCTCTTCATCACTGAATTCTCTCTTTGCGCTCATCCCAGCGAGACTCCTTCTGATACTTTTCAACCAGTTTTTTGCGCGCTGCAGCAAGGCGGCTCATGACTGTTCCCACCGGGATATCAAGGATCTCAGCCGCCTCCAGATAACGATATCCTTCGACATACACCAAAATGACGGTCGCCCTTTGCGCCTCAGGCAGCTCCATCACTGAATTTAACACTTCACGGCCCAATAAATTCGTTTCCGGATCGGCTTTTTCATCCACAAGGTCGATTTCCTCCACCGGAGCCAGCCCACCACCCATGCGCACGGCATCCTTTCGAAGCTCATTGATCCACATGCGTTGGGTCATACGAAACATCCATCTGTCGAGATGTGTGCCGGGCTCAAATTGATCGGCTTTTTCGATTGCCCGTAAACAGGCGGCCTGTGCCAGATCGTCCGCCCGGTCCCGACTGCCGGTCAATCCAAGACAATAGCGCCAAAGCCTTGGGAATACGCCATCAATACCTGCCTGTACTTCTGCAAGAGATGCCTGACTGACTGACATTTTTTCTGACCAGTATCCGTCCTGAATGTGTTTGCGCGGGATCAAAAGAGCGCAAAGCTTATGGTTTAACGCACGTCACCCAATTTGGTTCAAAAGGCTGATCGAGACATGCTATACGCGATTCCACACGACGGAAAGCTCGCCAGGGCAACTGCCTTGCAAAAAGTGAGCTTAAGCCTTTCTGCTTGAATTTGTCATTTCAGTTTGGTCTGGTGCGGCTGTTATCCAGCAGGAGAAAAATATTTCATGAAATTGGTTCGCTACGGCAAGGCCGGAGAAGAAAAACCCGGACTTATCGACGATGCCGGAAATCTAAGAGATTTGTCGCGCAAAGTGAAAGATATCACCGGGGGGACGCTAGACAACAAAACGTTGAAAATGCTGCGCTCGCTTGATGTCAAAAAACTAAAGAAAGTCGAGGGCAAACAGAGGCTGGGACCCTGCGTTGGTGATATCGGAAAATTTCTTTGTATCGGTCTGAATTACTCAGATCATGCCGCCGAAACCGGGGCCAAGATACCCGAACATCCGATTTTGTTTTTCAAGGCAAATTCCGCAATCATTGGAGCCAATGACACGGTCTCCATTCCCCGCAAATCCAAATCTACCGACTGGGAAGTTGAACTCGGCGTCGTCATTGGTCGCAAGGCCAAATATGTCGCTGAGAAAGATGCCCTGAAATATGTTGCCGGATATTGTGTGGTCAATGATGTTTCGGAACGTCATTTTCAGAGCCAGCTTTCTGGCCAGTGGACGAAGGGAAAAAGCTGCGACACTTTTGGCCCGACCGGCCCCTGGCTGGTTACGCGTGATGAAATAAAGGATCCGCAGAATCTGGATATGTGGCTTGATGTGAATGGCAAGCGTCGCCAAACGGGCAACACTTCCACCATGATTTTCACAGTGGCTCAGATTATTTCTCATTTGTCAGAATTGATGACGCTGCATCCCGGCGATGTCATTTCGACGGGCACTCCTCCCGGTGTCGGCATGGGCATGAAACCCAAACCCAGATATCTCAAACCAGGTGATGTGATGGAGCTGTCAATTGAGGGCCTCGGCACCCAGAAGCAGAAAGTCAAACGAGACAAATAATAAAAAGGCCCCGATCCCCGGGTGCAGTGGGGGTCGGGGCCATCGCTAACGCGAATGACGCAGCGCGTTAGTGACTGTAGTGGCAGAAACGAACTTTCTTCCAGATAAAGTGGTAATGGTAGTTGCTCCACACTTTCTTCTTCTTCCAATGACAATGCTTGGCGCGGTGCACATATTTGTAGCGCAACGGACGGTAATGGCGTTGGAAGTGGCGGCGGACGCGATATTTGCGATAGCCGACATTTGATACCTCAACGGCTGCATCATTTTGCGCCGAAGCAATTGGTGCAATTGTCATCAGGCCTGCTGCCTGAGCGGGAGCCGCAGAAGCCAGGGTTGCAAATGCAACGGCGGCAAGGGCGGTTTTCTTGATAATAGACATTTGGTTCTCTCCTGGTTTCATCTGAATGAGCACTGCGCTCTTTCGATGATCAGAACCTAGAGGAGAGACATATCCGTGAACGTGCAATATCGCACCTGCTGAAGAATATTGTTTATTTTCAGGTTTTTACGGTGCATTCACTGGTTATTTTTGCTTGTCCTGGATCAGGGATTTAAGGGCATACAATGTTTCCAGTGCCTCCCGTGGTGTCAGGTTGTCTGGGTGAACGGACATAAGCTTTTCTTCCACTCTGGAATCGCGCGCGCCCGTCTGACTTGTCCCGGACACCGCTGCTGAAAACAAAGGCAAGTCATCTATGAGTGTGCTGGCTGGACTTTCCCGGTTCTGACTCTCCAATTGATCAAGAACATCCCGTGCCCTTTCCACAACCGCATTGGGCAGTCCGGCAAGACGTGCCACCTGAATCCCGTAAGAACGGTCAGCGCTGCCTTCCACGACTTCATGGAGGAAAACAACTTCCCCGTCCCATTCCTTTACGCTCATGGTGACATTGGCCAATCGGTCCAGCTTGGCGGTCAGCGCTGTCAGCTCGTGGAAGTGAGTTGCGAACAAAGTGCGGCTTCCATTGACTTCATGCAGGTGTTCAATCGTTGCCCAGGCAATCGACAGCCCGTCGAAAGTGGCAGTACCACGCCCAATCTCATCCAGAATAACCAGCGATCTCGCTCCGGCCTGATTTAGAATGGCTGCGGTTTCGACCATCTCCACCATGAAAGTCGACCGACCGCGTGCCAGATCATCTGCGGCGCCAACACGCGAGAACAACCGGTCCACGACACCGATATGCGCACTTCCTGCCGGCACAAAACCGCCCATCTGGGCAAGCAGGGCAATCAGAGCATTTTGTCTCAGATAGGTTGACTTGCCGCCCATGTTCGGCCCCGTCAGCAACCAGAGTTTGCACGATTCCTCGCCACCGATATTACAATCATTGGCGACAAATGGATTGGCGGATTGCTGACGCAGGCTCTGCTCAACAACCGGATGCCGCCCGGCGGTAATTTCGAATGCCAGGGAGTCATCTATGGTGGGGCGTACATAACCCTGCTCTTCTGCAAGATCCGCCAACGAAGATGCCACATCGAGGCGCGCGAGTGCAGCTGCTATGGCCTGTATTGTTGTTGAGTCTGAAACAACGGCTGTTTGAAGTTCGGCAAAATGCCCAAGTTCCAGCTGCAGGGCCTTGCCGGCCGCATTGGCAATCTGGCTTTCGAGGTCGGCAAGCTCTGTGGTGGTGAAACGCATCGCATTGGCCATGGTCTGGCGATGGATGAAACGGTCTTTTTCGCTTTGCAATGCCTCGGCATTCAGGGCTGTCACCTCAATGAAATAGCCCAGCACATTGTTATGACGAATCTTGAGCGACTTGACTCCGGTCTCCTCCGAATACCGTGTTTGCAACCCGGCAATGACCTGCCTGCTTTCATTGCTGAGACTGCGCAGTTGATCGAGTTGAGAATCGAAACCGCTTCGGACAAACCCGCCATCACGGGCAAGCAATGGCAATTCGTCGCCCAATGCATTTTCAAGGAATTTCACCAAACCATCGGGAACACCGGACAGGGTTTGAAAGTCATTGACTGTGTTTGCGGGCAGGTCCGATGCCTGCCCCTCAAGAAGTTTTCCGATTGCCAGGGCTGCCTGAAGCCCGGAAAGAATGGCGGCAAGGTCACGTGGTCCACCCCGGTTCAGGGATAGGCGCGAAAGTGCACGCGGCATATCTGCAATTCCGGCAAGCGCAGTGCGCAGCTGCGATCGCAGCCGGTCGTTGGCAAGCTGAAAGGCAACTTCATCATGGCGGGCAATAATGGCATCCACGACAGTCAACGGGCTCATAAGCCGCTCCGCCAGCAACCGTGCACCACCTCCTGAAACTGTTCGGTCGATGGTGCGCAACAACGAGCCGGTCCGTTCGCCCGACATTGTTTGTACAAGCTCGAGGTTGGCGCGCGTTGCAGCGTCGATGTAAAGGATCTGGCCGGACTGTTCCTGTTCCGGATAGGCCAGAACCGGTTTTTCTCCTATCTGTGTTTTTTCGACATAGGCAATTGCGGCACTTGCGGCGGAGAGTTCGGCTCTTGAAAAACTTCCGAATCCATCGAGCGTTGACACGCCATAAAAGCGCTGCACCGACTGAGCAGCCTGGGTTGAGTCAAAAATTGCACTTGGCTGAGTCTGGACCGCGCATCCCGCCATCTCGAACATCAGCCGCATATCGTCATCATCAAAAAGGGCGTCGGGAACGACAAGTTCACGCGGATTGATACGAGCGATATCAGCCGACAAAGCCTGACGATTGGATTCCATAACCCGAAACGAGCCTGTCGATATGTCGACAGCAGCCAACGCATAATCCTCACCCTGTGCGCCGCCGCGTACCCGGGCCAGCACGGCCAGGATATTGGCCGACCCTGATTCCAGAAGATTATCTTCGGTGATCGTGCCCGGCGTAACAAGGCGCACGACATCGCGTTTGACGACGGATTTTGAGCCGCGCTTTTTGGCTTCTGCCGGGTCTTCTATTTGCTCGCACACGGCAACCCGATAGCCCAGTGCAATCAACTTTTGCAGATAGTCGTCTGCAGCGTGAACCGGCACTCCGCACATGGGAATATCTTCACCCAGATGCTTGCCACGCTTGGTTAGCGTGATGCCAAGAGCACGGGCAGCAATTTCTGCATCGCCAAAAAAGAGCTCGTAGAAATCACCCATCCGATAAAACAGCAAAGAGTCGGGGTTGGCCGCCTTGATCTCAATATACTGCGCCATCATGGGCGTTGCGGCTGAACTGCTCATCGTCAACTCACGCTTCCGCCAAGGGCGGTAAAGAACCTGAAACAAGTGTTAGCAGTGCTTGCTGTGCCGCGCCAAGGTGTTCAGTTATCAAGCCCGGTTTGTCTGTGGACACGCGCCATAAAGAGCAGAAAATCAGGCTGCAAACCGCGAGGCGTCTGTCCCGTAATGTGTCAGGTAGCGCGCATTGATGTCGGCGACCCTGAGAACCACCAAAACATCAATGGTTCCAAACTGGCGATCGATGACGGCATGGGAACCCACTCGGGCTCCAAGACGCAAATAGCCCTTGAGAACCGGCGGCAATAGGGCAAGCGCCCTGCCACGGCTGTTGCTTTCATTTGAACACTTTGAAAGAGCAAATGCTTCCCGGTTTCGCGATGCTGGGCCGCCAGAATTATCCAGACTTACATTTTTGCCCAGCCAGGCAAGGGCAGGGCTGACCTTCTGGAGATCGGTTCCCTGAAAGGACGCACAACCGAACATGATATCTATCTGGTTTTGCAGGGCGCAGGCCCACACCCCATGCCACAACAACTCCATCGTCCGTTTTGAACGGTAGGGCGCAAGAATGCAGGAGCGTCCCAGTTCCATCAGCCGATGCCGTGGTTTGCAGTCAATCAGGCTGCTGAGGTCAAACTCGTTTTGTGAATAAAAGCCGCCGGCCTTTCGTGCACCGCGATCGAACATCATACGATAAGTCCCGACAATCCTGCCTTCCGGTGCCGCCTGTCGGTCAACCACGAGAAGATGGTCACAGTAGGGGTCGTACCGGTCTGCATCCCGCTGCGTGCGGGCTGTGTCCGGGTCCGGAACTGCTCCCAACTCGCGATAGAAAATGTCATAGCGCAATTTCTGAGCCTGCCGGACCTCATGCGCACTGCTGGCCAACCTTGTTTCCAGATTGCCTACGCGCCCGAGCGTCACAGTTTTTCGGCCTGGAGTGCGTTCAGGAACTGGTCGTTTCATTGCGGAATCCATGTAGAATCCATTACGAGTCGTTTCGCTTCCATGATCTCACTACTAGATTTACGTGACAGGATCATGCTGGTGATCGACATGATTCTCGATTAATCGGGCGACTGAGTCCAGATCGAGAGGCTTGAGCAAAAAGTCACTTGCACCGGCCAATATCGCTTCATGGCGGGCTTCGTCCTGACCGTCGGCGGTAAGAACAATGATCTTCGTGTTGCATTCATGTTGACGGATCAGCCTGATCGCCTCACTGCCTTCCATCACGGGCATATGCATATCCATAAAGATCAGATCAAACGCATCTTCGGTTTTCAGCCGACGCACAGTCTCGTCAAAAGCCTGACGACCGTTTTCAACATGAACCACGGTATGACCGAGCTTGGTCAACAAGGACCGGGCAAGCAGAGCATTAATTTCATTGTCTTCTGCAAGCAAAACCTTAAGAGACGTCTTGTGCGGCGAGAATGTTTCGCCGGATGACCCGGCTGCCGATGTCACCGAACCTTGCTCAAATTTGCCGGCCATGGCGGACGCGAGGGTGCGCTGCCGAACCGGCCAGACAAGCCATCCATCAAACTGGTCCTGTTGTTTATCCTGCGACTTTCGGTCTGCAACATCTCCAAGAAACAGAAGCCGGGCCTCTTGTCCAAGAATCTTACGGCAGGCACTGATCGTGCTGGCACAATCCTCAACATTCCCGATGATTGCCACTTTCAATGCCGGCGCATTTGAAGGGCGTGTCTGGAAAGAAGCCAGCCCGTCATAGGTTTCGGTTACGTAGCCGCAGGCCCGTGTGCTTTTTACAAGTGTTTTGCGAGCGGGACTTGCCGGTAGGATGATCGCAACCCGCTCCTGACTGGAGGGGCTGGATTGTGCGATAGCGGCGGCTGGCAAACCTGACGCTTCAATCGGGATTGAAAACGAAAATACCGATCCGCGTCCCGGCTTGCTTTCAACGGTAATCCTGCCACCCATAAGCCCGACAATCTGTTGCGAAATGGCAAGACCCAAACCCGCACCACTGTGGAGGCGGGTCGCGCCCTCGTCGGTTTGGACAAACTCCTCAAATATGCGTTGCTGATCATCTTCGTGAAGCCCCGGGCCGGAATCACTGACGTGGAACCCTATTTGGGTTTTCTCACCGGCCCGTGTTTCCAGATGCGCCTCAATCGACACCCCACCCTTTTGCGTGAACTTGACTGCATTCCCGGCAAGATTGAGCAGGACCTGACGCAACCGGCCTGCATCGATCTCCACAGTTTCGGGAACATCTGCCGCTACATGAGACGCCAGATCCAGCTTTCGACTGCGCGCCCTTGGTGCCAGGAGTTCGGTTACTTCTTCCAGCAATTGCACCAGACTGGTCGGGCCTGGTTTTAGAGAGATCGTGCCAGCCTCAATCTGCGCGCTGCTCAACAGGTCTTCAATCAACGCAAGCAATGTCTGACCGGAGTTTTCAACCGCATCAACATAAGTCGCTTGTGATGGGGTGAGCGATGTATCAGCCAGCAACCGGGCCATGCCGATTACTCCGTTCAGCGGCGTTCGGATTTCATGGCTCACCATGGCCAGAAAACGTGACTTTGACCGGTTCGCTTCCTCAGCCTTCTCAAGCGCAGCTATCATGGCCTGTTCGCCAAGCTTTCTTTGCGTGATATCGCGCGCGACCGAGCGATGGCCAATTTCCCCCGTGGTTGAATCCCGGGTTCTCAGATCCGCCCATGAAAACCACCGCTCACCCAGTTGGGTCTGGATCGCAACGTCCCGGGCCACCAGTGTTGTGTTCTCTTGCTCTCCGTTGACCGACAGGCTTTCAGGCTTTGGAAAAACAGTATCGGGCGAAAAGTAGCGATGGAAACGGTCGTTGGCGAAGGTGATCTGTCCGCTATCGTTGCGGTGGAAAACAATGTCTCCAAATGCCTCAGCCAGACTGCGATGAATTTCTTCGCTTTCACGAATTTCCCATGACTGGTCTTCAAGCGATTCCAGGCGTTGTGCAAGAAGTCGGTTTTGTTCCAGCAACGCGTCTTTCGGTACCGGCTTTTGCAATTTGCTGCCGGTTTGATCCCCTGCTTTCTCTTCAGAACCGGGTTTTGTGAAAGTCAGCACAGCGACCGCGCAACAGACACCCAGCAAAGCCCAAATGTGGGGGGCAGAGATCATACCGGGCATCGTAAACATCAGGATCAGCAAGACAGCCAAACAGGCCACGGGTATGATGGCAAAACGTCTTTTTCTTTGTGCCCGATTTTGTATTTGATCTTTTGGCTGGCTGTCTTTTTGCCGTGGGCGCGCGCGCATCCCGGTTTTCAGCGTTGCAGCACCGGTCTTGCCGCTTCCATCAGCGCGACCGAACACCAGCGCACGTTGTGTCGCAGTGGGACGGTTTTGATGTCCGCTGATAGGAGGTTGAGCAGCCATAGCACTGTCGTGCCAGCTTATCCTTGCTATTTGTTTACCTGAAAGCTCCCAGCCGGTCAGAGTGGGCCGATATCTGCGGGAAATTTATGCAGCCTGAACCAGCCGCTCTCCGGCTACGCGATAGGAAATTGCTTCAGCCAGATGAACCCGGCCCACCTTCTGCGTTCCCTCAAGATCGGCCAGTGTTCGCGCAACTTTGAGGACCCGATGAAACCCACGTGCGGAAAATTTGAGTGCATTGGCAGCATCTTCCAGCAACTTCAGCCCCGCCGCATCCGGAGCGGCAACCTCTTCAATGATTGTATTGCCCACCTGCGCATTCGTCAGACATCCAAGATCCAGCTTTGCATAACGCCGGGTCTGAATTTCCCGCGCCTGAGCAACTCGCTCTGCAATAACTTCACTGGGCTCGCTTTCTGCCGGACGGATAATATCTCCAGCAGTTACCGCAGGCACTTCCACCCTGAGGTCTATCCGGTCCATCAGAGGGCCTGAAATACGGGCCTGATAATCTGCTGCACACCTTGCACCCCGCCGACACGTGTGTCCCGGCTCGCCTGCCATACCGCACCGACAGGGGTTCATCGCAGCAATGAGCTGCAACCGCGATGGATAGGCAACCCGGTGATTGGCCCGCGCAATGACCGTTTCGCCAGCTTCCAGCGGCTGACGCAGGCTGTCGAGCACCTGCGGAGTAAATTCCGGCAGTTCATCCAGAAAAAGAACTCCATTGTGAGCCAGCGAAACTTCTCCCGGCCGGGCGCGCAGCCCACCCCCGACCATCGCCGCCATAGAAGCCGAGTGATGGGGCGCGCGAAATGGCCGGGCAGAGGACAGCTTTCCATCGGCGATTGTTCCGGCAATGGACGCGATCATGGAAACTTCCAACAACTCCTTGGGCGACAGAGCTGGCAGGATGGAGGGCAAGCGTGAAGCCAACATGCTTTTCCCGGAACCGGGAGGTCCAACGAATATGAGATTGTGCCCTCCTGCTGCGGCTACTTCGAGCGCCCGTTTCGCGGTCTCCTGCCCCCGAATTTCAGCCATGTCACCCGATTGACCGGTGCGCTCGCGAATTGCGGCAAGCGGGCGGGTGAGTACCTGCGTGCCTTTGAAATGATTGGCCATTGCAATGAGACTGCGCGGTGCAAGAATTTCCATTTCAGGGTCTGCCCACGCGGCTTCCGCACCTGAGACAGACGGGCAAATGAGACCCTTGCCAAGCGCATTAGCGCCCATTGCGGCGGGCAGGGCGCCTGCCACGGGCGCGATGGTTCCATCCAACGCCAGTTCGCCCATCACAACATACCCTTCCAGTGCATCACCAGGTATCGCTCCCAGCGCCGCCATCAAAGCAAGTGCAATTGGAAGATCGTAGTGGCTGCCCTCCTTGGGTAAATCAGCCGGCGCAAGATTGACGGTCACCTTCTTGCTGGGCATCGACAAACCAGAGGCGTGAACCGCCGCCTGAACCCGTTCCCGGCTTTCCGCCACCGCTTTGTCGGCCAGACCGACAACGTGCATGTTCATCTTGCCGGGACCAACCATCACCTGAACATCCACCGGCACAGCCTGAATACCCTGAAACGCAACAGTGGTGCAGCGTGAAACCATGAAACCTATCCACCCTTTACGCCAGACCGGGAAAGCCGATCGGAGCGTTGCCTGAAGTTAAGGCTAAGATGGGACCATGTTTATTGTCAAGAACAAAAAAGGAACAAAAATCTATCCTGCGGATAATTCCTGCCTGTGAGCCTGCACAAGATCGGCCATACTGTCGAAACGGAAATCAACATTTGGCAGGGCGCCAGGATCCATTGTAGCACCAAAACCCTGCTTGTCGTGACGCCTGTATATCCAGCAATTGGCCAATCCATGTCTGTTGGCAGGGACATGATCATGAAACATGCTTTCGGCAGTATGCAGAATATCTGTTTTTTGAATTCCGATATCGGGCAGCTTTTCAAGCATATAGTCAAAATTGCGGTCAGAAGGCTTGTAGGAACCAACATCTTCGGCGGTGTAAACCGCATCAAAATTTACGCCCAACCGGGTGTTGCTGCCGCTGAAACTCCGGTTGTCGACATTGGATAGAATGATCAGTTTGTAATGCTGTTTCAGATAGCGCAGCGATTCTGCCGAGTCCTGGAATGCAGGCCAGCTTTCCTCCACCGAGCGCCCATATGTGGTGCACTCCTGATGTGTAACCTCGACACCCCACTCCTCGCCCAGCCGTTTATACACGATGGCCAGAAGATCACGGTACAACATTGATGGCGTGGTGCGCTGCTGGCTTGATTCATGCCTTGCATGAGCCTCCAGAATGGCATCCCGCGAAGGGGGTGCACTCATGCGCCCGGTAAGAGGGGCAAGCCCTTCAACCATGCCTGTTTCCCAATCGATCAACGTTCCGTAGCAGTCGAATGTCAGCGCCTTGAAATCAGTAAGTTTCATAGTTCTTTTGCCTTCAAAACCTGATTTTTGGGGCAGGTAACATAACCCTCGTCAGCAAGGAATTTTATTTTCTGGCTTTGCCACTTCATGTCGTTGTTGAGCTTGAAAACTTCAAAGTGAAGATGGGGTGCGGTGCTCCAGCCTGTATTGCCGGAATCGGCAATATGCTGACCAGCCCTGACCGTTTCTCCCGGCTCCACTCTTGCACCGTCTTTTTTCAGATGCAGATAAGCAGCCAGTGTCCCGTCATCGTGTTCGACGATCACATAGTTTGCCAGTTTTTCATACTTTCTGCGTGATCGGCCGCCCTTGTCAGAATCATCCTTGGCTGCAATCACCTTGCCTTTTCGTGCCGCATGCACCGGTGTCCCGATCTTCATGACAATATCGGTGGCATATTGTCGGGCTCCCGAATGGGAAAATCGGGTACTACAGCCCTGTCCTATTTTCTGGCTTGTCCCAGGACGGGCTGGCAGCAGATAACGGGCCATCTTGTCATGTGTGACACCTGTCCGGCCATAGTTCCATAGATGGCGAACGCGGTAGCTCCAGGGCCCGGTTGGCTTTGCCTTGATGTTGAGAAGCTTTTTGGTTTTCCCTGGCTCTACCGAAAAAATCAGCGGCTCCTTGTGGTTCGTCGACGCATTTTTGAGTTTTACGAACAGACGTGTGGAGAGGAGCGCATGGCGGGTTCGGTTCACGGCCACGATATCAACGGCTCGATTACTTTCGACAAGACGCAGGCAAAAAAACCTGTCGCAATAATCCCGGGCTTCAACCGGACCCGCAAGGGCGGTAACGAATGCGATGACCCAAAGCCAGCCCCGTCGGTTCATCGCGAAACCCTTTTTTCAACCTTGCCTTCCACGCAATCCCAGAACAAAGCTGCAATGTCTGCCCCTCCAAAATTCTTCACTTCACGAATACCGGTTGGCGAGGTAACATTGATTTCCGTCATATAGTCGCCAATGACGTCAATACCGACAAAGATGAAGCCCCGGCGCTTCAGTTCCGGGCCAATGCGAGCGCAGATTTCCTCTTCACGCTGTGTCATGCCAATCGCTTCGGCGCGACCACCCACATGCATGTTGGAACGGGCCTCCTCTTTTGATGGCACCCGGTTGATGGCACCAACCGGCTCGCCGTCAATGAGGATTATGCGTTTGTCACCTGCCCGCACTTCCTTCATGTAACGCTGGGCAATGAAGGGTTCGGGCCAGGTCGTTTCGAACATCTCCAGCAATGAGGAAAGGTTCTCATCACCCTCCTGAATACGGAAAACACCCGCGCCGCCATTGCCGTAAAGCGGCTTGATGATGATATCGCCAAACTCCTCACGAAACTTGCGGATTTCATCCCGTGAACGCGTGATCAGCGTTTCGGGCATCAAGTCGGCAAACTCGGTAACGAAAATCTTCTCCGGCGCGTTGCGCACTTCCCGCGGATCGTTCACGACCAGTGTTTGCGGATGAATACGCTCCAGCAAATGGGTGGCAGTGATATACCCCATATGAAAGGGCGGGTCCTGTCGCATCAGCACGACATCCATTTCAGCAAGATTTTCGACCTTTGGCTTGCCAAGCCTGAAATGAGAGCCTTCAATATCGTTGACTTCAACAGGTTCGCATTGCGCATAGACCGTGCCGTCGCGCATGGAGAGGCGGTCGACCTCATAGTGGAGCAGATCATGTCCACGCGCCTGCCCCTCAAGCATAAGAGCAAAGGTTGAATCGCCGGCGATCTGAACCGATGAAATATGATCCATCTGGACCGCTATGCGCAATTTTTGGGATGAAACCACGGGTGTCTGCTCCAAATTAGTTCTGGTTCCTTCATAAGACGGGATGTGGCTCAAGAAAACCACCTGCACCCTTCACAATCCAAACACTGGCCGAACACCGGCCGACCATCAGCCGATCACCAGTCGACTACCAAACGTTTTCAAAGTGAACGGGCCAGCGACGGGGAATGACGGCAACAATATCGCAGCGCCAGGAAAGCTGGCCTGCATCGGCCTGACGGTTGATCCACCATTCACCGGCATTTTGTATGCGCTTTTGGGCTGTGTGAGTGACTGAATCGAGCGCTGTCTGAACATCCTTGCGCGCCTTCACTTCCACCAGGGCAATCAAATCACCCTTTCTGGCGATCAAATCCACCTCACCAACAGGCGTCTGATAGCGTTTGGCAACGATCCGGTATCCCTTGAGCATCAAGGCCAGTGCCGCAAGCCGTTCCGCCCGCAAACCACGTCGATAAGCTTTTCTTCGATCTCTGGCAGCGGGTGCATTCATGGCGCTTTTTCTGCTTTCAGCGCCAGGGCACGGGCATACAGGTCTTGTTTCGACAACCCTGTTTTTTGGGCAACCGAATTGGCGGCCTGCTTGGTCTTCATTTCTTTCAGTGCTTCACTCAGCAGATCATCAACATCGTGATCGCTGAAAGATTCGGCTTCCGCAGCTTCGATCACCAGAACGATCTCACCGCGAACCCGGTCCATTGATTCAAACTCATGGCAAAGTTCAGCAACAGTTCCACGGTGAAAGGTCTCGTGCATTTTTGATATTTCGCGCGCAACTGTCATTTTTCGTTCGGACCCGAAACAACCTTTAATATTCATGAGTGAAGCGGTAATTCGAGTGGGGCTTTCAAAGAAAATCAAGGTTGTATTTTCAGCCTTCAGTGCTTCCAGTTGCTGACGCCGGGCCTGTTTTCGGGATGGTAGGAACCCGCAGAACCGAAAGTCTTCGTTTCCAAACCCGCTCCCGATCAGCGCGGCGATCGGTGCTGAGGCACCAGGAATGGGAATAACCTTGAGCCCCTGATCAAGAGCCTGTTCCACCAGCCGTCCGCCAGGATCGCTGACCAGCGGCGTCCCCGCATCGGAAATAAGCGCAACGGCGGCTCCGTCAGCAATCTGGCGCAGCAGATCAGGCCCGCGCCGGTTGGCGTTGTGTTCATTGTAGGAGACTTTCGGGCGATCAATACCAAACCGTTTGAGCAAAACACCGCTGGTTCGCGTATCTTCACAGGCAATGACATCACACCCGGCAAGCGTTTCCAATGCTCTGATCGTGATGTCGCCCAGATTGCCGATGGGGGTTGCTACAAGATACAGCCCTGCTGGCTGGGCAGGCGCAGAAAACACGGTGCTGCGCAGGGTAAACTGGCCGGTCCCTGATTTATCTTTACTGGAAGGTGAGGCAGGCGGCATGGCGCTTGGGGCTGAGATATCGGGTTCGCAGAAAACACTTTTGCTGCAAGCAACCTGAAACGCAAATGGCGATCCAGATCACGCCGCAAGATCAGCGATAACAGCATCGAGAACAAGCCAACCGCCGGCTGTTGCCCTGAGCCGATTGTCCCTCAGTTTCTCCACCATTCCATGGGTAATGAGATCCTCTACCCTAACCGGATCGAGCGATATACCGGTCTCAGCCTCATAGCGCCCGACATCCAGTCCCTCCCGCAACCTCAGGCCCATCAGCAACATCTCGTCACCAAAGTCCTCAAGCGTCAGCGGATCGTCTTCAACAATGCCGTGACCATATTCTTCAACTGCTGAAAGCCATTTTTCAGGATTGCGGTGCGTCTCCAAAGCATGGCGACCATCATTCATAGCCAGTCGTCCATGGGCTCCGGGACCGACACCCGCCCATGTACCGAAGCGCCAGTAGGTGAGGTTGTGACGGCTTTCGAAACCAGGCCGCGCATGGTTGGAGATTTCATAGGCAGGCAGATCATGATCTGCAGTGATTGCCTGCGTCAGTTCATAGAGCGCTGCCGCCTGATCCATATCCGGGACATGCAGTTTTCCGGCCTTTTGCAGATCGAAGAAGGGAGTGCCCTGTTCGATTGTCAGTTGATAAAGCGACAGGTGATCGGCGGCGAAGCCAATCGCGGTTTCCAGCTCCTGCTGCCAGGCTTGCGCTGTCTGGCCCGGGCGCGCGTAGATAAGATCAAAAGAAAGACGCGGGAAGATTTCACGCGCAAGTTCAATGGCCGCACGAGCCTCGTTTGCACTGTGAAGGCGGCCAAGGAATTTCAACTGCTCATCATCCAGTGACTGAACGCCAAGAGAAACCCGGTTCACACCTGCTGCGCGATACCCGCGGAAGCGTTCCGCCTCAACACTAGTCGGATTGGCTTCCAGTGTGATCTCAATCCCTTCTTCTACCGGCCATGCGCCGTGGATAGCGCCCAGCACCCGTTGCACGGTTTCAGGCTCCATCAGGGACGGCGTGCCCCCTCCAAAGAAGATGCTTGTCACTTTCTTGTTTGGCTGGAGGCTGGCCATGTGGGCAATCTCGCGCTCAAAAGCCTTTGCGTAGCGCGCCTGATCAACGGGTTTGTGACGGACATGGGAATTGAAATCACAATAGGGGCACTTGGCCGCGCAGAAAGGCCAGTGCACATAGACCCCAAAACCGGGAGAGCCATCATCCTGATTGTGCGATGATATCACTGCGCCTTGTCCAGCATCGCCTGTGCAAATTTGGCAAAGGCGCGCGCCCGGTGCGAAAGGCCATCCCCGTCTCCAGGTGCCCATGAATGCTTTTCTTCGGCGTCCATCTCGCCAAATGTGCGGCTTTGGCCATCAGGCTGAAACACGGGATCATAACCGAATCCTTTGTCGCCCCGGGGAGGCCAGACCAGCGTACCGTGGGCTTCACCACGGAAATATTCTGCATGGCCATCAGGCCAGCACAGACACAACACTGCACAGAAATAGGCTTTCCTGACATCCGGCTGTGTGGCACCGATCTTCTGCAGCATATCTTCGACCTTGCCCATTGCCATCGCAAAGTCGCGGCCCGAACCATCATCGTTTTGCGCCCAGTCGGCTGTGTAGACGCCCGGCGCGCCACCAAGAGCGTCGACGCAAAGACCGCTGTCGTCGGACAGCGCTACCATACCCGTTGCCTTTGCGGCAGCGCTGGCCTTGGTATAAGCGTTTTCTTCAAATGTCGTGCCGTCTTCGCTTGGCTCGGGCAAGTTGCGTTCCGCGACAGAAGTAATCTCGAAGCCATAAGGCTCCATGAGGTCGCGGATTTCGCGCAGTTTTCCCTCATTGTGACTCGCCAGAATGAGGGAATTGGTGTCCAGCGCACGCATCGGTGTTGTTATCCCACCGCCAGTTTTTGAAAATCGACCAGCTCGCCAATCCCTTTTTTGGCCAGGCCAATCAGTTGCGCAAACTCTTCTTCGGAGAACGGTTCACCTTCTGCGGTCCCCTGAATTTCCACAATCCCGCCGGAGCCGGTCATAACGAAATTGGCGTCGGTTTCGGCTTCCGAATCCTCATCATAGTCGAGATCAAGCACCGCCGTCTGATTGTGAATTCCGCAGGATATTGCAGCAACATGGTCTTTGAGAACATCGCCACCAACCATGGAGCGCGCTTCCATCCATGTCAGACAATCTTTAAGCGCCACCCAGGCACCGGTAATCGATGCAGTGCGGGTACCGCCATCGGCCTGAATAACATCGCAATCGAGTGAAATCTGGCGTTCGCCCAGAGCCTTCAGATCAACCACCGCACGCAGAGACCGCCCGATCAGGCGCTGAATTTCCTGCGTCCGCCCCGACTGCTTGCCGGAAGATGCCTCACGGCGCATCCGCGATCCGGTGGACCGGGGCAGCATTCCGTATTCCGCAGTCACCCAGCCCTTACCTGCTCCACGCAGCCAGGGTGGCACCCGCTCTTCCAGAGATGCCGTGCACAGTACATGCGTATCACCGAATTTTACCAGGCAGGACCCTTCCGCATGTTTGGCAAAGCCACGTTCTAGCGTGACCGCACGCATTTCATCGTTAGCACGTTTGGAAGGTCGCATGAGAAATCCATGAAAATAAACACAATTGCTGGCCTTTTAGACCTGCGGGAGGGTGGGTGCAATCGGTACTGCCTGCTTAAGCCGAAATTCTGGAAGCGCAGCGCTTTTCCCGTTACTTCTCCAGAGTTTCCGTTCTGCCCAGGTTACATGGCTGCCCGGTCGATAATCGCACCGCGATGGGCAATAACTTTCAACGCACAGGCATGGCCGGCTGCCATTGCCTGTTGCGGCGATTGGCCGGACAGGTGGGCGGCGAGATAAGCTCCGTTGAAACTGTCGCCCGCTGCGGTGGTATCGACAATCTGTGTCGCCGGGGCGAGTGGGGGTGCCTCAATTTCGGGGTCGATGGCGACCGGGCCAAGAGCACCGTTTTTCAGGGCGCCGTTTTTGAGGCCGTATCCTCGCAGCCGGTCCAGAACAGCCTGCTGGTTCTGATCGCCAAAGAGTGCCATCTCGTCATCGATTGAAGGCAATGCGATATCGCAGTTTGCAAATGCTTCGCTTACGGCGTGGCGCGCCATTTCAACGTCCGGCCACAGCCCTGGGCGGTAATTTGAGTCAAAAGCCACCTGACCTCCGCCAGCCCGGTAGCCGGGAAGCCAGCTCAAAAAACCATCGCGGATTTCGCTGGGTAAAATGGCAAGTGTTATTGCCGAAAAATAGAGAACATCGAAACGGTTGAGGTGATCAAAACCGACCTGATTACCGACCCGAAAAAGCTCGCGAGCAGCCGACGCTTCGCGCCAGTAGGTGAAGCTGCGCTCTCCATCCTTATCTGTCGCGATGGCATAAAGACCGCAAACACGCTGCGGATGTCGGGCGATACAATCCGTCTGCAACCCTTCCGATAAAAAGAAAGACAGCATGTTGTCCGACAACGCGTCAGTACCAATAACCGTGGCATAGGAGACTTCGACATCCGGCGCCGAGCAGCGTTTCAGATAGACCGCCGTGTTCAGCGTATCTCCGGCAAAGGCGAGACTGCATTGCCCTCCATCGACCGACCCAAGAGAGAGTTCGATCATGCATTCGCCAATGGCAACAAGTCTCGGCAAGTATTTTCCCCACAGCGCTTCAGGCCGGAATTGTGACCTTGTGTCACGAGGGAACGGTAAAGATCAATTTGATTCAGATAAATCAGGCCGCTGCCGGAATTGCCCCGGAAAAAATCGTGTCTGCAATTCTGCGGCCCACTTTCAGACCTTGGGTATTGTCAGCGTTCCAGTGAACACCGCCATAAATGCGGCTGATACCGCATTCTTCTGCTGCTTGGGAGAAGCTGGACCAGGACCGTACCATGCCGGGCAAGACCCCCGGCCAAAGCTGTGGATCGGGTGAAACACTGGAAAACGCCACCCGGTCCTTCCCTGTCAGTCTGGCCAGCATTCGAAAACCCGCACCAGCAAAACAGCTGTGCCCCGATGTATAGGCGGGAAACGACGGGGAAGGAATAAAACTCTGCCAGTTCGGATCAAGGGGAAGGGTGGCATGGGAGTTTGCAATACGCTGCGCCCGTTCCCTGATCATGGTTTCCGGTCGGGCGATATCATGATGGTATTTACTGTCCCAGGAACAAGTGGCCGCATCAGCCATGGACATTGACAGCAAAGAAAATGCGCGCGCCTGCTCGACCAGCGTCTGGTTGCGGTATTGCAGAACCTGCATCGCAAGCGCCATGATGTGACCCGGCGGGGTTACACTGCCGGGACCGTCTTCCCAAAATAAGGCAATTTGTGATTGTTCCACCGTGCGATTGCGGCTGTTGGCCCGCCCTGTTTCAAAGATTTCCAGATATTCGCGGGCAAAGGCACGGCTTTGTGCCTCTGGAAAATCAACGGCTCGCATCGAAGAAACAGTGTTCAGGGCCCAGGGTTTCACTGCACCAAAACCTGGCAACAGAGCGGGTGCATAAGTGGGCCTTTCAGCAAAAGCTGATCCTGTATTGTAATGCGGTCCGGTTCGGGCCCACTGCAGAATATCATTGCGCCCTGGATAGCGGCGCAAACGGTTTTTGGCCGTGGTGACACCATCATTGTGACGCAGACCGATCATGTGCCTGCCTATACGCTGGCCCCATCCCACGCCGTCTGATTTGGCCTGCCCATCGGGATAAGCCGCAAGGAAACGGGATTGATCTTGTGAAAAACCACCGCGAAAACTGCGGGAAATTGCAGAAGCAAAAGCCGTTCCAAAGGCTACCTCCGAGCTGGCACTGCGCGGACCCTCGCCGACCTGATAACGGCTGCGATATCGTGGTTCGAGCCCGTTGACGGCTAGAAATCCAGCCGTATGTCCCATCGCAAAGGCGCGTGCCGCAAGCGGTGGCGACACTTTCTCATCGCGCACAGCCTGAAGAACGATGTCGGTCCAGTAGAAGACCGGATTCATATTTGCCGGTTTTACAAAGGTCGCGGCATAAGAGGCGCGCCGTGCCGTTGTGGCCGCGCAACCTGAAAGAAGCGCGAGGGACGCCGCAGCTGATCCGCCAAGAAGTCTCCGCCGTGTGAACTGCACTTCAATACCTGCCAACTTGCTGGTTCCAAAAAAGGAATTCCAGAAGCCCCCGAGCACTCCTCTACAGATGCAGCATTTATGGTTAATTTTGCGTTTCTGCGAAGTCCGGTTGACATATTTTGGCGTAAGTCGACCGCGCGACCATCGAACCTAAAACGTTTTAGATTTGATTCTAACCGTGTTTGAAAAGCTTGACTCTGCGAAATTATCGACACAGTTTGATGGAGTTCAAAGATATCGGTAGATCGTTTCACCCAGTAACATTGAATTTCAAACGAAAATGTAAGCGATTACATCGATATTTGCAGGCAGAAATCACGCCGCGTTGTTGGCGACTGACTGCGCATATATCAACGGGAGGAAGACATGAAAATTTCGAAAACACTGTTGGCCTGTAGCTCAGCTTTTGCTCTATCGACTGCAGCTTCTGCTACAGATTTGGAAGTAACTCACTGGTGGACGTCAGGCGGAGAAGCCGCCGCTGTTGCGGAGTTTGCCAAAGCATTCAATGAATCAGGGAACAAATGGATCGATGGAGCGATCGCCGGTTCAGGCGGAACAGCGCGTCCCATCATGATCAGCCGGATAACCGGGGGCGATCCCATGGGCGCAACTCAGTTCAATCATGGCCGCCAGGCCGAGGAACTGGTTGAAGCGGGCCTGATGCAGGATCTAACAGAACTTGCCGAGAAGGAAAAATGGGCCGAGATCGTTAAGCCCAAAAGCCTGCTCGACAGTTGCACACTGGACGGGAAAATCTACTGCGTGCCTGTCAACATTCATTCCTGGCAGTGGATATGGCTGTCCCATAAAGCGTATGCCGATGCCGGTGTCGACGTTCCGTCAAACTGGAATGAGTTCGTGGCATCTGCACCTGCGCTGAAAAAAGCTGGCAAGGTTCCGCTGGCGATGGGCAATCAGTCCTGGCAGTCGAAAGGTGCTTTCGATGTTCTGATCATCGCAATTGGCGGCATCGATTTGTGGAAGAAAATCTATATCGAGAAAGACGGTGCTACGGCTCGCAGTGAAGGGCTGGCAAAGGTGTTTGCCGAAGTTTCGGAAGCGCGCAAACTGTCTGAAGGGTCCAACGTTCAGGACTGGAACCTGGCCACAAACATGGTGATTACCGGCAAAGCAGGTGGTCAGATCATGGGTGATTGGGCGCAGGGCGAATTCCAGATTGCCAAACAGGTGGCTGGCAAAGACTATACCTGCCTGCCCGGCCTTGGGGTCAACGAGATCATCTCTACTGGTGGTGATGCGTTCTATTTCCCAAAACTGAATGATCCGGAAAAAACAAAGGCCCAATTCAAGCTGGCCAGTGTGATGATGTCGAAACAGGCACAGGTTGCCTTTAACCTGAAAAAGGGGTCGCTGCCGGTACGTGGCGATGTCGATCTGGCCTCAGCCAATGATTGCATGCGCAAGGGCCTCGATATCCTCGCCAAAGGCAATATCCTGCCGGATTCAAACCAGACCTTCTCGCCAGACTCTCAGGGTCAGATTGAAGATCTGATGGTCGAGTTCTGGAAGGATACATCGATTACGGCCAAGGACGCTCAGGAGCGCTTTGCCAAGATCATCGATACCGCAGAGTAAGAAACCTGCTCCTTAAAAAATGACCATGCCATCCGGCTCAATAAACTTGAGCCGGATGGATTTGAATAAATGCTGACCGGGAAGGCGCAAGACGGTGTGATGACGACACAAGAACGTCCCAATCAGCTTTTTCGCAACATCAGTGCAAAGATCGCTGCACTTCCGATGATTGCGACAGCCCTTGTTGTCTTTTTGGGCGGCACTCTGTGGACCATCTTTTACTCGTTCACCAATTCCAAACTTCTGCCCCGGCTCAAGTTCGTTGGTCTGGATCAATATGAACGCCTGTGGACCACCAACCGCTGGCTCATCTCAATCGAGAATCTTCTTATCTACGGAGTTCTCTCGCTCATCTTTTCTCTGGTCATCGGCTTTGTCCTGGCAGCGCTTCTGGATCAGAAAATCCGTTTTGAAAATACCTTCCGAACCATTCTGCTCTATCCATTTGCTCTGTCCTTTGTGGTGACCGGACTGGTGTGGCAGTGGGTGCTGAATCCGGATTTCGGTATCCAGAAGGTTCTGCGGGACATGGGCTGGACCAGTCTGGAATTCGATCCGCTATACAATCCTGAAATTGTTATTTACGGGATTTTGATTGCCGGTCTCTGGCAGGGCACCGGGCTGATCATGTGCCTGATGCTGGCGGGCCTGCGCGGTATAGACGAAGACATCTGGAAAGCCGCACGGGTGGACGGCATACCGATGTGGAAAACCTATCTGTTCATCATTATTCCCATGATGCGCGGCGTGTTCATTACAACGCTGGTGATTATCGCATCCGGCATTGTGCGCATCTATGATCTTGTGGTTGCACAAACAAGCGGCGGGCCGGGCATCGCCTCTGAAGTACCAGCCAAATATGTTTACGACGCAATGTTCACCAAACAGAACCTCGCACAAGGCTTCGCCGGTTCCACGATGATGTTACTGTCGGTTCTGATTATTCTGATCCCCTGGGCCTATCTGGAATTTGGGGGGCGCAAACGTGTCTGAGACAGTCCTCGCCCCGGTATCAGCTGGCATTGACGGACCGAGCGGTCCAAAGCCAAAACGCCGCTTTTCACGGCGCAATATTTTCGTCTACGGAACGCTCATCATTGTGGCGCTCTACTATCTCCTGCCGCTCTATGTGATGATCGTGACCTCGCTGAAGGGCATGCCTGAAATCCGGCTGGGCAACATCTTTTCACCCCCCATGGAGATCACCTTCGAGCCGTGGGTAAAAGCCTGGGCAAAGGCCTGCACCGGGCTGAACTGTGATGGACTTTCACGCGGGTTCTGGAATTCAGTCGTGATCACAGTGCCCTCGGTGATCCTGTCGATCGCGATTGCATCAGTTAACGGATATGCTCTCGCGAACTGGCGCTTCAAAGGGGCTGATGTCTTTTTCACCATCCTGATTTTTGGAGCATTTATCCCCTATCAGGTGATGATCTATCCCATTGTCATCATTTTGCGTGAGATCGGACTTTACGGGAAATTGCCGGGGCTGGTTCTGGTGCATACGATTTTTGGCATGCCGATCCTCACTCTGCTTTTCCGCAATTACTTCACATCAATACCGGAAGAGCTTTTCAAAGCCGCGCGCGTCGATGGCGCCGGTTTCTGGGGCATCTATTTCAAGATCATGCTGCCCATGTCACTGCCAATCTTCGTGGTGGCCATGATCCTGCAAATCACAGGCATATGGAACGATTTCCTGTTCGGAGTTATCTACACCAAGCCAGATACCTATCCCATGACGGTGCAACTCAACAACATCGTCAATTCCGTGCAGGGTGTGAAAGAATATAATGTCAATATGGCAGCGACCATTTTGACCGGGCTTGTGCCACTCATTGTGTATTTCGTCTCTGGCAAACTGTTTGTCCGCGGCATCGCAGCAGGGGCCGTGAAAGGTTAGTTATGGCGAGCGTATCCATCCGAAATCTCGATCTGGCTTTTGGTAATGTCGAAGTTATCCAGAACCTCAATCTCGAAATTGAAGAGGGCGAGTTCCTTGTTCTTCTCGGCTCGTCCGGTTGCGGAAAATCAACATTGCTCAACTGCATCGCGGGACTGCTGGACCTGAGTGATGGTCAGATTTTCATCAACGACAAAAACGTGACCTGGCAGGAACCGAAAGATCGCGGCATTGGCATGGTGTTTCAGTCCTATGCGCTTTATCCGCAGATGACGGTTGAAGGAAATCTCTCCTTTGGATTGAAGAATGCAGGGCTTCCCGCTGCTGAAATTCAGCGACGGGTCACGCAGGCTTCCGAAATTCTTCAGATTGGACCGCTGCTAAAACGAAAACCGTCACAGCTCTCAGGCGGTCAACGGCAGCGGGTTGCCATTGGTCGCGCTCTGGTTCGCGATGTTGATGTTTTCCTGTTCGACGAACCTCTCTCCAATCTCGATGCAAAGCTGCGGGCCGAACTGCGTGTGGAACTGAAGCGCCTTCACCAGCGTCTTGAAAACAACACCATGATCTATGTGACCCATGACCAGATTGAAGCCATGACCCTGGCCGATCGCATTGCCATTATGCAGTCCGGTGTCATCCAGCAACTGGCTGATCCACATACGATCTACACCAAACCGGTCAACAAATATGTTGCCGGTTTTGTCGGATCACCCAGCATCAATTTTCTCGAAGGAGAGGTGAAAGCGGGAAAGAAGCCCCGCTTTGTGAGCGAGGGTATCGAGATTGATCTCCAGCGCTATGAATTTAAGGGCACCCCAACAAATGGCGGCGCAACGTTTGGCGTGCGACCCGAACATATTCGGGTGGGAGAAAAACCGGGAGCTGGACATTTTCAATCAAAGGTCATCGTTGATGTGGTAGAGCCGATGGGTTCTGATACGCTGGTATGGACAAGACTTGGTGGCGAAGATTTCCGTTTCCGCGTCGACGGTCAGTCCAACCTTACAAGCGGAGAGGAAGTTGCGATCAGTTTCGATCCCGCTGCTTCATCACTCTTTGATGCACGAACAGAGCTGCGCCTCTAACCCTTCACCCCCATCAAAACAAACCCCTAATTCACGAGCAATCATGCAACAATTTTCCTATCAGCTTTATTCTTCAAGAGAGTTCCCCCCGCTCACCGATACGCTGAGAATGCTGGCCGACCTTGGCTATACTCAGGTGGAAGGTTTTGGTGGCAGCTACAATGATCTGGCAGCCCTGACTGATGGTTTGAGCAAGGCCGCATTGACCATGCCGACAGGCCATATCAGCCTTGATATGCTGGAAAACGAACCGGACAAGGCGCTGGAGATTGCTCAGGCAATCGGTATGAAATACGTCTATTGCCCGCATATTGAAGCCAGTCAGCGACCCGACAATGCAGGGGACTGGCTGGCGTTCGGCCAACGCATTGAAAAAGCCGGCGAGGTGCTGCGGGCAGCCGGCATTGGCTTTGGCTGGCACAATCATGATTTTGAGTTTGTGCCGCAGGCAGATGGCTCCATTCCTATGGAAGAAGTATTCAAAGGCGGGCCCTCGCTCTCCTGGGAAGCAGATATTGCGTGGATCGTGCGGGGCGGAGCCGATCCGTTCGACTGGATTGATCGCTATGGTGATCGCATCAGCACCGTCCACATCAAGGACATCGCACCTGAAGGCGATTGCCTCGATGAAGATGGCTGGGCCGACGTCGGTTTCGGCACAATGGACTGGAAAGCGCTGTGGTCAGCACTTTCCAAAACACCGGCTGAGTATTTTGTGATGGAGCATGACAAGCCAAGCGATCATGCCCGTTTTGCCAGTCGATCAATCAATACCGTTCGCGCTTTGTAGGAATTTCAATGACACGATCACTCAATGTAGGCATCGTGGGCTGCGGGAATATTTCTGTCGCCTACATCAAACTATCCGCCCTGTTCAAAAGTATCGAGGTGGTGGCTTGCGCCGACATCCATGCAAAAACAGCCAAAGCTCGCGCAGCAGAGTTTGGTCTTCGCGCCGAAAAGGTGGGTGATCTTCTCAAGGCCGATGACATCGACATTATTGTCAATCTCACGATCCCGGCCGCGCATTATGAAGTTTCGCGATCCGCGGTCGATGCTGGAAAGCACGTTTATTCAGAAAAGCCATTTGTTCTGACACTGGCTGAGGGTCGTGATTTGCAGAAACGTGCCGCCAAAAAAGGTGTGCGGGTCGGGTCAGCACCAGACACTTTTCTGGGCGGCGCCCACCAGCATGCGCGCAAACTGGTTGATGACGGCGCAATCGGCCGCATCACGTCCGGCACCGCTCATGTGATGGGGCGTGGCATGGAACACTGGCACCCCAATCCTCACTTCTTTTTCAAAGCCGGGGCCGGGCCAGTACTGGATATCGGACCCTATTATGTAACCAATCTCATTCAGCTCATCGGCCCCGTGAAGCGCGTGATGGCCTTGTCTTCGACACCGTCTCCAAGACGGACAATCACGTCGCAGCCGAACTACGGAAAAAAGATCAAGGTAGAGACGCCCACCACAATCCACGCTCTGTTGGAATTTGAAAATGGGGCCATCATTACACTGGGTACCAGCTGGGACGTGTGGCACCACGGTCATCACAACATGGAACTCTATGGCGACGAGGGTACGCTCTACATACCGGATCCGAATTTCTTTGGCGGCGACCTGCAACTCGCAAAGGGTGACAAGCTGGCAAAAAAGGCTCCTGCGTTTCAGCACCCTCTGGGTCAGCCCAATGAGAAACACCGCGATGGTATGCTTGCCAATTATCGCACTGTCGGTTTGGCAGACATGGCAACGGCAATCCTCGAGGATCGCCCCCATCGCTGTTCACTTGAAATGTCGCTTCATGCAGTTGAAGTCATGACATCCATTTTGAAGTCCGGAGAGACCGGCAAGACTGTGAAGCTCACAACGACGTGCGAGCGCCCTGCCGCTTTGGGAAAAAGGGAAGCAAGGTCCATGCTTGTCCCAACCAAAAGGCAAACAAAGAAGAAAAAATAGAAAGCTGAATCTGATATGTGGAGCCCTGCCGAAAACCGCTACGAAACCATGGTTTACCGACGCTGTGGAAAATCCGGTCTGAAACTCCCGGCACTATCGCTGGGCCTGTGGCACAATTTTGGGGGCGACACACCACATGACACCAAGCGGGTCATGTGTCAGCGGGCTTTCGATCTGGGGATCACTCATTTTGATCTGGCTAACAATTACGGCCCGCCGCCCGGTTCCGCAGAAGAAGCTTTTGGCGAAATCCTGCGAACCGACTTTTCCGGCTACCGCGATGAGCTGATTATTTCATCAAAGGCCGGATATGGAATGTGGCCTGGACCCTACGGTGAATGGGGCAGCCGCAAATATCTGATTGCAAGCTGCGATCAGAGTCTGAGGCGTATGGGTCTGGATTATGTCGATATTTTCTATTCACACCGCTTCGATCCGGAGACGCCGCTTGAAGAAACCATGATGGCGCTGGATCAGATTGTCCGTTCCGGTAAGGCGCTTTATGCGGGCATTTCGTCCTACAACTCAAAGCGGACGCGGGAGGCGGCGGCTATCCTCAAAGAACTGGGTACTCCCTGCCTTATCCATCAACCCAGCTATTCCATCATCAACCGCTGGGTCGAGGAAGATGGCCTGCTTGATACGCTGGATGATCTGGGAATCGGCTCAATTGCATTTTCGCCGTTGGCGCAGGGTATGTTGTCGAACAAATATCTCAAGGGAGTGCCGGACGGCAGCCGCGCCAGTCAGCATAAATCACTCAACCCGGATTTTCTGACCGACCGCAATATCGAGAACATTCGGGCGCTGGATAAAATCGCCGGGGCACGGGGCCAAACCCTCGCTCAAATGGCCATTGCCTGGGTGCTGCGCGAATGCAGGGTGACAACCGCCCTGATTGGTGCAAGCCGTCCTGAGCAGATTGAGGACTGTGTCCGGGCCATTGATAATCTTGAATTCTCAAAAGAAGAACTGGCCACCATCGCCACTTATGCCCATGAGGCCGATATCAACCTCTGGGCTGCCTCTTCAGAACGAAAAGGGCCGTCGCGAAAGTAGGTTTTTTTACCAGGCATCGCGTGGATGTATCTTGTTGCGGCCACAGCGGCTTTTCGCCTGCCGGCCTGACTTTCCAAAGCACTCCGGTTTGTCGTGAGAAAAAAAACAGGTCAGTCAGAATAGGTCTGCATGGTCATGAGCGGGATGGCAAACGGCAGAATGAATAGGCCGTTCCAAAGAGCATTTACAGGAACACCCGCAGCGATGGAGCCAACATTGTCCATCATGAACCAGACCGCGAGGACATAAAGTGCAACCTTACGGGTCCGCTCATCTCCCCGCGCCAGAGCGGGACAAACCACAAAAATGAACAACAGGGAAAACCCGGCCAGAAACGAAGACGAGAAAGCAAGAAACCACTGATGATGGCGATCAAAGGCGGCAGGGCTGCCATCCAGCGGCCAATCCATCACGTCAAAGGCAAAGATAACTGGCGCATTGATGGAACTGAACGGTGCCAGCCCCATAAATAATGAAAAGCCCAGCATCCCAAAGGATGCAATTTTCACGATCAGCGCGGCACGTGCAGGTGTCATAGTCGTCTGGCCCCAAGTCCAGGATCAACCTCAACCGATCCCAGCCTGCTCCCGCTGGTACACCAATTTTACCTCTCAACCAACAACTGCATTTTATCCCTCCACCAAAATCAACCTCCATTTACGGGTTCACCATTGGGTTTCGCAGGCCAAAAGCCTATATTTAGCGGGAAATCCGACCGATTCGACAGGCCGGCACCTCCTTCTTGCATAGAGACCTTCATGAACGACGATTTGGAAAACACCCCCGATTCCCCAGAAGAGGCCGATGTTGAGTCGAATGCCAATTATGGCGCGGATTCCATCAAGGTTCTCAAGGGGCTGGATGCTGTTCGAAAACGTCCAGGCATGTATATCGGCGATACCGACGATGGCTCTGGTCTGCATCATATGGTCTATGAGGTAGTCGATAACGGGATTGACGAAGTGCTCGCCGGTCATGCCGACAGGGTTACTGTTGCCATAAACGCGGATGGCTCTGTCACCGTGACGGATAACGGACGTGGAATCCCTGTTGATATCCATACAGAAGAAGGGGTGTCAGCGGCCGAGGTCATCATGACCCAACTGCACGCTGGCGGAAAATTTGACCAAAACTCCTATAAGGTTTCCGGCGGACTCCATGGTGTTGGCGTCTCCGTGGTCAACGCATTGTCGGTGTCGCTGACTTTGAAGATTGCACGAGCTGGGAAATGGCACGAGATCAACTTTACCCACGGTGTCGCAGATGACCGGTTGGCAGTTGTTGGCGATGCTGACGACTATTCCGGCACCGAAGTAACATTCATGCCGTCTTCGGAAACGTTCACCAACATCAAGTTTGATTTCGAGCGGCTTGAACACCGGTTGCGTGAGCTGGCATTTCTGAACTCCGGCACTCGTATTATCCTGACTGATAAACGCGGTGCCGAAGAGCGGACAACCGAACTTTTCTATGACGGCGGACTGAAAGAATTCGTGCGCTATCTCGACCGCACCAAAACAGCGCTTATCGAAAATCCAATCTATCTGATGTCTGAACGAGATGGTATCACGGTTGAACTGGCGCTCTGGTGGAACGACAGCTACCACGAAAATGTTCTGTGTTTTACCAACAACATTCCCCAGCGCGATGGGGGCACCCATCTGGCCGGTTTCAGGGGCGCGTTGACCCGTCAGGTAACCGGATATGCCGATGCTTCCGGCATCATGAAGAAGGAAAAAGTCTCTCTCACAGGGGATGACTGCCGTGAAGGTCTTTCTTGCGTGTTGTCCGTCAAAGTGCCGGATCCAAAATTTTCATCACAGACAAAAGACAAGCTCGTCTCCTCGGAAGTGCGACCGGTTGTCGAAAGCCTTGTCAACGAAACCCTGAAAGAATGGTTTGAAGAAAACCCTGCAGACGCAAGAACAGTCGTTACCAAAGTAGTGGAAGCGGCTTCCGCTCGCGAAGCCGCACGCAAGGCAAGGGAGCTCACCCGTCGCAAAGGCGTTCTGGATATCGCCTCTTTACCAGGGAAACTTTCGGATTGTCAGGAACGCGATCCCGCCAAGTCAGAGATCTTTATCGTTGAGGGTGATTCCGCAGGCGGCTCCGCCAAGCAAGGCAGAGACCGCAAGAACCAGGCCATCCTTCCTCTGCGCGGCAAGGTGCTGAATGTTGAACGGGCACGGTTCGACAAGATGCTGTCGTCGGAGCAGATCGGAACCCTGATCACTGCTCTTGGGACGGGCATTGGCAAGGACGAGTTTGATATTGAGAAAGCCCGCTACCACAAAGTCATTATCATGACGGATGCGGATGTTGACGGCGCGCATATCCGAACTCTGTTGCTGACATTCTTTTTCCGGCAAATGCCTGAACTGATCGAACGGGGCTATTTGTATATCGCACAACCGCCGCTCTATCTGGTGAAACGCGGAAAGTCAGGTCAGTACCTGAAAGATGAAGCCGCCATGGAAAACTACCTGATTGAAGGGGGTCTTGATGAGGCCTCCCTGCATCTGGCCGATGGCGAAGTGATGACAGGGGCAGATTTGCGCGAAGCCGTGGACCGCGCGCTCCATGTGCGAAGCCTTCTTGACGGTCTGCATACCCGGTATGACCGTGGCATTGTCGAACAGGTGGCGATTGCGGGCGCTCTGAACGCAGAACTGATGTCGGACCGCCAGCAGGCAGCGGAGGCCGCCAATTATGTAGCCAAGCGTCTCGATGCCCTGGCTGAAGAAACCGAAAAAGGTTGGGCTGGTGAAATTCGTGAAGAGGGTAACGGCGATTTCTCTGTTGTCTTTTCGCGAATGGTGCGTGGCGTCAGGGAAGTACACGCTATCGACCATGCGTTGATTGGCTCAGCGGATGCACGTGCACTTGATGGATTCGCTGCCGAGTTGCAGGAAGTCTACGCAAGACCGGCCAACCTTGAACGGCGAGAACAGCAGACACCTGTTTTTGGCCCTCGCGATCTGCTTTCCGCCATTTTTGCGGCGGGTGAGAAAGGGATTTCCAAGCAACGCTATAAGGGGCTGGGAGAGATGAATGCCGAACAGCTGTGGGAAACGACACTGGACCCTGACGCCCGGTCGCTTTTGCAGGTCAGGGTGAGCGAAGCAAGCGCTGCCGATGATCTCTTCAGCCGTCTCATGGGAGAGGAAGTCGAACCGCGGCGCGAATTTATCCAAAACAATGCTCTCAGTGTTGCCAATCTGGATTTCTGATTTTCACTCAAACTCCAAAAACGGGACATCTCGACGATGATCATCGGCGCATTCGTGCTGTGTCAGAGTTTGATGTTCGCTTTGAGTGTCCTCAACATCCTGAAACCCTGAACCTTGCAAAGCCAGATATTCTCACATTGACAAGTGGCAATGGCTTTGTGAGCGTTGGAGAACTGGAATGGGGATACAAAAGCCATGATTGACCTGACCCTTGATGGCAAAGCACGCCAACTTGATCTTGATGATCCAAAACTCCCTGAATGGATCGAACACACTGCTTTTGCTTCCGGCGACTATGTCTATGACAAGAAGCTGAAACGCTCGCTTTATGAAAAAGAGCTGGTTGCACTGCATCTGGAACTGGTAAAATTACAAGCTCATCAACAGAAGTCCGGGCAACGTATCCTGATCATCTTTGAAGGTCGTGATGCGGCGGGAAAAGGCGGAACGATTGGTGCATTCCGCACCTATCTGAACCATCGCCATGCCCGCACCTTGGCGCTGACCAAGCCGACAGAAACCGAACAGGGCCAATGGTATTATCAACGGTATGTTGATCATTTTCCCACGGAGGGTGAGTTCATCATGTTTGACCGCTCCTGGTACAACCGGGGCGGTGTTGAACCGGTTATGGGCTTTTGCACGCCAGAACAGAATTCAGCCTTTCTTGCCCAGACCCCCGCCTTCGAAAAGATGATTGTCGATGAGAAGATAGCCTTCTTCAAATTCTGGCTGAACGTGGGACAGGAGATGCAGATAAAGCGCTTCCATGACCGTCGGCATAATCCGCTGAAATCCTGGAAACTGTCTCCCATCGATCTGAAAGCTCTTACCAAGTGGGATGATTACACCGCGGCACGCAACGCCATGCTGAACGCCACCCACACGGACCATGCACCGTGGACAATCGTTCGATCAAACGACAAGCGCCGCGCACGCCTCAATGCCATACGCCATGTCCTGAACTCGCTCGACTATGAAGGGAAAAATACCGGAGCCATTGGTGCGGTGGACGACCGGATTCTGGGTCAGGGGCCAGACTTTCTAAACAGCCTGGGCGCATAAGCGCTTTAAGCCTGCCTATTTCCCGCTCCGGACACGTATCGAGATCATGTCGAGAGGGTTACCACCACCAGACAGGTCTGTATTAATGGCAAGAAAAGCATCAGCGCCAGCGGCCAGTTGGGCGTCATTGATCAGGACATCAAAGATGAATGGTTTCTCGTCCTTTCCGGCACTAAACCGTTTGCGGCCGCAATTTCCCATCGCACCAAATTCACAGAAGATCGCGAACTGCTGCTCGGCAATGTTGTTGGTCTTGAGCCTTACCTCAAAAGTCGCCGCTCTTGCCCGCAACGGCTCGATAACGCCTTTCGGCACCTTGATTCTCACGGTATTTGACGCGCTGCCCCGGTTGGAGGACAAGCGGGCTACCGAACGATCTCCATCCTGAACAAGCTCGGCTTTCCCCCGGTCTTCGGTGACAATATTATCAGCATTGTCATCAGGCGAGAAAGCGACGATCCAGCGCCCCGTGCTGCTCTCACCTTCGGGAACAAATGCACCTGATTCAATGGTTGGATCAGGATTGGGCACACTGCCATCATCCCGTGACTTCAACAGGTCGGGACCGAAGGTCACAGCCCACCAGCCTGCAACACCAATACCCGCCAGAATGATCGCCCAAAGCAGCATTTTCGCGTAGGGCTTTCTTTCACGCAGCGCACTGCCCTCATAAGTGGGGAAACCGTCGATAGGCGGCATCGACATGTCAGGCGCAACATCATGATTGCTGGAAGAAGACAGTGAGGAATCGACTTTTGGCGGATCTTCAGCCGGTTTGACAGCGGCATTTGAACGGGCGGCAAAGCCCGTGTCAGCGGGTTTCCTGTCGGCAGTTTCGACAGCGTCCGGTTTCCGGGCCGGTTTTTCATCGACCGGAACTTTTGAAACCGTCTCAACAGTCTTGCGTTCAGCCGGTGGCGTCTGGATTTGAGGTGTCGCCCGTGAAAGCGGGCGTGGTGCTGCAGGAACCGGATCAGTCACTTTAATCTCTGGCGGAGCAGCTCGGGTTTCCGGTGGAGCGGCTGAGGTCTTTGGCGGAGCAGCTGGCGCACTGGGTTGGCGCACCACCTCGGCTCTTGGTTCAGGCTCAGGTTTCGGTGGCTGCGGCGTTCCAGATTCAGGCGCTGGCGCCGCATCGGGTTTTTGGGGAGATGGAGCAGGTTCGCGAACTTCAGGGCGGTTTTCTGAAATGCGGTAGTCGGTTTCGATACTGTTGATCGCGTTTTCAAGACGCTTGCGCTGACTGACCGCGCCTGCCGCATCAATTGTATCGTTCTGGACGATCATGCGTTCCAGAGCCTCGCGCGAGGACTGGTAAATGGCGGCACGCTTTTGAGGAGTCAGGTTTTCCTGCTTTCTCAGCGCATTGCGGATCAGGTCTTCAAAACCAGCCACAGGGCTTCTCCACGTTCCACATCCCTTGAAGTCTTTTATCTGTGCGAGCGGCCTTTGCAAAGCTGTGAGGGCGCGCTTGGGCCGTATATCGGGTGTTATCCAGACCAAATATCATCCGCGCTTCCCGAATTGCGATTGACGCTTTGGTAAGAGTTTGTAGTGTGCAGCCACACTTCATTACTGATCGGCAGGGGTAAAGGCCAGATGGCTGTTCCAGAGATTCTTCAAAAAGGGCTGAAGCTGCCCGCAATCGCTGCTCCTTTGTTTATTATCTCACATCCGCCACTTGTCATTGAGCAATGCAAGGCAGGCGTTGTGGGTTCTTTCCCGGCGTTGAATGCCCGGCCAGCCGAGCAACTTGACGAATGGCTGGCGGAGATCACGGAGACACTTGCTGACTACAATGCCAAGAATCCGGACAATCCGGCCGCTCCCTTTGCGGTCAATCAGATTGTCCACCGCTCCAATGACCGGCTCGAGCATGACATCGAAATGTGCGTAAAATACAAGGTGCCGATTGTGATCACCTCGCTGGGCGCACGACCCGAACTGAACGAAGCCATTCATTCCTATGGCGGCATCACGCTGCACGACATTATCAATGACCGCTTTGCCCACAAGGCTGTTGAAAAAGGTGCTGATGGTCTGATTGCCGTTGCATCAGGGGCCGGCGGCCATGCAGGAACCACGTCGCCTTTCGCACTCATTCAGGAAATCCGCGAGTGGTTTGACGGGCCACTGCTGCTGTCCGGGGCCATCGCCACGGGCAATGCCGTGCTTGCAGCACAGGCGATGGGGGCCGACATGGGCTATATCGGCTCTGCATTTATCGCAACAAAGGAAGCACGGGCGGTCGATACCTACAAACAGATGATCGCCGATAGTCGTGCAGACGACATCGTCTATTCCAACCTGTTTACCGGCGTGCATGGAAACTATCTCAAAGGCTCCATTGTTGCTGCAGGCATGGACCCAAACAATCTGCCTGAATCCGATCCAAGCAAGATGAGTTTCGGATCCGATACGTCTAAAGCCTGGAAGGATATCTGGGGATCGGGCCAGGGGGTCGGCGCCATCAAAGAAGTCGTCCCGACCGCCGAACTCGTAGCGCGGCTGGTGCGTGAATATGAAGCGGCAAAGGCAAAGCTGGCTGCCTGACAGGTTGTGAACACCCGTTCCGGGGCCCGGTTCTCGCAAATGCGGACCTTGTGAAAGCTTTCGAAGCCTGTTTCAAACCCGATCATTTTTAGTGGTCCGGGGGAACTTTAGAAAACCGCCGACCTTTTTGCGGCAAATTGGCTTGTCGCACTCCTTGCCCTACTGCCGCCCTCAAAAATCCCGGCGGGCTGGATAGGTTCCCAGGATTCGGCGTTCGGCGCTAAAGAAGTCCATTTCTTCCAGCGCGTATTTAACATTCTGCTGATCAGGATGGCCTTCGATATCGGCATAGAAAAGGGTAGCGGTGAAGGTTCCGCCGATCTGGTAACTCTCCAGCTTGGTCATGTTAACGCCGTTGGTCGCGAAGCCGCCCATCACCTTATAGAGCGCGGCAGGCACATTGCGCACCCGGAAAACGAAGGTTGTTACCGCAGGGCCGGCGTCCACGGGCGGCACTTCCGGTTCCCGCGACAGAACCACGAAACGGGTTGTGTTATGATCAGCGTCCTGAACATCGCGCTGCAAGATATCGAGCCCGTACATTTCGGCAGCCAGCAACGGCGACAAGGAAGCCGCCGTTTTGTTATCGGTCTCGGCAATCATGCGCGCCGCGCCAGCAGTATCCCCGGCGATGACACCTTTCCAGCCATTGTTGCGGATAACATCACGGCACTGGCCCAACGCATGAATATGAGAATAAACCGTTGTTATATCTTCTTTTTTCACACCAGGCAGAGCCATAAGCTGGAACTGGATGGGCAAAAAATATTCGCCAATAATGTGAAAGCCGGAATCCGGCAGCAACAGATGAATATCGGCAACCCGTCCAGCCAGCGTGTTTTCAATCGGGATCATGGCGAGGTCAGCCTCGCCCGATTTCAACGCTTCAAATGCATCTTCGAAAGTCGGGCAGGGCAGCGGGTCCATATTGGGATAGACATTGCGGCAGGCCGTATCGGAATTGGCCCCGGGTTCCCCCTGGAATGCTATTTTCCCGCTTCTGTTGGACATGAGAATATCTGCTTCACTGGCCCAGAATTGAGCGGGCACGTTCTAAATCGGCAGGAGTATCGACACCCAGCGGAACCGTGTCAACGAGCGCCGCATCAATCCGCATACCATCCTCAAGCGCACGCAATTGTTCCAGTTTTTCACGCTGTTCAAGCGGCGATGGGGATAGTCCAACAAATCGCTCCAGCGCCTTGCGCCGCCAGGCATAGAGACCAATGTGATGATAGAGTGGGCCTTCGCCCCAGGGGGCTGTTGCGCGGGTGAAATAAAGAGCCCTCAATTGCTGATCACCTGACGATGTTCCAACCAATTTCACCACATTGGGGTTCGTACTCTCTGATTCATCCCTGATCAGGGTGGCAAGAGTGGCGAGCTGGACTTCGGCACGTTCCAGAGGTTTGAGGCTGGCCCGTATGGCCGCCTGGTCGATGGTTGGCAAGTCACCTTGAACATTGATGATCGTGTCCACAGTTTCTTCGCGATCAATGCTTTGCAACGCCTCAAAGATCCGGTCCGAACCGGAGCTGTGGTCCGCAGAGGTCATCACCGCCCTGCCGCCATGATCGTGAACGGAATCAAAAACATCCTTTGCATCGGTGGCAATGATGACATCACCCACATCTGCTTCAAGCGCCCGGTGCATGACCTGCACAATCATTGGCAAGCCTGCGATATCTGCAAGCGGCTTACCGGGAAGCCGGGTCGAGGCCATACGGGCAGGAACAAGAACGATGGTTTTGCCGATGGTCAAATGCTGTTCCAGACGTGTTTGTTGCAATTGTCGACGAATGGCGAACCAGATTGGCAAGCCTGAATGAAGTCTAGTGGGAACCTTGTCTTATAGGTGTTGCAACGGCGGGGCAAAAGACATAGTTTCCGCGCGAAAATCACAGCACGATGTGTGGCCTTCCAATGGATTCGGCCCGTCGTTTCCTCATCATGGAGCACAGCACTCATGGATTCATTTGAGTGGAACAAGGTTTTTGGCGCATTTCTTGCCATGGCATTTCTTGTTCTTGGCGTCACTTTCCTGTCCGATGGCCTTTTTAGCAGCCATTCCCCTGAAAAACCCGGCTTTGAAATCGCAGGGGGCACCGCAGCCGTGGCTGCAACTGCAGCGCCCACCGAAGCCGAGGTTGAATCAGTCAACGCCTTGCTTGCTGAAGCCGATCTGGCTGCGGGTGAAAAAGCGGCCAAGAAATGCGTCGCCTGTCATAATTTCGTTGAGGGGGCTCCCAACAAGGTTGGCCCAAATCTCTACGGTATCGTCAACCGCGCCATCGCCAGTTCAGACGGTTTTGGCTATTCAAATGCGCTCAAAGCCTACGCAACTGACAAAGTGTGGAGCTATGACGAACTAAACGGCTTTCTCTACAAGCCAAAGGCGCATGTGAAAGGGACCAGCATGGGCTTTGCTGGACTGAAAAAGACACCGGAACGGGCCGCCATGATTGCCTATCTGCGGTCTCTTGCCGCAACCCCCGCTCCGCTACCCTGATCTGCGGACCGCGATTACTGAAAACCGGGTTTCAGACCCGGTTTTTTTGTGTCCGTTTTTCGCCATTTTTGGAACCAAGCTAATAACAAGAACGTATCTTGACCGGAGCAAGCCGTCTGTGGAGTGTGTAACAGAGCCTGATCAGGCTGTTTTATTGAGGAGATTTACTGTGAACCGATTCACTTCGCTCATGGCTGTCCTGCTTGCAATGGTTCTTGTTGTCCCGTTGTCACAACCGACACAGGCTGACGACAGGGTTTGGCGCACCTCAACGTCACTGATTGGAAAATCCAAATATGATGGCGGATTTTCTCATTACGAACATGTCAATCCTGATGCACCAAAGGGTGGAACATTCAATTCAGCTGCAAATGGCACATTCGACAGCTTCAACCCGTTTATTGTGAAGGGTACACCGGCAGCAGGCCTGAACTATCAGGGCGGATTGTTGTGGGATTTGATGATGGCCAAGGCGATAGACGAGCCTGCGGCCTCTCATCCGCTGATTGCCGAAGCGTTCACTTACCCTGACGACTACTCATCTGCGACCTATCGTTTGAACCCGAAAGCCCGCTGGCATGACGGCAAGCCGATTACGCCGCAAGACGTGAAATTCTCGATGGAAACACTCAAAGAACATTCGCCTCAATACAATCGGTATTTTGGCGATGTTAAGGAAGTACGCATCGACAATGAACGTGAAATAACTTTCATCTTCAACCAGAAAAACAACCGGGAGCTTCCCCTTATCATCGGTGATCTGCCGGTTTTGCCCAAGCACTGGTGGGAAGGGACCGACGCAAATGGCAATAAACGGGATTTCACCAAGTCCACGCTGGAGCCACCCCTGGGCAGCGGACCCTACAAAATCGCCAAATTCTCTCCTGGTTCGAGCATTGAATGGGAACGTGTGAAGGACTACTGGGCAGCCGAGACACCAACCCGCAAGGGCCGTTATAATTTTGACCGGCGCAAATATACCTATTTCAAAGACCCCAATGCGCTTTGGGAAGCCTTCAAAAAAGGCGGTTTCGAGGATTTGAGAACCGAGAACCGGGCGGAATTCTGGGCGCGGCGCTATAATTTCCCCGCTTTTGAGGAAGGACTGGTCAAGAAGGAAGAGTTTGTCGAAACCTCAGGTCACCCCATGCAGGGTTTTGTGATGAACACGCGGCGCGAGCAGTTCAAGGACCGAAAGGTGCGCAAAGCGCTGACCTGGGCCATGAATTTCGAGCAGATGAACAAGAACCTGTTCTTCAATCAGTATACGCGCACAAAGAGCTATTTTGGTGGAACGGAGTTGCAGTCAACGGGCCTGCCCGAGGGGCGTGAGCTGGAAATCCTGCAGGCGTTCAAGCAGGATCTGCCAGAAGATATTTTCAAACAGCCTTTCGAGCTTCCGGTTTATGAAGACCGTCGCGACAGCCGCAAACATCTGCGCACAGCGTTTGACCTGCTCAAGGAAGCCGGCTGGGAACGCAAGGGCAAGACGCTGGTAAATTCAAAGACAGGAAAGCCGTTCAAGCTGGAACTTCTGGGCTTCAATCCCGCCAGCGAAAAGATCAATGCTCCGTGGCTGAAAAGCCTGGAGCTGCTGGGGATCGACGCCACTTTCCGGGTGGTTGATACATCGCAGTTTATCCAGCGGGTCAATAATTTTGATTATGATGTTATTTCAGTTCCGACCCAGCAATCGCAATCTCCCGGCAACGAACAGCGCGAATACTGGACCAGCGGGGCGGCCGACCAACCAGGCTCGCGCAACTATATGGGCGCCAAAAACCCCGTCATCGACAAGCTGGTCGAGCAGTTGATCTACGCCAAGGACCGGGCCGAGCTGGTGGCAACCACAAAGGCCCTCGACCGGGTGTTGCTGCACAACTACTACACCGTTCCCCAGTGGTATCTCTCAAAGACACGCACCGCCTATTGGGACAAGTTCGGGATTCCCAAACCACAACCGTCCTATGTGGGCATTGACCCCGAAAGCTGGTGGATCATTCCCGAAAAGGAAGCAGCGCTGGAAGCGAAGCGATGACCATGAAGCATCTTGCCAGCTCCCCTGTATCAATCACCCGTCGTCAGTTTGGGAAATTGTCAGCGGCAGCGTTGCTGGCGGGCCCGATTGCATCCCTGCCCACCGTTTCGCTGGCTGCGAACCCGACAGGCAAGCCGCTTCACGGTCTTTCCGCTTTTGGCGAATTGCGGTATCCTGCCGATTACAGGAACTTTGACTACGCAAACACAGCGGCGCCCAAGGGCGGTGTTTTCAATTTCTCGGTTCCAAACTGGGCGTTCAACCAGAATCCGCAGACCTTTGATACACTCAACACGTTTATCCTGAAGGGCAATGCGCCGCCACGGATGGAGGTTTGTTTCGAAAGTCTCATGACTGGCACTCCGGACGAGGCTTCGGCCCTCTATTGCCTTGTTGCTGAGAGTGTCGAGATTTCAGCCGACCGCAACACCTACACATTCCGTCTGCGCAGCGAGCCTCGCTGGCATGACGGTTCTGCGCTGACAGCTGAGGATGTCGCGTTTTCCTACACTCTGCTTAAAGAACAGGGGCATCCGTCGCTGTCTCTGGCTCTCAAAGACCTGGAAAGCGCTCAGGCGTTGGATAAGCGCACCGTGGTTTTGAAATTCAACGGCAAACAATCGGACAGGGCATTTCTCACTGTGGTCGTCATGCCGATCCTGTCAAAGGCCTGGTATGGCAATCGCGAGTTTGGTGACACGTCACTGGACGCGCCCCTGGGTTCGGGGCCTTACAAGGTCAAACGATTCAAGGCCGGGAACTTTATCGAATATGAAAGGGTCACGGACTGGTGGGCAAAGGACATGCCTTTTGCCGCCGGCCTTTACAATTTCGATGTCCTGCGCATCGAATTCTACCGCGAGCGGCAGGCCGCTTTCGAGGCCTTCAAGAAGGGTGACATTACCTACCGTGAAGAATTCACGTCGAAGACATGGGCAACGGAATATAATTTCCCTGCGGTCAGGGAAGGGCGGGTCAAGCAACAGCTTTTCCAGAACGAAAAACTACCATCCTTCCAGGGATGGGCAATCAATCAACGGCGCAAGAAATTTGCTGATAAACGCACCGTGAAGGCAATTGCCAACTGCTTTGACTTTGAATGGACCAACGCGAATTTCTTTTATGAGTCCTATTCACGAACCCATTCGTTTTTTGTCGGCTCGGAATTTGCTGCAAGAGCAAAGCCTTCGCCAGCAGAATTAGCCTTGCTGGAACCTTTGCGCGACAAGCTTGACCCATCGGTTTTTGAGGAAGCGCAACTCCAGCCGATATCGGACGGCTCAGGGCGTGACCGCAAGCGGTTGCGTGAGGCCAGTCGCCTTTTTCAAGAAGCAGGCTGGAAACGCGACGGACGCCAACTGGTCGACGCCGAAGGTAAACCCTTCACAATAGAATTTCTCATTCGCTCTCCCACATTCGAACGTATTCTGGGCAAGTTCGTTGCCAACCTGAAAGCATTGGGTATTGAGGCAACGATCCGCCTTGTCGATCCGGCCCAGTATCGCAAGCGGCTGGACACCTATGATTTTGATATTACCGGCCTGGCCCGTTCTTATGGGTCAACACCGACCCGTGAGACGCTGGAGCAATTGTTCGGTTCGGCCTATGCCACCGTGGAAGGCAACCGCAATTATCCCGGCCTGCAAAATGAGGCCGTTGACGCGCTGATTGCAAAAATCAGCACTGCGACCAACCGTGAAGAATTAACAGTTATCCTCAACGCACTCGACAGGGTCTTGCGTTCAACGCATAGCTGGATTCCAAATTGGTATTCGGCGAATCACCGCGTCGCCTATTGGGATATGTTCGGGTTTCCGGAGAAAAAACCGGATTTCGGCTTTCCTGTTGAGAGCTACTGGTGGTTTGACGAAGAAAAGGCGAAAGCCATTGGCAAGGCATAGGCCTTACCGACAACGGAAACTGAAAGACCGCTGAGGCGGCAGGGAGAAGCGGCAACCGCATGGGCGCTTATATCGCACGACGTCTGCTGCTGATGATTCCCACCATTTTGGGCATCATGCTGCTCAGTTTCACCGTTATTCAGTTTGCGCCGGGTGGCCCGGTCGAACAGGTGATTGCCCAGCTTACCGGCCAGGGTGGATCAGGCACGGAACGCATTTCAGGCAGCGGCGGTGATTTCGGCGGCAACGAACAATCCGCACAAAACAGCTCGTCGGGCGCGGGCGGATCCTCCAAATATCGTGGGGCGCAGGGGCTTGATCCCGAATTCATTGCCAAACTGGAAAAGCAATTCGGCTTCGACAAACCCGCACATGAACGCTTCGCCAAAATGATCTGGGACTATGCGCGGTTCGATTTTGGCGAAAGCTATTTTCGGTCAATCAGTGTTTTCGATCTCATCCTCGAAAAGATGCCGGTTTCCATATCGCTGGGACTGTGGATCACCCTTCTGTCCTATGGGATTTCAATCCCCCTTGGTATCCGCAAGGCGGTGTCCGATGGATCGAAATTCGATGTCTGGACCAGCGGCATTATTATCATTGCCTATGCGATCCCGGGTTTCCTTTTTGCGGTCATGTTGATTGTGATTTTTGCCGGTGGGTCGTTTTTTGACTGGTTCCCGTTGCGCGGGCTGGTGTCGGAAAACTTTGACG